>CAXTUW010000006.1:0-128419 GCA_964247595.1 uncultured Acidobacteriaceae bacterium | reverse complement strand
AAAAGGCAGAGGCAGAAAAAGGCAGAGGTAGAAAAAGGCAGAGGCAGAGAAAGGCAGAGATAGAAAAGGCAGAGCAAGGCTTAAGGCTTTTTGGGTTTGGCTTCTTTGGTTACCTTGCGCAGAAAGAACTCCTGGAAGACGTTGTTCATGGCGTCGCCGGCGATGGCGAGCAGGCCGTTCTGAAAGGTGAGCGCCGCCCCCTTACGATCGGAGGGGTCGTAGTAAAGGTTGGAGATCGCACCCGCGGACAGGTCGCCGAGAACACCGGCGAAAGCGGGTTGACGGCGGCCGTTGTCGCCCCGGCAGATCACAGCCGTAGATACCGCGTAGAAGAAACGTGACCGGACCGTCCCCGTGCCCTTCCAGAAGTAGCGCGGATCCTGATGAAAGAGTGTGGGCAGGATGGCACCGCCCATGTAGGTGCCGGCGACGAGGTTGCCGAGGTCGGCACCGTAGCGGCGACCGTACCCCTTCGCTCCCTGGCTGTAGCCGGGAAAGGTATTTGTCGCCTGCTGCACCCCGGCAACGGTGCCGACCAGCAGCAGGTTGCCGGGGTCGCTGGCGTTTTTGGTGGCGAGCGCAAACTTCTGCCTCGTCGTCAGGGGGGGAGCGGTCCAGTTATAGCTGACGAAAAAGTTAGGGAAAACGGCAAAGAAACGCTGCTGCTCTTCAGCTTCTACCTGCTCGACCCCAAGCTCTTCGGTGGAGACCACGGCGCTCACGGTGACGTTCACGGTGGAAAGAGCAAGGGCGAACGGGCTCAAGTCAAAGGCTTGGCCTGGCTGCAGCTCCCCTGAGGCCGTGGCCGTATCAAAGCCCCGCAACGTGATCATCACCGTGAAGGGGCCGGGCGGGACGCGTGTGAAGCGGAAGTGGCCGGCGTCGTCGGAGATGGTCTCCTGCATCGCGGTGTGGCCACCGGCAGATAGCGAGAGGTGTGCCCCGGCAATGGGTGTATTTTGCGCGTTGCCCACCGTGCCGTTGATGCTTCCCAAGGCTTTGCCGGCCGGCGCAGGTTCCGGGGCACCGGTACCGGCTGGAGAGCTGTGCCGCGCCGGCGGGGTTTGAGGCGACTGGGCCCCGGCCGACGTCAGCGCCGCTGCGCAGCAAAACAGGAGCGGAAGTGCCGCGCCGCGGTGCCGGAGGGGCAGGGCGAGAGGCGGATTGTCTTGGGCCTCACGGATCCGCAACACCCTCTAAGCATAGCTGCTCAACGCTGCTGCCCGTGCCCGCGGGCTCAGCCGCCGTAGAAGCCACCATCCGCTACGGCGGCGGGGTCGATGGGCGCGTCCCCGACGAGCGCTTTTTTGACCATGTCGCTGACCGTCTTTGAATCCACGAACAGGCCGCTGGTAGCGATGCGCATCTGTACGGTACGCATGACGGGGCCCATGTCCTTGGGGCCGGGGCGCGCGCCGCCGTTGTCTTTGGCGATGTGCTCGATCGCTCCCTGGATGATGGGACGGATGTCGTCCTCCTGGGCCTGTTTGGGCAGGTAGGTTTCGATCATGCCGATCTCGGAACGCTCTTTTTCGGCGAGTTCGGGGCGGCCGCCCTTGGTGAACTGCTCGACGGAGTCGCGACGCTGCTTCAAGAGCGTCTGCAACACGGCCTGTTCCTCCTTCTCGGTGAGGGGCTCGCGCTTATCGATTTCCTTGTTGCGCAGCGCGGACTTTGCCATGCGCAGGGTGGTCACTTTGTGTTCTTCATGCGCCTTCATGGCGGTGATGATGTCTTTGTTGATGCGCTCGGCGATGGTGGGCATGCGGTGCTCCTGGGTTGTGTGTACCAGCTTACCGCTGGAGAAGCAGCAAACAGCAAACAGCAAATAGGAAGTAGGAAGTAGCTTGTAGCGTTCAGCTGAGAGCTGGGCTCCGCCTTCCATCGTAGGGTGATGGCGCAGACGGGTGGACTGACTAGAATAGAGTTCTATGATTCGCAAAACACGTCTGTTTACGCCTGGTCCCACGCCTCTGCTGCCCGCTGCGCAGTTTGCCATGGCTGCCGCCGATATTCATCACCGCACCCCGGAGTTTCGTGCGCTGTTTAAGCGTGTAATTGAGCAGCTGAAGATCTTTGTCGGCACAAAGAATGATGTCGTGATTCTTTCGAGCTCGGGGACGGGTGCGATGGAGGCCGCGATGTCGAACCTGACATCGCCGGGCGACCGCATCCTGGTGCTTTCGGCCGGGAAGTTCGGTGAGCGCTGGGCGGCGCTTGGCAAAGCCTTCGGCTGTGCCGTCGATACGTTGACCAAGCCCTATGGCGAGACGTTTGACCTCGACGAGATCAAAGCGGCGTTGAAGCTCGAAACGCGCGCCGTCTTCATGCAGTCGAACGAGACCTCCACGGGGACCAAGCACGATGTACAGGCGGTGGCGGAGTTGTTGAAGTCCGAGCACTCAGAGGCGCTGCTGGTGGTGGACGGCATCACCGGGCTGGGCACCACGATTCTGGACATGGATGCTTGGGGCATCGATGTCATCATCGGCGGGTCGCAGAAGGCGGTGATGATTCCACCGGGGCTGAGCTATCTCGCGGTGAGCGAGCGGGCGTGGGATCGCATGGAGGCGACCTACAATCCGCGCTACTACTTCGACCTGCGCAAGGAGCGCAAAAATGCGAAGAACGGCGAGAGTGCCTACACGCCTGCGGTGGCGTTGATCGCGGCCCTGGGAGCGTCGCTCGACTGGATCGCCGCACAGGCTGCCACGCCGGAAAGACCGGAGGGCGATCTTGCCGGGGGCCGTGCCAAGCTGATCGATAACGCGGACTTGATCTCCGCGATGACCTGCGAAGCCATGCGAGCGGTGGGATTGAAGCTGTTTTCGCAAAATCCTGCCGCGGCGGCGACTGCGGTGTATGCGCCCGAAGGTGTCGACTCCGGCGTGATCGTGAAGGCGTTGAAGAGCCGCTTCGGCGCGATTATCACCAACGGCCAGGGCGAGATGCAGGGCAAGATCTTCCGGATCGCGCACCTGGGCTTCTTCGATTACATGGACACCATCTCGTTGCTCGCCGCTCTGGAGCAGGTGCTCGTCACGAGCGTGCCGCAACTCGATTTGCAGTTCGGTACCGGGCTGATTGCAGCACAGAAGACGTATGCGGAATGGGTGGCGGTGTAAGTCCGTCTTCCGTGCAGGCTGGGGATTTGGAGCTGTTGTTTTCAGAGGCTCTCATCTTCTCTACGGACTTTGTTGGGTATTTCTAAAGCAAGGGAATCTGCGGCTGTCCAGGGAGGCGAACCGCAGATTCCCTTCGGGAATGACAAAAGAACGAACGGATCGTAAGGGGGCAGCCGCAAATGGCTGCCTCTTTCTTTGCACGACCTTTGACCCGAATGTGGCAGTGCGAGCGGACGGGCGGGGAAACTCAGCAGACGGTGTGGGATGGCCGGCTTCCGCCGGGGTGCGCGATAACTTCGTCATGCTTGCGCGAACAGGGAGTGCCTGCACGCGTAAGCCTCTGAGGATTGGGAACCCGTAGGCAGAACCGGCAAACACCGGCTCTGGAGGGGATGACCGGCCCGCAGCGGAGTTCTCCACCAACTGTCGAGTACGCAGGGGAAGCCATGTTTTCGAAGAGCCGTACGCCCTTGCCAAGGGGCGTTGTCAGTGTGTGTCTTGCTAGTCTGGGCCTGGGTGGCTCGCTCGCCCTCACCGGATGCGGGGTGAACGCCGGGGAGGCTGCCCCGCTGGCGCCGATACCGATCGGCAATGGAACCGTACAGATCCATGGCGCGGTGCATGGAGGTGCGTTTCCCATCCAGTTCGCCACGGTGCGGCTGATGGAGACGCAGACGAATGGGTACGGCGGCGCGGCGAAGCAGCTGGCTGTCACGCAATCCGACAAGCTCGGCAACTTCAACTTCAGCAACAACTTGACCTGCGACCCCGGCCAGTATGTCTACATGACCGTGTCGAGCGGTCAGACGGTCAGCGGCAAGGTGAACAACAACGTCGTCCAGGCCGGCGTGATCGGCTCCTGTTCGGTCGATCTGGTGAACCCGCAAAACGTCAATGTGTGGCTCTCCGAGCTGAGCACGGTAGCCGCCGCGTATGCGCTGGGGAACTTCATTACGATCAGCCCCAACGATGCCTCGGGTGCGCAGATCGTGAACATTTCGGCTCCGGCAGCCAACAATGCCTCAAGCCCCGGATGCACGTACCCGAATGGAACGATGACGTGCACGGCCTCAGGGCTGGCCAATGGCTTTGCGAACGCGTTCAATCTGGTGGACTCCGTACGCTATGACGGCAGCTTCCCGACCGGGCAGGCCAACAGCAGCTTTCTGAGCAGCGCGAACACGCAGGCTGTGGTCCCGCAGGCGCTGATCAACACGCTCGGCAATATTCTGCAAAGCTGTGTCGACTCCGCCGGCGGTTCGGGCTCGCCGTGTGTTGCGCTGTTTCAGGGTGCGACGCCACCCGCGGGGACCGCGCCCCAGAACACAATGCAGACGGCGCTGAACATGGCGAGGTATCCGACCAACAACGTCGATACGCTGTTCAAACTGCAGGCCCCGAGCGTGCCATTCACGCCGACGCTTTCGACAGACAAAATCGGCGGGGCTACAGGCCCGGTGATGAGCTTCGCGCTCTCCATTTTCTATGGCGGCACGGGGCTCACGGGCGACGCGGGCATGCCGTACCCGATCGATGTGGCGCTCGATGCCAAAGACAACGCCTACGTGCTGTACGGCAAAGATGCGGCCAGCACGGCCTACGGTGCCGTGGATGGCTTTGCGCCCAACGGCTTTGGGCTGTTCGCGGGAGCACATCAGACCGCGTTGCCGAATCCGGCAGGCCTGGCCCTCGACAGCGTCGGCAATGCGTGGGTGACAAACGACACGGCCACGGGTGGCATCGCCGAGTTTTCCACGACGGGCAAGACTGCCGGAACCATCACGCAGACGGTGGCTGTCCCCAATGGATTTCCGGCTGGCATCGCGCTTGAGACAGGGAACACGTTGTGGGTCTCGCGCGATGCGGCCGACCTCAACGCTTCGCTGGTGCGCCTGCCGTCCAATACGTCCTATCAGCCGTCGCTGCTGATCTTTTCACCCCTGTTGCGGGCGAGCGTGAAGCGCATCGCGGTGGATGCGAACCAGAATGTGTGGGGCGTGACCAGCAGCACCACATCCAACGCAGTGGCCTTTGGTTTCCCCTATGGCGCGAACGGCTTTTTTGCCTTTCTGGAGTCGACGAACCTCTCCGCCCCGGGTGGGTTTGGGGTGGCTGTGACCGGGGGCTTCGAGGCCTACTTCCCCCTAAACGGGCAGCTGGATTCGGCGAGCGGCAACACGGTCGGCAGCATCACGGCCAACAGTGCGGGCGCGGCAACGGTCGCCTCGGGCGCGGCGATTCCCGCGGGTACGGCCGTGGATGGCGCAGGCAATATCTTCTGGACCGACTTTGAAAGCGGCGGGGGCGTGTTCATGGTGGCGCCCACCACCGGCACGGGTGCGGTGACCGCCAATACGCTTCCTGGCGGGAAGATTGTCTCCTTCCAGCCCTGCTTTATTGTGAGCGGGCAATGCCATGCGACCGGCACTGGAACCAACCTGCGCGGCATGGCGATCGATAGCTCCGGCGCCATGTGGTATGTGGCCGACAACCCCGACTATGCCGTGGTGCAAACGCTGGGCCTGGCTGCGCCCGCCTGGCCGCTGCTCTCCTATGCACACGCGGGCAGCCCCGTGCAGTAAGGTGGAACGCCGCTTGGCCGCTAGAACGCCATTGGGCTAACTTGATCTTTGCAGAAGCGGCCCCACACCTTCTAAGGCCGTCATCCTGAACGAATTCTAGAGCCGTCATCCTGCACGAAGTGAAGGATCTCTCTGTATTTGCTTTCTACGGCCTCGCTCCCGGTCAGGCTGACCGGTATAGGCTGTAGGTCTCTTCAGCGAATGGGATGTAAGAGCCTCCGGTGCGCCGCATCGTCCGCCACACATTTCATGGCGTAGCCTCCGGCCGTTTTCCCGAAATGAAACTTTTCCTCTGAAAAGAAACAAGCATGTTCCCCGCCCGTGGGACGAGTGGTTCCCCAAGCGGTTTGGGGGCGGAGCGTTTCGGTGATTGTTGCGCCACGCGTCCCGGTTGATAACAGGGGCATGAGCTTCCGCAACGCAGCCAAGGTCCTTCGTGCACTCCGAGCCCTCTTAAGCCTGGCTGGCAGCAGGACAGCCCGTTATCCCGCGCCTGGTTCGTTTGCCCACGGGCGATCCGCGCAGGCCGTCGCACCGCACCATGCCGCGCGCACGGCGCTGTGGTTCGTGAGTCTCACGGCGGGAGTGGGCGTGCTTGGGTTGACGGGTTGCGGCCTCAATGTGGGAGACGCCGCCGCACCCGTGGCGGAGGCGATTCCGGGCCGCACCATCACCGGCCATGTGCACGGCGGGGTGTACCCGATCCGCAACGCGACCATCACCCTGATGGAGACGCAGACTGGGCCTGTGGCCTCGCCCGGCTTCACGGGTACGAGCACCTACGGCAGCGCGGCGAAGGCACTGCTCACCACGACCTCCGACCAGAACGGCTATTTCACCTTCCCGGACACGTTCAAATGCATGACGAATGAATTTGCGTACATCGTCGTGACCGGCGGCCACACGAACAACCTGGCCTTGAACAGCCAGAACAATCATGTGGTGCAGGTAGGGGTGATCGGGGCCTGCTCGACCATGGCCTCCGTCGCGCAGATCGATAAGGTGAATGTGTTTGTGAGCGAGTTGAGCACGGTGGCGGCTGCCTCGGCGCTGGGCAACTTTCTGCAGATCACCGACCCGAACGATGAGGCCGCCGACCAGGTGGTGAACATTGGGGCACCGCTCCACAACTCCGTTGCGGCGAACTGCTCCGGTGGGACGTTGTCCTCCAGTTGTGCCGGGGGACTGGCCCATGCCTTCGCCAACGCGGCGACGCTGGTGGACTCAGTGCGCTTCGACAACTCGTTTCCGACCGGCCAGGCGAACACCGCGAATGCCGCAACCAGTATCTCCAGCATTCCGGCACCGCTGATCAATACCATGGGCAACATCCTGCAGCAATGTGTGGATTCGATCGATATCGGCACAACAAGCGGTACGACGACGACCTACACCCCAAGCTCGACGTGCACCAACCTGTTTACGGCGGCCAAGCCCCCGGTCGGCGCTACGCCCGTGGACACGATGCAGGTCGCGATGGAGATGGCGAAGTTTCCGTCGCAGAACATCAGTGGCCTGTATGGGCAGATTAAGCAGTTTGCGCCCTTCACGCCGACACTCGCTCTCGCTCCCACCTCGTTTGCCATTTCGATCTTCTATGGCGTGCAGTACAACGCGGACACCAACACCGGCTCGAGCATCGTGCAGTTTCCGATCGACGTCGCGCTCGACTACACGGACAACGCCTATGTGCTCTACACCACAGCGGCACTGGGAAGCCCGACGGGGGTGGCGGAGTGGGCGGCCAATGGCGCTTACACTGCCGGAATCACCAACAGCACGTATACCTATCCAAACCAGATCGCGCTGGACTCCGCCAGCAATGTATACGTCACCAACAACAACCCAAGTAACACCACGAACGACGCATTCCTTGTGCTCGCCGGCGGTACGTTGTTTCCGATCGCCAATATCAAGGGTGCCGCCGGCATTGCCGGGGATGCCAACGGAAACGTCTTCGTCTCTTCGCTCAGTGGCGGGGTGCAAGCCTCCATCGCGAAGTTCACCTACAACACCATTCTTTACACGTACTATGCCGAGGCGTTTGGCTACTACCAAAGCGCGACGCCGCAGGCCTCCAGTTCCGCCATGGGCCCGGCCGTCGGTCTTGCCATCGACTCCAGCCAAAACGTATGGGCCGCCGGGAAGAGTGGGACCTTGTCCTCATCGTATGTCTGGGCGAGCGCTGGCGCGACGGCCGGTGGTGGGGTAAGCAAAGCCTTCACCTCGGCAGGCCCCTTCTCGACGGCGGTGAACGCAAGCTCCACGGCGTACTTCCCCACGCAGGGCGTCGTCAACGGAGCCACGTTCTCAGGCGGCACCATCACCCCCAAGCCCAACCTAGCCGCTGTGGGGAATACAACGACACCGAACAACGCACCGGACCGCAGCGAAGTGGACGGGGCGGGCGTACTCTTCTGGACGGATCGGGAGAATACCGGTACGGTCTTTGCCTACAACCCTGCGAACAATTTGGTCATGTCCGTTCTGCCCTGCTTCGCGATCACGTACAGCGGCAGCTCCTTTTGCATCACGACCAGCCAATCGACGAACGGAGCCTCTCCCACGCCCGCCAATCTTCGTGGCCTTGCCATCGATAGTGCCGGCAATCTCTGGTACACGGCGGATGCGGGCTATGGCGCGGTGATTGAGACATTGGGGGTGGCCGCACCGACCTGGCCGCTGCTCGCGTACGGTCATCCGGGCGTCAGGCCGCAGTAGTGATGGGTGGTTATACATTTCCTCCGCGGCGGCCTTCGGGCCGCCGTTTTTTTGGTTTGGGTGGAGGCTTCGGCAGTCGAAACGCAGATTCCCTGCGGGAATGACAACAAAAAGGGGAGGGCCGCGGGCGGTGGTAGCAGCCCGTTTTTCCGCTTATCCACCAACAGGAGATCGTGTCGGGATGCCCTGAGCTGGTGCACAGGGGCTGTGTGGATTCGCTACTCTCGAACACATATGGCTGTTCTTTCGATGCCCATGCCGTCCGGAGACGGCGGCGGCTTACCCTCTTCGATCCAAACTGAGATTACGGTGCTCGGCGCGATGCTGCTCGACGCGGTGGCGATCACCGATGCCACGGCCAAGCTGCGGCCGGAAGATTTTGCGCTGGACTCGCATCAGCGGGTGTATCGCGTGGTCATGGACCTGCTGCAGCGTGGGCAGGCAGTCGATCTCATTACCGTCTCCGAGGCGCTGACACGCAGCAAGGAACTGGATGCGATCGGGGGCGTGGCCTATCTCGCGTACCTGACCGAGGGCATTCCGCGTAATCCGAACATTGAGAGCTACGTCCGCATCGTGAAGGACAAGAGCTTGCTGCGGCAGCTGCTCGGCATCTTCAATGAGGGCATGGCGGCGGCCTCGGACCAGAGCGAAGAGGCCACGCAGGTTCTGAACAATGTGGAGGTACGGCTGGCGGAGGTCGCCGATTCCGCCATTCAGCGCGGCTTTTCGGGCATTCCGGAGATCGTCGCGAACTCCTTTGGTTCGATCGACGCGCTGTATGAGCAGGGCCGCGAGATCACCGGGCTGGCGACGCACTATATTGAGTTCGACAAGATGACCTCCGGGCTGCAGAACGGGGAGTTGGTCATTATTGCCGCACGGCCCTCGATGGGCAAGACGGCCTGGGCGATCAATATCGCCCAGAATTGCGCGGTGCGCGACGCGAAGGTAGTGGCTGTGTTTTCGCTTGAAATGAGCAAGGAAAGCCTGCTGCGCCGCATGCTGGCGAGCGAGGCCATGGTGGGCAGCCGCAAGTTGCAGACAGGATTTATCCCGCGCGAAGACAAGGGCAAGCTGATTGCGGCGCTCGACCGGCTGATGAACAGCAAGATGTTTGTCGACGATACGCCCGGCATCACGCTGGCGGAGATGCGCGCGAAGGCGCGGCGGCTGAAGCAGCAGGAGGGCCGGCTCGATCTGATTGTGATCGACTACCTACAGCTGATGACCGGCTCGACGACGAGCGCGCAGAAGAAGTTTGAGAACCGCACGCAGGAGGTCAGCTCGATCTCACGCGGCCTTAAGGCGCTGGCCAAGGAGCTGAGCATCCCGGTACTCGCTTTGTCTCAGTTATCCAGAGGCTCGGAGCAGCGGACAGGCGATAAGAAGCCGTTGCTGAGCGATTTGCGCGAGTCGGGGTCGATCGAACAGGATGCCGACGTGGTCGCGTTCATTCATCGCGAGGAGTACTACGACCGCGAGAACGAGGACCTCAAGGGCAAGGCGGAGATCATCATCGCCAAGCAGCGTAACGGGCCCACGGGCTCGATTCAGATGGCCTACCTGAGCGATTTCACGCGTTTTGAGAATCTCGCGCATGGCGACGAGATAGGCGGTGACGCGTACTGAAGATCGTTTTCTATGTTGTCATCCCGCAGCGTAGCGCAGGGATCTGCTGTTCCGGACGTGCTGAAAAGCAGATCCCTACGCTGCGCTGAGGGATGACAGCCAAATAGGGGGATGACAAGCCAATAGGGAATGACAACCAAGGGGCGGAACGGGTGACGCCTCACTCCGTGCCGCCCGCCGCCATGTGGGGGTTGATTTTCACGGTCTTCTGGTCGTAGGGGCGCGGCTTTGCAAGCGCATCCTCCATGGACTTGTCATAGCTGTACATGTCGTTGAAGAAATGCATGCTGCCATCCTCGTCGGCGTTGGCGGTGAAGTAGCCGACAACCACCGGCAGAGGCGTCTGCAGGTTCACCTGCTTGTTGTTCTTTACCTCGGCTGCGGTGGAGGACGGGCCGGAGTCGGGATCGTCGTCCGCAGGCTTTGCATTTGCCGGCGTCCCGGCCTTGCCGTTCGCATCGGAGCCCGAACCGGTATCTGCACTCGCGTCGGGCAGCGGCTCGCCGTACATGGCCTCGTGAATCTTGCCGGCGTCCCAATCGCCCTGTCCGTTCAGTACCCAGTTTGCCATCTTTTCCGGATCGTTCAGGCGAATGCACCCATGGGAGCGGTCGCGCTGCGCAAGGTTAAAGAGGTTCATCTCCGGCGTGGAGTGCATGTAAACGTCATATTCGTTGGGGAACATGAACTTCACCAGCCCAAGCGAGTTCGTGGGGCCGGGCTTCTGACGCACGGCGTAGCGCGCGTGCTCAAGATCGTCCATGGACCAGCCGGTAACGGGCTGGCCGCCATGGCTGGTCACCTCATAGCCGTGGCTTTCGAAGTAGCCGGCGTTGGCGTGCCGTGCGAGCAGGTCCTTCTTCACGATATCCGGCGGCAGATTCCAGTACGGCCGGAAGATGACGAAGCGCATGGTGCGCACAAAGACGGGCGTGTTGTGATCGTCGTGGTTCTGGCCGTCGACGACCTTCATCTTGAAGGCGAGATCACCGCCGGAGTTATACGTGCGCACGTAATATTCGGGTAAGTTGACCAGCACGCGCGGCTTGACGAAGTTATCCGGCAACCAGCGCCAGCGCTCGAGAGAATCGGCTATCTGGCCCACGCGGGTGCTCATCGGGATGTTGAGCGCGTCGATGGTTTCTTTGGTGAGCTTGCCGTCCGGCATCAGGCCATGGCGATTCTGGAAGCCCTGCACGGCTTGCGCAATCTCCGGCGTATAGCTGCTGCCGGTGGCCTGACCCTGCGCGGGAGCTTGGGTGTCGCCTTCGACGGCCAGCCGCTGCACGAGCTGCAACATCGCCGGGTAGGAGCCCCCCGGGGCGATCGGCTTCCCGACGGGGGGGAGCGGCTGCAAGGGCTGTTTTGCCTGTGCGTCGGCAAGCTCGATGTAGTGCGGCAGAGCCTCTTCCGTCTTCTTGTACATCGGGTTCTGCGGTTCGACAGTTTCGGCTACCTTCGCGAGGTCGTCCGCATCCACGAGCTCATCGTTCAGCAGCGTCGGGAGATCGAACTGGGCGCGTCGCGCCGGGACATCGATGTCGAAGTCAAGCGACTGCGGGTTAATGCGTCCGAGATGCAGATCGCTTAGGTAGCGCATGGCGTTTATCGTGACCGCCAGGTCGAACTGTGCGATCGTGTTCCCGGCTGTCTCCGAGGTGTCATGGGCGCTGAGCAGGTAACCCAGCCCCTGTGTACGCTGCCCCCAGCGCGAACTGTCGTAGTCCTCGGGCTGCAGACCCTTCTTGGCCGCATCGCCGAAGAGCTCGATCAGGCGCGTGGCCTGCGGGGTGGGTTTGCCGTCGCGCGTCCAGGCGAGCTCCCAATCGCGATCGTCATAGAACTTCTGCACCTGCGGCTGGATATCCGAGACCTCCGCCCACTTCAGCGGATCGAAGCGCGGCTGGCCGGCGAGGTTTTGCAGGTTGGCGGCGTAGTCCGTGGAATTGGCTTTGGACGCCGACTTGCGGTGATGAAACAACCGCGTGAGGCCCGGGAAATTCGAGCCGCGGCCCTTGCAGCCGGCCAGCGGGAACAGCGCCACACCGGCGAGAAGACCGGTGACGGTCACCCGGCGAAGCAGTGTGATCGAGGCCGCCGCAGCGAGGGGACCAATCTTTATGGGCAGGAATTTGTGGGGCAAGAGTTTGTGGGGCAGGGATT
The DNA here is from genome assembly GCA_964247595.1 of uncultured Acidobacteriaceae bacterium. GTDB lineage: Bacteria > Acidobacteriota > Terriglobia > Terriglobales > Acidobacteriaceae > Granulicella. The sequence continues at coordinate 116,196 of CAXTUW010000006.1, read as the reverse complement.
GATAGTGCAGGGACTGGCTACGGGTGTTCACGTCGTTCGGTGGCCTCGGGGCAAATCTGGTGACAGATGGAATCTATCCGAGGTTGGATGCATGGAAGTTGTTGCGTGCGGGGGAGCTCCGATACCGCTTTTGGGGTATGGCGGCGCTACGGATAACAATCCAGGTAGGGGCAACTCACAAGGGTGGAATGCGGGCCCAGCGGGCTCGATGGCGGGGAGCGGTTAGCCCAAGACGCCCGCGCCCAGCGCCCGCCAGCAGAGTACCGCCTGCGCGAGCACGATTGAGCCGGTGAGCAGCAGAAAAACCTTGCGCTGACGCGTCTCAAGCGCATCCGCAAAGACCCCGCCGATAAAGGTGAATAAAAACGGCAGTGCCCAGAGCCACGGTGCGGAGCGGACCTGCGTGGTGTAGAGCGGAAACAGCAGGAGCACCATGACCAAGGGTGTCGTGTTGCCGAAGTAGCGCGACCGGCGCGTGGTGATATACAGCACCAGCGACACCGCGGAAGCCACCAAGATCCCGAGATTTGCCGGTTTGTTGAAGAAGATGCGGGCAGCATCGAGAGAGAACCAGAAGAGGGCGGCCCCGCCCGTCATGACGTAGGCGAAGGCCGAGGGCCGGAATGAGAAGCCGGCGAAATCGATCAGCACCGCCCCCAATGCGGCGAAGATCATGATCTGGGCGACATAGGCGCGGCGGCGTTCGGCGAGGTAGTAGAACAGCGCCGACCCGATCGCGAAGCCGATCAACGCGGCCAGCAGATGCGCTGTGAGTGTGAGCCCCAGCGCCACTGTGAGCAGCAGGATGCGCGGCCGCCACTTGCGGCGCGGCCCCTGCAGCGCGTGGGCGACGCCAATGGCGGTATACAGCAGGCCGTAGAGTCCCCAAAGCGCCAGGATCTCGTTGTTGGGCGTGGTCGCATAACGGAGGACGGCGGGGCAGAAGACATAGAGCGCCAGGGCAAGGGCACCGCCCTCGTTGCCGAACAGCCGGCGCGCCACCCACCACAGACCGCCGCCGAGCCACACGGCAAAGAGGATGAAGGGCAGGCGGATGAGCCACTTCACGTCCGCGAGCTCGTGGCGCGCCTCCCAGGTGGTGCCGTTCAGCGAGCCTCCGCTGTACAGCCGATCTGCCGGCTTGCGCAGCCGATCGGTACCCAGCAGGAGCAGCCGCTGTGCCGTGAGTGGGAAACCGGCGACACGGTAGGCGAGCGTGCCGTCGCCGTTCAGGTTGCCGCAGGTGGTGAAGTACCCCTGCAAGGGCGAAGGCCGCTCCCACATCTCGCGCCCGCAGTGGGCATAGCGGTAATCGTCGGCGTTCAAGGGCTGGTGACCCGTAGCCCAAAGGCACTCGCCAAAGAGAATAAGCAGCAGCAAGGCCGCGACCCGTTGAGCCGGGCCGATATAGAAATTATGCCAACGCACTCCAACAGGGTACAGGGAAGGGAGCAGCAAACAGCAAACAGGGAGGGGCAAACAGAACTACTTCCTGTTTGCTGTTTGCTGTCTTTCTGTACCCTTAAGGGATGGATTCACTCACCTTCACACCCGGTCGCGCCTTTCTTTCCTCCAACTCCTCGCAGGTGCCTTGGACGGCCGTATTCGAGGATGAGGGGCCGGCAGGGTACTTCTACGCCTGCAATCGTTCGCAGGAGCGGCAGGAAGAAGCGATTCTGGATGCCATGCTGATCTATAACGGGGCGTCGCTCGACGAGCCGGAGCGGGAGCGCCTTGCGGCCGTGCAGTGGTCGGCCGATGGCCTGCAAGCGGTGCTGTACCTGGACGGCACGGCGCAGGCGATGGCGGATTTTCGTGTGGGGGAGAGCTTCTGCCGTTTGGACTTCCCGAATTTCGTCGACAACCAGACCGATCCTTGGCGCAAGGACACCCATGCCTGGGATGCGGCGAAGTTGGAGCGCTTCGAGGCGGCGTTATACCGCTAGACCTTATCCACCGCGCAAGGCCCTGGCGGGTTTGTCCTCCCGTAATGGAGGAGGGTATTGCTCCCTCCAGACTGCTAGTCAGTTCAGAAGAAAGCAGATTCCTCCGCTGCGCTGCGGGATGACAACGCAGGTGGATGCTGTCGGATGACAATTCAGGTGGATGCTGTGGGATGACAATTCAGGTGGATTCTGCGGAGAGCAACGCAAGGAGAATGCTGCGGGGGAACGACGTAATGACGTGTTCTCCCCGCAATGGCCTACTTGTTTGCGGGCTCGGTCATCTTCTCGTGCATAGCGGCCTTCAGCGCGTCGGGAACCATGCCCATGACCGCACCTTCTATCTTGGTTTTGAGGCTGGCGGCGTAGACGTGCTCGTCGCCGGCCATCAGTGCCTTGAAGCCCTGCTTGGCCACGTCGTAAGGCTCCGACTCGTGTTTGCCGTCGGTCCCGACCTTTGTTTCACCCATCCCGGCGCGGTTGAAGAAGTCCGTATCCACCGGCCCGGGCTGCAGCAGCGTGACGGAGACGCCGGTGTCCTTGAGCTCGTAGCGCAGGCTCTTGCCGAAGGACTGGTCGAACGCCTTGGACGCGGCATAGACGGCCTCCTTCGGCGCGATCATTTCAGCGGCGATGGAGGAGGTGATTAGGATTTTGCCATCCTTCTGGGCGACGAGCTTGCGCGCGGCGTACTTGGCGATGTGTACCGTGCTCTCGCAGTTCAGGCGCACGATGTTGATTTCTTCATCAAGGTCAGTGTCGACGAACAGCCCGCCCACGCCACGGCCGGCGTTGATGGCCACGGCATCGACCTTGCGATCTGTCGCCTCCACGGCTGCCCAGAACTGTTTGCAGCCATCGTAGGTCGCGAGATCGGCGGTAACGGATGTTACCTGCACACCCAGCGCTTTGAAATCGGCCGCCGCCTTGGCGAGACGATCGCTGTTGGCGTCGATCACCAGATCAAAGCCGTTCTCGGCGAAGACCTTCGCCAAGTTGTAGCCGATACCGCTCGATGCGCCTGTTACTACTGCCAGTTTGTTCGCCATCGCAAAAGACCCCTCGCTCCGGCCGTCCGGCCAAGAGCTCATATCAGCAGGTGAGATGCGATCGGGGGGCTATGTGGCAGGGGTTGCGGAGACGGACGCGCGGCCTGCGGTTGTGAGGCCAGACGCGTCCTTCGGGTTAAAGGTCCAAGCTTTGCATTCCATCCGTGACGCGTGAAACTTACTCGAAATCCCGGCTGGCGCGCAGTGCCAACAGGCAGGGCGACATGACGAGAGAGGTGAACAAGGCGGCGATCAGGATGTCGTGCATAAGGGGCTCCCCGCGTGCGTAGCAGTTGGCTACCTGTTCAGGGTCGCGCAGGGGAAGCGATTGCGGCAGCCCACAAAGGTAGCGTGCGTGTGCTGCTTTGGGGGAGTGCTGAGGCCGTGTGGGGAAGGGTGAAGCTTCTGGGGTGTCCGGGGCTGGGACAGGAATAATTCTGGACAGAGATTCGTGGCGCGTCAGGCTAAATACAGGGGGTCTCTCGACTGCGCTGCGCTCCACTCAAGATGACGGTTTTAAGTTCATGCTGCTTGCGCGTCTGCTGAACGTTTGGTGCCGAAGAAAGGACTCGAACCTTCACGCTGCTTGCGCGTCTACATGTGTCTTTGGTGCCGAAGAAAGGACTCGAACCTTCACACCCTTGCGAGTACATGGACCTGAACCATGCGCGTCTGCCAATTCCGCCACTTCGGCTCACCGGCCGGCGCATATGCGCCCGCCACGTGACAACCTAGTGTCCCAAACAGGAGGTTGGCTGTCAATCCTGGCTCCGGATCCGGGCCGGGTTGCTACACTGCGGGAAGGCTAAACGGAGCGCCACCGGCCCAAACCAGACCAATGTATCGGAGCAGCGTAAAGTTCTATGACTCCTTCTCAGCCCACGCCGCTCGGCTCCGACGCTACCATCCCCGAGGAGCTCGCGCTTGAGATCCGCCGCATCGCGCACGATCTCTCCAATTCCCTCGAGGTAATCGTGCAGACCAGCTACCTGCTTTCCATGGCCGAGCTAAAAGAGCCGGCGACGGAGTGGCTGCGCATGCTCGACGGGGGCGTGGCCAAGGCGTTGGATCTGAATCTGCAGCTGCGAGACTATTTGAAGCAGCACTCGGCGCGGTGAAGCAGTTACCAGCAAACAGCAAACAGCTAAGGCTATGAGCTAAGAGCTAACAGCTAAGAGCTGTTCAGTTGTTCGCCGCGATGGCTTCCACGATTTTGTCCATCGCCGTGCGGTCGGCGGTGCTGCCCGGTTCGTGGTCGTCGTCGAGGATGGCGAAGATCACCTCGCGGCCGCTGGCGCACCGCACATAGCCGGCGAGCGCGCGGCTCTCGCCGAGTGAGCCCGTTTTGGCAAACACATGGCCTTTCAGCGGCGCTTCGGTAAAGCGCAAAGCCAGGGTGCCGTCCACGCCGCCGACCGGCAGAGCGGCCTTCCAGGGCGCAAACCATAGCTGCTCCGCCGCGTAGGCGAGCAGTTGGGCTTCGGCGCGCGGCGTAACGAGATCCTTGGTGCTGAGCCCGGAGCCGTCATAGAACAGCATGTCCTCCGGGGCCACGCCGGCGTGCAACGCCCACGTGCGCACAAGGCCAAGCCCATACAGGGATGACGCGCCCGGGCAGGCATTCTTCAAGCCGAGTTGCCGCACCAGCAGTTCGGCATGGAGGTTGGCCGAGGTCTTCAGCGTATAGGTGATCTCTGCGATCAGCGGCTGCGAGACCTTGGTCGCCAACAGGTGACTGGGTAGCATTCTGCCCGGGCAGGAGAACGTGCAGCTTGCCTGTTCGCCCGGGTAGGCCCAGCCGCAACCATGGGACGTGTGTAGGACTTCCAATGCGGGCTCGCTAGTGTCGGTGCTTGCGTGCTCTGCTTTGGCCGCACCGTCAACCTGCACGCCGCGTGCGCGCAGCAAGTCTCGAAGAGCTTCCGCGGCGTACTGCGCGGGGTCGGCGATCGCCAGGTGCTCGACGACGGGCGGGGTATCGAAGGCCATTGTGCCGGAGACGGTGTAGGTATGCCCGTCTGCAGCTGAGGGCAGGAACCCCAGGCGGGTCGGCAACTTCGTCTCCACCGGCTGAAATTGCACCCGGCTTTCCACCTTCAGGTAGGGCGTCAGCTGGTCCACCGTTGCCGCCGCGGCGGGAGGTATACCGGGCGGCAAAGGAAGCTCGGAGGGTGCCCGCACCGTCACGCGCAACTGATTGTCCCCGGCCGAGAGTGCACTGGGCGGGGCACCGTAGCCCCACTGGAGGTCCTCCGCGGCCCATCCTTCGGGTGGAGCCTCATGCGCGAACAGATCGTCTCGGCCGACGATGTCGCCCTGCACGTGGCGAAGCCCTGCCGCCACCAGCCCATCGGCGAAGGCTGCAAGGTCGCCTGAGGGGGACGAAGACGTATCGGAACGGGTGTAGGGCAGGTCGGTGGTGCCGAAGCTGGGATCGCCACCGCCGAGCAGCACGAGATCGCCGCTCATGGTGCCGTTCGCTGCATCGAGAGCGCCATAGACCTCGGTCGCTACCGTGTGCGCAGGGCCAAGCACCGCCAGGGCCGCTGCGGTGGTGAAGAGTTTTGCGGTGGAGGCCGGGCGGAACAGCTTCATCTCATCCAGACCGTACAGGGGTGTGCCGTCGAGCGCCGTAACCGCGATGCCCCAATGCACGCGCGCCGCGGCGGGTGTGGCGAGCAGCGCCGTAATACGATTGCCCAGCGGCGTCCCGTCACCCTTGGGATACACCAGGGTGAACGTCGAGGGGGATGCGTCTTGTACGGGCGGCTTCGCTGCGGAGGGCTTTGCTATAGACGGCTTTGCGTCCGGTGCTGCCTGGGCATCGGCTGTCCAAGGGCTGGCATACAGGGCGCAAGAGGCAAGGGTAAGAGCCGTTTCTAACGGAATCCTCATGGGTGCCGAGTCTACAATGACGCCCATGGCACTTGCTCCCCGGCCCCGCTTCGATTGGCGACTCCGCAGCCGCGTGCTGGAACTCGGCGCGTGCACGCGCCTGATGGCCATTGTGAACGTCACGCCGGATAGTTTCTCCGGCGACGGCCTGAGCGGGCGCGGGCTGGACGAGGCGGTGGAAGCGGCTTGCCGCATGGTGGATGGCGGCGCGGACATCGTCGATCTGGGCGCGGAATCCACGCGCCCCGGAGCGCTGCCTGTGAGCGCGAATGAGGAGCAGGCGCGGCTGTTGCCGGTGCTCGAGGCCGTGTGCCGCGCACGCCCCCACGCCATTCTCTCCGTGGACAGCTACCACGCCGCCACGGCGCGGGCGGCCGCGCGTGGCGGTGCGGAGATCGTGAACGATGTCTCCGGTTTGCAGTGGGATACGGCGATGGCCGAGGCCGTGGGCAAGACCGGCTGCGGGCTGGTACTGATGCATGCGCGGGGACGCCCGACCGAGTGGCACACCCTGCCCTCGCTGAGCCGCGAAACTATGCTGCGCACGGTGTTTGCCGGCTTGATTGAAGGCTTGGCGCTGGCCGAGGCCGCAGGCATTCCCAGTGAGGCCATCGTGCTTGACCCAGGCTTCGGTTTTGGTAAGCGCGGGGCAGAGAACTTCGGTCTGCTGGCCGAGCTGGGGCAACTGCATCAGCTGGGCCGCGCGCTGCTGGTGGGGCTCTCCCGCAAGGGCTTTCTGGGGGAGGCCGTGCGGGGCGTTCAGCGCGATCTGGAACCTGTAGCGCCGGCCAGTGGGAGACGTGTAAACGCCACGCTGGCCGGCAATGTAGCGGCGATCCTGGCCGGAGCGCATGTGCTGCGCGTGCACGATCTGCAGCCGGCGCGGGAGGCGGCAGCCGTGGCCGATGCGGTGCTGGCCGCCGGCCTGATCTGATGGCTGCCGGCGCGATCTGATGACCGCTGAACGCGGTGATGACCCCTTCTCTGCTGCCCGCAACATGCGTTCGGAAACGCCGTCATCCTGAGCCAAGCGAAGGACCTCTGTATGCGCTGCGCCGAGCAGGCCCATGTTGCGGGCTGACAGTTCTTGCCGGCCTGTTTGTCGCATGCGTTCGTGGCATCACGAAACACGGAGATCCTTCGCTGCGCTCAGGATGACGGCTGTGTTGTGTTTGCGCTCAAGATGGTTGCGGGTGTGCTCACGCTCATGACGACACATGTATCGTGTTCGCGCGGGCAACTACCGCCCTGTGTTTGGATTGGGCGGCACCTTCCCACCCTCGCGACGCGCCTTGGCCAAGCCTATGGCAATGGCCTGCTTGGGATTTGTGACCTTCTGGCCGGAGCGGCCGATCGTCAGCCGGCCACGCTTCATCTCGTGCATCTCTTCGCGTACATCCTCGCTGGCCTTGGGACCATACTTGCGCCCGGCACTCCCCTTCGCAGGGGTCTTCTTCCCTGCCAATTTTGTTGGACCAGACTTCTTGGCCGATACCTTCTGCGCTGTCGGCTTCTTCCCCGGCGATGCCTTGGCAAGCGACGTCTTCACCGCGGTTTTGGCTACGATCTTCTTCGGCGCCGTCTTCTTCGCCAGTGACTTCTTCGCCAGTGACTTCTTCACCGCCGCTTTCGTTGCAGAAGATTTCTTCGCTGCCGCCTTCTTTGCCGTTGCCATAGAGAAACAGCCTCCAGCAGGTAGGAGCAGCAACTGCACCATTTTCGTTGCATGGCATCGGCGTCCCGTTCGTAACGCGCCTGCATGGAAGTGCTATCGTGCGCGACGGGCCAAGACACGGGTGCCCGAGCCAAGCAGCGTGATCAAAACCGCACCCCAGCCCACCGCACGTGCGATGTAAAACAAACGATCGTGTATCTGCATGAGTTGGCCGCGTTGCCATGCCGAGTAGGTAACCTGCAAATCGTGTCCGAGCCCTGGAATTGCAATCGCTGTAAAGTTTCCGTCAGCATCGGGCTCTGTTGGCAGTGAAACGAAGACGCGTTCCGGTGACGGCCGGGCCCCGGCCCGATCCTTCGGGATGGCGGCCATGAGCGCGTTGACCTCCGCATCGCGCGGGTCGTCGAACAGGCCGCTGTCCGCGGTGTTGGGGAAGAGGGTGGATTGGCCGTTCATCCTGCGCTCGATCGCCGACACCGGATCCTGGCACACGCCCAGCGCGTAATAGCCGCCAAAGGGCAGCTTCGATCGCCGCGCGTGCTGGTGCATATAGGCCAGCGTAAAAAGTCCGACCAGCCGTGTGACTTCGAGGGCGTGCGCGCCCGTGTAGGTGTGCGCGTCGCGCTTCAGCACCCACGCTTGGTCGAGCGTGTCCATGGTGCGCCACTCGGCCTTGCCGTCGACGCCGAAATAGTGGCTCACATCTGCGTTGAGGTGCGGGCCGCGAATGTGCCACTCGTACTCGGCATGACTTACGGGTACAAGCAGCGGTCGCGGCCGATGAAACAAATCACCGCTGCCGGGCACGGCGATCCCCGTGTTGACCCAAAAAGGCATCATTACGTCCATGTTTTTGTAATGCAGATGACCGAAGTTGGCGAAGTAGCGGGAGTCCGTGACGGCCACCTGGTGGCCGGTCGCGAGCAGCGCGGCGATGAGCCCCTCCGGCGTCTGTGCCGTGTGCCCGTTCAAAGCTACGGTGAAGAGCTTTGCGCCGTAGAGCGGGTTGACGCTCAACCGGTTGAGCACATCGGCAAGGCGTTGTGATTCGCGGTGTTCGGGGGCGAGGAAGTTGGGTCCATCGCCACGGATGAGTTCCATGCCGAGGGATGTGACTAAGCTCTGTGCGTTAAAGCCGGGCAGGGACGACGGCGCGTCGAGCGAGACCGTTTGCGCCTTCTCGAGCGAGTAGGGCCCGAGGTCGAGAAAAGGCCGGGATTGGGCTGCATCGAGCGATTGCGGGGAGGTGCCGGGATGCACGGCGCTCATGCCTTCGAGCTCGGGATTCTTTCCGGCAAAGTGGCTGGCCAGACGCACCGTCGGGTTGATCTCGCGCATGGTCCAGCCGGGGAAACGATCGAGCCCATGCCAGTCCTTGCCGAGAATGCGCTGGCGCAACTCGTGCACAAGATCCGGCGTTAGCAGGGCCGGGCCTTTCTTGCCGCTGCGCGGGCCTTCGAGTTGCCGGAGCAGCCTTTCGGTGAAGCCGGGCTGCGCGGAAAGCTCACGCAGCATCGCCGAGAGGAGGATCGTGTGCGGGGGCATGGGTTGCTCGGGGAGGACGTAACGTGAGCGGCAGCCGAAGAGGGTGAGCATCGCCGAGAGAAGCGCGAGCCTGTGCGTGAGGCGCATGGGCGTGTGATGCGAGGAAGGGATGCGGGCCATTGTGTTTGGCTGCTCTGTGCCCCGACCAGGAAGGCGCAGGAGTCGGGCAGGCGTTGGGGCAGGCGAGAGCAGCAGAGAAGGTTGCGGCGTGTCGCCATTTGCTTAGTTTGGGATGTTCCAGGTAACGTGAACCGCACTTTTTTTTCAGCCCTGACAGACGCTTCAAATGCGCTGGGGGCAGGCCAAGTACAACGCTTTTAACCGGAACCGTTTCAACTGAAACAAGGAGAGATACTGTGCAACACACCCAGGTTCAAAGCATTTTCAGGTGGGGGGCCGCAGGATTGGCTCTGCTGCTGGTCGCCTTTCCAACCATGCAGGCAAAGGCAGCAGGGGGCGCGGGCTCGAAGACGTTTACTGACAACTCCCAACTCTTTACGCCACCACCGGCGAGTGGATCGATTGAGCAGGTGATGAGTCTGCTGGAGGCTGGACAGCCGAAGAAGGCGCTGCTGATTGCGGCGATGGAGGCCACGCCGCAGGCGGTCTGGCTCACCGGCGGAACCCCTTCCGAGGTGATCTCCACGGTGAGCGCGACGATGCAGCAGGCGCGTGCGGAACGGGCTGTTCCCGTGTTTGTGGTGTACAACATCCCGGGCCGTGACTGTGGCAGCTACTCCGCCGGTGGTGCGCAGAATACGGCGGCCTACCAGGCATGGATCGACGCGGTAACCACGGCGATCGGCACCGAAAAGTCCGTCATTCTGCTGGAGCCCGATGCACTGGCCAATCTGCCGAGCGATTGTGGTTACAACCCGGCGCAGGTCAACATCGCCCAAGCCACGGCCGATCGTTATACGCAGATGAATTATGCGGTGACAAAGCTCGAAACTGGCGTGGGAACCAGCGTCTACCTGGATGCGGGCAACAGCGATTGGCACAGCGTGGGCGATATGACCATGCGATTGCTTGCGGGGGGACTCGGAAGCGCGCAGGGGTTCTTTTCCAATGTGTCGAACTATCGCGAGACGGACTACGAGACGAAGTTCGACACCTGGATCTCCGATTGTGTGGCCTTTGGTGCCAATACGGCCGATGGAGGCTGGCGTGTGGGCCATTACAGCTACTGTGCCAGCCAGTACTACTCGCCGCTGGGTACAGTGAACCCGGGCGACATCACAACCTGGGTTTACAGCGACCAGTGGTATGCGCAGAATCTCGGTACCGCTGTGCCCACCACGCACTTCGTCATCGACACCAGCCGCAACGGGCAGGGACCGCTCAACGCCGCCGTCTACGCTGCCGCCCCTTACAACCAGCCGGCCGCCGTGGTTCAGACTATAAGCAACGGAAGTTGGTGCAATCCGCCGGCCCGCGGTCTTGGCCTTCACCCCAGCATCCATACCGGTGTGCCTTTGCTGGACGCCTATCTTTGGGTAAAGACCCCGGGGCAGTCGGATGGCACCTGCGATGCGCAAGGCGGGGCCCGCGCCTGGGACTACACCCTGTACACGCAGCCCGGATGGCCTGCCGATGCCGCTGGGCAGGCCACGTTCGATCCGCTTTGGGGCCTGGTTGATCCAGCGGCGGGTGCCTGGTTTCCGCAGCAGGCGCTCGATCTGGCGAAACGGGCGAATCCTAAACTGCCCTAACGCAGAGGCGTGGCGAGTAGCTTAAATAGGCAAAGACGCGAGCTGCGGTTAGACCGTGGCTCGCGTCTTGGCAACATACTTTGCGTAGGTGCTGGGGCGTGCGTAGGTACCGAAACGTGCGTAGGCGCTAGAACGCATCCAGTTTATGGACCACAAGCTCATTCAACAGCGCCGGGTTCGCCTGTCCCTTGGAGAGCTTCATCACCTGACCGACGAAAAACGCAGCCACGGTGCGCTTGCCGCCTTTGAACTGCGCGACCTGCGAGGGATTGGCGGCGATTACCTGGTCGATCATGCTCTCGATGGCGGAGGTATCGGAGATCTGCTGCGGCTTGTCGCGGTTATAGACGAAGGCGAAATCGCGGCCCTCGGTGAAGCAGGTGTCGAGCAGCTGTTTGAGCTGCTTGGAGCTGATTTCGCCGGCCTCGGCGAGATCAGCCGCGAGCACGATGCCTTCGAGCGTCACGGGAGATTTCTCGAAGTCGATCTCAGCGGCGCGCAGGCGGGCTGTGATCTCGCTCAGCAGAATGGAGGCGACGCGGCGGGGACTCTTCGCGAGCTTGGCGGCAAGCTCGAAGCGGTCGGCAAAGGCGCGGTCGGCGGAGATGGTGGCGGCGTCCTGCGCCGAGATGCCGTAATCGGCGACGAGCCGCACGCGGCGAGCTTCCGGGAGCTCTGGCATGGCCGCGAGAATGCCATGCTTCCAGGCCTCGTCCACAATCAGCGGTGGTAGATCAGGCTCGGGGAAGTAGCGGTAATCATGGGCTTGTTCCTTGCTGCGCATGGAGAACGTGCGGCCTTCGGCGTTGTTCCACAGGCGCGACTCCTGCACGACGCGGCCACCGTCTTCGAGCACGCCGATCTGCCGCTCGATCTCGTACTCGAGCGCCGCGCGAATGTAGCGGAAGCTGTTGACGTTCTTCACCTCGGCCTTGGTGCCGTAACGGTCTGCCCCCTTGAGCATGACGCTCACGTTCGCGTCACAACGAAGGCTTCCCTCTTCCATGTTGCAGTCGGAAACGCCGGTGTAGAGCAGGATTTCTTTCAGGCGCGTGAGGTATTCGAAGGCCTCGTCGGGGGTGCGCAGGTCGGGCTCGGAGACGATCTCGATCAGCGGTGTGCCGCAGCGGTTGAGGTCGATATAGGTACGGGTGGCGGAGTCCGCGAAGCCGTCATGCAGGCTCTTGCCGGCGTCCTCTTCGAGGTGCAGGCGGGTGATGCCGATGCGCTTTGGTTGTCCGTTGGCATCGGTGACGTCAATGCTCCCAAACTCCGCGAGAGGCTTATCGAACTGCGAGATTTGGTAGCCCTTGGGGGAGTCGGGGTAGAAGTAGTTTTTGCGCGAAAAAATGGAGATCTCGTTGATGCGACAGCCGATAGCCGTGGCCGCGAGCACGGCTTTCTCAACGGCGTCGCGGTTCAGCACGGGCAGAGCGCCGGGCAGGCCTAGGCATACGGGGCAGGTGTGCGTATTGGGCTCACCGCCGTACTCATTTTTGCAGCCGCAGAAATTCTTGGTCGCGGTCAGCAACTGCACGTGCACTTCGAGGCCGATCACGGGCTGATACTTGGCGAGGATCTCGGGGGAGAGTGTTGTACTTGTCATATCGGTACCTAAGTTGACATCCCTTCCTCAGCCTGATCAAGGAACATGATGTAGCGAATCTCGGCCTGATCGGTCAGCAACACGCCAGCCCCAGGCACTTCTGTGCGGACGCCGGCTGCATCGACCCACGCGGCATTGCGCAAAAAGAGAGATCGCTCGGTGCCCAAGTCGGAATACTGTTGCAGCCAGCCTACGACGTTGCGGTCGTCAGAAAGACCGACCTGCACTGTGCCACCCATTTCCTTAAGCGTGCCATTCCAGACGCTGACAGCATTTGTTCTATCCGTCAGCCTCGCCTTCCGCAACACGCTGAGAATCATATCTCGATGTTCGAGGGTGCCCCAGATAACGCCCAATATCACTGGGGAGATGCAAAGAAAAGCCAGTCGTAGACGATTGACGTGGATCGCATAGATGCCCGTACTGAGTGCATCCGGATTGCCGTTCCAAACAAAAGGGAGGGTGGCACCGAACAGAACCAAATAAAATGTATAGAGATAAAAGCTGAAAATAAGAGCATCGATGATGCGCTCTGTATCGGTTTGGATGGACGGGGCGCTGATACTGCGAGCTATACGCGCACTAACAAATCCGGGTAGAAGTACCAGCAAAGCTAGAAGCGCTTGTACTCCCTGTGGCATGACTTCATCGTACTATCTTGCTTTGATGGGAGCCGGAGGAACCTTTACCGGGGCAGGCGGTGTGTAGTTCTTCGGTGGGAGTGGTTTGTATCCAGAACGGTTTTCCTCGCTGCTCCCGCCTGACTGACCTTTCCCGCTAGCGTGTTTCATACCGTGAGTATACGACGAGCGGTGTGGAGTCCAAGTACATCTGCGGCTCGCCCGGGTGCTGCATCACAAACTTGGTAACTCAAGGCAGGTAAGCATACGATGGCCGAACAGCAGAGCACCGCCGAAGCGGAAAAGCAGTCATTTCACTGGAGCGACGGTGCCAGTCCGCGCGAGCAGGCAAAGTTTTCGACAGACTCGGGAAAACATTACGAACAGGCCCAAGAGCCCGATGCGGGCACGCAGAAAGATCTCTCCCGCCCCAGTGCCGAGGAGATCTACCGGCAGGTAGCCCGCAATGCCAAGGAGGAACTGAAGCGGTCGAGTGTGTCGCTGGCGATCTCCGGTTTTACCGGCGGGACGTTCATGGGGTTCTCGGCACTCGGCGTGGGTTGCATTCTCGGTTTTCTCGGGAATACGCCGACGAGTTTCATCCTTTCGAGGATGCTGTATCCGCTGGGTTTCATCGTGGTGATTCTGGGGCGATCACAGCTGTTCACGGAGAACACGCTGTATCCCGTGGCGCTGGTGCTGGCGGAAAAGAAGCAGCTTTGGAATACGCTGCGCTTGTGGGCGGTGGTACTGCCCTCCAACATTGCGGGGGCGTTTGCGTTTGCCTGCCTCATTTCGCTGACCCATGCCCTGATGCCGAACGCGGTTCATGCCATTGCGAGGCTAGGGACAGAATCGGCGCAGACACCGCTGGGGACGGTGTTCTGGTCGGGCGTGATGGGCGGCTGGATCATTGCGACCGCAGCCTGGCTGGTGTCGGGCTCGCACTCCATCTCAGGGTCCGTGATGATCATTTGGGTGTTGACGTTTGTGGTGGGGCTGGGAAACTTTGCGCACTGCATTGCGAGCTCCGGCGAGATTCTCACCTCTGTGCTGACAGGGCAGATTGCGTGGTGGATGTATCCGCGCTGGCTGGGGCCGGCGGTGGGCGGCAACATCTGTGGCGGTGTGCTGATGGTGACGTTGCTGGAGTACGGGCAGGCAATCTATGGGACCGCCATTGAGTCGCAGATTGAGGACGGGCGCGCTAAGTAGAGCCCGTATCTAGCTCATATCTAGCTCACAATCTAGGCCGGTTCGTCTGCCGTCGGTCCGAAGGTGGAGGGGACGGCGATCCCGAGCAGGCGCAGGTAGACGCCGAGCTGGGCGCGGTGGTGGATCATGTGGTTCAGCGTCAGGTTGCGGTAAGCCCCGTAGCGGGTACCGGCGTAGACGGGCTGGCCCTTGCGGGTGATGGTCCAGGACTCGTCCAGGGTGGCATCTGGCGTGTGGCGGAGGACTTCGAGCGACTTCGCGGCGAGTCCATCGTAGTCGGCCAGGAGTTTTTCGCGGCTCTCCATACGCAGAATTTTGCGCGGATCAGAAGGCGTGCCCATATCGAGCGCTGGGGACATGAGGTGGACCGCGATAAAGCCGGCGAGTTCGGCGGTGTGACCGGCCAGGCGGCCTAGCGGCATGGATTTTTCGGCGGATTTGAAATCGTTGTGATCGTCCGGAACGCGTTCGAGCACTCTGCGGGTTTTGGCGAGTTCGGCCTCAAGTTCAGGGAGGAGACGATCGGCGAGGCGGGTCGAATCAGGCATGCCTTTACTCTAGTCCCCCTGTGTTGATGCCGCGGGATGTTGTTACAGCGCGGCTCGGCTGGCAAAGGCAAGGCGAACGCAGATTCCTTTCGGGAATGACAACAGAAAGGCAAGAGCAAGACGTGACTGCGATATAGGTGACCGTGGTCCAGGTGACGGTGGCCCAGGGGAGGTCAGCGCCCGCGTTGGTGGTTGGTACACTGCAAGTAGCATGATCCTTCCGTTTGTCCGTGAACTGTTTGCGGATCTGGAAAGTACCGACTCGTTTGTACGTGTGCGTCGCCACCTGGCCGGGGGCGCGGGGCGTCGGCGTGTGTCAGGGCTCACGGCCACGGCGCGGGCACTCTACTTGCCTTCGTTTGCCCGCGCGGCGCAAGCGCCTGTGCTGGTGTTGGTTTCGGACAACAAGGCGGCGGAAGCGCTGCATACAGGGGTGCTGGCAGCCTGTGAGTTGACCGGAGCCCTCAAAGCGCATGAAGTGCTGCGGCTGCCCGCGCACGATGTGCTGCCGTTTGAAAATCTCTCACCGCATGGCGAGATTCAGGAGCAGCGCGCGGCGACGCTGTGGAAGATTGCCAGCGGCCAGGCGCGGCTGGTAATTGCGCCGGTAGAAGCAGCCTGTATGCGGCTGTTCGGGCGCGACCACTATGCCTCGCTCGCTTTGGAGCTGCGCAAGGGCGAAGAGCACATTCCCGATATGCTGCTGGAGCACCTGCTCTCAGTTGGGTATACGCGTGTGGATGTGGTGGAGATGGCGGGGCAGGTGACGATGCGCGGCGGCATCGTCGACGCCTACGGGCCGGAGATGGAGCGGCCCGTGCGGGTCGAGTTCTTCGGGGATGAGATCGAGTCGATTCGCCGCTTCGACCCGGATACGCAGCGGTCGTCAAACCATACCGACCATGTGCTGTTGTTGCCGCTGACCGAGACGCCGGCGACCGAGAAGCTGCTGGAGGCCATCAACGCGCGGCTGACGCGAACGGGCTCGGCTGCGGGCGCGATGCTCGATGGTGGGGATACGCCGCGTGAGCTGCAAATGCACGTGGAGCACGCGCCTGGGCACGCTCCAGCACGCGAGAGCAATGCCACCATCTTTCCGGGTTGGGAGTTTTATGCGCCGGTGGCGGGTGCGAAATCGACACTGCTGGAGTTGCTGGGGCCGGGGACGCGTGTGTTCACCGAAGAGCCGGCCATGGTGGCCAATCAGGGGGAGCGCTGGTGGAACAAGGTGGAGCAGCGGCATGAGCGCTCGGGCATTGGGTCGCTCGTGCGTGCGGAGGACCTGTACCTTTCGCCGTGGGATTTGCAGGATCGTGTGCGTAAGATGCCTGGCTGTGAGTTGGATCAACTGGGCGCCGTAGACGTACTTGAGGGCGATACGAACGAGGGCTCGGAGATCGAGTTTGCGACGCGGCCGACGATGCGCTTTCATGGCTCAATCCCGGCGATGGTGGATGAGTTGCGCAAGCTGATGGAAGCCGAATCGCGCATCGTTATCGCCGCGCCGAATCAGGGCGAGGTGGAGCGGCTGGCGGGCCTGCTGCAGGAGTATGGCGTGCCGTACCGGCTTGGTTGGCGCACCGATTCGGCCGCGGGCGCGTCGGCGACGGTGTACTCGGAGTCGAGTTATCTGGCAGGGGACCTGCGTACGCCGGTGATCGTGCGGGCGGCGGTAGCGAACGGCGTGCAGGTGTTGGATGTCGAGCCGCGCACCGCCAAGCAGTTTGTGGTGTTCGGGGCGAACGACCTCAACGACGATGCCGATGTGAATGCGCGGCCGGCGCAGCGCAAGTCAAAAACTGCGGCGTTTATCTCCGATTTTCGCGATCTTGCCGTGGGCGATTACGTGGTGCATGTGGAGCATGGCATTGCGCGCTATGACGGGTTGCGTTCGCTCGACCAGCCGGACGGTACCGTGCTTGAGCTCATGATTCTGAACTTCGCGGAGGATGCGAAGCTGTATGTGCCGTTGACGCGGCTCGATCTGATTCAGAAGTTTCGCTCGACCGACACGGGGCCTGCGCCGCAATTGAACCGGCTGGGCAATCCGGCTTGGCAGAAGACCAAGGCGCGTGTGAAGAAGGCCATGCAGGACATGGCCGAGGAGCTCTTGAAGCTCTATGCGCAACGCAAGTCCGCGTTGGGGTTTGCGTTCTCGCCCGACACGACGATGATGCGCGAGTTTGAAGATGCGTTCGACTACAACGAGACGGACGACCAGCTGAACGCCATCGCCGATATCAAGCGCGACATGGAAGATATGCAGCCGATGGATCGCCTGCTGTGCGGCGATGTGGGCTATGGCAAGACCGAGGTCGCCATGCGGGCGGCGTTCAAAGCATTGCAGGACTCGAAGCAAGTCGCGGTGCTGACGCCCACGACGGTGCTGTGTTTCCAGCACTTTGAAAGCTTCAAGAAGCGTTTCGCGAACTTCCCGGTCAAGGTGGAGATGATCTCGCGTTTCCGCACCGCGAAGGAGAAAAAAGACGTGCTGGAGCAGGTAGCCGAGGGCAAGGTGGACATCCTGATCGGCACCCATGCGGTGCTGGCGGAGAACGTGCATTTTCAGGATCTCGGGCTGTTGGTGGTGGATGAAGAGCAGCGCTTCGGTGTGCGCCACAAGGAGCGGCTGAAGAAGATGCGGGCGTCGGTGGATGTGCTGGCGATGAGCGCGACGCCCATCCCGCGGACGCTGCACATGTCACTCGTGGGCCTGCGCGATATGAGCGTGATCGAGACGCCGCCCAAGGACCGCATGGCGATCCAGACGGTGGTCGCCAAGTTCGACGAGAAGCTGGTGCGCACGGCGATCGAAGTCGAGCTTGAACGCGGTGGGCAGATTTATTTTGTGTCGAACCGTGTGGAGACGATCTACGAGATGTCCGAGCGCATTCGTGAGCTGGTGCCGCAGGCGCGTGTCGCCGTGGGGCATGGGCAGATGCCGGAGGCGGAGCTCGAACGCGTGATGCTGGGCTTCATGAATGGTGACTTCGATGTATTGTGCGCGACGTCGATCGTGGAGAATGGGCTCGATGTCTCGCGCGCGAACACGATCATCATCAACCGCGCCGACCGGCATGGCTTGAGTGAGCTGTACCAACTGCGCGGGCGTGTGGGGCGCTCGAACAAGCGGGCGTATGCGTACCTATTGATTCCGCCGGAACAGCAGCTGACGGAGATTGCGCGGCGTCGTTTGTCAGCGCTCAAGGAGTTCTCCGATCTTGGTGCGGGTTTCAAGATTGCGGCGCTGGATCTGGAGTTGCGTGGCGCGGGTAACATGCTCGGCGGCGAGCAGAGCGGGCATATCGAGGCGATCGGCTTTGAGATGTACACGCAGATGCTCGAAGAGGCCGTGAGCCGGATGAAGGGTGAGGGCCGTGAGGAGCGGCCTGCTGTGACAGTGAACCTGGGCGTGTCGCTGCGCATCGATGATAGTTACATCGGCGAAGAAAATCAACGGCTGCGGATGTACAAGCGCATCGCGGGCGCGGAGTCGGAGGCGGTGCTGACGGATGTGCGCGGCGAGCTGGAGGATCGGTATGGCAAGCCGCCGGAGACGGTGCTGCATCTGCTGGCTGTCGGGGAAATTCGCTTGATGTGCGAACGGCTCGGCGTGGCACAGTTGGAGCGCAAGCGCGTGGCTGTGGAAGAGCCAAAGAAGGCGGTGGCCTCGCCACAGCCCACGTCTCAGAAGCGAGACCCTTCGACGAGCTCAGGGCAGGCTGTGGGGCACCCGGTTCCGGTGCGCTCCGCGGCTCCGGGCTGGGGTGCGCCTTCGCGCTTTGGTACGCAGCCCGCGCGTCCGCCGCAGCCGAGTCAACCTCTAGCCGGACGGCATGGGCAGCCGCCGCATGTGGCTGCACTGAACTTTTCAAGTCGTGCGGCGCTGCGGGATCAGCCCGCGAGCAATGCTTCAAAGGCTGTTCGTGAGGCCGTGGCACCTCGACCTGCCGATGCGCCCATGGCCAAGGCCGGGCAGATGAAGGCGATGCGCGACATGCTCTTCTTGAGCTTTTCGGAGAAGCTGCATGCCGCGCCGGCGGAGCCGGGGAAGGGCATCAACGTCGGCGCGCTGATGAAGCTGGTCGGGCGCAATGCCAAGGATGGCGCGCAGCTGACACCGCAGGGCGTTTTGCGCTGGCCGCTCTCGAGCGCCAAGGCTGAGGATGTGATTCGTGAGACGCGCGATCTGCTGGCGGCGTTGGAGTTGAGCAACGCATAGCATGACGGGGTACACTTCTTCCTCATGAAGACCCGCGCGTTGTTCCCCGCTCTTGCCGCCTGTATCCTTTCGCTCCTTATCGCGCCGGCCGCCGCCGCGCAGCAGGTTCCGGCAGGACGCCCGGTGCGTGTGGCCATTGTGGGCCTGGTGCATGGGCATGCCATGGGATTTCTGCCGCAGCTGGCGAAGACTTCGGATGCGCAACTCGTGGGCGTTGTGGAGCCGGACACGGCTTTGGCGCAAAGGTATGCGGCCAAGTACAACCTCGCACAGAACCTCTTCTACACCGATCTGGAGACGATGCTCACCAAGCAGCATCCCGATGCGGTGCTGGTGTACACGACAATTCTGGACCATCGCCGAGTGATCGAAGCGGCCGCTAAACATGGCGTCTCGTCGATGGTGGAGAAGCCGCTGGCGACCACGATGGAGGATGCGCTAGCCATTCGGCAGGCCGCGCGGGAGCATCATGTGCAGGTGCTCGTGAACTACGAGACGACGTGGTACTCGAGCAATGCCGAGGTGCTGGGGGCGATCAGTGCGGGCAAGCTGGGTACAGTGCGCAAGGTGGTGGTGCACGATGGGCATGAGGGACCGAAGGAGATCGGCGTGGGGCCGGAGTGGCTGCCGTGGTTGACCGATCCGAAGCAGAACGGTGCGGGCGCGCTGTTCGATTTCGGCTGCTATGGTGCCGACCTGATGACGGTGATGGAGGGCGGCAAGGCCCCGATCAGCGTCACCGCGGAGACGCAGACCGACAAGCCGGATATCTATCCAAAGGTGGAGGATGATGCGACGGTGATCCTGCGCTACCCCGGTCTACAGACGGTGCTGATGCCGTCGTGGGATTGGAGCTTCGCGCGCAAGGACATGGAGGTTTACGGCACTGGGGGCACGATGACGGCGGTCGACCCGACAACGGTGCAGGCGCGGTTCAAGGGCGAAGCGAAGGCTGCGGAGGCACAGGCTCCCGCTCTGCCGGGCACGGAGGATTCGTCGCTGCACTATCTTGCCGCGGTGTTGCGTGGCGAGGTGAAGCCGCAGGGTGATCTTTCGGCGCTCGATACAAACATGGTGGTGATGCAGATTCTCACAGCGGCGCGGGAGTCGGCACAGACGGGGCGGACGGTGATGCTGCAGCCTTTGCCGCAGTGATGGTGGATGGGGGGGGGGTCGGCTCTATGGCAGAGCTAGACGAACAGCAGATCCCTACGCTGCGTTGCGGGATGACAACACAAAAAGTGCTCCGGTAGACTTCCGCTATGAAGTCGTTGAAGACGAAGTATTGCTTGAGTTTGCCTGTTCTTTTCGCTTTAGTGCCCATGACAAGTGCGCAGCGGGTCTCTGCCGATGGCGCGGGGCAGACGCTTACGGTTTTGAGCAATCAGTACTTCGAGCAGGTGTCCTTCAAGTATGCGCCGACGGCGGGCACGGCTTCGGGCTTTCATCGGTACGATACGCAGCTGGAGAATTACTCCGCCGCCAATGTGGGGAGCGAGATTGCCGCACTGCATACGTGGGAGGGGAAGATCGGCGCCCTCGATGGGAGCGCACTCGATCGAGATGCCGCAGCGGATCGCGAGCTGTTGCTGAGCCAGATCCGCACGGCTCTGTTGCAGCTGGAGGTGGTGCGCCCTTGGGAGCGGAACCCGGACAACTACTCGAGTGGCGTCGCGAACTCGATTTTTGTGCTGATGGAGCGGCCGTATGCGCCGGTAAACACGCGGTTGCGTGCGGCGATTGCACGGGAGAAGCAGATTCCTGGGGCCTTTGCCGCGGCGCGCGCGAATCTCAAAAACCCGCCGAAGATCTACACCGAGATTGCACTCGAGCAGATCGGCGGCCTGGTCACCTTCTTCCAGCACGATGTTCCGGAGGCCTTCGCCGCAGCGGATGACCCCCAGCTAAAGGCGGAGTTTGCGAGTAGCAATGCGGCCGTGATTGCCGCACTCGAAAGCTATGCGCAGTGGCTGAAAGCAGATTTGCTGCCACGCTCCAACGGCGACTTCCGCTATGGTGCGGACACATTTTCCAAGGCGCTCGCCAATGGCGAGATGGTGGATACGCCGCTGGACCGGCTACTGCAGATTGGGCTCGACGATCTGCATGAAAACCAGGCCGCCTTTGCGCGGGTGGCGAAGGAGATCGACCCAACCAAAACGCCACAGGGAGAGCTGGCCGAGCTGGCCACGATGCATCCGGCACCGGACCAGCTATTGACGGCGTTCCATGATCGGTTTGCCTCCGAGATCGCGTTCATCAACAGCCATCACATCATCACGATTCCGAGCACGGTGGAGCCGGTGCTGGAGGAGACGCCACCGTTCATGCGCGCGACAACGCAGGCCTCGATGGATCCGCCGGGGCCGTTCGAGACGCATTCGACCAAGGCGTACTTCAATGTCACGCTGCCGAATCCGAGCTGGACACCGCAGCGAACCAATGAGTATCTGGCCGCCTTCAATACGGGCACGATCGTTTCGACCAGCGTGCATGAGGCCTACCCGGGGCACTATGTGCAGTACCTGTTTACGTTGCAGGTGCCCTCGAAGATCCGCAAGGTGGTGGGTGTGGGCGGCATGGGTTCGGTGAGCAATACCTACATCGAAGGCTGGGCACACTACTGCGAGCAGATGATGCTCGACGAAGGGTATGGTGCGCCGGGTGTGGGCACAAGCGCCGCGGCCGGCACACCGCAGGGGGAGCGTGAATCGAAGCTGATCCGGCTGGGGCAGTTGCAGGATGCGCTGCTGCGCGATGCTCGCTTTGTGGTGGCGATCCGCATGCACACCGGCGTGGGCGGGCCGTTGACGATCGCGGGGGCAGAGGATTTCTTCGTGAACGAGGGCTATCAGGCGCGGCCGATCGCGGAGGTGGAGACCAAGCGCGGCACCGCCGATGCGCTGTACCTCTACTACACGCTGGGCAAGCTGCAGATCCTGAAGCTGCGGGCGGACATGATGGCAAAGCAGGGTGCGGCATTTTCGCTGCAGGCGTTCCATGATGCGCTGATGCTGCAAGGGCCGGTGCCGCTGAAGATCGCGCGCAAGGCGATGCTGGGGGATGATTCGCCTGTCCTGTAGGAGACCCACCCCCGAAAAGTCCACCTTAGCGACGATGGAGCTGTCGCGAAGATGGGGTACCCGGTTCCGGCGGAGGTGTTCGCTATAATTGCCGGGTATGCGGAGCGAGAATGTGCAGTTTGGCTGCGGCACCTGTGCGCCGGAGTCTTGGCTGAACTTCGATGCGGGCCCGGCGTTTTTATTGGAGAAGCGGTTGCCGTTTCTCAAGCCTGCGCTGGTGCGCCGAGGCTTTCCTGACTATCCCAAGAACATCCATTATGGCGATGTGATCAAGGGCTTGCCGGTCCCTGCGGTATCGGCGCAACGTGTGTACGCGTCGCATGTGCTGGAGCACCTTGCGCTGGAAGATTGCCGCAGGGCGCTGCGCAATGTGCTGAGCTACCTGTTGCCCGGCGGTGTGTTTCGCTTTGTTGTGCCGGACCTTGAGTTCTACATGCACAACTATCTTGCCTCCTCCGATGCGGGGGCGGCTTCAGTCTTTATGGCGGAGTCGTACCTGGGCGAGCGCGAGGGCGCGCGGGGGCTCAGGTCGCTGCCGCGGGCCGTGTTTGGCCGCAGCCAGCACCTGTGGATGTGGGATTACAAGAACTTTGCGCAGGAGCTCGAAACGGCCGGATACACAAAGGTACGGCGCGCGCAGTTCGGCGATTCGGGCGATGAAGCCTTTGCGGCGGTGGAGAATGAGGGGCGCTGGCGCAACTGTTTGGGCATAGAAGCGCGGCGGCCCGCTTAACGAGCTGATGTCGTTTTCGGCTCTGATCTGTCGCTGCGAAAAGGGTCCCGTGACTTTGGTGTCTAACCATTGTTTTGCGGAACTTACGGCATTCGCATGCTATCGTCCCCTTTAGCGAGAAGCCCCAAAACTGAAGGAAGTCGAAATTCGATGAAGTACAAAAAGCTGCGCAAAGCGGTTATCCCCGCGGCAGGCATGGGAACCCGATTTCTCCCGGCGACCAAGGCGGTGCCGAAGGAGATGTTGCCTCTAGTAGACAAGCCGCTGATCCAGTACGCGGTGGAAGAGGTGGTGGCGGCCGGTTGCACGGAGATCATCATTATCACCGGGCGGGGCAAGACGCCGCTGGAGGACCACTTCGACCGCGCCCCGGAGCTTGAATACCAGCTGGCCTCGCGCGGCAAGGACGATCTCCTGGAGCTGGCGCGGTCGATGTCGCAGCTGGCCCGCATCACGTACACACGGCAGGCGGAGGCGCTGGGGCTGGGCCATGCGGTGCTGCAGGCCAAGGGCCTGGTGGGCGATGAGCCGTTCGCGGTCATCCTGCCGGACGATATTGTCGATGCCAAGATTCCCTGCATGCAGCAGATGGTGGAGGCCTACGAGGCCACCGGCAGTTCGATCATCGCGTCGGAGGTGGTGAAGGGCGCGGCGATCCAGAACTACGGCTGTCTGGACTGGGTGCCGAACGGGAGCGATCCGCGACTGCTGGCCGTGCGCGACATGGTGGAGAAGCCGAAGCCCGAGGAGGCTCCGAGTCAGAATGCCATCATAGGGCGATACATCCTGACGCCGCGCATCTTCGAGATGATCGAGACCATTACGCCCGGTGCCGGCGGGGAGCTGCAGCTCACCGATGCCATCAAGGCGCTGCTCGCGTATGAGAAGGTGTTTGGCTTCACCTACGAGGGGCGGCGGCACGATGCCGGGGACAAATTCGGCTTCCTAAAGGCGACAGTGGAGTTTGCCTTGAAGCGTGAGGATCTAGGGCCGAAGTTCCGGGAGTGGTTGCGCGCGCAGAACTTCTAAGCTTTAGGAAGTTGATGCCGACACAGGGAAAGGCAGGTCCTTCGCTTCGCTCAGGATGACAATTTTGTGCTGAGGATGGGCATGGCTGTGCTGACGAATGACAGACCGTGTGGCGAGCACGACTAATCCTTAGCACGACAAACGCTTAGGTTGAGCGCTTCGGATTTGGGACTCTCGATCGGCGATACCCGGGCAGGGGCATACCCTACGACGTGGTCTGCGTCTATCGAGGCTGGGGTTTTTCGGGTGCTCGGTTTGCGTGTTCCGGCGATAGCCGTTTGGGGTTTTGTGCTGCTGACGGTTGGCGGAGGTGCCTTGGCGCAGGAACGCCGGCCCATGGAGCCTCCCATGGCTTCGCAGCCGGAGACACCGCGTCACCGCATCCGCCTGATCCTGAAAGACGGCAGCTATCAGACGGTGCTCAGCTATAAGGTGAGCGGCAATGTGGTGCATTACCGTTCGGCGGAGCGCGACGGCGCGGATGAAGACATTCCGCTGGCCCTGGTAGACCTGCCGGCCACGAAGGCCTGGGAACGCGCCCATGATCCGGCACAGCCGCCCTCCTCCCCGGAGGCGCAAGCGCAGCCGCCGGTGCTGAGCCCCGAGCTGGCCCGGGAAGAGGCGGCACGGCAGGCACGTACGCCGGTGGTCGCGACGTCGGAGAAGACGACGCTGCGCCTTCCTGAGGAAGACAGCGTGTTGGTGCTCGATACCTTTCAAGCGACGCCGGAGCTCGTGCCCTTGCCGCAGCAGGGTAGTGCCTTGAACCGCGAAACCGCGCATGAGGTGCTCAGAAAAGATCTCGACCCGGCCGCGAGCCCGCATGACCTCCTGTTCCTGAAGGGCGAGCGTGCCGATGTGCAGCTCCATGTCGCGGATCCGCAGTTCTTTGTGCGGCTGGAGGGCAAAGGTATCGATAGCGCGGAGGATGGTGGCGGGGGGTTTACGGTGGACACCGGCGGGGCCTCCGGGCGCGCCACGCCGGGCGGCGGCTCGGCCGCGAGCCGGTACGTGGTGGAACGGGTGGATGTGCGCCGCGGCGAGCGAGCCATCGAAAGCCCCGTGCTGCGCCGGCTGGGTAGCGGTGCGGGGCAGGCTGGGGTGATCGAACTCACCGCCGAGATGCTGCCGGGCGGCGTGTGGCAAAAGCTGACTCCACGGCAGCCCCTGGAGTTTGGCGAATATGCCCTGATCGAGGTGCTGGGCGACCGCGCCGTCAATACGGCGGTGTGGGACTTCGGTGTGCACCCGACGGCAAAAGAGAATGACGAGGCTCTGCGGCCCGAGGCGAAGCGGCCGACACGACTGGAACGGCGGGAGCGTTAGGACGCAGCGCTCCTCTATTGCCCTAATGCGTGGATTCGCTCGTCATAGTGCAGCTTCGGCTGGCTGTACGGGGAAGTTCGCCGCCGTCGCCATAAAATAGCGGCCTCGCAGCCAAAATGCCACCTTGACCAAGCCGATGAGCGCGGGCACTTCAATCAACGGACCTACAACGCCGACGAAGGCCTCTCCCGAGTTTAGGCCGAAGACGGCCACGGCGACTGCGATGGCCAGCTCGAAGTTGTTACCGGCTGCCGTAAAGGAGAGCGTTGCCGATTGCGCGTAATTGGCCCCGAGCCGCCTCCCCATCCAGAAGCTCACCAGGAACATGATGAGGAAGTAGATGACCAGCGGGACGGCAATCTTCACCACGGCGAGCGGCAGCCGTACGATCAGATCGCCTTTCAGCGAGAACATGACGAGAATGGTGAAGAGCAGGGCCACGAGCGTAAGCGGGCTGATGCGAGGGATGAATCGTGTCCGGTACCACGGCTCGCCTTTGAGCCGGATGAGGGTAAAGCGGGTTAGAAAACCGGCCGCAAACGGCACTCCCAGGTAGAGGCCCACACTCTTCGCGATCTGGCCGATGCCGATAGGAACGACGCTCCCTTCCAGGCCGAACCACCTCGGCAGCACCGTCAAAAATACCCAGGCATAGAGACTGTAGAAGAGCACCTGGAAGACGCTGTTGATGGCCACCAGACCGGCGACATACTCCGTGTCGCCTTCGGCCAGCTCATTCCAGACCAGCACCATGGCGATGCAGCGAGCGATGCCGATCAGGATGAGGCCCCGCATGTAAGCCGGGTCGCCACGCAGGAAGACGATGGCCAGCAGAAACATCAGGGCAGGACCGATCACCCAGTTCTGCACGAGCGATAAGCCAAGCACACGCTTGTTACGGAAGACCTCGCCCAATTTTTCGTAGCGAACCTTCGCCAGAGGCGGAAACATCATAATGATGAGGCCGGCCGCGATGGGAATGTTGGTCGTGCCGGTCTGAAAACGATGGACGAAGCTCGCCGAAGAGGGAACGAAGTGGCCGATCGCGACGCCGATTGCCATGGCAAGGAAGATCCACAGTGTCAGAAAGCGGTCGAGAAACGATAGCTTCTTGCGGGCGGCAGGGGCGCACACTTGTCCCTGTGTATAGAGAGCCGTTGACATCAGCACACCTCGCAGGATGCTTCCGGGATCGTTGTAGGGAGCGGAGCGCCGTCCAGCAAGGGAGACTTCGCGGGAGAGCAGCAGGCTGTGGTGAGTCGCATCCGGTCTGCCTGCATCGGCTTCTCCTCTTTCAGCCAGCCGAGAGTCCCCTTTAGGACTTGCGCCGCTCCGATGTGCGGGGGCATAGTGACCCGGTAGTGCATCCACTTGCCTTCGCGTCGCGCCGCGACGATCCCGGCACTTCGCAGGTAAGCCAGGTGCCGCGAAATTTTAGGCTGGGGCTGACCGAGAATTTCGACGAAGTAGCAAACGCAAATCTCCTGCTCCCCCATCAGGTTGAGCAGCCGGAGACGGGTTCTGTCCCCGAGTGCCTGGAAAAACCGCTCGGTATCGAACTTGTCGGGCACTATCACACTTACATATTCGCATTGACGGATACGTCGAGCAAGCAATATATTAGCCCAACCGCATATGGAGGCAAGCATGACCGTTCACGCCTTGAGAGTCCACGTCGCGATCAACGTCCGCGACCTGGCAAGAAGCGTCGCGTTCTACCGCAATCTGTTCGACCTGGAGCCGGCGAAGGTTAGAACCGGTTATGCCAAGTTCGACGTTGCCAACCCGCCCCTTAACTTTTCGCTCAACGAGCACCCCTTCCATGAAACCGGGGCACTGTCGCATCTCGGCATCCAGGTCGCTTCTACAGAAGATGTGCTCGCGATCCGTGAACGATGGCACCAGCGCGGTCTCATCACCCGCGATGAGATGCAGACCGACTGCTGCTTCGCCACTCAGGATAAAACCTGGGTCTTGGACCCGGACGGCAATGAGTGGGAGGTCTTCGTTGTGCTGCAGGACAACCTGCCGGAGAAGGTTGCCGGTGTAAGTGGTCCTACTCTCGTCTGCTGTGACGATAGGACACAGGAACGAGTGGCCACCAGCGACACTTCCGTTACGGCCTGAGAGGCGCAGGATGCGTATTTTTCTCTTCGCCTGCGTTCATAATGCGGGCCGGTCGCAGATGTCGGCGGCCTTCTTCAATTCTTTGGTCGATCCCATGAAGGCCCGTGCCATTTCGGCTGGAACCCAGCCGGCGGCACAGGTTCATCCCGTGGTGATCGATGTCATGCTCGAGGCCGGCATCGATCTATCGCAGGCCAAGCCCCAGAAGCTCACCCTGGAGCTTGCGCAGGGGGCCGAGCTGCTGGTCACCATGGGTTGCGGAGACGAATGCCCCTATGTGCCGGGTCTGCGGCGTGAGGCTTGGCCATTGCCGGATCCCAACGGGAAGAGCCTTGAAGACGTGCGAGTGATGCGTGATGAGGTCCGAGGTCGCATCGTGGCACTCCTGCAACGGGAGCGCCTGATGTAGAAGCAGAGGGTTGCCGGTACAGATACTGCCTGCAACCTGCAACCCCCTTCTTGCTTCCGGTCAAGAAGAAAAGGTCTCTATACGGAGACCTTTTCCATGTTTCCTGATGCTTCAACTGCGGGAGCCTACTTGGTCATGTCGATGCCGCCAGAGGCCTTCTTTTCCTTCTCGGCTTCGTTGGCCTTGGCGGCCCCCATGGCGCGATGCACCCAGTCGTCAGCCTTGGCGATGTCGGCCTTGCGGGCGGCGTCGTTGGTGCATTCGATATCAGCCTTGCGGCGCCAGTCGAGATTGAGGTACTGCATGGCGTCGTCGTAGTTGGCACGGAGCTCCACGGCATTTCTTAGGTACTTCTCCGCGGAGTCGAGCAAGGGGGCGTTCACCCCGGCCAACTGCGAGCACAGCTTCGGCGGGATCTTGCTGTTGCCGTTCCGGTCGTCGGTGATCTTATTGGCTTTCAGCAGCTCGGTGGCGTTCTTATCGGCCTTCTGCCAGTCGATGACGCCCACGGAGTAGTTCGCTTCGGCGTCGTTGGGATCGAGCTGGATGATCCTGAGCTCGTCCGTGCGCGACTTGTCGAAGTTCATGACGCTGCGGTCGATCGCGGCAATCTGACGCCATGAGTCGACGTCGTCCGGCTTTTTGGCGAGCACCTCATTGAAGCCGTCCAGGGCCTTTTGTGCGGTCGCGACGTTGCCCGGTGTGTTGTTGTTGGGCTGTACCTGGTAGGCGTACGCCGTCGCGAGATAGTTATGCGCCGTGGTGTAGGTGGGGTCAAGCTGGATGGCGTTCTGGAAATAGTTGGTCGCGGTCTCATAGTGACCGGCCTTAAATTCCTGAATGCCTTTGGTGAGCTGGTCACGAGCCTTGAGCTTCGCGCATCCGGTGGTGCCCGCGAGCACAAGAAGGAGCGCGACGCTCCCAGTCAGTTTTGCGCTTTTTGCGCTTTGGATCATCAGACATTTCCCCTTATGAACGATGGCGCCCGGAGCAGCCGCGGGCATCCCGCCTACAGGCTACATCGATCAGGTCACGTTGCCGCTTGATTGTAAAGGCAGATGAACGAAAACGGCTAGAGGCTGTTTTCGATACGTCATGACAGATCGCGATATAAGGGACGACGGAGACGGCTTCGGCCGGAGCCGCTGCATCGGAATCTGTAGTGGAAATGGTGAGAGGGAGATCGAACGATGGCAGCAGTTACGGGGAAGTGGACAGGGGCACAAATGCCCTCGCAGGCCGGCAGGACCGTACTGGTAACAGGCGCAAACAGCGGCATCGGCTACCAGACAGCGCTCGAGCTGGCACGCCACGGAGCCCATGTTTTGCTGGGCTGCCGCAACATGAGCAAAGGCGAGGCTGCCCTGGAACGGCTGCGGCGGGAGGTGCCGGACGCCAGCGTGGAGCTTGCCGTTCTGGATGTCGCCTCGTTGACTTCCATTCGCAACTTCGCCGCCCAGTTTGTGGCCAGCGGCAAGCCGTTGGACGTGCTGATCAACAACGCCGGCGTGATGGGCCTGCCGTCGCGCGAGGTAACGGATGACGGCTTTGAGCGACAGATGGGGACCAATCACCTTGGCCATTTCGCTCTGACCGGGCTGCTGCTGCCGGCACTGAACAGAGGCTCGGCCCCTCGCGTGGTGACGGTGGCCTCGCTGGCCCACCGTAATGGCAAGATGGAATGGGACAACCTGCAAAGCGAGCGCAGCTACGATCCAATGGGTGCCTACAACAATACAAAGCTCGCGAACCTGCTGTTTGCCTATGAGCTAGACCGGCGCTTGAAGGCAGCCGGCAGCGGGCTGCTGAGCGTGGCCGCCCATCCAGGGGTGGCCACAACCAACGTCTTCGAGAACGGCCCAGGCACCGGGGGTGACTTGCGGATGAAGATCATGAAGATGGTGATCCCGTTCATAGCGCAGGACGATGCCATGGGCGCGTTGCCGACCGAGTATGCGGCGACCGGGCCGGGCGTGCACGGGGGCGAATACATCGGCCCGGATGGCTTCAGCGAGCTGAAGGGCTACCCCAAGGTGGTAACCCCACGCCCTAGGGCACTGGACGAAGCCACAGCGCAACGGCTGTGGGCGATCAGTGAGCAGCTGACCGGGGTCGTCTACCCATAGCAGCGTCTTCGAAGCTCAGCGGAGAGGGCTCCCATGCGCCGGGCGCGGTTACTCAGGCCGTTACCGTGCCTGCCTCTGCGATGTCTTTCTTCTCCGGTAGGCGCTTGATGGCAGGCTTTTTCTCTGCGGCCGGGCTTCCGTTACCGCCTGCCGCTGCGGCGGAGAGCCGAGCCAGCTTGGCAGCATGATCTTCAAGCAGCTTTTCCAGTTTTCTGATCAGGTCGGGAACCTGCAGGGGCTTCACCAACATTTTGTCAGCACCCATATCCTGCCAGTCTTCGTCGGCCACGGGGAAGGCAGTGAGCAGGGCGACGGCGGGATGATAGGGCGCGGTCCGGGCGGCCTGGATCACCTCGCGGCCGGCGGCATCGGACTCCATGCGCATGTCGGTAATGATCATCTGGTACTCATTTTTTTTGATGCGCAGCTTGCCTTCACGGGCGCTGGTGGCGGTGTCCACGTCAAAGCCGGAGATCTCCAGCACGGCCTTCATGGTGAGCAAAACGGGTACTTCATCATCGACAAGCAGAACGCGGCGTTTCGGCAAGGTCTTGGTCTCCTTTTTGGATCGGCTGCGGGTCGATCACGCAGCGCGCGCTTGATGTGCGCGGATATTCGCCTCATGTTCGCAGGCTTCGAGGTAAGGCGCAAGCGGAATGGCGGGATGCGCTGCGAAGCCGATCGGATCCGGCATCGCGCATCTTCGGCGGACCGAATGGCTTCGGGCGCTGCCAAAGCCTTCGGAAATTTCGGGGACTCACGATCTGGACCCGATGCTATACTCGCGTGTGCTGTGCTCCGTGCTTCGCAATCGCCCGGGGCGGAACGATCATCTAAACAGAGGACTCCTTTCCGAGGGTCCGGAGGCTGCCCATCCCACCATTTAACGACAAGCGTTCACAGAAGTCCTTTATCCGTACCAACGACCGTATTCGGGCGCGCGAGGTGCGCGTCATCGACGAGACCGGTGCCCAGTTGGGCGTGATGCAGCCCTTTGAGGCTTTGAAGATCGCCCGCGAGCGCTCGCTCGACCTGGTGGAGATCTCGCCGAATGCCGTTCCGCCTGTATGCAAGATTCAGGATTACGGTAAGTTCCTGTACGAGAAAGACAAGTCAGAGCGCGCCGCCCGCAAGACCCAAAAGGTCATCGTCATCAAGGAAGTCAAGTTCTCCGTCACCGTGGACGAGCACGACTATGTGACCAAAAAGAATCAGGCCGTACGCTTTCTGGGCGATGGCGACAAGGTTAAGGCCAGTCTGCGCTTCAAGGGGCGGCAGATGGCGCATCGTGACCTTGGCTACAAGATCATCAATCGGCTGATTATGGATGTCGGTGAGGTGGGTGTGGTCGAATTTATGCCACGCATGGAAGGCACGACGCTGCACGCGATTCTTGCGCCGAACAAAAAGGTGGTGCCCGTGCAGCCCAAGGCACCGAAGCCGGTGGCAAGTGAGCCTGCGCCCATGCCGGCTGCAGCGGTTGCGCCTTCGGCATAGGGTAGGACGGAGCGACCCATGAGCATCGTTGACGACACGCGGAAGCTGCTACAGGATTTAATTGCTCCTGAGTTGAAGGCATTGCAAGGTCAGCTCACCTCTTTGGAGAAGACCATGGATGCGCGCTTTGCCGCGGTCGATGGCAAATTTGCTTCCATCGACGGCAGGTTTGCATCTCTGGAAAAGACCATGGACGCGCGTTTCGCGGCCATGAACGACAAGATGGATGCACAGAAGGAGAGTCTGCTCGCGGAGACTCGGGTACTTTCTGTAACGCTGACCTCCAGCCTTTCCATGATGACGCGAACGCTGCAGGATATCGACACACGGCTGCGGCGTATGGAGTCGGACCGGGACCGGCTGGGTACGAGCGCAGCCCCGGCGGGTTCGACCCCGTCAGCTGCCGCCTAGACACTGAGCGGGACAGGCTGCGCGCTTTGCTATACTGACTCCTGCCATACATTCGCAGTTTAAGTCAGTAGGACACCCAATGCCAAAGATGAAAACCCACTCGGGCGCGGCGAAGCGCTTTAAGAAGACCGCGTCCGGCAAGTTCAAGCGCGGCCAGACGAAGATGCGCCACATCCTCACCTCCAAATCAAATCAGACGAAGTCGAAGCTGAGCCGGATTGTGCTTGTGTCGGTGGCGGATACCCCCAAGGTCGCCCGCATGCTTCCATACGCCTAAGGCTTCTAGCCGGCAGCATGGAAGTATTATGTTTATCCCTTCGGATCAAGCCGTTTGATCGCATGATTGGACACCGGGCCGGCAAGTGTTGAGGCCCCTGGGACAGCTTTTCAATTTCTAGAGAGCTCGTCCCACCGAGATCCGGAAACCGGCAAAGCGTGTGAAGAGGCCACCCTTGCCTCCAGCCGCGAACCCCCATAAGCACCACAAAACAGGAGATCACCATGCCCCGTGTAAAACGGAGTACCAAGCGCAGTGACCGGCGCAAAAAGATTCTTAAGCGCGCCAGCGGCTACTTCCTCACAAAATCCAAGCTTTACCAGGCAGCGCAAGAAGCCGTAGAGCGCGGACTCAAGTTCGCTTACATCGGCCGTAAGCAGAAGAAGCGGCAGTACCGCTCGCTCTGGATCGTTCGCATCAACGCTGCGGCACAGCTGCACGGGTTGCGTTATTCGACCTTTATCAGCGGCCTGAAGAAGGCCGGTGTGGGTTTGGATCGCAAGATTCTCGCCGACATCGCGGTTTCGGACCCGGCCGGTTTTGCGGCCCTGGCCGAGCAAGCCAAGGCGGCGCATGCCGCAGCTCCCGCGCCGCAGGCTGCATAGGCTACACGATCGCACAAGCAGGGCTCTGCACCTAAGGGGTTGAGACGACCTTCTGCATCGAGGTTGCAGCGACGCCGTGATGGTATGATCGAAAACTTTCGCATGAGCGTCTTCCGCGCCGTGGCCCAGCACCTGAATTTCAGCAGGGCTGCGGAAGCGCTCCTGCTGACGCAACCGGCGGTCACGCAGCAGATCAAGGCGCTCGAAGGAGAGCTTGGCGTCCCACTCTTCGATAGGGGAGGCGGACGGATCTCCCTGACCCCGGGTGGGGCGGCGCTATTGCCCTTTGCCGAACAGCTCAAGACCTTGAGTGAGCAGGCAATTGCAGCGGTGGCGAGCGCTTACGGACAACAGGGAGGCGAGCTGAACCTGGGCGCGTCGCAGACCATTGCGCAGTACCTCCTGCCCACCTTTATGGCCGGTTTTCTGCAAAGAAATCCGAATGTCCGCATCACCGCCCGCAGCGGAAACACCGACGGGATGCTGGATGCCCTCATCGCCGGGGACATTCAGCTTGCCTTGCTCGAGGGTCCTGAACAACGAAAAGACATGCACATCGAGCCATTCATGGAAGACCACATGGTCCTGGTCGTTCCAGCGAGCCATGAGTGGGCGGGACAGAAGATCACGCCCGATGACCTGAAGACGCAGCCTCTGCTGACGCGGGAGTTCGGTTCGGGTTCCCGGCGCATCGTTGAGCAGGCACTCACCGCTTGCGGTCTAAAGGCGAAGGACCTGTCGATCAGGATGGAGCTGGATTCGACAGAGGGCTTGCTGCATGCCGTTGAGGCGGGACTTGGGGTCACCTTCGTCTCGCGTTGGGCGGTACGCAATCAGCTTGCCTTGGGTACGCTGAAACTCAGCCGGGTGGAAGGCCTAAAGCTTTCGCGAAGCTTTTCTCTGGCGTACCCCGCCGGACCGGAGCCTTCGGGCAGCGTGGGTGCGTTTCGCACCTTTCTGCTGGGCAATGCCGCAATGATCGCGCCGAGGCGCTCCGCCGCCAGAGTTAAGGCGGAGTGATGCCGTTCCCTATCCGCTCGCATGAGGCCAGCTGACGGCAACTAAGGCGGTAAGAGCCCGATCGTGCGCCATGCAAGTAAAAGCGAATGGGCCATTAGAAGTTCTGCTTGGACTCGGCTTTCCGATACCTCGATAGTTGGTTTGAGAGGATCGCCAAATGACCGAGACGATGATGCAGGAAGCTACAGATGCAACCGAAGCGGAGCGTACGTATTTCATCGCGGAGACTGCCGCTGAGATCCACTCTGCCTCCCGCCATCTTGGGCAGACGGGTCCGGGAACCCCGAAGAAGATGTTCGATGCGAGAACGATCTTCTTCCTGGGATTTCTGTTGGCGGGCAGCGGTCTTGTCTCGCCACCGGTAGCGCTTGTGGGTGGTGTCGCGTTCGGATTCACGGTGGTGCATCCGTACCGCAAGGAATCGAGTTCTCTTGCGAAGCTGCTGCTGCAGATCTCCGTCATCTTGCTTGGCTTCGGCATGAATCTCCATCAGGTGATCCATGCGGGCAAGTCGGGATTCTTTTATACGGCAATCAGCATCTGCTCCGCAGTGGTGCTGGGGCTGCTTTTGGGCAGATTTCTCAAAGTTGGCGGTAAGGCGAGTTACCTGATCACTCTGGGCACAGCGATCTGCGGGGGATCGGCGATCGCCGCCATTGCGCCGATTACGGATGCGAATGAGGAAGAGATTTCGGTGTCGATGGGGACCGTGTTTCTGCTGAACTCGGTCGCGCTTCTGCTCTTCCCTGTGATTGGCTGGTGGCTGCATCTGAGCCAGAATCAGTTCGGCCTATGGGCCGCGCTGGCGATTCACGACACCTCGTCCGTCGTCGGTGCCGCAGCAAAGTATGGCCCACAGGCACTGGCCATCGGCACGACTGTGAAATTGGCGCGGGCACTCTGGATCGTTCCGGTGTCGTTGCTGACTGCGGCGTACATGAGCCATCAACGTAAAGGCAATGGAGGCGCCGCTCGCAAGGCCAAGGTGAAGGTTCCCTGGTTCATCTTCCTCTTCGTCGGTGCCTCGGTGCTGAGCACCTATCTGCCACGCTTCATGGGAACGTATCTCGATCTGAATCGACTTGGGAAGGCGGGGCTGACCGCAACGCTGTTCCTGATCGGCACGTCACTCTCGAGGAGCACGCTGCGAACCGTGGGTACAAAGCCTTTGCTGCAAGGGGTGATTCTCTGGATTGTTGTCGGAACGGCTTCCCTGGCGGCAATCTATACCGGCCTCATCTCGATTTAGCTGCTCACGCTCGCAAAAGATTTCTTCGTGGCCTTTGCATAGACTGTTCAGGCGTTGGCGCGAATCATGACTGCCCGAGGTGCGAGCACAGCGCATCCATGCGCCGGTACACTGGCGGGATGGGGCTGGTGCGAGGCTTGGCTGGTTTGCTGCTGTGGGCCCTGCTCACGCGGGGTGGGGTACAGGCCCAAACGGTGCAGCCGACACCAACAATTGCCTTCACCTTTGATGACCTCCCGGCACATGGCCCGTTGCCGCCCGGCATGGCGCGGCCTGCCGTGGTCGCGAGCATCCTCGCAACGCTGCAACGCGAGCACATGCCGCCGGTGTATGGCTTCGTGAACGGCTTTCGGGTAACCCGATTCCCGTACCAAATTCATATTTTGCAGGCGTGGCATGCCGCGGGCGAACCGCTGGGCAATCACACCTGGTCGCATCCGGAGTTGGACAAGCTTTCTGCGGCAGCATATGAGCGCAACATCGCGCGGAACGAGGCGCTGTTGCAGAAGGTGGACCCCCGTGGAGACTGGCATTGGTTCCGCTACCCTTTTCTTGAAGAGGGCAACACGGTGGCCAAGCACGAGGCTGTCCGTGGCTGGCTGGCCGAGCACGGCTATCGGGTTGCCGAGGTATCTATGGACTTTCAGGACTACCTTTGGAACGAACCGTATGCGCGTTGCGAAGCGAAGGGCGAGAAGGCCGCGGTGCAACAGCTGCATGACACCTATCTCGCTACCGCGGAGGAGTACATCGGCGTGTATCGAGAGCTCTCGCGGCGACTGTACGGCCGCGATGTGCCGTACGTTCTGCTGATGCATAGCGGTGCCTTCGACGCCCACATGCTGCCCGAGCTCATCGCACTGTTTCGCCGGCGTGGCTTTGGTTTCACCACGCTCGAGACCGCGATGGCGGATCCGATCTATCGTGCCGACCCGCCCGTTCCTACACCGGGCGGGGCCACCTTCAACGAGATGGTAGCGGCAACACGGCATGTTGACGTGCCGGATGCCCAGGAGCCGGAGATGCTGTTGGATCGTCTTTGCCGGTAGGGCCTGTTTGGTGAATGCGTTTTGATGCTGCGGCCCGCGGCGGGCTGTCTTTGCACGCGGTTCACATTGCCCTGTGAGGCCAGGCTCAGCCCCCGTGCCGAGAGCATCCTCCACGCGCAATGCCCGCATCACAGCCATCATTGCAAACGAAAGACTGACCGCGATCCGGCACGAGCGGGCAGCATACTGCGGAAGGCCACCGTCGCGTCAGTGATGTTTGTGGTCAATGTGGGCCATGTCCTCTCCGCGTTAAACCATCCTCCGCTCCCGGACGGCAGCGGAGTCCCTACTTCAGGAGATTGCAGCAATGTTCAACGCGAAGTTCAGATCGCTACTAAGCCCAGGTGAAACGGTCACCGCGGAGCAGCTCGACACAGACCGGCAGATGCTGGCCTTCGACCGGGCGGTGCATCACCTCAGCCGTCGCCGTTTTGCAGGTGGCCTCACGGGAGCGATTGCGCTTGTGGCGGGCGGCGGTTTTATTGCAACCCCCAAGGGATTTGCGGCAACTACAACTCCGGCGGTCACAGATGTTTTGAACTTCGCGCTTAACCTTGAGTATCTCGAAGCCAACCTATATTCCATCGTGACGACCGGCAATCCGATCTCCGCGACATTGCAGGGTTCAGCGGCGGGAGCCATCGCGGGCTCGCCCGGCAAGCTCACGTTGGATGCGACAACCCAGGCGCTGTTTCAGGCGCTGGCCAACGATGAGATGAATCACATTAACGATCTGCGCACTGCCATCACATCACTGGGCGGTACACCGATCAGCCAGCCGGCCATCAACTACGCGGCCAAAGGCGCGATCACCACGCAGGCACAGTCGCTGGCGACAACGCGGCAATTTACGGCGCTCGGCAACAGCGCCTACACCGGCGCGGCGCAATTCCTTGTAAGCAATATCAGCATCCTGCTTACCGCTGCACAGATTTTGGGAGCTGAGGGTCAGCACCTCGGCGCGGTGAACTACCAGTGCATCGCGCAGAACGTGGCAGCCTCCTTCAGCACAAACGCGATGGCGTTCATCGACCCGATGGACACCCCGCCTTCGCCCACGCAGTACTTTACTGTCTTTACGTCGGCGAATACCTCCTCCACGCAGCCCATCGGCCTGGCACCCTCGACCACAACGGGACAGGACCTTTCCGTGGTGTACGGGCAGGCGACCGGTACCAGCTTTCCGAGTTCTGTTACGCCCGGCGGATTCTTTCCGAGTGGTGTAAACGGCACGATTCAGAGCTAACGCACGAGTCCACTTTCAACGCGACTCGATGCCCCTCGTTTCTGCCATAAACCCCAGCCATTGCTTCAGGAGGAATCCTACCGTGTCTACCCATTCCCATCTCACGCCGCAGGTTGAGGGCGATCTACATAACGAGCAACAGCCGGCATTCGATATGTCCAGCGCTCGTTCCGTCAATCGCTTGAACCGCCGCAATCTCATTACAAATCTTTCCATGGCTGCCGGTGCCGTCGGCATGCTCGGTGTCGCCGGCTGCAGCAACGGCGGCTCCGCTGCGGTGGCCGCGCCCACCTCGACACCGTCTGTCTTGGATGTGCTCAACTTCGCCCTAAATCTTGAATACTTCGAGGCGTCCTTCTACTCGTACGCGGTCACCGGCTCCGGCCTGTCCGCTGCCAATATGGGCGGGTCGGGTGCAGGCACGGTTACGGGCGGTGCCAAGGTGAACTTCCAGAACTCCGCCGTGCAGAACATCGCCATGAACCTGATGACCGAGGAGGTGCAGCATGTGCAATTCCTGCTTGCCACCATTGCTGCCGTCGGTGGCACGCCGGTGCCGATGCCGACGTTGAAGCTGGATGCCCTGGGTGCTCCAACGAACGATCAGACCTTTATCGCGCTAGCACGTACGTTTGAGAGCGTAGGCGTCAGCGCCTATGAGGGTGGGTCGCAGTATCTCGTCAGCAACACGACCGCGCTCAATTACGCCGTCTCCATCCACGACGTCGAAGCGCAGCATGAAGGTGCTCTGCGCCAAGCCTGCATCTACTTCCCGGGCGGCGCGGTGACCTCGCCGGCCGCCGATGCACAGGATCGGCCGCCCAGTGCGAGCCAGATCTTCAACACGGATAACAGCACGGGTCTGAACACGGTGCGCACATTCTCCCAGGTGCTGGGCATTGTGTATGGCGTTTCCACAGCGACGACAACAACACCACAGACCGGCATCACCAAAGGCGGTTTCTTTCCCAACGGTTTCAATGGCAACCTCTTCACCACCTAGAGCCAAGGGCGCTTGGTCGCGGCATACAAGGAAGAAGACCGCCATACGCTGGCGGTCTTCTTGTGTTTATCGGCTTCGTTGAAGCGAATCAAAGCCCTATAAAGCTAAGTTTCAGCTATGGCGGTGCCATCAGCTTCTCTGTTTGTCATTCCCGTAGGGAGTGTACGTTTCGGCTACACAACTGCAGGTCTCTCCACTGCGGCTGCGCCTCCGGTCGAGATGACCCCTTGTAGCGCTGGGTAATTTGCCCTAAACGTCCAGGCCCATCAAGCGCATCAGCGCGAGCCCGTTGCTGCGGGTCACCACGCCTTCGCGCAGGGCATAATCGAAGACAAGGGTGTCCTCGACTACGGAATCCTCAAAATGGGTGTTGCGGATCAGGCGGCTCTCCGGTCCCGTGATCGCGGTCAGGGCGAGGTCATGAGTGCTGAGGAGGCCGGAGGCGTTC
Organism: uncultured Acidobacteriaceae bacterium; assembly: GCA_964247595.1. Taxonomy (GTDB): domain Bacteria; phylum Acidobacteriota; class Terriglobia; order Terriglobales; family Acidobacteriaceae; genus Granulicella. The sequence goes on along the minus strand of CAXTUW010000006.1, from coordinate 77,528 downwards.
GCCGCCAGCAGCTCGCGGATCACGCCGGAGGCCCCGGCGACGCGGTCATGGGAGTTGGTGCCGGCGAGCAATTCATCCAGAAGAAACAGTACGGGAGGCTCATGGCGCGCCCGCTCGCATATCGCGCGCAAGCGCAGGATCTCCGCATAGAAACGCGAGCGGCCGCCCTGCAGCGAGTCGTTCACCTGGATGCTGGCCGCGACGTGAAAGAAGCCGAGCCGCAGGTGCCGCGCGCGCACGGGTGCTCCGGCAAGGGCCATCACAGCCGCAACGCCGACCGAGCGCAGCAGCGTACTTTTGCCGCTCATGTTGGAGCCGCTGACCAGCAGCAGGCGGGTCCCCTCATCAAGCCGCACGTCGTTGCGCACACAGGCCGCGGCTGGGAGCAGCGGGTGCCCGAGAGCTGCGGCGTCAAATAGGGTGTGGTCTTCAAGGAGCTCGGGAAATCCGTCCTGCGGATGCTCGAAGCTGTAGGCCGAGAGCGACAATAAGGCTTCCAAGGTGCCGATCGCCTCGAACCACACGCGCAAGCGGCTACCATGCCGCGCCTTCCACGCCTGCACCAGCGAGCCGAGCTGCACGCCGTAGAGCAGTGGGATGTTCAAGGGCCGCAGCAGGGGATTGCCGCGCAGAGCAAGGGCACCCGCCAGCCTGGCCAGTTGCCGCACGGCCCGCGAGGCCGGTTGGCCCGCAAGCAGCCCGGCTTGTGTTGCCGCCAGCAATGGTGCGGCCAAGGGGGCGGGTGAGGGTGTGGGGAAGGTCTCGCGCTCCAGGATCTCGAGCAGGTCGGCGAGCCCTGCGAGTGGCCCTGCGGCCTTCTCCGCTCCGGCGAATAGGGCCTGTAAACGGTGTCCCATCGCGTAGGTCAAGCTACCGTCTACGACGATGGCAGCGGCGAAGAGCAGAGGCGATTGTGTGCTGTACCAGCGCAGGGCGGCAAGGACCGTCAGCACAGCCAGGGCCGGGGCCAGCCAGCGCAAGGCATTGGGCAGGGCGGCCGTGGGCTGCTCCGCCCAGACGAGCAAAGTTTCCCGGTCAACAGATATAAGATCCGGACCAGGGAAGGACGCCATTGCCTCGCGCAACAGGGGCCGGGCGCGCAGAGCGGCGACGGCAAGCTGCCGTGACTGCACCTCGGCCAGCGGTGCCGGCTGCTGCAGCCATTGGGCCAGCGTATCTTCGCCCAGCGAAGTGCGGGCTGTGCACAGCAGTTCAAACAGCCCACCCTCGCTGAAGAGGTCGAGGTCACCGGCGTAGAGACTTGTGGCGGCCTCGGAACGCGGGCTGCGGGGATGCGATCCGCTCCAGCGGTCCTCAAGGCGGGCGAGCCCGTGCTCATACCAGGCCATCGCGCGCCGGCTTCGGGCACCCGCGGCCAGCACCCGGCCATGGAAGTGCGCCGTGACGGCAAAGCCGATCCAGGGCACGATCAACCACGGCCATCCAGCCTGATGCCGTGCGAAGACGAGCCACGCCAGCGCGATCAGCAGCACCGCCCAACCCAGCCGCAGGTACCCGAACAGGATATGCTGGCGGCGGCGTTGCGATGCGTCGCGTCTGCAGCCGGCGAGGCGTTCCACATAAACGCTGTGCGGCGATTCGTGTTGGGGCAATGGAGGTCCAACCATGATGGCTTCAGGCGACGGGACAGTAAACCTGCCAACGCTGCGCGGGTAGCAGCGTATAGGCTATCCTGATCGTATGCCTGCTACCGCAGAGCCCCGCCTCGCGAACCCTGTTCCTCCCGCAGCCGAACCGCTCGTTTCCGGCTCCGCCCCCTTTGAATCCTGGGGTCGCTATCCCACCTACGACGCCGAGATCCGCAACATCCATTGGCAGGGCGACATCCCTCGGATAATGGATGGCGTGCACGGCGGCGCGCTGCCCGTGGGCATGGGCCGCAGCTACGGCGACGTGTGCCTGCTGAAGGACGGCACGCTGCTGAAGACCACAGGCATGAATCGCCTGCTCAGCTTCGATCCGGAGACCGGCCTGCTGACCGCCGAGGCCGGCATCACGCTCGCACAGATCCTCGACTTTTCCGTGCCGCGCGGCTTCTTTCTGCCGGTCACGCCGGGCACCAAGTACGTGACGATGGGTGGCGCGATCGCCAACGACATTCACGGAAAAAATCACCACATCGCCGGCACCTTCGGCAATCACGTCACACAGTTTGAGCTGGTGCGTTCCGATGGCGCGCGGCTGCACTGCTCGCCGACCGACAACCCCGATCTGTACTCTGCCACCATTGGCGGTATGGGCCTTACGGGCGTGATGACGTGGGCGCAGTTGCGCATGAAGCCCATCGTCACGCGCATGGTGGACTACACAGGCATCCAGTTCCACGGCATCGATGAGTTCCTCGACCTCACGGAAAAGTCACAGCACATCGAGTACACGGTCAGCTGGATCGACTGCACCTCCACGGGCAAGAACTTCTGCCGCGGCATCTTTATGCAGGGCGATCATTCGCAGACGCCCGGTCCTCTAAAGCCCTCATCGGAACCCAAGCTCATCTTTCCCATGGAGGCCCCGAGCTGGGCTCTGAACAGCAAAACCGTGGGCGCGTTTAACGCCGTCTTTTTCAACAAGCAGATCAAGAGCCGCGTCACCACCTTGCAAGACTACGAGCCGTTCTTTTATCCGCTCGATCTGATGCTGAAGTGGAATCGGCTGTATGGCAAAGCGGGCCTGCTGCAGTTCCAGTACGCCATCCCATGGGAGCACGCGCGGCAGGGTACCGTTGCCATTCTGCGCGAGGTGGCGAAGTCCGGTTTGGCCAGCTTCCTGGCCGTGCTGAAGGCCTTCGGCGATGTGCCGTCGCCCGGGATGATGAGTTTTCCCAAGCCCGGCATCACCCTGGCGCTCGACTTTCCCATCAAGCCAGGTGTGAGTTTTGCGCTCTTCGACCGCCTTGCCGAGATGACCTATGAGTTCGGTGGCCGGCTCTACCCCGCCAAGGATGCACGCATGACCGCGGGGCAGTACCAGGCCTTCTACCCGCAGTGGGAGCGCTTCGCGCGCTATAAGGATCCTGCCATTACCTCCAGCTTCTGGGAGCGCGTTGTCGGGGAAAAGGGCATGTACCGGTGAGTTCTCCTATCCCCACCCTGCCCGGAGCCGACGCCACCGCTGAGCCACCCCTGGCCGTCCGCCGCAACCGCGACGCAAGCGGCAGGCCCAGTACGCAAAGCCGCATCCCGCTGGGAACCGGCGGTCCGGCTGCACCCAAGCGCATCCTGGTGCTCGGTGCGACCTCAGGTATCGCGGAAGCCTCAATCCGTATCTGGGCCTCGCGCGGTGAGAGCCTGTTTCTGGTTGGGCGCAACCCCGACCGGCTGAACGCTGTAGCCGCCGATGCGCGTACGCGCGGGGCCAACTTCGTCGAGACCGCCGTATCCGACCTGGACAGCACCGCCGGGCATCCGGAGTTGTTAGCGCACTCGATCAATGCGCTTGGCGGTCTTGATATAGCCTACGTGGCGGTCGGCTTGCTCGGCGACCAAAGCCGCGCTGAGCGCAACTTCGCCGATGCTGCCGGAATTCTGCATACAAACTTCATCGCCCCCGCGAGTCTGCTCACCTGGCTGGCCAACTACTGTGCGCAGCGCCATGCGGGCACGCTAGCGGTGCTTAGTTCCGTTGCCGGCGAACGTGGGCGCAAGTCGAACTACGTCTATGGTGCCTCGAAGGCCGGGCTCACCGTCTTCGTGGATGGTCTACGCAATCGCATCGATCGTGATGGCGTACGCGTGATGACCATCAAGCCCGGCCCCGTAAAAACGGCCATGACCGAGGGCATGAAGGGCGAGGCGAAGTTCGCCGACGTGAACAAGGTCGCCGCCACGATCATCCGTGGCATCGACCGGGGCTACGGCAAAGGCTCAGATGTTTTGTACGTGCCGGGGCTTTGGCGCTATATCATGGCCGCCGTGCGTGCCATTCCCGAGAGCCGGTTCAAGAAGATGAATCTGTAAGGCAGGGCCTCCCGGTGAGGCCCTCACTCCAACACCGTCTTCGCTCCTCAGCATTACTGGTAGTGTCTGGGCGGTATTTTTACCATCACAAGTGATCCCGAGTACCCCTCTCTCTAAATGAACTCCGTTTTATGTCGCCAAGCGACGAGCTATGGATGTCGGTAGGTGAATTTCAGGGATCTTCCATTTCTGGTCAAGGTTGCTTCCGTGTCCTGCGGGTTTGAGGAACGTGAATGACCTACAATTCTTTATTCATTCACATCGCGAGCAGTTTCATGACTGTTTGTGCCTTTGGCACAACACGTGCTCATACATCGCCATTACACCCCAAATTCTGAGCTGTCGCCGTGCCGTTAGGCGCTGAGGGGATTTCCTACTCCGAGGATGATGCATGAAGCTTCTCTCACGAAGGTCGCTGCAAGGCCTCCTTCTTCTTGCCGGTTTCTCACTCACAGGAATGCCCCAAATCTATGCCCAGGCCAACACTGGCGGTAGCCTGCGGGGTACGATTACAGACAAAACAGGTGCTGCTCTCCCTAGCGGCTCCGCTACCCTAACCAGCGTAGAAACGGCTACCGCGTTTAAAGCTGATGTAAACAAGTCAGGGGAATACCAATTTTCCTCTGTACCTCCAGGAAAGTACACTTTGGTGATGGATTCGCCCGGATTTACTGAGGCGAGGTATTCGGACATTGTTATCAACTTGAACCAAGTCGAGACACTCCCCATTACGATGTCGATTACTGGAACGGCGCAAACAGTGGAAGTTAGCGTTGAAAGTGAGAAGATCGTCACGCAGGAGACTAGTGTCACCGGCCTGTTCACGGAAAACGAGATCAAAAACCTGCCACTGAACGGGCGGGATTACACCAATCTAATTTTTCTGTCCCCAGGCGTTACACGTTCGGCAAGCGGCACAGGCCAGGGCTCGGGTGTAGTAGCTGCGGGTTCCAGGCCCACAGACAACAATTACTTAATTGACGGCGCAGACAATAACGATCCGGTTGTGCCCTCCGGTGCAGCCGGCTCGGCTAGCGGAGAGATCGGCGCGGTGCCTTTGGATGAGGTAGCCGAATTTAGCGTCATCAGCGCCAATGGCTCGGCGGAGTTTGGCCGTTCTTCCGGTGCTGTGATCAATGTTGTTACGAAGAGCGGAACGAACCAAGTTCATGGAACTGTATTCGAGTTTTTTCGCAACCCCGTGCTCGATACGCGACAATGGTTCGACCCACTCACTTCCAAAACCGGGCTAAAACAGAACGATTTTGGTGCTCGCTTTGGGCTCCCTATCTTTAAGGACCACACGTTCTTCGCCGCAGCTTATGAAGGCTACCGACAACGCTCTTCCTCCAACCAGACGCTGTTTTATCCCTCGACGGAATTGATAAACACCATCACAGATCAGACGTTGAAGGCGATGTTCCAAGCCTTTTATCCGCAAGTGTCGAATGGTGGGACACCCATCACGAGCGCCAACTATAGCCAAACCAATATTGGCATTTTGTCCCAGAGCCGCGCAGTTACAAACAATCTCGATGGTGATACGGGATTTGTTCGCTTCGATCAAAACTTCTCCGATCGCCACCAAGTCTTTCTCACAGGCAGCATTCTTGACGGTGTTTACGGAGCGGCAAATTCAAACGTGGTACCTTTTTCCGGCTACGGTGAAACGTTGCGGCCATATCATTTTGTGCTCGGCGATAATTTTGCAGTGAGTCCGCACCTGATTAACACGGCCCGAATTGCTTTTCAGAGAACAGCGTATGCGTTTCCGGGGGAGATACCTTCAGCAGCTGTCCTTAACGCCGGGAATGCACGCACGCAGGGTCCCTTTGCGGGGCAAGCGTACTCGCCAAGTCTCGCCAGCCTCGACGGAATCCCGACCGTAAGCTCGCTTAATGGATTGTTCGGTACGATGGGAACTGCTTCCAACTTCCCGCAGGGCCGAGCGGCCAACGTCATCGTTGAGTCAGATACAGTGACTTGGGAAAAGGGAAAACACCAATTGAAATTCGGTGGTGAGTTGCGACGGATCCAGGAGAATGGCATCTTCTCAAATGCGATTCGTCCTGCAACTACTATCAGTGATTCATCGCTTGCATCCTTGGATGCGGGTACAATTTATAACCAGACACAGTATTTTTACCTGAATCCCAACACGTCGGATCGCGGCTTTCGTCAATTGGAGCAGGGGTATTTCGTTTCCGATACCTGGCGGGCAAGCGACCGAGTGACGCTTGAGATGGGCGCTCGTTACGAACTCTTCCCGGCCTTTAGTGAGAGCCGTAATTTCATCAGCAATGCCTTTCTGCTGGATTCTAATAACCAGCCGGAAACCTGTACTTCGCTCCCCGTTGGTACACCGGCCATGGCCAATGTCGTCCTGATAAATCCAACAGCCTACGGGAAAAAAGCTTTCTGTACGGATTACAACAACATCGCTCCCCGTCTTGGCTTCGCCTATGACGTTACTGGCAAAGGCACAACCGTCTTTCGTGGTGGGTGGGGATATTTTTATGATCGGATCTTTGATAATGTTTACGGCAACACACGTTTCAATGCTCCGCAAGTTGCACCTATCGTACTAAGCAGCGGGACGTTTGACGGTACCCAAGCCTCAGCTACGATTTCTACAAGCCAAGTTTTCACGGGAACAATCATCGATCCGCATCTTCGTACGCCTTACACCCAGCATTTCAACCTTGCTCTTTCACAGCAGCTTGACAGAGACACATCTATAACGGTTGGCTATGTCGGCTCGCTTGGCAAAAAGCTCTTCGCTACGCAAAACCCGAACTTCGGAGCAGCATTTCCAGACGCATTTCGCCCAACAAATCAAGGTAACTTGACTCGTAGCGCAGGTGATATCTCAGCAGGAATTATCTGGCCTCCTTTCGGCAATCTTAGCTACCGTACCTCAAACGCCACTTCAGATTTCAATGCTCTCGAAATTACCGTGCGTCGTCGTCCTGCGCATGGGTTTTCAGGGCAGCTTGCCTACACCTTTGCGCACAGTCTAGACAGCATCTCGGACGAGATTGCGGGTAACACAGACTCTTCAAGCCCACAATCTACAATCGACAACTTCATTGCGCCGTACCTGTCTCCCGGTTCACCTTGCAGCACGGCACAAGTTTCAGCCGCAACGCTCACCTCTCCTTCAGTGACATCGGCATCGACATATCTAGGCGCATTGCAGTGCGCGACAGGAAATAATGCCCTCACAATGAAGACGGCGGCTCAGCTGTTTGTAGCAAACTATGTTCGCTTTCGGCCCATAGGCAGCAACTACGGGGATTCCTCATTCGATGTTCGCCAGCGCGTCGCGGTAAATACTGTCTATAACCTGCCCTTTGGTCAAAGCAAGCTGGTCGGCGGAAACGTCAATGGCTTCACCAATGAGTTAATCGGCGGTTGGAATCTCAGCAGCACGATCGATGCTCAAACAGGAACGCCCTTTATCGTGACTTCAGGAGTCGATTCTAACCGTGATGGCACTACGAACGATCGTGTCGTCCTGAACTCTTATTCAGTGAGGCAACCAGGGCTGGTAAAGAACAGCACTCTATTCAGTTCGCCTAACGTGAGCGAGTTCCAGTGCTCGACTACAGCTGTGAACGCAATCTCTCGCTCAAAAACATGCACAGACGGTAGCGGCACGATTACCTTCAACCAGGGCATCGGCTTGATCGATCCCCTCCAACGTATGCACCGCGGTGTTCTACGGGAGCCCGGCATTTTTAACTGGGATATGGAAGTTTTCAAAAATTTCCGGGTGTACCGCGAGCAGAACCTGCGGTTCAGTGCCGATGCATTTAATGTTCTCAACCGCGCTAACTTTGGGGTGCTGGGTGGTACTCTCACCGCAAGCTCCTTTGCGCGAGCTTCGACGCAACGTTCTATCAATAATACTTACTCACGACAGTTTCAATTTGCACTGAAATACGATTTCTAACTAGTGGCAATATTCAGCAAGAGAAGGAGGAGCTTCGGCTCCTTCTCTCGTGTTGGTCTACGTTCTGATGCGAACCTTTACTGTTGTTGTGCCTGCTGGTGCTGGCGGCGTGGGGGTGGGGCTTGTTCAGGAATAGCCTGGGCTTTTTCGACAAGGATGGACCAATCCTCCGGGACTGGTAGCTCGCGATCCAGAGAGGGTGTGCCTTGGCTGGGTGTGACGCGGACCGCCACGGTGAGATCGCTTTTAGCGCGGCCGCGGAACATGCCATGGGTGGGCGGAACATCAGCGTAGTCACGGCCGATGGCTGTACGGATATGGCGATCAGAGGCGATAAGGTGATTGGTAGGATCGAAGCCTACCCAGCCAAGTTCGGGCAACAGGCACTCCACCCAGGCGTGCGTGGCTGCGTCGTCAGAGCGATCTTTTGCTTGCTCCTCGTGATATAGATAGCCGCTCACATAACGACATGGAATACGTAACTTGGTGCGGACAAGCGCGGTCATGATGTGAGCGAAATCCTGGCATACGCCTGCTCGCGTGCTAAGTGCGACATCGATCGGTGAATCAGCGCGCGTGGTCTTAGGTTTGTAATCAAAATATTCATACATCTGCTTATTTAATTCAAGCAAGACGCTTAAAGGATCACCTCGACGCCTCAAGTCGAATTGCGCAGCGAGGGCATTCAACTCGGCCGTAGGGGTAGCGAACTCACTGGGAAGCAGCATCTCCCAAAAGTCCCCTTCATGCACAATTGCATCCAGATCTCCCCATGCTGAAGAAGATAGTGAATCGGGCAATTGCAGATGCGATTGCATCTCCACCAGCGATTCAGCGACGATCACCAACTGGCCGTGTTGGCCGGGTATATCGAAGTGGTGAACGTGATTTGCCAGGTGATCGCGATAGCTGAAGACGCGACACCGTGGCGTAACCGAAAGCTGAAAGGTCAAGCAACGCTGGTTGGCGTCGGAACGGGGATGCATCCGTGTCTCCATGATGCTCTCAGAGACTTGGGTCGCATAACGGAATTTGGTCAGGTGGCGGATCGAATAATACATGGGTCTCCAGAGATGAAACGTGAGGGCAACTCAGTACCGGAATGCTTCAACTCGTGCGCCTTTGCAATTATCCAGCAAGTGCAAGTTGGATCGGATAATCCATGTAGAGTTCGTAAATCCCTTGGTGAAGCGCCTGACACTGCCGCTGAATCGAGTGAAGATATTCGATAACACTGCCATTGAGCAGTTCCTCGACACCGGCAAAGCTCAGTTGCGCGCTTAAGCGGCCGGCGATGCGATGCAGATGCTCACCACGTGACTTTGCATCTTTCGTTCCTGTTTTTGCGAAAATCTTGCCGAGAGCGCATTCCACCGCTTCAATTGAAAATCGAAGCGAGTGCGGAAATTCGGCATCAAGCAGAAGGAATTCGAGAATGCGTTCCGGAGTCAGGTCGGCTGTGTAGACCTTGCAATACGCTTCAAAAGCCGTACAGCTGCGAAGCAGACCCATCCACTCGAGATATTGCGTGCTGTCTATTACGCGATCCGGTTGTGCCCAAAGATCGTCATGGTATGCCTCTAGCAGTTTTGCCGTGGCTCCAGCGCGTTCGAGAAAGCGCCCGACCTGAATAAATTGCCAGCCCTCACCATGGCTCATCGTGGTGTCCGTGATGCCTTGGAACTGGTACGTGCCTTCCAGCACGGTTTGCAGAAAAGCGGAGGGAGCCTCGCTGGAATCGTGAGGCGAGTCCGTCTCCACGATGCGGCGATGCTCGGGACGAGTTACCTCAAGATAAAGTGAGTTCAGGCGTTGCCACTGTTCGGTGGATATCTGTTCCCGCACATGCCGCGCATTTTCTCTCGCCTGCACGATGCAGGCGAGGACCGAAGACTTAAGATCCTTGTCGAAGGTCAGCGTGCTCGCTAACGTGTACGCATTGCCCTCCCATTTCATTCGCTTGGGATGCGCAAGCGATCGCAGCAGCCGCGGCCAGCGATGATCGGCGCTCGAAGCACTTTCATCCAGCATGAGATTGAGATTCACGTCGAGCAATCGCGTCGTGTGTTCGGCGCGTTCAAGATAGCGTGACATCCAATACAGCGAATCGGCGACGCGCGAAAGCATGGTCAATCTCTCCTGCACAGCGTTGAAGTTAGTTTTCACTTTATACGCGATACAGCTACAGGTGCGGCGGCGGATAAAGGTGGGGACTGCATCAGTTTTACGAATAGAGCATAAAAACGAGCTACATCGAGATCCTGTTGCACGTGTACAAGCCGAAGGTCGGCTCGTTGCGGCTTGTGGGCCGCATCCCAGGTAATCGTGTCGCCGTAATTAGGCCCATGTGATAAATCAACGTCCAGGTAAATCGTTTGCTCCACCGTGATGATCTTCGGGTCGAGCCAGGCACACGCGGCGAGTTCATCCCACATGTAATAGAACTCCTGGCCGGTATAGCGAGTTAGATACTGTGCAACAGGTTCGTGTGATGCTCCAATTTGCCGTAACAAATCCGGGCTGAAATGCGTTTTCAAGGAGATATCCGCCGTTGTAAGGTCGATCCGCGGCCACGGCGCGCGCAGCACGAGGTGTGCGGCCTCCGGATCGAACCAGAAATTGAACTCGTGACGCGGATGTGTGGCAAACTCTGGATCTGCCGTCTGTGGCGCGAGGCTGCCGCCCATGATGACGATTCCCTTGGTGAGTTCGGCCAGGTGTGGATCGAGGCTAAGTGCCAAGCCGACATTGGTCAGCGGACCCGCGGCATAAAGGGTCACCTCATGTGGATGGGCCCGTATCTCACGGCTGATGAAATGCGCAGCGTCTTCGGCGACCGGTGCGGCTATGGGAACACCCTCACGTAATGGCGGAATGCTCTCGGGAGCATGGTAGGGCTCGTTGCTGGTGTGGTCCGCGGTATCTCCCCAGGCCCCGTACCAGGAGTAACTACCGTTGCGGCTGCGATCGTTCATCGCCTCCTCTCGCGTGCGCAGCAAGGGAAAGATGGCACCAGGAACAACCGGGACGTCGGTGCGATGAATAAGTTCCAGCATGCGTAGGGTGTGTGCAATCTCTTCGGGCTCCCAAGCATTGCCGCTCACCATCGTGATGCCGAGCACGCGCACGTCCCGTGCCTGCAGAAGAGCCATCATGGCCATCTGGTTCGAGCCAGCAGGACCGGAGCCATCCTGATCAATGAGGATGAGGCGTTGTGCCTCGGGATGGCTAAGAAGCAGCAAGAAAACTGCTAGGGAAATGCCGCTCTTAGTCACCCTTAGCGATTTCGTCCGGGAACGGGGCTCGAACATTCTTGACCATGCTTTCTTCGCATGCGCCAAACGTGAGGAAGTTGATCCTGGCCTGTGCCAAGCTAAGGGTTCCGTTCGGTCCGCCATGCACAGAGGTGGCATCAGCATCGCCTTGTCCATCGTCCTCCCAAAAGCAGGTCGGGCAAATTTCGTATGCATTCAACTCTGTAAGTGTGATAAGCCGGCAGCATGGACAGGCGTACTGCGGAACAGGTACCGGACGCCCATCGTCGAACTCAACGCGCTCTCCTGTTTTAGAGTCATAGCGAACCATTCTCATTTACCGGAATCCTCTCAGCATCAACTCAGCACCCAGGTATCCTTCGAGCCTCCGCCTTGCGAACTGTTTACCACCAGCGAGCCCTGCCGTAGCGCGACGCGCGTCAGGCCGCCGGGCACGATCGTCACCTTGTCGCCGTACAGCACATAGGGCCGCAGATCCACGTGGCGTGGCTCTAACTCATCGCCGATCAGGCAGGGCGCGCGGCTGAAGCTGATGGTTGGCTGGGCGATATAGTTACGCGGATTCGCTTTAATCTTTTCGGCAAAGGCGAGGCGCTCCTTTGCCGACGATTGCGGTCCGATCAGCATCCCGTAACCGCCTGATTCCCCAACTGCCTTTACAACAAGCTTGTCTAGATTCGCTAAAACATACTCCCGTTCCTTATCGATGGAACACAGAAAGGTTTTGACGTTATTCAGGATGGGATCTTCACCGAGATAGTACTTGATAATGTCCGGCACGAAAGCATAGATGGCCTTATCGTCCGCTACGCCTGTACCAAAGGCATTGGCGAGTGTGACATTGCCGGCGCGATAGGCGTTAAACAGCCCGGCACTGCCGAGGATGGAATCCATGCGAAAGGCGAGTGGGTCGATGAAGTCATCATCGACACGACGATAGATTACATCCACGCGCCGCAGACCGCTGGTCGTGCGCATATAGCAGATATTGTCGTGCACCACCAGATCGCGGCCTTCAACCAACTCGATGCCCATCTGCCGCGCGAGATAGGCATGCTCGAAGTAAGCGGAATTGAAGACACCCGGCGAGAGCAGCACGATGTTCGGCTCTGGGCGGCCCTCCGGCGCAAGCGACCGCAGGGTGCTGAGCAATACCTGGGTGTAGTGCTCGATCGGCCGCACATTGTAATTACGAAACAGATGCGGAAAAATGCGCTTCATCACACGCCGGTTGGTGAGCATGTAACTTACTCCGGAGGGCACGCGCAGGTTATCTTCCAGCACCACAAAGTCACCGTTTTCCAAACGAATTAAGTCGGTGCCGCAGATGGCGACGTAAACATTGCGTGGCACTTGCAGGTCTTGCATCTGGCGGCGAAACTGGGGGCAACTGTAGACGAGTTCGCGCGGAACCACGCCATCCTTCAGAATGCGGCCTTCGTTGTAAATGTCTTTGAGGAACAAGTTCAAGGCTGTGATGCGCTGCGTGAGGCCCCTTTCCACACGCTCCCACTCGGCAGCCGTGATGATCCGTGGCAGCAGATCATAGGGAAAGATGCGCTCGGTGCCTTCTTCCCGCCCGTACACCGTGAAGGTGATGCCCTGGTTCAGGAACGCCAGATCAGCAGCCTGTTTGCGCCGCTGGATCTCAGCGGAGGGCAGGGCGGAGAAGTGTTCCAGCAAGGGGCCGTAGTGCGGGTGGAGGGTCCCCGGTGCCCGGAACATCTCGTCGTAAGCGCTGTCCAGATGATAGCCGCCAAAGGCCTCCAGGTCGAACTGAGGGTGTGCAGAGGCCATGAATACACCAGAGTCTACAGCACATTGTGAATGTACGAAGAAGATCGCGAGCCGCTTTTCGAACCTGCGCCGTAAAAAGAAGGCCATTGCATCTTCGCCTTTTCTTCGCTACGCTGAAGTCCCGTGTCCGACCCGCTGCTGAACTGGCTTTTTCTCGATCTGAACTCGTACTTCGCTTCTGTGGAGCAGGAGCTGCGGCCTGAGCTGCGGGGTCGCCCTGTTGCCATCATTCCTGTGGCCGCGGAAACAACCTGCTGCATCGCCGTGAGTTACGAGGCGCGCCGCTATGGCGTGCGTACGGGCGTCTCTGTGGCCAAGGCCCGCGAGCTCTGCCCAAAGATCGTGCTGGTCGAAGGCCGCCCCAAGGTGTACGTGATGATGCACCATCGCATTCTGGCCGCGGTGGGGCGTTGTCTTCCCGTGCATACGGTGCTCTCGTGTGACGAGCTCATTTGCTGCCTGGTGGGAACTGAACGTGCTGTGCCAAGGGCGATCGAACTCGCGGCGGAGGTGAAGGCGAGCATCCGCCACCATGCCGGAGCGACGTTGCGCTGCTCCATTGGGCTGGCACCCAACCGGGCTCTGGCCAAGATCGCCGCCGAGATGCAGAAGCCGGACGGGCTCACGGTGATCGAGCGTAGCGATCTGCCCCAGGCGCTGTACCGGCTGGAGTTGGCGGACATCAGCGGCATCGGCCGGCGCATGGAACGGCGGCTGCGCGCGGCCGGCATCTCCACTGTCCGCGAGCTCTGCGCTTTGGGCCGGGATCGCTTTCACGTGCTCTGGGGCAGTGTGCTGGGCGATCGGCTTTGGTTGGAGCTGCGCGGTGAGGATCTGCCCCTGCCGCCGGAGCGTGCACGGCAGACGATCAGCCGGCAGCACATCCTTTCGCCTGAGCTCCGCACGCTCGAGGGCTGTCGCGCTACCGCGCTCAAAATGTTGCAGGATTGCGTCCGTCGCATGCGACGGCATGGGTTGCAGGCGGGCGGGGTGGGTGTGGCGATCTACTACCTGCACCACGACCACGTATTTGAAGCAGACTGCCGCATTTCGTTCTGCGGTGAAGGCATCACGTTGCAGCAACACCTGCTGCCGCTGTTGGCAGGTGCTCCGAACGGCACGCCCCAGAGCCTGTGCGTCTTTCTAACGCATCTTGCGGCAGGGGGACCGCTGGAACTCTTTGCGGCCTCCCCGCAGATGGAAAAGCGTGTCGCAGCCGCCGATGCCATGGAGCGTGTGCACCGGAAGTTCGGTCAGGGGGCCGTCTACCTCGGTTCCGTGCACAACGTGCGCGGCGCGGCACCCGCGCGTATCTCTTTCGGGCCGCCGCCGCCCCTGGAGGAGTTTCGATGAATGAATTTGCATGCGTCGTTGCAGTGTCGAGAGGGCCTTCTGTCGATGGAAGGGCGTGCCGTGCGGTAAACTGAATCGAGCGCGTAAAACACGCATCCTCTGCGCAGGAACGTTCGGCTCTGTGCCTGACCGTCGCAAATCTTTCGATTCAATTTCTTAGTTAGACAGGACCTTTTAGCCGTGAGCACCGCCACCGCCATCGCCACCCAGCCCATTCGTAATATCGCCATCATCGCGCACGTCGATCACGGCAAAACCACGCTGGTCGACGCCATGCTGCGTCAGTCCGGGACCTTCCGCTCCAACGAGGCCGTGGTCGAGCGCGTCATGGATTCGAACGACCTTGAAAAAGAGCGCGGCATTACGATTCTTGCCAAGAATACCGCCATTCACTACAAGGACTCTAAGATCAATATCGTCGACACCCCGGGCCACGCCGACTTTGGCGGTGAGGTGGAGCGCGCGCTCAAGATGGTTGACGGGGTCGTTCTGCTTGTCGATGCTTCGGAGGGTCCGCTGCCACAGACACGCTACGTGCTGTCCAAGGCGCTCGAGGCCAAGCTGACGCCCATTGTTGTCGTGAACAAAATTGATCGCCCCGACGCGCGTCCGCAGGAGGTGTTGAACGAGGTCTATGACCTGTTCATCGATCTCGATGCGGATGAGAGCGTGCTTGAGTTCCCGGTGATCTATACCAACGGCAAGGCCGGCACGGCGACCATGGACCTGAACGAGCCGGGCACCGATCTGCAGCCGCTCTTTGAACTGATTTTTAAAACCATTCCCGCGGCCCCCGGCACGCCGGACGGCGATCTCCAGGTGCTGGTCACCAATCTCGACTACTCGGATTACCTGGGCCGCCTTGCGATTGCGCGCGTTTTTAACGGCACGCTGAAGAATGGGCAGGAGGTCAATCTTTCGCGTGTCGATGGCAAGCTGGAAACGGTAAAGATCACCAAACTCTTCACCTTCGACGGCCTGAAGCGCATCGACACTGATGAGACCACCACGGGCGACATTATCGCCGTGGCCGGCATTCCCGGGATCACCATCGGCGAGAGCTTTTGTGCGCTCGAGAACCCGAAGCCGCTGCCGAATATCAAGATTGATGAGCCGACTATCGCCATTCAGTTTGCGGTGAACAACGGTCCCTTCGCCGGACGTGAAGGCAAGCTCGTCACGTCGCGCAACATTAAGGAGCGTCTCGAACGCGAGCTGCTGACCAATGTTTCGATCCGTGTCGAAGAGACGGGCTCGCCGGACACATTCAAAGTGCTCGGGCGTGGCGAATTGCAGCTTTCCGTGCTGATCGAAATGATGCGTCGCGAAGGCTTCGAGTTGATGGTGTCGCGTCCGCAGATTGTCACCAAGCGCATTGACGACAAGCTGATGGAGCCTTCCGAGATTCTCACCATCGACATCCCGGAGAACTTCGTCGGTACCGTCATCGAGCGTCTCGGGCCGAGAAAAGGCGAGATGGTGAAGATGGCCAATCATGGCTCCGGGCGCGTGCGCATGGAGTTTAAGGTGCCCTCGCGCGGTCTGATCGGCCTGCGCAACGAGATGCTCACCGAGACGCGCGGGACGATCGTTATGAATTCCATCGCCGGCGAATACATTCCCTATACGGGCGAAATTCCACAGCGTCCTTCAGGTGCGTTGATCTCCGACCGTCAAGGCACCACAACGCTCTACGCGCTCGATGGCATTCAGGATCGCGGCATCCTGTTCCTCGGCGATGGTGTTGAGGTGTATGAAGGCATGGTTATCGGCGAGCACTCGCGCGACAACGATCTCGACGTGAACTGCGTGCGCGAAAAGAAGCTCACCAACATGCGCGCGTCGGGCTCCGACGATGCGGTGCGCCTGGTGCCCTTCAAGGTGCTCACGCTGGAGCAGTCGATTGAGTTTATCGCGGATGATGAACTCGTCGAGGTCACGCCCAAGAGCCTGCGCATGCGCAAGAAGGTGCTGCAAGCCAATCGGCGGCCGAAGAAGAATCAGCCGGTGGAGTAGCCGGCCGGCATGACTGAAACTGAGTGCCCCTTTGAAGGCACTCAGTTTTGTGTTGCAGACGTGCCGCTACCTCGACACAATCAGGCTATGCGAAGCCTGGGCACCTTCATCATTTTGTTCCTGATCTCAACATTGCTTGCGATCGCATCGGCGCAAGAGTTCTCGCCGACATCCCCGGCCATAGCGAAGCAGTACTTCGCTGAGGCAGACGCGCTATGCAAAGCCGATAAAGGACATCTCTGGGGTGTCTCGCTTTGTGGCCCCATGCTGTTTGTGGACCCCACAGCAGGCTAGCTATGGCTAATGCCCCCGATGCAAAAGGCGTGTTGCATTTCAACGCAGGGGTTTTCACGGGAGCACTACCGCCCGACCAGGTCGTCGCGAATACAGCCAGGACGTGGTCTGGAACCTACTGGACGGAAATGGTTTGGCCCTTGCCGGAGGATGGCTCCGAGCGTGCGACGCTGATGGCGCATGAGCTCTTTCACCACATACAGGGCCAGCTTGCTCTTTCCCCTGCAAGCGACGGAGACAACGCCCAGCTTGACACTTTGGCAGGCCGGTATCTGCTGCAACTGGAGTGGCGAGCTCTGACGAAAGCACTCCAATCCTCGACTGACCCCATGCAGCGCCAGGCTGCCTCAGATGCGCTGCTGTTTCGCGCGGAACGCTACAGAGAATTTCCCAGCGCGGCGGTGCAGGAGCGAGCGCTGGAGCGCAATGAAGGACTTGCGGAATATACCGGCGTCCGGATCGGAAATCCTACACCTGCACAGCAGAACACTGCGGCTGTTCGCGATCTGTCGAGAGCAAGTGCTGATAGCAGTTTCGTCCGTAGCTTCGCCTATGCCACGGGACCTGCTTATGGATTGCTGCTGGATCATTACGATCCGCACTGGCAATCCAAGCTGAAGAGTGGCGTTGGTGTAGATACGTTGCTGTGGGACGCATTAAAACTGCAACTACATGTTGACCTGCAGGGGCTGGTCACCGCAAAAGCCGCTCAGTATGACGGAGCCGCACTGTTGTCAGCAGAAACGGCTCACGACACACAGCGAAGAGAGGTATTGGCGCACAATCAGCAACTTTTCCTTGCCGGACCCACCCTGACCCTTCCGTTCCGGCATATGCAGGTTCAGTTCAACCCGCGCAATCTTCAGCCCCTTGGCAACGCAGGAACCGTGTATCCAACGATACGGATTTCAGATGAGTGGGGTGTGCTTGAGGTGAAGGAGGGCGCACTGATGAAGCCAGATTGGAGTGCAGCCATCGTAGTAGCCCCGCCAGACGTTTCCGGCAATCACATCTCAGGCCGGGGCTGGACACTTGAACTGAAGCCGGGCTGGACGCTGAAACCCGGGAGCCGCCCAGGCGATCTTGTCTTGCTGGCAATAAGGTAGTGGGTGTGAGCAGGCCAGTGTAAAGAAGTTGGCTTCCCCTGTAGCGCATATGTTCTTTCTACAGCCTTCCAAAATGAACCATCGGCCAATGCAGGTTCACGTCGCGAGTTATGGCGAATTGCGTTCCGCCATAAAGTGCTTTTGCTTTTCTTGTTGTCCTTTCTGTAGGACATCTGCGTCTTCGGCGGCTGAAGCTCCCTACGTGTTGGAACCCGCGCGTTTTTCGCTAACGCAAAACCAAAAGCAGGTCCTTCGCTTTGCTCAGGATGACAAAGCTGATGTTTAACCTCGGATTTAGGACACTAGGAGCAATTACTCATAGCTATCAATCTTCTCTCGACCGGAGGCATAGCCGCAGCGAAAGGACCTGCAGTTCCCCAGACACGAACGCAGATTCCCTACGGGAATGACAGAAAGAGCAGAGCTCTGTATGTACAGCTGAGAATATGCTCTAGCAGCCATTTGCTCACTTTCGTTAGATGTTCGCGCCACTACTAGGGCAATTGCCCGCGTACGGCGTCATCGAGCGAGATATGGTTCTTATCCAGAAGATCGCCTAACGCATGGTCGAGTTCGATCCGCGCTTTCATGTAGTTCGACCGTGCGGCAATCTCCGTCGAGCGGGCTTGGGCCAGATAGGCCTCGTCCTGCAGTACAGCTAAGTCCGTCGATTGACCGACGGATAGCCTGTCCCGTTCGGCATCGAGCAGCGCTACCTGATAGTCGCGGCTGGACACAGCAGCGCGGTAGGAGGCGTCGGCGGTTTCGAGCGCGACCACGGCCGTTTCCACATCCTGCCGCACGTTCTGCGCAAGCTTTTCTGTGCGCGTCTGCACCTGGCGCAGCTGCACCGTGTCGCGTGCGGCATCGGCCTCGGCGACCCGGTTGCGCAACGGCAGGGTAAGCTGCACGCCGGCTTGGTAGATTGTGGAAACACGCAGGCCACCCAGGGCCAGATTGGTCGGGTTGGTGGGCAGGCCGGTTCCGATGGAACCCAGGGCCTCGTAGGGCTGCTCGCTGGAGCCGCGACTCTCGAAGTTAGCGTAAGCGTTGATCTGCGGCAGGGCCCCATTGCGGCTGGCGGCCGCCTGAATTTGTCCGGTTTGTATCTGCAACTGCGCCTGGGCGAGGTCGGGGCGGCGTGCCAGGCCCTGCTGAATCAACGAGGGTAGGCTTAGCGGCTCGAGCTCGGTCGGGACGGCGATCTGATCGGTCGGCACGATCTCGTCGAACTGTGCGGTGAAGGCCGGGGAGGCGGTGCGCAGCAGCTGGTTGCGCAGGATAATCTCTTCCTGCTTGTATAGTCCCTGGGACTGCGTGAGGTCGAAACGGCTCGAGCTTTCGAGCGCCTGTGCGCGGGTGAGCTCGATGGGTGCGAGTGTGCCCTGGGCGACCTGATCCTGATCGTCCTGGCGCTGCTTGGTGGCGGCCCGCAGGCTTTCTTCCTTGACCAGCACGTTTTCGCCGAGCGAGACGAGGTCATAGTAGAGGCGTGAGACGCCGTACACCGTCTCAAGTACCTGCTGCTCGAAGAGCAGGTGGGAGATTCTCTGGTCTGTACGGGCGATGCGCAGGAAACGCAGATTCACCTCGCTGCCACGCCCGCGCAGCAAGGGCTGTGTCACTGTGACGGAGGTGCTGGGAGTGGAAAACGGATCAAGCTGCCCCTGGCTGCCGTAGGTCACACTGGGAGCATTGTTCACGGTCGCTTCGAGCTCCGCGCCGGTACGGAAGCCCTGCAGGTAGCCCACGTTTGCGAAGATGAAGTCGAGCGGTTGCGGTGTGGTCACGGTGCCACCGCCGGTTGTTCCAGTCGTCCCACCGCCGGTTGTGGCGGTGCCGGTGGTGTTGCCGAGCGTTACCGTGTTGGACCGGCGCAGGTAGCCCGCGGTGGCGATGAGCTGCGGGTCGAACAGCGGCAGGTTGGGGCCCGTAGAATAGGTAAACCCCACCCCAAGTTCACCCAGGTTGTTTTGTACCTGGGTCGTGGAGTTCAGTGAGGTGAGATCGGTGACCGTCGGCGTGGTGGGGTTGGAGTTCGAGATGGCCGCATTCAGCAACGGGGAGCCCGGGCCTCCCACGCCGGCTGGCGGCTCGGTGATGCCATAGTCGATCCCGCGCAGACTGCCGCCACCGGCCCCGCGGGTCTGTTCCGTACGGGCGATCACAAGATCGTAGCGCTGTGCCTCTACATCGAGGTTGTTCTCCAGCGCCAGGGCGAGCGCATCCTGGAGGGAAAGGTACAGCTTACCGTCGCGAATCAGGCGAGTGAGCCGCCCCGCATCGCCCGGAAAAAGCTGGGGAATGACGGGCCTGCGGTACGGCCCCAGAAAGCCCAGGAAGTTGGGCTGCAGACCGTGTGCGGCCTCGCGCGGCGGCTGGGCGGTGTTCGCTGCCGCTTGCGTGATCTGCGGCGCGGGCGCGCTGGGTCCATCAACGTGCGGATCCAGCGCGGTGACGGCGGGTGGGCGCAAACCCGGCGCGGGACCCGAGGCGGGAGTGCGCCCCGGGGGCACGGAACGCTGATCCGGCACCGGGCTCAGCGCCGGCATGGGTAGATCGGGCGGCAACACCGGCGAGGGTGAGGGATTTTGTTCCGGCGTCGGCTGCTGTGTTGGCGGCGTACTTGTCTGCGCCGGGGCCTGCGCGGGCGAGGGCACCGGAACGGTCGTCGGCACCTGTGCCCTTGCCGCACCGGCACCCCCGAGCAGGCCTGCGAGACCGAGATAGACGGGCAGGCCTGCGAGACCGAAGCGAACGGGCAGTCTGGCGGGACCGAAACAAACGGGCAGAGGGGCGAAGCGCGAAAGCTTCGGCCTTACCGCACCTTGTTGAGGGGCAAAGGACTTTCTCATGGTTTGCTCTGGCCGGAGGTCCCCTTGGGCTGGCTACCGCCTCCCTTGCTGCCGCCGGCACCCTTGTGGTTTTGCTGTGCGGCCTGGCCCTGCATACCCTGGTCGGTGATGCCGATGTTGCCGTAGCGCGTCGTGCCGCCCGGCGGCGTGTTCTGGGGCGGCGGCTGCACAGGCGTTTCAGTGGGAGCCTTGCTCTCATGCACCTGCACGGGCGCGCCAGGCACGACGTCATCGGTTACCTGCGAGACGATGAGGTCGCCCGCGTTGACGCCGCTGACGATTTCGACGGCGCTGCCAAAGTCGCGGCCCACCACCACGGGCGCCAGCTGGATCTTCCCGTTGACCACCTTGGCGACGGTGGTTTGGTCGTTACGAATTACGACCGCATCTCCGGTCAGCATCAGGGGCCCGCTCAGGCTCGCAGCCGGGGGAAAGGTCACGACGGTGTACATGCCGCTCTTCAGCTTGCCCGCCTTATTGTCCACCTGGACTTCTGTGAGCATCGTGCGGGTGTTCGGATCGACCGAATCCGCTGTGCGTGTAACCTCGCCTTCAAAGGGCGCACCGGCATACTCCCCGAAGTTGAGCTGCGCCTTGGCTCCCACGCGGACAGCTGTTGCATAGCCCTCAGGTACCGAGACCAGAATGCGCAGACGCCCAACCTGCGCGACGCCGAAGAGCGGACCACCCTGCCCGGGCGATTGCCCCGGTGTAGCCGCGGAGCTCGTATTTCCCGACGTGCCCCCGGTGTTGGATTGCCCCGCCTGTTGCGAGCCTCCGGTGGCGGAGGTCTGCCCCATCGGGGCAGGGCCGCTGATCGGTCCGCCCGTTGAGCCGGCCCCGGAGATCAAGGCACCCACATCCACATTGCGTTGCGTGATGATGCCCGTGAACGGCGAGCGGATCGCCTCATAACTTTGCAGTGCCATGTTGCGGTTGAGGTTGTCGCGGTAGGCGTCCACATTGCGCTGCGCGGCGGCCACGTTGGCCACGTTGGACGAGTAATTGGTCTCCTGCGTATCGCCGTCCTGCCTAGAAAACACGCCCTTGGCGACCAGCACGCGATAGCGGTTCACCGTCACGCTGGCCAGCGCCAGTTGCGAGCGCTGCTGCTCCAGCTGCTGCTCCGCCTGGGCGAGCTGCTGGCGGGCCTGCGCCACCTGTGCGTCCAGATCCGGGGCATCGATGGTGCCCAACAGCTGGCCCTTGATGACGTGGTCGCCGATGTCGGCATAGCGCTTCTTCAAGTAGCCGTTGGCACGGGCGTAGATGTACGCCTCCGTCAGCGGGGTAGTCGTGCCGGGCAGTACCAGCCCCTGCTGATCCTTTACCTGCACAACGCGTTGCACCTCCACCATGGGTTTGGCGTTGGCCTGGTCCTGCGCCTGCCGATCGACCTTTTTATCGCGTGCGTGACGCGGCAGAAATCCGGCCAGGCCACCGACGATCGCCAGCAAAAGAATGATGCCGGCGACAATCCAAACCGGCTTAAAGCTTGACGGCCTGTGAACGCGCTCGGCCAGCGGAGCCTTATGTTTTTTGCCGCTGAAGTTCGTCTGTTCGAAGCTCTTGCCGAGGCGGAGGTCGTCCTGTGCATTGGGATCGGCAAAGCTCTGGCCCAGCTGTCGCTCCTCGGCGTAGTGCGAGTCGGCAAACTCGCGGCCCAGCTCACGGCCCTCGGCACGTGCATCATTCTCGCGGGCAAAGGTCTCGCCCAACCCTCGGCTCTCACGGGAAGGCGCGTGCTCGAAGCGCTCGCCCAGCGTGGCGGGGTCGGTCTCCCCCGGCCACGGCAGACGATGCTCAGGGTCGGCTCCCGGCGGCTGCGGCAGGCTGTGGCTGCCGGTGGGGTCAGCGTACGGATATTGGGGGGCGTTGAGATCGTGGGGATCGCTGGGATTTTGTGGGTGCTGCGGCTTGCGCGTCTCGTCAGCCATTATGCCGGTTGCTCCTGCTGGCCGCGGGGGACCTTGCCGCCCTCCGGCAGCCCAGACTCATCGGCAATCTCCTGGGCGTAGTCCACGGGGGCATGTTTTTTAAGAAGGGAGTAGATCGTCGGCACCAGGAACAACGTGCCGAAGGTCGCAAAAAGCAGGCCTCCGATGACGGCGCGGCCCAGGGGTGCGTTCTGTTCACCGCCCTCGCCGAACGCCAGCGCCATCGGCAGCATCCCGATGATCATGGCCAGCGCGGTCATGATGACCGGCCGTAGACGGGTGTGGCCGGCATTCAGCGCGGCCTCCCGCTGATTCTTGCCCGCAACGCGCTCATCATTGGCAAAGACGACCAACAAAATCGAGTTTGCCGTGGCCACACCGATGGTCATGATGGTGCCCATTAAGGAGGGCACATTCAGCGTGGTTTGCGTGAGGAACAGCATCCACAAGATGCCCGAGAAGGCGCACGGAATGGCCATCAAGATGATCAGCGGATCGAGCCAGCTTTGGAAGTTGACCGCCATCAGCAGATACACCAACCCGATCGCAAAGACGATGCCGATGCCGAGGCGAAGGAACGAATCGTTCATCGTCGCTACCTCGCCGCGCAGGGCCAACTGTGTCGTCTGCGACAGTTGCGGCCGTTCCCGGTCCATGATCTTGTTGATTTCGCTGGACACGGCACCGAGATCGCGTTGGTCGACATCGGCGTAGATGTCATACACGGGCTGAATCTGGTAATGGTCGACGATGATTGGCGAGGCATCGCGCCGAAAGGTCGCCAGATTTCCCAGCAGTTGTTCCGCGTTGCCTTGCGCCGTGCTCACGGGCGTGCGTGAAAGCTGCTGCAACGAACCGATGCGATAGTTCGGCGTCTGCACGACCACCTGGTAGTTCACACCGTTGTTGGTGTTCAGCCATTCGTTCGGTGCAGTTTGCCCCGTGCCGCTCAGCGAAATCAACGTCGATTGCGCTACATCCTGCTGCGTCAGGCCAATCTGTTCGGCCTTGGTGCGATCGGCGTTGATCTGCATCGTGGGGTACGACACCTGCTGGTGAATGTGTACATCGACCGCGCCCGGAATCGCCGCGACCTGCTTCAGCAAACGTTGCGCGACATTGAAGTTCTCTTTCCCGCGGCCGATGACCTGGAGGTCGATGGGCGCGGGCAGGCCGAAGTCCAGGATCTGGTTTGTGATGTTAGCCGGCGTGAAGAAGAAGACCGCTCCGGGAAACTTGATCCGCAGGTCAGCACGCAGCTTGCGCATGTACTCCTGCGTGTCCTTTGGGCCTGGTTTCAACGCGATCAGTATGTCGCCATCGGTGTTGGAGATCGTCGCTGTCTGCGCGAAAGCGAGATTGATGCCACCGTTCGGCAGGCCGATGTTGTCGAGGATTAAGTCCACGCGGCTGGCGGGGATCTGCGTGCGAATCTCACGTTCAATCTGCGCGAAGAGCTGTTCGGAGTCTTCAATGCGCATGCCCTGCGGCGGGTTCACATGCAACCGCATCTGGCCTGAGTCGACGTAGGGAAAGAAGTCGCGGCCGATGAAAAAGATCAGCGGCAAGGAGCACACAATCAGCAGGCCGAAGAGGCAGAGCGTGATGGCCGCGTTCTCGATGGCCCAATCAAGCGCCTGCTTGTAGCGATGCTGCGCCTTCTCGAACTGGCGCTCAAACTTGGAGTGCCAGCGCCACACCCAGTTGCGGCGCTCTTCGCGCTCGCTGGCACCCCCATCCTGGTAGAGATCCACCTCGGCGCGCAGCAGGAAGTGCATCATCGTCGGCACCAGCGTGCGCGACAGAAAGTAGCTGGCCATCATGGCGAAGACCACCGCCATCGCCAGCGGCGTGAAGAGATACTTGGCCGCGCCGGTGAGCAGCACGACCGGTAAAAAGACGATACAGATTGATAGCGTCGAGACGAAGGCCGGCGCGGCCACCTGCTGCGCGGAGTCAAGAATCGCGCGCGTCAGCGGCTTCTTCTCCGCCATGTTGCGATGCGTGTTTTCAATCTCCACCGTCGCATCGTCGACGAGGATACCGACCGCCAGTGCCAAACCGCCCAGCGTCATTACATTGATGGTCTCGCGGAAGGCCGTAAGGACCACGAGCGACGTTGCAATCGACAATGGAATGGAGGTGCAAACGATCAAGGTCGAGCGCCACGAGCCGAGAAATAACAGGATCATCAAGCCGGTAAGCACGGCGGCGATCCCGGCCTCGCGCGCGACCTCGTTGATGGAATCACGCACAAAGATCGATTGGTCGAACAGCGGCGTGATCTTCAGATTGCCCAAGCCGGCACCCAGCCGCGGCACCAGCGCCTTGGTTTGCGAGACGATATCCAGTGTGGACGTCTCGCCGTTTTTCAGAACCGTAAGCAGCGCTGAACGTTTGCCGTTCTCGCGAACGATGTTGGTCTGGATGGCGTAGCCCATGTGCACCGAAGCCACGTCCTTCATGTACACCACGGCCCCGTTGGAAGCGCGCACGGGCAGGTCGTTCATCGCGGAGATTTCAGCTGGGCTGGAGTTGAGTTTGACCACGAACTCCTTGTCGCCCATGCGCGCGGTGCCGGCCGGCAGCACCAGGTTCTGCTGGTTGATCGCGGTCGAGAGATCGGTCGCCGCGAGGTGGTGCGCGAACATCAGGTTTGGGTCCGCATCAACCATCACCTGCTTCACCTTGCCCCCGTAGGGCAGGGGCACGCTCGCGCCCTTCACGGTTGCGAGACGGGGGCGTACGAAGCTGATGCCGTCGTCATAAAGGTCAGCTTCACTGACGCCCTGGCCGCTGAGCGCGAGCTGCAGGATCGGTACGGACGAGGCGTCGTACTTGACGATGTTCGGGGCAAACGTACCCGGGGGCAGGATGCGCAGAATTGTTTGTACCAACGCCGTCGTCTGCGCGAGTGCCAGCTCTACCTTGGCCGTCGGCTGAAAAAAGATGCGGATCACCGCGACGCCCTGGTAGCTTTCGCTCTCCAGATGCTCGATGTCGTTTACGGTTGTCGTGAGGCCGCGTTCGCACGGCGTGACAACGCGCCCCTCCATCTCCGTCGGGGTCAGGCCGGTGTAGGTCCACACCACCGTGACCACGGGAATATTGATGTACGGGAAGATGTCCTTGGGCGCCTCAATGGCCGATCCGATGCCGAGCAGAAAGATCAGCAGCGACACCACCACGAAGGTATACGGGCGGCGCAAGGCCAGCCGGACAATCCACATACAAGAAGCCTCAAAGGGTTGCGCGACACCGCCCGTTTGCTATTGAGACGCAGAAAGTCGCGGCGGAGACTCTTATAAGTGCAGCCGGGACGCCGTGGCCCCTGCATAGAGGCGGCCGTTCCGACACTTTGACCAATATCGTAGCGATCCCACCGAGGTGATGCGCGGACGTAAGGCGCTTCACTGCCGCGCTCACCTCCTCTATCGACCGACCGCGCCGGCACTGTACAGACGATCCATTTTGCGACACCGCTCACGTCAACATTGACGCTTGCCGAAGAACGGTGCATGATGGGGCATTCTTTAAAACTAGGTCTTCGGCAGAAAGACCACTGAACCAGGGTTCCCGGCTCGATGTTGAGCATTCCGATGGGCATGTGCAACCGTCAACCGGCTCGTGCGCGAGCCTTGCACACTTAGGAGGGTCCTCTTGAAGGGCAAACTTTTTCTCTCACTCCTGCTCGCCGCGGCCCCCCTCACCGGGTATGCCTCCGAGCAACTGGTTCCGGCCGGGTCGCTGATTCAGTGCACCGTCTCGGAGCCGAAGATCTCCTCTAAAACTGAAGCCATCGGCGATCCGGTGCTCTGCCAGGTAAGCCACGTCGAGCTGTACGGGCGTTCGGTGTTTCCCTACGGCAGCTATCTCGAAGGCCGCTTTGAGGACTACAAGGATCCTGGCCATTTCGTCGGCAAAGGCTGGATGGAACTGAAGTTCGACCGCCTGATTGTGCACGACGAGGTCATCCCCGTCGCTGCCAGGGTTGTCTACGTGCCCAAGTATCCGGTCGATAAAGAAGGCCGCATTCATGGCACAGGGCACCCGGTGCGCGATGCCATTGAGTGGGCCATCCCTGTACTGTGGCCGATCGATCTTATCAATCTGCCGCGCCGTGGGCCTCGGCCGACGTTGAAGCCGGAGACCCGTCTCACGATCAAGATCATGGACGACTTCGGCATTCCCAGTGCGGATCCGTATCAGGCGCAGCCGTCGCTGGCCTATCGGCAACCGCAGCAACCGTACACGCCTCCTCCACAGCAGGGCTATGCCCCGCCGGCGCAGCCAACCTATGCGCCTCCGGTCCAGTATCAGTACGCCCCGCCGCCGCCAGTGCAGCAGACGGTCGTCTACCAGTACGCCCCGCCGCCGCAGGCCGTGTTCGTGTCGGCACCGGTGCTGTACGGCTACGTCCCACCGCCCCCTCCACCGCCTCCGGGAGTTGTGGGGTATGGCTACGGCTATGCCTACACCGCACCCGTATCGCGGGCCCGGTATTACGTCCCGTACTCGCCGTACTAGCCTAGGAAAACAGAAAACAGGGTGCCCCGTTCTTTGCCGGCTTCATCGACAAAGAGCGGGGTGGCTTTCTAGGTAGCGCCCGCACGTCCTTTGCTTCGCAAGAACGAACCCCACCCTTTGCGATGGAGCTGCAAAGGATGGGCCCCCCGGTTCTAGGGTTTCCGCCGGGCTTTGTTTATGCCGATTTCTTGGCCTGTTCGAAGCGTTTGTTTACCTCCTCCCAGTTGATGACGTTCCACCAGGCGGCCAGGTATTCGGGACGGCGATTGTTGTACTTCAGGTAGTAGGCGTGCTCCCAGACGTCGTTGCCGAGAATGGGGTAGAGACCCTGCATCAGCGGATTGTCCTGGTTGGGCGTGGTGATGATTTGGAGCTTGCCGCCCTTGTAGACCAGCCAGCCCCACCCGGAGCCGAACTGCTTGGCTGTGGCCTCATTGAACTTGGTCTTAAAGGCGTCAAAGGTCTGGAAGTCCTCCATGATCTGCTCGCTGATCGCGCCGATCGGTTCGCCGCCACCATTCGCTTTCATGATCTGCCAGAACATGGTGTGATTCACGTGGCCGCCGCCGTTGTTACGGACCACCGTGCGCACCTCCTCCGGTACGGCATCAAGATTCTTGATGAGCTCCTCCGGCGTTTTGGAGTTCAGATCGGTGTGCTTCTCTGTCGCGCCATTCAGGTTCGTGACGTAGGTCTGGTGATGTTTGTCGTGATGAAGCTTCATGGTCGCTTCGTCGATCGTGGGCTCAAGCGCGGCGTAGTCATAGGGCAGGGGAGGCAGTTCAAAGGCCATCGTGGGCTCCTTCTTCGGTAAACCTGGTGCGTTCGTGAAAGCCGGGAGGACCGGGCGGCGTTCCGCTACGGGCGTCGGATTCCCGCTCGGCGTCGCATACTAGGATGCGCCTTGGCCGCGGTGGAGACAACTTCTCTTCGTGAAGGAAGGGGGGTTCTGTGTGAAATGGTTGTGACGGACGTGAGCTGCGCGTACATCGGGTCCCACCAGCTAGTGGAATTCTTGTTGGCAGCGCACAACCTCAAGCTGCGGTATGCGGTGGCGTGAAGCTATCCACAGAAGGCACCGCATGCGCTTACGCCAGAGTGCATCGGAGAGCGTGGACAGGGTGAGTCTGCACGCTGCGCGCACCCTGACATCTCCATCCTAAAGTCATCTCAAACCATCAAGAGGATCAAGCATTATGCCAACGACTCGTTTGAACAGCACCCTCGAAGCCATCAAAGGCGGCGTTAAGAGCTTCACCATCGAAAAGGCCACAACCAACATCGAGGGGTGGGAAGACTACCTCTCCAAGCACGACCATGAAGGCGTGAAGAAGGTTGTGCAGGATCTTGGCAAGCTCAAGAAGCTGCTCCATGCCAAAGAGATCGACGGTGCCGCCATCAAGACGCTCGTCTCCAAGCTCGGCAAAGACACCGTAGCGGTTGCGGGCGATGAGCAGAATGCCAATGCCAAGCACATTCGCGAGCTCGGCGAGGCTCTGACGCAGGCCGCAGACTCCGAGAAGTAAGGCCGGCATCGGACAAACTTCAAAGGTACTTCGCTAGGCTAATGGCGGGGCGGCTCACCGGCTTCCCCGCCCTTGCATTTCGTTTCGCAGGCTTCTGGTGTTTACTGGCGAGATGAGCGTCTCTTTGAATGGCAATTACGAATGGCTCCCCGACGGTGGCCCCGCGCCGGGCGCGCCCGGCCTGGAGCCACGCTGGACGTCCAGCAAAAAAGACGCCGTTGCTACAGCGTATGCGGCCTCCAGCAGGGTATGGTTCACGCTCTCGCACGGCACGCTGAACGAGATATATTACCCCACCATCGATCGCCCGCAAACGCGCGACATGGAGCTCTTGTTCTCTGACGGGGCGACCTTTTTTCACGAAGAAAAACGTGACTTCGAGTACGACTTCCACTACATCGATGACGATGCCTTGGCCGTGCGCGTGGTGGCGAGCGATCTTGACGGCCGCTACACCGTAACCAAGGAGTTCATCACCGACCCGCATCATCCCGTCGTGCTGATGCATGTAAAGATCGAGGGCGATGAGGACATCCTTTCCCGGCTGAAGTGCTACGCGTTGCTGGCCCCGCATTTGAACGGTGGCGGTGCGGGTAACTCGGCGCGTTCAATCGATGTGGCGGGCAAGCGCAGCGTGCTCGCGTGGAAGGGCGACGTGGCCCTGGCGTTCGGCTCCACGTGCGGGTTCTCGCGTTCCTCCTGCGGCTATGTGGGGGTCAGCGACGGCTACCAGGATCTTTCGGCAGACCTGCGTATGAGCTGGGACTATGGCGAGGCGCTCGACGGCAACATCGCCGTGATGGGTGAGATCGACGTCGCCAAACACCGCGAGTTTACGATCGCCATTGCCTTTGGCGATGGCCCGCATGCGGCCCTCGCCGGCATGATGCAGACCCTGGCAACCTCGTTCGGCGAGCATCTAGATCGCTTTATCGTGCAGTGGCGCCGAGCCTCCAGCCCCGCACGCCTCGCGGCGGCAGCGACCGACGGTGGCCGCCTCGCGCGCGTCTCGCAGCAGGTCATCTTGACGCATGAGGATAAGACGTATTCGGGGGCCTTTATCGCTTCCGCGTCGATTCCCTGGGGCAGTGCCAAATCGGACGACGATCTCGGCGGCTACCACCTGGTATGGACGCGTGACATGATCCAGTCCGCCACGGCGCTGCTGGCCTGCGGGCGCTCGGATACAGCCCTGCGCGCCTTAGTTTACCTGGCCTGCACACAGCATCCAGACGGTGGCTTCTCACAGAATTTCTGGATCGATGGGACGCCGTATTGGTCGGGCATTCAGCTGGATGAGGTGGCGTTCCCGATCATTCTCGCTTGGCGTTTGTGGAAGCTCGACGAGCTTGGCTCGTTCGATATCTTTCCCTTCGTCAGCAAGGCTGCGGGCTTCCTTGTGCGCTATGCGCCGGTAACGCAGCAGGAGCGTTGGGAGGAGAACGCGGGCTACTCACCGTCCACCCTCGCCGTCGTAATCTCGGCGTTATCGTGCGCGGCCGACATCTGCCGAGCCTTCGGTTCGGCCGAGCTGGGCAGCTTTCTTGAGAACTACGCTGACTGGATCGAAGCGCATTTGGAGGAGTGGACGACCACCATGAATGGTGTGCTCGATCCCGATGTGCCGCATCACTACATGCGCATCCGCCCACCGGCGCAAGGCGAGCCCTTTCACAACCCGGAGATACCACCGGGTGAGATCCACATCGCAAACCGCGGGCCGGACGAGCAGTATGCCTTTGAGGCGCGCGCGGTCATCGATGCAGGATTTTTAGAGCTGGTGCGTTATGGTATCCGGCGCGCCGACGACCCGCTCATCATCGACTCGCTGAGGGTCGTCGACAAGGTGCTGAAGATTGAGACGCCCTATGGTGCCTGCTGGCGACGCTACAACCACGACGGCTACGGGCAGCAGAAGGATGGCGGCCCCTACCTGGGCTACGGACAAGGGCGCGCCTGGCCTATCCTCACGGGCGAGCGAGCCCACTACGAGCTTGCCGCCGGCCACGACGTCAAGCCCTTGCTGCGGGCCATGGAGCGTTTTTCTTCCATAGGCGGCATGCTGCCGGAACAGGTATGGGATCACACCGACCTGCCCAGCGAAGGCATGTACTGCGGGCGATCCGCCGGGTCCGCGCAGCCGCTGGTCTGGGCACATGCGGAGTACCTGAAGCTGCTGCGTTCGATCGCCGACGGCGTGGTGTTCGATCGCATCTCCGTGGTTGCCGAGCGCTACGGTGTTCCCGCCGCGGAGCGCAAATTCCTCAGCCGCATGGAGATCTTTCGTGTCAACCGGCCCATCTCCAACATGACGCAGGGCGGCACGCTGCGCATCGTCGATGCGGAACGCTTTCAGGTCGTGTGGAGCGCGGATGACTGGAAGACCACCAACCGCAGCGATTCACGGCAGGTGGGGCCGCCGGGATCCTATGCCGATATCGCTGCGGGTGCCGAAGCGATAGGTTGCATTCGCTTCACCCTCTTCTGGCCGTCTGAGAACCGCTGGCTGGGTCGGGATTGGGAGGTGACGATTCATCCCATGCCTCCGGAACAGGGCTCTGCGGGAAGCCGGCCGGAGTCGTAAGAGCGTTAGGCGTCCATGCTATGTCATTCAACCGATGCAGACGGTTTCACCATCTGCGCGGTTCTAGATTTTCTATCATCGACGGCTCCACAACAGACTGTAGAGCGAATTACTGTTCGTAGATAGCTATTCATTTGTCATTCCGTAGGGATCTGCTGTTGTCTTTGCCTATAAGAAGAAAAGCGGATCCCTACGGGAGGACAACCAAGAAGTTGGCACTGCACGCCAAAGCGTAATTAGCTATAGAGCTGTGTCGTTGTGTGCTGTATGTCGTTATCTGCTGTACGAGCCTTCTGCCCTACGCCGCCGCCTGCGCACGCGGCTTGCGCGTCAGTAAAACCAGCATCCCAATCACCGCGAACACGGTGATGATGCCCGCAATCCCAAGCACGCGCAGCACCGACACCGAGTAGCGGCCGATGACCGGGTTGTAGCTGCAGCAGTACAGAATCAGCAGGTCCACGGGATTGCTGATCTTGTGGGCCGATGCGCCGAGCAGGGCTAGGCGCAGGTCGCGCGGCTGGTAGTCGATGCCGGAGAGATACTTTGAGAGCTTGCCCTCCGGCGTGGCAAACATCACGACGCTTGAGTGCGCGTACTGGTCCATCTTGCCGTCCGGCCCGGGTACGAGAACGTAGTGAAATCCCGTAGCTTCGGCGATTGCATCGATAGCCGGCTGTTTGGCGGTGAGGAAGTGTACGGCGGAGCCTGCCGCAGCGTCCGCCCCCATCCCCCTCAGAAAGTCTGACTTCTGCATCGCCGCATCCTGGGGAGTGTCGGTTGGCGCGATCGAAAAGACAAGCACGTCGTAGTCTTTGCCGGGCGTGAGCGTGGTCTGGCGCAGACCGGTCGACAACCCATGCAGCACCTGCGGACAAAGCATCGCGCAACGGTAGTAGACCAACGCCAGTACGACCGGCTTGCCCGTCGACCATGAGCTCAGGGGTGCTGTGCGGCCCGTCTCATCGGTGTACGTCATTGCCAGGGGAAGCGGCTGTCCGAGACGCTGCTCGATGCCCGCGTGCGCCAGGTAGCCCGGCAGCTTTTGCGCGGTAGCCCCCATCGGCTTTTCCGCCGAGTAGCCCTGCGCGGGCGCTGGCAGGGCCGCCGCACAGAGGAGGAGGCCTGTGGCTCCAAGAACGAGTTGGCGGAGATGTCGGCTCATGGTGCAGGGGCCCTGTGCGGGAAAGGCGGCGAACACGCTCCCTACCCTATGCTACAGACTGCACGAGGGGGCTGCGGCGCTGCCGGACGTCCCGGCCTTACGCCCAGCGACGTATTTGCAGCGCGGCGGTTACGAACCCCGCAGGAGTTCGTATGATGAACGGATGCCAACACGGCGCAAGCTCCAGCTAACCCCCGAGCAGATGCAGGCGATTGCCCGTGTACTCGGCGAACCGCGCCGTTTCGCGATTCTGCAACAGATTGCCAGGCAGCCGGCCCTGCAGTGCAGCGAGCTTGGCGAGCATGGCACCATCAGCGCCGCCACTATCTCTCATCACCTAAAGGAGTTGCAGGAATCGGGCCTGGTGGAATGCGAGCGCGAGGGCCGCACCATGCGCCTGAGTCTGCGGCGCGATATCTGGGGCGCCTACCTGCAGGAGCTTGGGTCTCTTTAGGGCGAGTGAACCGTTGATAGATTCACAGACTTGTCATCCCGAGCGAATCGAGGGACCTGCTTTTTGCTTGATTTAAGGCGAGGCTCCTCTGTGCCGCGAGTTCGATAAAACCGCAGGCCCGTTCGCTGTGACCATGACTGTACTTCGCGTCGCCCCGGCGAGAAATGTTCTGCATCGCTCTCCGGAAGCGCTCATCCATTTAGATATCCGTCGAATGATTCGACGGTATTGGAGAGTTGGGGAGGCGGTAAATGGCAGATTTGACGGGCAAAGTGGCTGTGGTGACCGGAGCGTCGAAGGGGATCGGTGCCGGCATTGCGAAGGGGCTGGCCGCGGCGGGTGCGAGCGTCGTCGTGAACTACGCCTCCAGCAAGGAAGGTGCCGATAAAGTCGTTGCTGAAATCGAAAAAGCCGGCGGCAAGGCTGTGGCGGTGGGCGCGAATGTGGCGCAGGCAAAGGACATTGAGGTTCTGTTTGCCGAGACCAAAAAGCAGTTCGGCAAACTGGACATTCTGGTCAACAATGCCGGGGTGTATGCCTTTTCACCGCTGGAAACTTTGAGCGAAGCCGAGATTGCGCGCCAATTCGGGGTGAATGTCACGGGCTTGCTGCTCGCCTCAAAGGCAGCCCTGACCCTGTTTCCAGCCGAGGGTGGTTCCATCATCAACATCGGCTCGGTGGTGAGCGATCAAACGCCTCCGGGCATGGTGATCTACAACGGCACCAAGGGCGCGGTGGACGCCATTACCAAGACGCTTGCCATCGAACTTGGCTCGAAGAAGATCCGTGTGAACGCCGTCAATCCCGGCCCGGTCAACACAGAAGGTACCGCAAACTTTCCCGCCGAGGCATTTCAGGCGATGCTGCAGCGCATACCTGTCGGCCGCATCGGCGAGCCGAACGATATCGCCGACGTGGTTACATTTCTCGCTTCGGACGAGGCCCGTTTGATCAATGGATCGCTGCTGCAGGTCGCGGGCGGCATGTACTAAAGGGATGGCCGGCCCCCGCGGTGGCGGAGGCCGGTGCTGCGGGCGGCCAAAGTGCCGGAACTTGAAGGAGAGCACTATGAACCTTTTATTATTGTTTGTTCCCATGGCCGTGGTTGCTGCCGGGTACCTTGTCCCTGCTGCCCGTGTTCCTGGAAACGGGAACTCTCCGTGGGTATGTTCGGGCAAAGCCCTGCTAGGCGCGACGGGAGCTCTCTGCCCCATGCGAAAATAAAAGACGATGATCTCTGTTTCCAATGTCACGATGCGCTACGGCGCCAAGCTGCTGTTTGAGGACGTGTCCGTCACGTTTACGGACGGCCGGCGCTACGGTTTGACCGGGCCGAACGGTGCCGGTAAGTCCACCTTTATGAAGGTGCTCACCGGCGAACTTGACGCCCAGAAGGGCACCGTCGTCCGCCCGAAGAAGTTCGGTGTGCTCAAGCAGGACCAGTACGAGTTCGACGCCTATCGCGTGATCGATACCGTCATCATGGGCAACAAGCCTTTGTGGGCGGCACTCGAAGAGCGCGAGGTGATCTACAACAAGGCCGAGATGACCGATGAGGACGGCTCGCGTCTTGGGGAACTGGAAGGCATCGTCGGCGATGAGGACGGCTATGAGGCCGAGGCCAACGCGGCCGTGCTGCTGCAAGGCCTCGATATCCCGGACGAATTGCACGAACGCAAGATGAGCGAGTTGCAGGGCGGGCAGAAGGTGCGCGTGCTGCTGGCACAGGCTCTATTTGGCAATCCCGGCGCGCTATTTCTTGACGAGCCGACGAACTACCTTGATCTTGAGTCCATCCACTGGCTCGAAGACTTCCTGCTGCGGTATAACGGCACCGTCCTCACGATCTCGCACGACCGCCATTTCCTGAACAACATCTGCACGCACATCGCCGACATCGATTACGAGACGATCATCACCTACAACGGCGGCTATGACGATATGGTGCTGCAGAAGACCAGCGTCCGTACACGTATCGAGAGCCAGAACGAGCAGCGCGAAAAAAAGATCGCGCAGCTGAACGACTTCATCGCGCGCTTCTCGGCCGGCACGCGCAGCTCGCAGGTGAACTCGCGCAAGAAGGAGGTCGAGCGCCTCGCGACCAGCGAGTTGGCTCGCTCGAACATCGCGCGCCCGTTCATCGCCTTCAAGATGGATCGGCCTTCGGGTAAGAATGTGCTCGAGTTTGAAGGAGTGAACAAGAGCTACCCGCAACCGAACGGCAAGACAGAGCACGTTATCAAAAACTTTTCAGCCGCCGTCACGCGCGGCGACAAAGTCATCCTTGTGGGTCGTAACGGCCAGGGAAAGACGACGCTGCTGAAGGCGCTGCTGGCGAACGGCCCGGGGATCGAAGAGAAGGATGTGTCCATCGACTCCGGCACCGTGAAATGGGGCCACGAGGTGCAGATCGGCTATTTTGCCCAGGACCATAAAGGTTCGATCCAGCTCGGCATGACGGCCGCGGACTGGCTGCACCAGTACGATCCGAAGGCCTCCAAAGAGGATATCCGCGGCATTCTCGGGCAGATGCTCTTTCGCGGCGAAGAGGGCATGAAGAAGACGGATGCGCTCTCGGGCGGTGAGGCGGCGCGGCTGCTCTTCTGCAAGATCATGTTGCAGAAACCCAACGTACTTGTGATGGATGAACCGACCAATCACCTGGATCTGGAAAGCATCAACGCGCTCAACCAGGCGATTCAGAAGTATGAGGGTACGGTGTTTCTCGTCACGCACGATCAGGACCTGATCGAAGAAGCCGGCACGCGTATCTGGCACTTCGAGGGCGGCCCCACGAACTTCGAAATCACCGATCACAAGGGACCGTACGAGGAGTATCAACAGCAGCTGGCGCTCGCGGCGAAGTAGGGTCGTCATCCCGCGAATCGGCATGGGTCTTCGCCGGTCCGCGCTTCGGTCCCCCACCCAACCTCCACGATGGCTGGAGCGCCACATGCCCGCGCTTGACGTGCTGCGCGGCGTGGCGATCCTAGGCGTGTTGCTCAACCACGCACTGGTGTGGGATGGTGCGCATGCGGGGGGCAGCCTCGTCCGCATAACCATGGGGATCGCGCAGGCAGGTTGGCTTGGGGTCGATCTATTCTTCGTGCTGTCCGGTTTTCTCATCACCGGCATCCTGCTGGATAGCCGCGATGCCCCGCAGTACTTCCGGGAGTTTTACCGGCGGCGCGCGCGGCGGATCCTGCCTGCCTACCTGCTGCTGATTGCTGCGCTGCTTGTGTTGGGTCGCTTACGTACCGGCCCGCTTGCCGTCGCCCTCACCTTTACGACCAACTTTGCTTTTCTGTTTGGGGTACGAAAGCCGTATGGGCTGCTGTGGTCGATTGCAGTCGAAGAGCAGTTTTACCTGATGTGGCCTGTGGCGGTGCGGTGCCTGGGACGCACCACGCTGGCTACAGTCTGTACGCTGCTGCTGGTACTCGATCCTGCCCTGCGCTACCTCTGCGCTGCCGGTGCCTTGCCCGCGGCGGATGTGCAACGCAACACCTTGCTGCTTGCCGACACGTTTGCCTGCGGTGCTTTGGCTGCCCTCTATGCGCGTTCGCCCCTGGCCGCGCAAGCCCCTGGCCTGCGGGTCGGGGCCTGGCTCATGGGCCTCGCGACCGCGCTGGCGATTGCGGGCTGGCCGTACGGGATCAGCCATCGCGCCACCCCCTTGGGCGCGGCCCTGCAGCATACGCCGCCGAACCTCTTCTTCACCGGCCTGATGCTCACGATGCTGCGGCTGCCGAGCCGGTGGTTCCGAATGCCGTGGTGGGCTCCCCTTCGGTTCTTTGGCTATATCAGCTACGGGCTTTACCTTTTTCACCTGCTGGCGTTTGAAGTTTACGATCGCTGGATCGCTGGCCAGGTACCCTCGCTTCAACGTGCCGTGCTGCAGGATAGCCTTGTGCGGGCACTGCTGGCAGGCGTTCTGGCAACGGCCTTCGCCTATGGTCTGCGCCGCTTTTACGAAGAGCCGTTTCTACGGCGACGTTCGCCCGCGAGCGCACGTTAACGATGTCCGATATTTCTACATCCCCCGGGTGCCGGCACCTGTTTTCTAACACGGGTTCGGGATGCACGGGGCTCGTGCCGTCTGCTACCGTTGCTCCTGATGATGAAACCGGCCGTTCGCTATCGCCTTCTCATGCTGGGCGCTATTTTCGTTGTTTTGCTGAATACCTTGCTGGCGGCGCGGGCACTCAGCGGGCTTTTCAACGCGCAGCGCTGGCTGGCGCACACGTTGGAAGCGCTCACGCGAACGGAAAGCGTGTACGTGAACATGAGTTCCGCAAGCAGCGCCACGCGGGCCTACCTGCTTACAGGCGATCCAAGATTTGAGGCTCGTTACAACGAGGCAGTCAGGACCATGTACGTGGGCGTCGATGGGATTCAGCGCCTGACGGCTGACAACGCTTCGCAGCAGGAGCGTATCGCCTTTTTGCGCAAGCGGATTGCGGTGCAGCTCGGAGCCCTGGATGCGGCGATCTCGATGAAGCACGGGCATGCGGGCACGGCACCGGATGCGGCGGTGCTGCGTCCGGCGCTTGCGGACAGTCCGGACGGCGGGATCAGCGTTCGTTATGCCATCACGCAGATTGAAGGTGAGGAGCAGCGCCTGCTGCAGCAGCGGAACGACGCGGCGACGGCAACCAAGAAGAACGTCATCGCGGCCTTTGCCGGGGCGACGCTGCTGGATCTGGTGCTGCTGGTGGTTGCGTTTCAGCAGCTGATCCACACGCGCGAGGATCGGGAGAAGCTGGCGGAGCGAGCCGGCGAGATTATCACGCTGAATGCCGAACTGAAGGATCTGAACAGCGATCTGGAGGCACGCGTGGAGCAGCGTACCCGGGAGCTGGAGGTTTCGAACAAGGAGTTGGAGGCATTCTCCTATTCGGTGTCTCACGATCTTCGCGCGCCGTTGCGCACCATAGACGGTTTCTCGCTGGCGTTGATGGAAGACTTTTCCGACTGCCTGAACGCGGAGGGCCGGGACTACATTACCCGCGTGCGCGGCGGCGTCCAGCGCATGGGCATGCTGATCGACGCGTTGCTGCAGCTTTCGCGCGTGACCCGCTCGGAGGTGCAACGCGAAGAGGTGAATCTTTCGCAGCTTGGCACGCTGGTTTTCGATGAGTTGCAGGGCAATGAGAAAGGGCGCAGCGTCCGCTTCACCGCCGAGCCGGACGTGCTGGCGAACGCTGACCCGAGGCTTATGCGGGTAGCTTTTGAAAACCTGATCGGCAATGCGCTCAAGTTCACCTCCAAGGTTCCCGAGGCGCGTATCGAATTGGGGCAGATGGCAAAAGGGGAGCAGACCGTATACTTTATTCGGGATAACGGGGCCGGCTTCGATATGCAGTACGTGGACAGGCTGTTTACGGCGTTCCAACGTCTCCACGGAGACCGTGATTTCAAAGGATCGGGAATTGGACTGGCGACGGTATCGCGCATCATTCGCCGGCACCATGGTGAGATCTGGGCGGAAGGGGAACCGGACAAGGGCGCGAGTTTCTTCTTTACGCTGCAGGCCAATGCCGTTTAACGCAGCCAGAAGGCCCTTGAAAGAGTAAGGCGATGAGTGAAAGCATGATTTTATTGGTCGAAGACGATCCGGATCACGAGGCACTCGCCATCCGTGCGCTGAAGAAGGCCAACGTTGCGAACGAGGTCAAGGTGGCGCGCGACGGCGAGGAGGCGATCGCCTACATGAAGGGCATCACCGAGGGCACGGAGCGGCGGCCGCAGCTGGTGCTGCTCGATCTAAAGCTGCCCAAGGTGGAGGGTCTGGATGTGCTGCGGGCCATCCGGGCCTCGGACAAGACCGCGCTGCTGCCGGTCGTCGTGTTGACCTCCTCGGACGAGGAACGGGACATCGTTGCAAGCTACCGGCTGGGTGTAAACAGCTATATCCGTAAGCCTGTGAACTTTTCAGATTTCGCCGAGGCCACCAAGCAGCTCGGCTTGTACTGGTTGCTGCTGAATCAATGTCCACCGACCTCGTAGCCGCCGACCCCCGTCCGCTGCGCGTCCTCATCATCGAAGATTATGAGGAGGACGCGCTTCTCTTGCAGCGCCATCTTGCGCGCGCGGGATACGCGGTTCATGGGACCCAGGTGCAGACCGCCGCGGAACTCGAAGAGGCGCTCGCGGACCCGCGTCCCTGGGATCTTGTGATTGCGGATTACACCCTGCCCAGCTTCGGGGCGCGGGATGCCCTCGCGCTCATCCAGGCCAAGGGCACCGACGTTCCGTTCATCATTGTTTCAGGCACAATTGACGAAGTATCCGCCGTCGACGCCATGCGTGCGGGCGCGCATGACTATGTGCTGAAGGGCCACCTCGAACGTCTGCTGCCGGCTATCGAGCGGGAGCTTGCCGATGCCGAGCGGCGCCGCGAACGGCTGCACACCGAATTGGAGCTGCGGCTCGCGCAGCAGCGCTTCTCTGCCACCTTCAATCAGGCGGCGGTGGGCATGGCCCATACCACGGCCGAGGGCCGATTCGTGTTGGTAAACCAGCGCCTGGCGGACCTGCTGCAGATATCGCGGGAACGGCTTGCGTCCTTGCGGCTGGAAGACTTTCTGTTGCCCTCCGAACGCGGCTTGGATGCCGCGCTGCTGGGCGATTTGCTCGCCGGCAGCCGCACGGGCTATCGCGTGGAGAGAAGCTTTTTGCGCGCGG
The DNA here is from genome assembly GCA_964247595.1 of uncultured Acidobacteriaceae bacterium. Lineage (GTDB taxonomy): Bacteria > Acidobacteriota > Terriglobia > Terriglobales > Acidobacteriaceae > Granulicella. The sequence goes on along the minus strand of CAXTUW010000006.1, from coordinate 38,020 downwards.
ATGGCGCCACGTTTCCGGCGCAACTCACGGTGTCATTGCTGACGCATGACGGCGCATCCGGTACGCCGGAAACGACGCTGCTGTGGGTGGTTGAGGACATCTCGGCGCGTAAAGCGGCGGAGCGGGAGACCGCCGACCTGATGACGCGGCTGATCAACTCCGAGCGCCTGGCGGCGGCGGGCCGCATGGCCAACACGCTGGCGCATGAGATCAACAACCCGCTCGAAGCATTGACCAACATCTTCTACCTGCTGCAGCTGAACGATCTGTCTCCGCAGGCGCAGGAGCTGGTTGCGGTGGCCGCCCGCGAACTCGACCGCGTGGGCCATATCACGCGCTCCACGTTGAGCTTTTACCGCAAGGTGCCCGGCCGTACGCTGGACCTCCGCTCCCTGCTGGAGGAGGTGGTGCAGCTGTTCAGTTCGCGCGCTGCGCAGTATGGCATCGAGATCTCCGCCGAGTACGCGGAAGGCCTGAAGGCGGCGCACTTCGATCCATCCCTGCGGCAGGTCTTTGCCAACCTCGTCGGCAATGCGTTGGAGGCGATGGAGACCAGCGGGGGCCGCATCCGGCTGCGCGCGCGGCTGCTCGGGGCCACAGCCGTGGTGGTGGTGTCGGACACCGGGCAGGGCATTGAGAAGGCGCATCTGCACTCCATCTTTGAGCCCTTTTTCACCACGAAAGGCGAGCGCGGCACGGGGCTGGGGCTTTGGGTGACGCGCGGCATCGTGGAGGAGCAGGGCGGCAGCCTGTTGCTGCGCACCGCCACCCGCGGCTCGCACCGCGGCACCACCATCCGCATCGCCCTGCCGGTCAGGCCGGCCGCGGGGGAACCGAAGCCGGCTTTGGTGCAGTGAATGCTGCATTACGGTGGTGCTTCCGTCGTCTCTAGCGGAAACATTACAATCTGGCGCATGGCCAAAGCAGAAACACAGACGGAGCAAAAGAACGTGCTAGGCCAGCCGCTGGAGAGCTGCGGCAGCGACCCGCTGACCGGTTTCTACCGTGACGGCTGCTGCAACACGGGCCCGGACGATCGCGGTATGCACACCGTATGCTGCATCGTAAGCGAGCCGTTTCTGGCGGCCTCCGCACGGCTGGGCAACGATCTCATCACGCCCATGCCCCAGTACGGGTTCCCGGGTCTGAAGCCGGGCGATCGCTGGTGCGTGTGTGCCGCGCGCTGGCTGCAGGCGCAACGTGCGGGAGCAGCCTGCCCCGTGGTGCTCGAAGCGACGCATGAGGCGACGCTGAACGTGGTGCCGTTTGAGATTCTGCTGCAGTATGCGGTCATCCCAAAGACGCTGCACTAGGAAGGCCAGCTTCGAGCTTTTAGCCCGAGAAGCCGTCTGCGATGCCCTGCATCCAATGCCTGTGCCACGGTCAGCCAACCTGCAATATCGCGCGGCGCTCGCCATTGTGCAGCGGCTTACAGAGGCGGGCTATGAGGCCTACTTCGCGGGTGGCTGCGTGCGCGATCTGCTGCTCGGCATCGAGCCGAAGGACTTCGACGTCACGACGGCTGCATGGCCGGAGCAGGTGATGAGTTTGTTTCCGCGCACCGAAGCCGTCGGAGCGCACTTCGGGGTTGTTCTGGTCATCGATTTCTCCGATGGCGAGCGTGTAGCGACCGAGGTAGCCACCTTTCGCTCCGATGGTGTGTACTCCGACGGCCGCCGGCCCGATACCGTGACGTTTTCGCAGAGTCCGGAGGAGGACGTCCTGCGGCGTGATTTTACGGTCAATGGCTTGCTGCTGGATGCGCTCCGCTTCGAGGCGGGCGATCCAGTCGAGGTGTGCGTCCTAGATTTTGTCGAGGGCCGCCGCGATCTCGAGCGTAAGACCGTGCGCGCCATTGGCGATCCTGCAAGGCGCTTCACCGAGGATAAGCTGCGGATGCTGCGCGCGGTGCGTTTCGCGGCCCGGCTCGGCTTCTCCATCGAGCCGGCTACCCTCGAGGCCATGCGCATGCTGGCGCAGGCTGCCGTGCAGGTATCGCCCGAACGCATCCGTGAGGAACTGACGAAGATCCTGACCGAGGGCGCGGCGCATCGCGGCTTTGCCCTGCTGGACGAGTCCGGTCTGCTCGCCGTCGTGCTGCCGGAGGTGGCGCGCATGAAGGGCTGCGAACAGCCGCCGGCATACCACCCCGAGGGCGATGTGTGGGTGCACACGCTCATGCTGCTTGACCACTTACCCGCGGGCGTCAGCCCCACGCTGGCCTGGGGCATGCTGCTGCACGATGTCGGCAAGCCGCCCACCTTTACGCCCCCCAATCCAAACAAGCCCGGGGATCGCATTCGCTTTAACGGCCATGCGGAGATTGGGGTGGCGGTGGCGCGCGCGATCCTCAACCGTTTGCGTTTCTCCAACGACGAATGCGCCCAGATTCTCGCGCTGGTCAAGCATCACATGCAGTTCGGCGATGTGCCGAAGATGAAGCAGTCGACGCTGAAGCGGTTTCTGCGCCTGCCCCTGTTTGAGGAACACATGGCGCTGCACTACGCCGACGTCATGAGCTCGCATGGCATGCGCGGGCCGTATGAGACGGCACAACGGGCGCTGGCTGAGATGGGCCACGAGCAGATTCGCCCCGCACTGCTGGTAACGGGCGGCGATCTGATTGCCGCGGGGTACAAGCCGGGCCCGCGCTTTCGCGAGATGCTGACCGTTGCCGAGGATGCGCAGCTTGAAGGCGCTGTCGCGACGCCGGAGGCTGCCCTGGCCCTGCTGCGCGAGCAGTTCGGAGCCCCTTAGAGTTCGATTGAGATTTAAATTTCGATTGAGATTTCGGTTGGGAAAGCCAGCAAAATCGAAGGCCGTTTGTTTCGAGGCGGGAGTTTATAAAGTTGCGAGTGAGGCCATGAGCGCGGGGAAACAGTTCGATGCGGAGGTGATCGTCCTCGGGGCGGGTATGGCCGGGCTGGCCGCGGCGCGTGTTCTCGCCGAAGCCGGCACCCGTGTTCTTGCCCTGGAGGCGCGGGCTCGTGTGGGGGGCCGCGTGTTTACGGAGCGAACGGAGGCGGGCGTGCTCGTCGAACATGGTGCCGAGTTCATCCATGGGCGTGTTCCCGAGCTCTGGTCGCTGCTTGAGGAGAGCGGCTTTGCCGTCGTCGAGCGGGAGGGCACGATGCTCCGCGAGGAGGCGGGGAGCCGTGGTCTGTCGGCTGAGGAAGATGAGCGGGACGAGGACGTTTTTCAGCCGCTGGAGTCGCTCGCCGACCTGCCGCCGGGGGAGGACGTGAGCTTCGCCGAGTGGCTGGCGGGCAGCGATGTCCCGGACGGGCAGCGTGAGGCGCTGACAGGCTATGTCGAGGGTTTCAATGCCGCGGATGCCGAGCGCATCAGCGCCCGTTCACTCGGCATCCAGCAGCGCGCTGAAAACGAGAGCGAAGGCGACCGTTCCTGGCATTTGCCCGGCGGCTATGGGCAGCTCGCTGACTTTCTCGACATGAGGGTGCGAGCAGCCGGCGGCGAGATCCGGCTCAACACGATCGTCGATGCCGTGCATTGGCGGCGGGGCGACGTTGTGATTACCACGCGCGCAGGCAAGCTGCGCGCGCCGCGGTGTGTTGTCACGCTGCCGCTCGGGGTGTTGCAGGCGGCCAATGCCGGCACGCGCGGCAGCGTGCGCCTGGAGCCGGAGCCGCGTGCCCTCTTTGAGGCCCGCACCCTGGCCATGGGGCAGGTGGTCCGCTTTACGCTTGTCTTTCGCGAGGCCTGGTGGGCAACGGGCCATCCCGGCGATGCGAGGCGTGCGGAGCAAATGCGCTCCATGAGCTTTCTCTTCACCCCCGGGCGCAAGCCGCCCGTGTGGTGGACGCGGCGTCCGGAGCCTGAGGCGTTGCCCACGCTGGTGGGCTGGTCCGGGGGGCCGCGCTCGGAGGCGCTGCGGGGGATGTCCGCCGCTGAGCTTGGCAGCCATGCCTGCCGCGAACTTGCCGAGGTCTTTGGGCTCTCCCCTGAGGCCCTGCAGGTATCGCTCGTAGGCGTGCACACCTATGACTGGAGCGCCGATCCTTTGGCGCTCGGAGCGTACAGCTACGTGACGGCAGGCGCGCTGGGGGCTTCGGCGGCCATGGCCGAACCCGTCGCCGATACGCTCTTCTTCGCCGGCGAGCACACGGACACCTCGGGCCACTGGGGTACGGTGCACGCCGCGCTGCGCAGCGGGCTGCGCGCCGCACGGCAGGTGCTGGCGATTCGTACGTTTTAAATTTTTGTTTAGAACAGTCGTTTGCGAAACGAGATTTCGGGGCATACTTCTTGGCATCCGGTGTGCGGAGGGATTGAGCTCCATGTTGCCTCTTGCCCGTGTTCGCCTGTCATGCTTCCTCGTTGCCTACGGTCTTTGTGCCGCGTTGCAATGCAGCGCGCAAACGCCGGGCGATCGGCGTGCGGGTGTCGTGCCCCCCACGGCCCTAACGACTCCAACAAATTTTGGATCCGTCGCGGGGCACGTTTACTTCGCCGGCAATAATCTGCCTGTACGTTTTGCGCAGGTCGCCTTGCAGCCCATCGATGTGGCCTCGTCTTCCGCGCCTACCCCAGGCAAGAAAGAAATGCCGAACTTTCAGGTGTACCAGACCGATCTTGCCGGAGCCTTTCTGATCGATCATGTTCCCCCCGGGACCTACTATGTGGTGGTGAAGTACCCCGGCTGCCTGTCGCCCTTTGCGGCCTTCACGCAAAGCGAACTGGAAAAGCCTACCATAGAGCAAGCGAAGGCGATCTCCGCCGCGATCCCCACGGTGAGTGTCTCCGCAAACAATACGGTGTCGGTGAGCGTGCCTCTGGCGCAGGGTGCAGGCCTGAGCGGTACTGTGCGCTTTGACGATGGCACGTCCTTTGCGAATGGGCTGCTCTCCGTAGAGAAGCATGGCCCCGATAGGAAGTGGGCGTCGCCCCGGGCCACGGAGGGCTATTCCACCGCTGACATCGGCGGACGCTGGCAGATCGGAGGGCTGCCGGCAGGGGAGTATCGGGTAAAGGTGCTGCTTCGGATCGAAGAGCGGCACCAGAGTTCGCTACTCAGCGATGAGGTCTCATCCTGGAACAACACGACGTTTTCCGTCCCTGTATATCTCGGGGATACGGAGCGGGAACGGGATGCCAAAACCGTCACACTGACGGACAACCAGCTGGCCGCAAACCAGGACATTACGGTTCCCATCGCGAAGATGCACACCGTGACTGGGGCGCTGGTGGACGCGCGGACGGGTCAGGCACTCAATGCGGGTCATGTCGATTTGATCGACGCCGAGGACGGTACAAAGATTACCTCGGCCGCCATCGATCCCCAGACCCGGAGCTTCAGCCTGCCGTTTGTCTTTGAAGGGACATACAAGCTGGCGACGAAAGACGCCCACGAGGCGCGGATCGAGTCGATCCCTCTCGCGGAGGGGTCTTTCGGAACGCCGCAAAACAAAGAGACCCCCTTGCGCCAATACGTGCCTGGCGAGATGCCGCTCATCGTGGCAGGTGAGATGGCCGGGGTCAATCTCGCGGTAAGCGCCAAGGGCGCCAAGGCGCAGTAGCCTTGTCGGTGCTGCTGGAGGTGGCCGGTTCGGTATTCAGCCCCGTTTTACCCAGCGCTGCCTTTGCGCATCTATCTTGTTAACCATGGATCGCGCCAAGTACCACGACAAACCGCTGCTGAACTCCCCCGTCGCCTTCGTCCCTGACACCACCATCGAGATCGACGGCGTAAAGATTGCGGCGGAGATTGGTGAGCCGTTGCTTGAGGCCATCAACCGCAAGGCCGCGATGGAGGGCGTCACCGGGATTCCGCAGGTGTGCTATCTGCCGCCGATGGGGCCGATCGGTTCATGCGATACGTGCATGGTCGAGCTCAACGGCAAGCTGGTGCGCTCGTGCGGAGAGAAGGTGGCGGCCGGAGCGCAGGTGCTCACGGCTTCCGATCGCGCCGACGTTGCCAAACGCGAGGCCTTCGACCGCATTCTTGAGAATCATAATCTCTACTGCACGGTATGCGACAACAACAACGGCAACTGCACGGTGCACAACACCACGGCCGAATTGAACGTACAGCACCAGGTGCGCGAGTACACGAAGAAACCCTATAAGCAGGATCACTCCAACCCGTTCTATCGCTATGACCCGGATCAATGCATCCTGTGCGGGCGCTGCGTCGAGGCCTGCCAGAACGTGCAGGTGAACGAGACGCTGAGCATCAGCTGGGAGCGCGAAAGTCCGCGCGTAATGTGGGATGGCGGCGAGCAGATTGAAGGCACCAGCTGCGTCAGCTGCGGCCACTGCATCACGGTGTGCCCGTGCAACGCGCTGATGGAAAAGGGCATGGTCGGCCACACCGGCTACCTCACGTCGCTGCCACCGGCGGTGCTCGACGACATGATCGATGCGGTGAAGGGCATTGAACCCTCCACCGGGTACCCTGTCATTCTGGCGCTCTCCGAGATGGAGGCCGAGATGCGCCACCAGCGCGTGAAGCGCACCAAGACCGTGTGTACCTACTGCGGTGTGGGTTGCTCATTCGACATTTGGACGCGCGACCGCCATATCCTCAAGGTCGAGCCGATGCACGGTCCGGCGAACGGCATCTCGACCTGTGTAAAGGGCAAGTTCGGCTGGGATTACACCAACTCCGAAGAGCGCCTACGCAAGCCGTTGAAGCGGCAGGGCGACACCTTTGTCGAGATCGAGTGGGACGAGGCCATCGAGATGATGCGCGCCAACTTCACGAAGATCAAGGCCGAGCATGGGCCCGATGCGCTTGCTTTTATCTCCTCCTCGAAGTGCACCAACGAGGAGAGCTTCCTGATGCAGAAGCTGGCACGCGCGGTGATCGGCACCAACAACATCGATAACTGCAGCCGCTACTGCCAGACGCCGGCATCGAAGGGCCTGAGCCGCACGGTGGGCTATGGCGGCGACTCCGGCACGATCCAGGATATTGAGATTGCGGACCTCGTCATCGTTGTCGGGTCGAACACCAGTGAGAGCCATCCCGTGCTGGCGACGCGCATCAAGCGTTCCCACAAGCTTCGCGGCCAGCGGCTCATCGTCGCCGACATCCGCAAGCATGAGATGGCGGAGCGCGCCGATCTCTTCATCCGGCCGAACCCCTCCACGGACGAGGTATGGCTGATGGCGGTGACCAAGCACCTGATCGACACGGGGCGGCACAACCAGACCTTCATCAACCAGTGGGTGAACAAATTTCCCGAGTTTCAGGCCTCGCTTGCGCCCTACACGCTGGAGCACGCGGAGCAGATTACCGGCATCACCGTAGACACCCTGAAGGGGATCGCCGATGAGATTGCCGCGGCCAAGAACGGCGTCTGCATCCTGTGGGCGATGGGGGTTACGCAACACTGCGGCGGCTCCGATACTTCCACTGCGGCTTGCAACCTGCTGCTGGCTACGGGAAACTTCAAGAAGCCCGGCTCCGGGGCGTTTCCGTTGCGCGGCCATAACAACGTGCAGGGCGCCAGCGACTTCGGTTCTTTGCCCGACACGACCGTTGGCTACCAGAAGGTAGACGATGCCGGCGTGCGCGCGAAGTTTGAGGCAGCCTGGGGCGTGACGCTGCCTGTCACCACTGGCCTCGATAACCGGCAGATGATCTCGGCCATCCACGAGGGCAAGCTGAAATCGATGTACATCAAGGGTGAGGATACGATCACCTCCGATGCCAATGCGCAGGATGTAGGCGAGGCGCTTTCCGCACTCGACTTCCTGGTCGTGCAGGACATCTTCTTCTCCGAAACCTGCAAGTACGCCGACCTGGTGCTGCCCGCATCTCCGTCGCTTGAGAAGGACGGCACCTTTGTCAGCACGGAACGCCGCATCCAGCGCCTCTACAAGGTTTGGGATCCGCTGGCGGACTCTAAACCAGACTGGCAGATCATCCAGCTTGTCGCCAAGGCAATGGGAGCGGGCCGGGACTGGGACTATACGCACCCGTCCGAAATTATGGACGAGGCTGCGCGCCTGACGCCGATCTTCGCGGGCGTGAGCTACGAGCGGCTGGAGGGCTACAAGACCCTTTGCTGGCCTGTGGCTCCCGATGGCACCGATGAGCCCCTGCTCTATACCAAAGACTTCCCGTTTCCTGACGGCAAGGCCAGCTTTTGGCCCCTGGTCTATGTCCCACCCAGCGAAGAGGCGAACGAGATCTACGATCTCCACCTGAACAATGGCCGCTTGCTCGAGCACTATGAGCAGGGCAACATGACCTATCGGGTTCCGGGCATCAAGGAGATCACCCCCAATATCTTTCTGGAGGTCTCACCGGAGCTCGCCAAGGAGCGGGGCCTGGAATCGGGCCAGTTTGTGAAGATCGAGAATAAGTATGGCCAGCTCAAATTGCGTGTACTGATCACGGAACGCGTGCAGGGCAAGCAGATGTACCTGCCCATGATCTCGACCTCCGAGGCCGTCAATCACCTGACCAGCATGCACGTCGATCGCGCGACACACACGCCGGCGTACAAGGAGGTCTCGGTGAAGATGACGGTGCTCACAGCCAAGGGCCCATCGCCCCTGCCGCGTAAGAACTTCCGCTTCGGCTCCCGCACCCCGACCGAGGGTGTGGAGGTCGAGAAGAAGTGGGCCAAGCCGGGTTACTGGGTGCCGGGTACGTCGGTGAAGGACAAGCTTGTACAGATCAAGACGACGGAACCGTCTTAGGTTGTAAGTTATGGGTTACAAGTTGTAAGTTGCAGCGTGTAAGCCGCTTAAACCTGCAACCTAAATTTCTAACCTGCACCACTTCTATCATCTCGAAAGGCCCCCACCATGGCACATCCCATCACATTCACTCCCCAGCCCATCGATCCGCATGTCGAACTCATGCGCAAGGTGGAAGCTGCGCCTCGCGAGCATGCGGAGGCCTTGCTGGTTGCGTGGGATACATTGCAGACCGCGCACGACCAGGGATTGCTTGATCTGCTCCAGGGGCTGATGGGCGGCCGTGACATCATTGCCGGCAAGTTGGCCGAGGCCGTTGTGCTACCCGAGTCGATCCATGCGATCCGCAACCTGATTGCCCTCGGCCGCATTGTGGCCGCGCTCGATCCGGAGATGCTGCACCGGCTCGCCAAAGCGATGGACCAGGGGATATCTGCCCCCAAGCCCGATGCTGAGACACCCAGCATGTTCCGCATTCTGCGCCAGGCCACCTCGCCGGCCGGCAAGCGCGGCCTTTCCTTTGCAGTGCAGTTACTGGTGGCGCTCGGCACGGCGACGGAAGGCTAGTCGCGCAGCACGGGAAATTTTTCGTGTGGACAATGGCCTCTCTGCCTATAGACTGCTGAGCAAATCAAGCAGTCACATGCAGGGAGCCCGCCATGGCCGATCTTGCCTTCTCACCGGAGACTCGCACGCTTTCGCAAGCGGAGCGCGTTCTCGATACATTTGTTGCGCCCTCTAAGACCTTCTCCGACATCCTGCGTAATGCCTCCTGGTGGCTGCCCTGCGTTCTGGTCGTGCTGACCTCTATTCTTTTTGCGGCGACCGCGATGAAGAAGGTCGGGATCGCGCGCATGAGCGACAACATGATCGCCACCATGCCGAAGATCCAGGACATGATCGCCAACGGGAAACCGGAGGAAGCGCAGGCAATCCACCAACGCTTTGAGAAACAGGTCGCCGGCCAGTTTTACTCAAGCCCGGTCATCATCATCATTGCGGGTTTTGTCGTCGCGGCGCTGTTTCTGGAGACGGCGAACTTTGCTTTCGGTGGGCAAGCGACCTACAAGAGCATGCTGGCCGTCTTCTGGTACTCCATCCTGCCGATGACCTTGCTTTCTTTGTTGGTCAGTGGACTGCTGGCGATGGGTGTTAACGTCGAGAGCTTTCGTGTGGCAAACCCTATCGGCACCAACGCCGGGTACTACCTACCGGAAGGTACCGCCCCGGCACTGGTAGCGGCTGCGGGCATGGTGGATGTGTTCTCGATTTGGGTGTTCTGCCTGCAGGCCCTTGGCATCGCCCTGGTCGCGCACATCAGCTTGGCGAAGGCGTTCGGTGCGGTCGCGATCTGGTGGGTGCTCTACTCCATGATCAAGATCGTGCCCGCGCTATTGACGTCCTGAGTCAACCAATGCGCTTTCGCGTACAGCAATAACTCATAAAGTGCAGGAATATGCTATTTAACTTAGCAGTGTGCGAATACCTTTGCTTTTCGTCCCGTAGAGTCTGCTTTTCTTCTAATAAGTAAGAAACAACAGCAAATCCCTACGGGATAACAAACGAATAGCAGCATAGCCAAAGAAGTAATTTGTTCTAGGGAAGACTATGCGTGCAGGAAGCGTAGCAGAGCTGAGTTGACCTCGGTGGCATGCGTCCAGATAAGCCCATGTGGGCCCCCGGCGATCACCTCAAGCTGAGCCGAGGGCACCATGCCCGGCATACGGCCGCCACTGACCTCGATCGGCACAATCTGATCGGCATCTCCATGGATGACAAGGGTCGGCACTTGAATCTGTTTGACATCCGCGCGGAAGTCCTCAAGCCAGGCGTCCACGCAAAACAGCATCGCCTGATAACTCGAAAGGGAGGCAACATTGAAGTCCGCCTGCAGCTTCGAGTCCGACACCAGATGCGACAGCATCCTGTAGTTGTAAAAGTTCCTCACAAAGCCATGCAGGAAGTCGAAGCGATCCTTCTCGATGGCACCCTTGATCTGCTCGAAGATTGCCGGATCCGCGCCCTCTGGGTTGCCGCCATCCTTACGGAACGCCGGGGCAATTGAGCTGATAAACCCGCATTTCGTCACACGGCCCTGGTTGTATTTACCCATGTAACGCGCGACCTCGCCGCCGCCCATCGAAAAGCCGATCAGGGTGGCATTCTGCAGATCCAGGGTTTCAATGAGCCTGTTCGTATCGCCGGCCAGGGTGTCGTACTCGTAGCCGCCGCTTGGAGCGGAGCTTCTACCGAAGCCACGACGGTCGTAGGTGATGACGCGATAGCCGGCCGCGAGCAGCGCGGCCGATTGGCGCTCCCACGAGCCGCCACTCAAGGGCCAGCCATGCACCAGCACGACAGGCACCCCGGATCCACGGTCCTCGTAGTAGAGCTGAGTTTCGGCACTGTTTTCTTTTCCCACCGTAAGTGTTGCCATCTTGTGTATCTCCTCAGCCTTTTGGATGCCGGCGCGTCCACGAAGGCTGATCTACGAGCGAAATGTCGCGTGAAAACCGAAGGCCCGCGCGAAACGCGGGCCTTCGGTTTGTAATGACCAAACTGAGCTACTCGACGCCCCATCGCTTAAATACCAGTGAACCGTTTGTTCCGCCGAAGCCAAAGCTGTTGGAGAGCACGTAATCGATCTTCGCAGGCTGTGGCGTGTTTGGCACGTAATTCAGCCGGCAGGCCGGATCCACATTTTCTAAATTCATGGTCGGCGGTGCTATCTGGTGCTGCATCGCCAACATACAGATGCCGGCCTCGAGCCCGCCCGCGCCGCCGAGCAGATGTCCGGTCATCGACTTGGTCGAGCTGACCAGAAGTTCGTGGTTCTTGGCCCGCTCGCCGAAGACATTCTCGATTGCCTGGGATTCAAGCGCATCCCCTAACGGCGTCGAGGTGGCGTGGGCATTTACGTAATCGATCTTGTCCGCCGTGATACCGGCAACGCGTAACGCGTGGTTCATGGCCCGGCGGCAGCCTTCGCCTTCCGGTGCCATGCCGGTCATGTGAAAGGCATCGCCGCTCATGCCGTAACCGGTAACTTCAGCAAGAATGCTTGCGCCTCGTGCCTGGGCAAACTCAAGCTCCTCCAAAATTAGAATCCCTGCACCCTCACCGCAAACAAAGCCGTCACGGTCCTTGTCGAAGGGGCGGCAGGCGTGGGTGGGATCATCATTGCGCGTAGACAGGGCCTTCATGGCGGCGAAACCGCCCACGGATAGCGGTGTGATGGCAGCCTCAGCGCCGCCCGCAATCATGGCGTCGGCATCGCCGCGCTGAATGATGCGGAAGGCATCGCCGATGGAGTGCGCAGAGCTGGTGCAGGCCGTCGCAGTCGCTTCGTTGGGGCCCTTCGCACCATACTTGATGCTGACATGCCCGGCCGCTAGATTGACGATCGTGGCAGGGATGAAGAAGGGTGAGATGCGCCGCGGACCGCCGTTCATCATCGCCGTGTGTTCGCGCTCGATGATGTCGAAGCCGCCGATGCCGGAGCCGATTGCCACGCCGATGTTGTCGGCGTTTTCCGGTGTGATCTTCAGCCCCGAGTGCGCCATCGCTTCTGCGGCCGCAGCCATGGCGAAGTGGATGAAGCGGCCCATCTTCCGGGCCTCCTTCTTATCCACAAATTGGTGTACATCGAAGTTTTTTACCTCGGCGGCGAAACGAACCGAATGGCCCGTGAGATCGAATGCGGTGATCCCGGCCATGCCGCTGCGGCCGGCCATCAGACCCTCCCAGACCTCCGGTGCGGTGTTGCCAACCCCACAGATCAGTCCAAGGCCCGTAATGACGACGCGACGCTGCTCCATCGTTGCTTGCTTCCCTTTTCTAGCTGGTGCGGCCGCCCAGGTGTGGGCCGGCCCGAACTATGCGCCGGTTACTTGGCCTTGGCGTGCTGCTCGATGTAGTCGGTGGCGTCCTTGACGGTCTTGATCTTTTCCGCGTCCTCGTCAGGAATCTGAATATCGAAGGCCTCTTCGAACTGCATGACGAGCTCAACGACGTCGAGCGAATCGGCGCCCAGATCCTCCTGGAAGCTCGCCCCGGGTGTTACCTCGGCCTCATCCACCTGTAGCTGTTCGACAATAATTTGTTTCACCTTCTCATCAACTGCTGCCATTTGCTTACATCTCCTCGTGTGTTGCGTATCTTCTGAATGCCGGAACAAGGCCTTGCTGGATGCTTCCGGCGTGCCTAGCCTCAGTGCCCAAGCATACCCACGCTCCCGGCACGTGTAAAGAATGCAAGCTGGTTCGAGCGGAAACTCAGGTAGCATAAGTATATGGGTGATGAAGTGATCGTGAGGGCATCCGATCTCCCCTCGGTCGCGGTGGTGGCCAGACGGCAGTGCAGCCGCTGTACACCGGCCCTGTTGCGTCGCATCAATCGTTCCACGCTACTGGAACGTACCCTCTTTACCTGGCTTGGTTTCTTCCCTTGGGAGTGCGTGTCCTGCCGTCGCAAGAGATTGTTCCGTGATCAGGGCAGCAGGCCAAGATCCTCCTCCCGCTCTGAGTCCCGCTAGCCCTCCTCACTGGCCGCGAGCATCGGCAACAGGCCGTCAAAGCCTTGGGTACCATGCCCGTTCGCGAGCGCTCCATGCCCCTCTTCCAGACTGACATCCCGCAAGGATTTATTGATGGCCCGGGTGCGGGTATTCAGTTTTTCGATGGTGTTTTGTACGGTGCCGACCTGCCTCTCCATTGAGCCCATTAATCCTTCGAACTTTTCGAACTCGGTTTTCGCGCTCGCCAGCACCTTCCAGACCTCATCTCCCTTCTGCTGCAGGTGGAGCATGTGGAAACCCATCTGGAAGCTGTTCAGGATGGCAGATAACGTACTGGGCCCGGCAATTGTGACGCGGCAGTTTTGCTGGATATCCGCCTGTAGGCCGTCACGGCGCATCACCTCGGCATAGAGCCCTTCCGTGGGCAAAAACATGATGGCAAAGTTCGTGGTTGTGGGGGTGGCAATGTACTTTTCGCAGATGCGCTTGCCTTCGGTGCGAATGGCTGCCTCGAACGCCCGGCCGGCACCGGCAATGTCCCCGGCCGCGCCCTCGGCGTAAGCGGTCTCAAGCCGCTCCCAGGCCTCGCGGGGGAACTTGGCATCGATCGGCAGCAGGACCTCACCGTGCGCTGTCGGCAGCTTCACCGCGTACTCCACCATCTCTCCTGTGTTCGGCTTTACCTTCACGTTCTGGCTGAACTGGTTCGGAGCCAGCATCTGGGCGAGCAGCATGCCAAGCTGCACTTCTGCAAAGCCGCCGCGGCTTTTGACGTTGGTGAAGATGCGCGACAGATCGCCCACATCGGAGGAGAGCTTCGACATCTCTCCCAATCCGGTATGCACTTTCGTGAGTTGGTCGGTAACTGCCCCAAAGCTCTCCGTTAACCGTGTCTGTAATGTCGAGTGCAGCTTTTCATCAACGGTGGCGCGCATCTCCTCAAGTTTGGCAGCGTTTGCCTCGTTGAGTTTGTCGAGCCGCATCTCCACCGTGGAGCGCAACCGCTCCTGATGCTCACTTTGCGCTTTGCCCAACTCGCTTAGCCGCGTGTGCAGAGCTTCACGACTATCGGCGTGGTGCCTTGTTGTATCTGCGGTGAAGCTGATGAGCCGTTGCCCCAGACCGGCAAGCTGCTGGTCTAGGGCAAGCCTCAGCCGCTCGGCATCGGTTTTGTGGTCGCCTCGAAAGGCCTGTAGACCACCCTGCAGGGTCTCGCCTAACGAGCGTAGACCTTCCAGCAACTCGCGGCGCAGCGCGGCACTGCCGGCATCGCTGCCCTCCCGATCCCGTGCCGACGTTTCAGCGGTTTCCTGTCGCAAAGCCGCCATTTCGTTGCGCAAATGCCGCTCCAGCCCTTCGGCCCGAACATCCAGGCGAGCCATCTGGGCAGGCAGATCTGCGGTCAGCAGAGCCTGTAAACGCGGATCCGGCACTGCCTCTGGAACTGTATTCGCCGGCGTGGCGCTGCGTCGTAGCAGGACTGCCAGCAGCACCAACATCAGCAGCAACGTCAGACCTTCGAGCGCAAGCAGGGCCAGGGACATTCGTCTTTCCTTCGCTTGCAGAATAGCATCCGCGTGGCGCGATTCCGTGCGGAAAACCGGCGCGATTCGCACTTCGCACGGCTTGATGTTTCAATATGGGAAGAAGCTTTTTACTCGTGAAGGGTTTGCCACAACGTATGCGTATGTTTCGTCATCTTGCCCCTGCCATGCTGTTGCTGCCCGCGTGCCCCGTGCTGCTCGCCCAGGGCACAGTGCTGCCCAACTCGTCGCAGGCCACGCCCTTCAAAGACACGGCTCTGCTTAAGCCACCTGCCGGAACGAAGGTTGCGATCATTGAGTACGAGGATCTGGAGTGCCCGGCCTGCGCGCATGCGTTTCCCCTGGTGCATGCCGCCGCCGCCCAGTACCACACGCCGATTGAGGAGTACGACTTCCAGATCCCCATGCATGTGTGGAGTCACGATGCCGCAATCTTCGCGCACTATCTGAAAGCCAAAGTTTCGCCCGAGCTCTCTGAGGAGTTTCGCCGCGAGGTCTTTGCCACCCAGACCCGCATCGCTTCCAAGGACGACCTTCACAACTTCGAGCAGCAGTTCATGTCCAAGGCCGGTAAGCAGATCCCCTTCGTGGTCGATCCCACGGGCGAGTACGATCGCGAGGTGAACACCACCACCGCACAGGGCGCGAAGCTAGGCATCCTGCACACGCCGACGATCGTGGTAGTGACGCAGAACCACTGGATTGAAGTCGCGGATCCCGCCGATATCGGTCAGGCTCTGACGCAGGCGCAGGCCGACACCGCCCACAGCGCAACCGCGACCGTGCACAAGCCGGCAACGCACAAGTAGCCGATTGCCAGCTGGAGATTCGAAGGCGCGCCAGGCCTATCCGGCGCGCCGCCGCGATATACTTCATCGTGCACACCACGCACAACCCAATCCCACAACTGAAGAGGTTCGGAGGCGTGTCGGCAAAGTACATCTTTGTGACGGGCGGCGTTGTGTCGTCGCTGGGCAAGGGACTCGCGGCGGCGTCCATCGGGTGCTTGCTTGAGGCGCGAGGGCTGCGCGTCAACCTGATGAAGTTCGACCCCTACCTCAACGTCGATCCAGGTACGATGAGCCCGTTTCAGCATGGCGAAGTCTTTGTCACCGACGACGGGGCGGAGACGGATCTTGACCTGGGCCACTATGAGCGTTTTACCCACGCCAAGCTCACGCGCGATAACAATCTCACCACAGGCCGCATCTACGAGGGCATCATCACCAAGGAGCGCCGCGGCGATTACCTGGGCAAGACCGTGCAGGTGATTCCGCACGTCACCAATGAGATCAAGGCAGCGGCTAAAAAGATTGGTGCAGACTGCGATGTTGCGATTGTTGAAATCGGCGGTACCGTGGGGGATATCGAGTCGCTGCCGTTTCTGGAGGCCATCCGCCAGATGCGGCAGGAGATGGGCCGCGACAACACCTGCTTTGTGCACGTGACGCTGATTCCGTGGATCGCGGCTGCGCAGGAACTCAAGACCAAGCCCACGCAACACTCCGTTAAAGAGATGTTGTCGATCGGCATTCAGCCCGACATCCTGCTGTGCCGTGCCGACCGCGAGGTGCCACGGGAGATGCGGGAGAAGATCGCCGATTTCTGCAATGTCGAGAGCGCCGCTGTGGTGATTGCGCGCGATGTGCCGAGCATCTACGAGGTGCCGCTGAATCTCCACGCGGAAGGGGTCGACGCCTTGGCGTTGAAGTACCTTCGCCTCGATACCTCCGAGATCGATCTCACACGTTGGAAGCAGCTGGTGCATCGCGCCTACAACCCCACCGATGAGGTGCGGATCGGCGTGGTGGGCAAGTATGTTGAGTACGAGGATAGCTATAAATCGCTGAAGGAAGCACTGGTGCACGGGACTTTGGCCGAAGGATTAAAGCTGAAGCTTGAATGGATCGAGGCACAGTCCCTCGAAGCGGGAGACCACACGGCCATGCTGAAGGGGTACGACGGTATCCTTGTGCCCGGCGGCTTCGGCAAGCGCGGCATCGAAGGCATGCTGAACGCGATTCGCTATGCACGCGAATCGAACACGCCTTACTTCGGTATCTGCCTCGGCATGCAAACGGCATGCATTGAATATGCCCGTAACGTGTGTGGCCTGGAGCGAGCCAACAGCGGTGAGTTCGACCCGCATACGCCGCATCGGGTGATCTACAAACTGCGCGAGCTTACCGGTGTAGAGGAAATGGGCGGCACCATGCGCCTGGGCGCGTGGGAGTGTGTGCTCCAGCCCGGCTCGCTGGCCGCGAAGGCCTATGGGACTGCAAAGATCAGCGAGCGGCATCGGCATCGCTACGAGTTCAATCGCGAGTATGAGCAGCCGCTGACCGATGCCGGCCTGCGGCTTACAGGCGCGAGCGAAAGCGGAACCTACGTCGAGATCGTTGAACTGCCAGAGCACCCATTCTTCTTAGGCTGCCAGTTCCACCCCGAGTTCAAATCGAAGCCGCTCGAGCCGCACCCGCTGTTCCATGCCTTCATCAAGGCCAGCTACGCCAACCGTGGTCTACGCGCCGCGCAGCGTGTGGTTGAGGCTGAGGTGAAGGCTTAGCCCATGGACGCAGCGTGACATCTTTTAATTATGGCTCTCGTTCTTCTATGGCTCTTGAATGGAGGAAGCCATGTCCGGTGCCACTAAGCGAAAATGGCGCACGTTCAGTGTGTAGATAGGAAAAGCGTTTGCCTTGCGAGCGCAAGCGATGTGCAAGGCGTCATAGATGGCCGGGCCGGAAAGCCCACGTTTCGCGGCATCGCGTAGAAAGTCGACGTAGTCCTTGGGACTGAGCGGCATCACCTTGCAGAGGTTGCGCCAACTTTCCACAATCTCGACGGCCTCCAAAGGCCGAATGCGCCGCGGAGAGGGAAAGGTGCTCAGCGTGACGTAGATCTCTGCCAATGCGTGCCCGCTACAAGCGATTCCAGTCTCTTGATGCGTTTTGACCAAAGCGTCACTGGCCGCAAAATACGGATGAGAGACCAGACTCGCCGCGACCAGTACAGAAGTATCTACAAAGATCATGGAAGATCAGGGCTCCTCGCGAAAGCCGAGGAGGTACTCGGATCGCTCGCGACGCTGCCTATCAATCCATTCATTGACGTCCGGGCTAAGACCCTCTCCGCCATCGAACACAACACGTCCGTTCCGCTTGTGCAGACCGCGCGCAGCATGCTTGGGCTCCAGCAGAAGTTGCTCGCCCTTGATGTAGGCATCCAGCTTGTCCCCTGGTCGCAGGTGTAGGGCCTCGCGCATTTTCTTGGGGACGAGCAAGCGGCCCAGTTTGTCAATCTCCAAAGTGGCATTCATAATTGCCAGATTACCAAGGAAGATTGGCAAAAACCTATCCTTCTTCTCGCGCACATTGATTTCCGCACTTCGGCCGCGACCTCGGCAGACCGGACAACGTCCAATCCGTTGTGGCTCTCCCGCAGCTGTCAGAAGCTCCCGCACCGACCTCCACCGGCGAACCCGCGTTGGAGTTGCAGCCACCGGCGGTGCAGGCCGTCGAGCGCCGACCGCCTCTGCCCGCACTCACGGGTTTGCGCACCTTGCTTGCGCTTACGATCCTGATGTTTCACTTCACGCCCGCAGGGCTGGCTTCGGCCAAGCACCCATGGCTGACGCTTTACCCCGTCATCGATATTGGCTATGTGTTCGTCAGTTTTTTCTTCCTGATCTCTGGCTTCATCCTTTCGTACAACTATGCCCACAGGCCCGGCGGCGTGCGTAAAGCAGATTTCTGGATGGCTCGCTTTTCACGGCTCTATCCGGTGTACCTGTTCACCATGCTGATCTCGCTGCCGATGCTTGCGCTCGAGTGGCGGTCGCGCAGCCATGGCGAGTTCTGGCTTGGAGCTATCTTTACGCCGCTGTTGTTGCAAGGTTTCTTTCCCAGGCTCGCCACCTTCTGGAACACCGTCAGCTGGACGCTCTCCTGTGAGGTGGTGCTGTACATCGCGTTTCCATGGCTGCTGAAGCTGCGTTGGCCCGCATCGCCGCGCAAGCTTGGGGCAATGGTGCTCGGCTTTTGGATCGTGGGCTTGCTGCCGCACACGATCTATTGGCTGACCAACCCTGACCATTTAGCCCAGCCTGTGACGCGGTACAGCGATGGCGTGTGGCTCAGCACCTTAAAGTACACGCCGGTGGCGTACCTGTGCACGTTTTTGGCGGGGCTCACCCTGGGCCGGCTGCATGAGGCAGCCAACCTTTCCGTACGCGGCCGCATGTGGGCCGGGATCGCCGGCTTCGCATTGGCAGGGCTGGCTGTGTATTGCCTCGCGCCGCGTGTACCGTACATCCTTGTGCATGGCGGGCTGCTTACCCCGTTGTGGTCGTTGGTGATTCTAGGCCTTGCCGGCACAAGCCCTCTGGCGCGTATCTTTTCAGTGCGGCCGCTCGTGGCTGTAGGCACGTCCACGTACGCTCTCTATCTTTTGCACTTCAACCTCTTTCAGCTGCTGCAATGGCATCATGCGGCGGAGCGGTTGCACGTCACCCGATGGGATCCCTGGATCAGCTACGTATTTGCCATTCTGTTTGCGATGTCGGTGCGGCGCTGGATTGAGCATCCGTGCCAGATGTGGATCCAGGGCTGGTGGAAACGGCGTCGCGCGGCCGTCTAGGCCTCTTCCGCATGCCGACCATCCCCATTGGTGGCAGCGCATACTGACACCTGCCTGCGTATGATGAGGCGTCGGGGGATGGATGGAAGAGCTTTGGCAACAGACCTCGGAGCTGCTGTGGCAAAGGCCGCTGCTGTGGCTTCCGGTGCTTTGGGCGGATCTGCTTGGATTCCTTGCCGCGGTGGGCAGCACTGCCCTGATGCGCTCGGTGCTGCTTAGCCGGCTTCAATACCATTCCGTGCTGGGCGGCCCTGCGATGCCGGGTCCGCTCTCACCGGCGGTCGTGCATCGGGCCAACCTCATCGCGGCTTTGATTACCCTGCCGGCCAACTATCTTCGCCTCTTGCTCTATGCCGTGGCCCTGGTCGTAACTGTGGCCCTGGCTCGTGCCTATCGGGAGCGGGAATCGAATCTGTTCGCCGGCATCGCACCGGCGCTGAGCCGCCATGCCGGTGCGATCGTTTCGCTCAGCCTGCGTGCGCTGGCGATCTTCGGCGGGCTTGCGCTGGTGTCCAGCTGGATTGGCGAATCACTGGTGGCGCATGGGCACAGGGCCGTGCTTGTGGGGGGCTGGCTGGACCTCGTCACCGGCGTGGTGCGTGTCGCGCTGCTCGCGTTCCTGTTAACTCCTGTGGCGATCCATTTGCTGGCGGGCCGGGCCGCCCCACCGCAGCGGCGAACTCACTTGCAGCTATTCGCTTTTGTGCTCGGTACTGTGGCCTTGTTGCTTGGAAAATTCACCACGGAAAATCTGCGTGCCGCACGCATCGCCTCGGTACCGGCACGCTACGCGCTTGAGTTTACGGCTTCTTGGATTGTGGCGCTGCCGTATGCCGTTTTCTTTGTGGCTCTGGCTCTGGTTGTGATGAAGACGGCAGCTGAAAGCGACGCCACCACGGCATAACTCGCGGCGTAGCTCTCCACCTCCCCGCTGCGCTAGCTTGTCACCAGCGATCCCAGTTTTTCGCCCTGCACCACGCGGACGATGTTGCCGCGCTCGCGCATGGAGAAGACGATCATCGGTAGGCTATTGTCCTTGCATAGCGAGACCGCCGTGGTATCCATAACGCGCAGCCCGAGTCGCAGGATATCCATATAGGTGATGGTTTCAAACTTGGTAGCATCCGCAACCTTTTTCGGGTCGGCGGTGTAGATCCCGTCGACGCTGGTGGCTTTCAGCAGCACCTCGGCACCAATCTCCATCGCACGCAGGCTGGCCGCGGTGTCGGTAGAGAAGTATGGATTCCCTGTGCCTGCCGCGAAGATGACGATACGGCCCTTCTCCAGATGCCGCATGGCCCGCCGCCGAATATAGGGCTCGGCGACCTCGTGCATCTCAATGGCGCTCATCACGCGGCAAAAGTGTCCCGTCTTCTCGATGGCATCCTGCAAGGCAATGGCGTTGATGACGGTGGAGAGCATACCCATGTGATCGGCGGCAACACGATCCATGCCGACGGCTTGCTCGGCCACGCCACGAAAAAAATTACCACCTCCAACGACGATGCCGATCTGGCAACCGGTGCTGGCGGCTTCGGCAATCTCCTGCGCGACGGCCTGGATAAACACAGCATCGACACCGAAACCGCGGCCGGCGGCCAGGGCTTCACCGGAGATCTTAAGGAGCACACGCTTGTACATGGTTAGTGCATAGGGTAACAGGCCCAGCCCGGCCAGAGGCGCAGCGCTTAGGGGTTGGTACCCATCCCTCGACGGAGTCATACCAGTGAGAGTCACTTCAGGGGAAAATGGAAGCGCCACTCCAGAGCGGCAGCGTCTAGGGCAAAACCAGGGGGCAGCGAGATCTCACCGTAAGGCGAGTGAGAGATGCCCCAGGATTTCACCCTGGGGCATTCATTACAGTCTGGAGGGGTGGTGATGAAGTGCAGCCGATCAAGCTGCGGTTGAAGTGCTCGGTCCAGCTACCTGCAAAGGTAGCCGTCGTTTTAGGGCCGGTCCTTGTAGCGTTGGTGATTGAGCTAGTGAAGTCGATCCTCCACCGCTGAAATCACCGTGTCCGTCCGGTAGCCGCCGGGCGGACACGCTCTGTTGAGCATACGATGCCGAAGGGAAACCATCAACAAAATTTGAAGTCTGCTTCGAGTCTAGGTTTCGTAGACATTTCAAGCGTTTCCCAATTTGCGCATCGGTGACGGATCTCAGGAGACGGCCTCAAGAAAGTCGGTGACGAGTTTCTTCTCGCCCTGCTTCAGGAAGCGCACCAGAGCGTTCTTGCCGTGGATGTCACGGATCTCTCCCAGGCCAAAGCGCTTGTGAACGACTCGGTCGCCCTTCTTGAATTTCTCCGGGTCGGAGTGCACGATCGTCTCGGGCGCTGTGGTGTGGATGGCCCCATGTACAGTGGCAATCACAGTCGTCCCGTGGGCATCCTTATTGCCCTGCGCGGGGTCGGGCGCGATTTGCGCGGCCGGCTCCTTACGCAAGCGGCGCCGGCCTTCACGGTGGCTTTGGTCGGCGGCCCGCAACGCGGCATCAGCGTCGATAAGACCGCGCTCGCAGTTGTCGCAGCGATCGCAGGGATCGCCTAGCTCCTCACCGAAATACTGCCGCAGAATCTGTGTGCGGCACTGGGAGGTTTCGGCGTAGTGCATCATGTCGGCCAAGTGCTGCTTGTCGCGTTCGGCACGTTCCTCGTACGTGGTCAGCAGCTTTGCGGCTTCGTCGTCGCTCGGCGGTTCGGCTCCAGTCAGCACGTAGCCGCGACGTCCTTGCCGCACCAGCCCTGCCTCTGTGAGCAGGTGCAGGATAACCTGGCTGCGGCGTACCCCCACGTCGGCAAACTCTGCAATCGTCTTGACATTCAGGGCGAGAGGCTTGGCCTGCTTCACCGCTTTTGTGACCGCGGCCACCGCAGCCTCCATCGCCTCAGGAGACTTCGGTGCTGGTTCGGAACTCATTGGCCCGGGCGCTGAAATCGTTGAGGATGACGGGGTATCAGCGTCCGTGCTCTCCGATGCTTCCGGTTCCTGTGCCGCCCTTTCTTTGGCTTCCACACTGGGCAGCTTGCGGCCCAACGCGAGCGCCTCAAAGATAGCGCTCACCTCCTGCGCCCGCGGATAGCGGCCCGCCATGAAGTAGGTCTGAATCCGCTTGTCTTCCAGGCGATACAGCAGCACGGCACGCGATGGCAGGCCATCGCGCCCGGCACGCCCGGCCTCCTGCGCGTAGGTCTCGAGCGAATCGGGGAACTCGTAGTGATACACGAAGCGGATGTCCGGCTTATCGATGCCTAGACCGAAGGCTTTCGTCGCAATCATGACTTTGTGATAGCCGCGCATAAACTCTTCCTGCACCTGCTCACGTTCCTTGGTCTTCATTTTGCCGTGGTAATGGCCGACCGAGATGCCATGCTCCTTCAGCCAATCGTGCAGTTCATCGGCGGAGCGCACGCTTGCGGTATAGATGATGCCCGTGCCGTCTTCTTTCTCGAGCATGGTCCCGATGCGGGCCAGCTTGGCATCGTTATTTACCGTCGGCACCACGGCGAGATGCAGATTTGTACGCTCCGAGCCGGTGTTGATCACAGAGGCGTCTTTGGCCTCGAGCACCGCAAGGATCTCGTCAACTACCTCCTGCGTCGCAGTGGCTGTCAACGCGAGCACGGGAGGATTACCCAGCTGCTTGCGGGCATAGCCGAGGCCAAGATAGGCGGGACGAAAATCATGGCCCCACTGCGAAATGCAGTGCGCCTCGTCGACGACAAACAAGCCGATGCCGCCGGACTGCTTCAATTCAGCAAGGAAGTTGGGATTTTCGAGCTGCTCGGGAGTCACGTACACAAGCTGCGAACTGCCCTCCTGAATGTGCTCCGCGGTGGCACGCGCGTCCTTCACGCCCACTGTGGAATCGACCTTCTCCACGGCAATGTCAGCCTCGGCGGCATGCTCCTGCTGATCCTGCATTAAGGCGATCAGGGGACTTACAACGATGACAGGATGCTTGAGAAACAGGGCAGGGAGCTGATAGGTCAGCGACTTGCCGCCGCCCGTGGGCAGGATGCCGAGCACATCTTTGCCTGCAAAGATGGCCTCCAGGATCTCGCGCTGACCGGGACGAAAGCCTTTAATGCCAAAGTGCTTTCGAGCCTCCGACAAAGCCGCTTTCATGGAAATGTGTTTGCCGAGTGGTGTCGCATGCGGCGCTTTTGATGGCTGTTCGGCTGGGGGGGCGGTTGCTGTGTCGGGCATTTCTACATTCAACTCCAGCACGGTTGGATGCGAGGCCGTCAGTCATCCGCAGGTGCCGGGGCGCGCGCACTTGTATGATCGCGTTATGCCATCAACCCCTTCCTCCACGCCATCAACGCCAAGTGTTGCCGGTGGCGAAGGACTCAGTCCGGAAGACCGCGCGCGCCGCATCAAGGTGCTGCTCTTCGATGTCGACGGCGTGCTGACCGATGGCGGGATCACGGTGATGCCCGGCCCTGACGGCAAGGCAATCGAGGTGAAGACCTTCTCCGCGCACGATGGCATGGGGATTGCTCTGGCGCACACCGCCGGCCTGAAGGTGGGCTGGGTAACCAAGCGCGACTCGCAAGCCGTGCGGATCCGTGCGAAGGACCTGCGTATCGATCATCTGTACCAAGGGCAGCACTACAAGGTGGAAGCGCTGGAGGCCATCGTGAAGGAGGAAGGCTGCACGCTTGGAGAGGTCGCCTACGTCGGGGACGACATCATCGACCTGCCGGTAATGCGCAAGGTCGGGCTTGCAATCGCCGTGGCCAATGCGAGGCCTGAGGTGAAGGCGATGGCGCACTACACGACCGAGCATCCTGGCGGCTACGGTGCGGGCCGTGACGCTATCGACTTTCTGCTGCGTTCACGCGGCGTGCTGGAAACGACGATCGAACGGTATCTGGATCCGAATGACGCAGAGGCCAAGAGCGCCGATATCGGCGTCGGTAATATGTAAATTGAGATTTACTTTCTTGATGTTATCTGCCAACGATCCTCATCCTGAGTGGAAGAGCAATTACCTTTTACTGGACAGCGTTCGTTTGACAGGTAAGCCTATCCCGGCACATCGAGTAGTCATCAGCTACAGCGAAGAACATCCGTATTTCGCTCGTACCGGCGGGCCTAGCTGTCCTTGCGATAGAGCAGGTTCTTGATCGCCTTTCGCCGCTCGGCATTCATCTCGCTGCTGGCATCGTCTCCGCGCGCGCTGCGTTTCGCTTCGGCCTCACGAGCCTCTTCGGCACTGCACTCCGGACAGCGATTGGCAAAGCCCGGCTTATCCGGACGCAGTTCAAACTCCTCTTCACACACCACACACGTCTTGATCGGGAACGCCATACACCTCACATGATACGGCGAATGCGTCCGCCGTGCTGTGTGCCATGGGGCGAAGAGACCGCGAAAGACAGGATAGAATCGCATGCATGAACGCCGGGCTCGCTGCCGAACCTGATATCGTCGCAGACATCGCCGTTGAGACCGCGCTCGCCTGGGCGCATCCGCTGATCCGGGAGTGGTTTGGGGCGAAGTTCGGCACCCCCACGGAGCCGCAGATGGCCGGCTGGCCCGCGATTCTGCGCGGCGAAGCGACACTGATCTCCGCGCCAACAGGCTCGGGCAAGACGCTGGCGGCGTTTCTTGTCTGCATCGATGGCCTGCTGCGGCAGGCGCTCGAAGGCCGCCTCACCCCGAGCACGCAGGTGGTGTACGTTTCGCCTTTAAAGGCGCTGTCGAACGATGTGCAGAAGAACCTTGATGCCCCCTTGGCGGAGATCCAGCAGCTGGCCCTCATGCGCGGCCACCTATGCCCCGAGATACGCACGGGCGTCCGCACGGGCGATACGCCGATAAAGGATCGCGCGGCCATGCTGAAGCATCCGCCGCACATCCTGGTCACCACGCCGGAGTCGCTGTATCTGCTGCTCACGGCAGGCAAGGCGCGCGCCAATCTCCATGCTGTGCACACCGTCATTGTGGATGAGATCCATGCCGTGGCGGATGACAAACGCGGCTCGCACCTGGCGCTGTCGCTGGAGCGGCTGGAAGCGCTGGTGTGTGGCGAAAACGTTGGGTGCTCCAGGGCCGGGTTCTCGGACCTGGGGTCATCGGATGTCTTGGACGCCAGAGAGCGTGCCGGCGCTCCAACCCAGGTCTCAGAAGCGAGACCTGGGGCACCCGCACCCGGTTCGTCGACAGCAGGCAGGGCTCCGCAGCGCATCGGCCTTTCCGCGACGCAGAATCCTATCGAGCTGGTCGCGGACTTCCTGACCGGCGCACACCCTAATCGGCCGCGCGCGACGATTGTGCAGGTAGGGCAGCGGCGTACGCTGGATGTCGCAATCGAGGTGCCATCGGATGAGCTGAGTTCGGTAGCCACAACGGCGATGTGGACGGAGCTTTACGATAAGCTCGCGGCGCATGCGCAGGCGCATCGCTCCACGCTGGTATTCGTCAACACACGGCGGCTGGTGGAAAAAATCAGCTTCGAGCTGGCGGAGCGGCTTGGAGCGGATGCCGTGGCGGCGCACCATGGATCGCTCGCGCGTACGCTGCGGCTGGATGCGGAACAGCGGCTGAAAGATGGTGAGATTCGCATCCTGATCGCGACGGCTTCACTGGAGCTGGGCATCGATATCGGCAATGTGGATCTCGTTTGCCAAATCCAGTCCACGCGAGCGGTGGCTGTGGCGATGCAGCGTGTGGGGCGAGCTGGGCATTGGCGTGGCGCTGTGCCCAAGGGACGTTTCTTTGCGCTCACACGCGATGACCTGATGGAGCAAGCGGCCTTGCTGCGCAAGATGGTGGCAGGCGAATTGGACCGGCTGGAGATCCCTGACAATCCCACGGACGTGCTCATGCAGCAGATCGTCGCGATGTGCAGTGCGGAGAGCTGGGAGGAAGATGCGCTCTACGCGGTGGTGCGGCGTGCCTGGCCATACCGCGACCTTACCCGCGCGGGCTTCGATGAGGTGTTATCGCTGCTGCACAACGGCATCGAAAGCACGCGTGGGCGTTACGGTGCGTACATCCTGCGCGACCGCGTGGGGGGGCAGGTGCATGGCCGTCGCGGTGCGCGTATGACCGCCATTGCGAATGGCGGCGCAATCCCCGACACCTCGCTGTTTGCGGTGATGCTGCAGCCCGAAAACGTGCAAATTGCCACGCTGGACGAGCACTTCGCGGTTGATTCGCACCCGGGCGATGTGGTGCTGCTCGGCAACACAAGCTGGCGGATACAGCGCATCGATTCCGGCGGCAAGGTACTGGTGGAAGATGCGCATGGGGCACCGCCGAGCATTCCGTTCTGGGAGGGCGAGGCACCGCAGCGCACAGCTGTGTTGTGTGACGGTGTAAGCGATCTGCGTGCCGAAATCGACCGCCGCACGCGGAGTGTGAAGCCTTCTGCAATCACCGGCTCCGGCGATGCGGAGCAGGCGTCGGTGAGTCCCTATGCTGACGAGCGCTGGGGAGCGATGCACCCCGAGGTGCGCGGGTGCATCGCGTGGCTGAAGCGTGAGTGTTTCGTATGCGATGCGGGGGCATTGCAGCTTATTACGTACATTGTCGCGGGCCGCAGTGTTCTCGGCGCTGTGCCGACGAAGCAGACCATCATCGCGGAGCGCTTCTTCGATGAGGGCGGCGGGCAACAACTCATTCTGCATGCCCCCTTCGGCGGTCGCCTCAACAAGGCCTGGGGATTGGCCTTGCGCAAGCGCTTCTGCCGCGGCTTCAACTTTGAGTTGCAAGCCGCCGCGACCGATAACGGCATCAACATCTCACTGGCCGAACAGCATAGCTTTCCACTGAGTGACGTCTTCCAGTACCTGACCGAACACACCGCGCGCGAGCTGCTGGAGCAGGCCTCGATTCCGTCGCCCCTGTTTAAGAATCGTTGGCGCTGGGCCGCGGGCCGCAGCCTGCAGCTGCTGCGCATGCAGAAGGGCAAACGCGTGGCTCCTCAGGTGCAACGTATGCGCTCCGATGACTTGCTCGCCAGTGTGTTTCCCCATGCCTCCGCATGCCCGGAGACCATGACGGGCGACATCGAAATCCCCGACCATCCGCTGGTGCGTGAGGTGATGCGCGACACGCTTACGGAAGCCATGGATATCGACGGCCTCGAAGAGCTGCTGCGCGGGATAGAGAGCGGCGCGATCACATGCTTGGCGGTGGATACGCCCGTGCCCTCGCAGTTCGCCCATGAGCTCCTCAATGCGATGCCTTACGCGTATCTGGATGAGGCCGATCTGGCGGCGCGCCGCGCACGCGCTGTGCAGCTGCGGCGCACGTTGCCCGATGCCGTAACGGAGGGGGCCGGCCGGCTCGATCGTGCGGCGATCGACAATGTGCGGGAGGGGCTATGGCCTGACATTCGCGATGAGCATGAACTGCATGACCTGCTGCTGCAATTGGTCGCTCTGCCGCTGGTGTGGATGGAGACCCAGGCGGCCGAGCGGCCCCATGCGCTCGAGGTGTGGTCGGAGTGTCTCGCACGGTTGGAAGCGAAGAGCCGCGCGTTCTGTTTGCAGGCCGGTGGAGCGGCGGTCTGGGTTGCCGCGGAGCGGCTTGGCGATGCGCAGCTACTATGGCCCGGCTTATTGCTGCCGGCCGGTTTCGGTCTTGTGCTTCCCACGCGCGAGACGACCACATTGCCCGGCACCGAGTATCGCGCCGCGCAGCCGGTTTCGCCGGGCGATGGCGCTACGGCCAGCTTGGTGCAGGGCTGGTTGCAGCTGCTTGGCCCACTCACGGCGGCACACCTCGGTGAGCTTCTACACCTGCAACCCGCGCCGCTTCACCAGGCCTTGCTGGTCATGGAGATGCAGGGCCTTGCCATGCGCGGGGTGTTCGAGCACTCCAGACCCGCCGACGACCAGCCGTATGCTATCGAGTGGTGCGAGCGGCGCATCCTGCAACGCATCCATCGGCTCACGTTGGCCGGGCTGCGCAAATCCGTTGAGCCCATAGCGCCGGTGGTGTTCAATCGCTGGCTTCAGGACTGGCACCATGTGGCTCCGGAGACGCAGTTGACCGGGGAGGAGGGTGTGCTCGCCGCGCTTGAACAGCTGGAAGGCTTTGAGGCCC
The DNA here is from genome assembly GCA_964247595.1 of uncultured Acidobacteriaceae bacterium. GTDB lineage: Bacteria > Acidobacteriota > Terriglobia > Terriglobales > Acidobacteriaceae > Granulicella. The sequence goes on along the minus strand of CAXTUW010000006.1, from coordinate 9,587 downwards.
CGGCCGTGGCGTGGGAGCGCACGCTGCTGCCGGCACGCGTAAAAAATTATGACCCGCGCTGGCTCGATAGTCTGTGCCTCGCCGGCATCGTGGGCTGGGGCCGGCTCTCGCCGCATCCGGCTTGGGGCGCGGATGACGGCGGAGCCCCCCGCCGCGTGATCCCGACCGGTGCCGCGCCCATCACATTTTTCCTGCGCGAATCGGCAGAGTGGCTCCCCGAAGCGTTAGCCGCAAAGTGCGTCGAAGAGTCTGTTCTGGCGCAGGCGCTTTCACCCGAAGCTCATACGTTGCGCAGCCTGCTGGGCGAGCGCGGCGCGGCGTTCAGTGCCGATCTGCGACGCATGAGCGGCTTGGGCAAGCAGGCGGTGATGACCGCACTGTGGGAGCTGGCCACCGCTGGCCTGGCCTCCGCGGACGGTTTCGATCAGTTGCGCGCCCTGATGGATCCTCGCCGCAAGAGCGTTCACCTGGAGCAGACATCCGCGGTGAGCCTGCGCAAACGCGCCGCCGCCCGCACCACGGCGGGACGCTGGTCCCTGCTTTGCGAGGAGAAGGGGCCGCACGATTGCCAAGATGCGAAGGCACTGGCATTGGCCCGCTTAAAGGGGCAGCAGGTTGCGCTTGAAGCCCATGCGCGCTTGCTGTTGTGCCGTTACGGCGTGCTCTTTCGCGAGCTCCTGCAACGGGAAGCGAACGCGCCCAAATGGCGTGATCTGCTGCCGATGCTGCGACGCTTGGAGGCACGTGGCGAGGTACGCGGCGGGCGCTTCGTCAGCGGCGCGTTTGGTGAGCAGTTTGCCTTGAACGAGGCTGTCGAACAGCTGCGTGAAGCCCGGCGGGGACACGCCGCGCGTAGCGCCGAGGCTGCGGTCGTGGTATCGGCTTGCGATCCGCTGAACCTGATCGGCATTCTTGTGCCGGGTGAGCGGGTCCCAGCGGTACCGGGCCGTACGGTGCAGTTCCTAAATGGTGCCGCGGACAACGCGGACGTGCTGGGCGATGCCGGCTCCGGCAGCCTAGCGAAGAAGCCGGTTGGGCGCGCGCCGGGACGCTCCGTGGTGGAGCTGTTGCGCAGTGGCGGCACCCGCACCGGCGCGGTCCTGAAGCCGGAAGCCACGCGTATCCCAGGCCTGTTCTCATGAGCGATCGTGATGAGGGCGGCCCCCATACTCCGGCTCAACCCTGCAGGGAATATGAGGATGCGGAGGACGCGACGACACCTGTCTCCGACGGTGTTGCAGCGAGCGACGAGCTGCATGCAGGCGACACCTATCTCGAAGGTCCTTACGTCGTGTTCACGGCGCAGTACCATCTTCGCCGCGGCTACTGCTGCAACTCGGACTGCCGTCACTGTCCGTACCGCGATGCGCTGGATGGGCGCGCTTCCTAGACGTTGCGGAGCGTTATTGCTCTCTGCCGAGCGTAGGAATGTTGGCCGGCGGCTTGTCGCGTGCCTGCAGCGTTTGGGTGTTTTTTAGCAGCACTCGCACACGGGCGTCTGCCAGCAGCGGCCGCAATGAAGCATCGCGGTTCAGGGCCGAGTGCACGTCATAACCGCGCTCGCTCGCCTTGGTCAGCCATTCCAGCACGGCGTCCATATTGCCCTGCGCGGCATAGATGCGCGCCATCTCGAAACAGATCTCCGAGTAGCGCTGGGACGCAAGCACCTGGGCGGTGTAGCCACCCTGTCCATTGCGGTGCAACATATCCGGATCGAGCGCGAAGGCCTTGGCGAGCTCGCTGCGTGCCGACTCCGTCTGCCTCGCCTCAAAGTACGCGAGCGATAAGTTGGCATGAAAGACGGCGGAGGACTTATCCAGCTTCACTGCCTTTTTATAGTCACGGATGGCAGCGCCGTTATCGTGCAGGATAAAGTCTGCCGCGCCCAGGTTATTCCACGCGGCGGCATCCCGTTTGTTCAAGCGCGCCGCTTGCTGAAAATAGGTGTGGGCCAGCGCGATCTGCTGCATCTCCAGGCAGGCAATCCCCATTTTTTTGAGCAGCACATCGCGGTTGCCGCCGCGAGCCGCGGCCGCGCTGTAAAAACGCACGGCATCCTGGGGGTAGCGTCGTGCCCGCAGCGTATCTCCGGCGCTCTCAAGCACTGCCGGGCTCGCCACGGCCGTGTCGGGCAGATGCATGGCGATGTTGGCCCACTCCGGCGAGGCGTGGGCGCGCTCGAGCGTGTCTCCGGGAATCTGCGCACGCAGAGAAGGCCCGAGACAGAGCAAAAGAGTTGAGGCGAGTGCGATCGAGGCAAGACGCATGGCGCACCTCCGGTTGAAAACGTGGCACCATACTGCGCTTCGTCACCGGGCTCGTCAATACCCCGCCCGTTAGTCGCTGGGGTCTCACGGCAAAGGCTTACGGCTGTGCGTAGTAGCCCTGTCGCGTCCGCGCGATCAGGTGCGGGTCGGCGACCTTCACCTGAATCTGGTGATACTCCCCCGGGGCGTCGGGGGGCGGCGGGATGAACGAAATCTCGTAGGAGGTCTTCAGGTCTTCGGCGCAGCGCTTCAGCAGCGCGGAAACGTCATTGCTGCTGCTCAGCGCAAGTCCGCCGCTCTGGACCGCCAGCACCTGCAGGCCAAGGTCGCCGATTTGTGCCTGGGATGGTTTGCGCACGCCTTTCAGGAACTCTTCGTAGTAGAACGTCCGGCCCGGATTCTCCGCGGCCCCAAGCGGGTCGACGCTGTACAGCGTTACATCGGCTTGACGCAGCTGTGCGGAGAGCACCATGGCCTGGTGAAAGATGCCGTCTTCCTGCTTGCTCGTGAGCTGCACGGCGGGACCGGAGAGCAGCGGCCAGCCGGGAGAGACCCACACGATAGCCTTGCGTCCAGGAATTTTCGCCGCGTTGCCGATGAATTGCTGCAGGGCACGCAGGGATAAATCGAGACGATCTTCCGCACCATAAAAGCCGGAGCTTCGGCGCAGCTCGCGCAGCCCGATCGTTTTGCTGTCCAGCGTCTGGCTCAGAAGACTTCCTTCCGTTGTAAAGCCCGGCGTTGCCTCAGTGGAGGTGTCCGTGACCACGGCGAGGGAGGTCGGCTGGGCGAGCGTACCGCCATTGGCTTTCAGAAATTTCTCGATCTCTGAGCGTTCGTAGGCCAAGCGCGTGAAATTGACATTAACGGCATCGATGACAAGAAACACCTTCACTGGTTCCGCGTTGCCGGAGACCGCGCGAAACGATTGAAGCGGCTGGGGCTGCCCATTGTCCAACAGGGTGAATACGCTTTGCGGCAGCTCGGCGACGGGCGCACCCGAGCTTGTGTTGGGCGCAACCACCACATTCAGGTGCAGCGGTGCGCGTCCCGTGGGGGTGACTGCCGTTTCCGCTGTCTGTGCAAGCGCGGCAGTGGAAAGTAGTCCCGCGCAAAGCATGCGCTGAAGAAAGTTTGTACAAGATTTCATTTGACTTCCTCGTTCAAGGGCCTGGAGAACGGGTCCGCTTCCTATAGGAAGACGGCGGCGAACGCGCAAACGCCGCCTGCATGGGCTCGAAATCTGCTGATGGTCATTTGCGGCGCTGAGATGAAGCGCAACACACAGCGAGCTAGGGATGACAAACGAACCGCTGCCTACGGCAGGCAATTCGCTCTAGCGACCGGCCGGAGTGGAGATCGTGGGCGCGGGCGGAGCGGCGGGTGCCTGCACACGCAGGGCCTGCCGCGGGAACGCAAACGTGCCGCCGGCATCGTCGATGAGGTTAACCTGACAGATGTAGTTGCCGGGCTTCAGCTGCGCCAGGGGCACGTCGAACTGAAACGCCACCGCACCGCGGTCCGGCACATTGACGACGTCGGCGATTACCAGCTCTGTCTCGAAGACCTTTACGCCGCCGGACAGAAATTCAATTGACGTGAGCACGTGCACGGGCGGACCCTCGCGGTGCGAAAGCCCCGGTGCGCTTGCGGGCCCTGCGGCCGTTTTGTTCCGCGCCGCATCGTAGAGCTCGTACAGCAGGTAGAGATGCCCGTCTTGGCGAAACACGTGCGCGACGTTGGGAATGTATTGCTGACCATCGCGAATGAGCAGGTTGTTGCCCCCCTTGGTCGCATCGAACGTGCGCTGGCTGGCAAGCATTACGGAGCTCATCTTTACAGGCAGCTTTCTCTGATCGGGTACAACGAGGTCGGTCTCGAAGGAGCCCATATTGCCGGTCTCATTCTCCCGCACCACAAACTTCAGGTGATAGCGGCCGGGCGCGAGCGTGAAGCCGGTGGAGTACTGGATATTGCGGCGCGCCACCCCCTGTGACTCGTTCACGGCCAGCTTCACCGTGTCGCGCACGTTGCCGACAGCGATGCCCTGCCCATTCTTCACCTGTCCGAGCACGTCCAGCGTGGCCCTGTCCTGATCGCCCCCGCGACTGCGGCTGCGGGTGAAGGGTATCTGGGAGCCCGGCACAATCAGACTGACGGGCACATAGAAGCTGTTGGCGTTCTCGCGAAAGTAGAGCGCCTGCAGGTACACCGCCACATCGAGCGCAGGCAGATCGCTGCGCATCTGCTCGGTCAGTGCCGCCTCGCGATCCTCGGTCTTCTGGTGCTGGAAATCGGCCGGGGCATAGTATCCGGGCCTGTATTCGATCTTTACATCGGGGCGATTCACCTTCACGGTGAGGCGGCGGAACGCGCCGTCTCTGCGGCCATCCGTGGAGTGAAAGCCTAGGATGTAGTAGGCCTCCGTATCGCGCTGGATCTGCTGGAAGGCGGGCCCGAAATCGTTGTTATCGAAAAAGGCCTTGCCGCCGGTGTCGGTGGCCAACGTGCTCAGCAACTCCTGTGAACTGAAGTTGGCATTGAACTGATTCTGTACGGCGGTGCCCGTGTACGCCGCCGTGCCGCGCAGGCTGCCCTGGGTCGCGTCGCCCACCGGCGGCAACGCCTGCAGGCCGCGCGCATCCACGGCGTAGATGGCCATGTTCGCCTTGGCCGCTTCATTGGTAGCCGCGCGCAGACTGGCCTGGTTCTCGATGCCATTGCGTGAGAGACCGCCGGAGAAGTACAGCAGACTCTTACGCTGGTCTACCTTTTCGAGCGACTTCGCAAGCTGGCGTATGGCAAACAGCTCGCGATCGGTATTGAGGTTGTTGTACTCGGTGTCATCCGCCGTGAAGCTCGAGGCATCGTCGCTTGTGCCGTTGGTGGTGCCTCCGGCGTTGCCGTTTGTGAACGCGGTCTGATCCGTGCCGTTGTACGCGGCCAGCTTGTGCAGCAGAACCTGCTTGTCGGCCGTGAAGTCCTGGTCCATGTTGAGCGCGGTTGAAAAGCTCACCAGCGCCACCAGATCCGCCGGTTGCATTTGCGTGTTGACGTACTTCTCGGCCGCTTCGACGGCGCGATCCGTATCCTCGTCCTGCATGGTGCTCTCGTCGAAGAACATCACGAGGAGCCGGTGATCCCTCAGCTGTTTCGGGTCGGCGGCGAAGTTGCGTTCCAGTAGATCGGCAATGCTGGTCTTGCCTGTCGTCGTGCCTCTTTCCGTAAGCGCCGCGGCCTCATCGACGTTCTGGTAGTCGAAGCTGGCAATGCGTTGCGGCTTGTTGTTTTCGAGGATAGTGAAGTCGCTCGCCTTTAATCCCTTCACCACCGCACCGGATTTCTTATCGCGCACGACGACGTTGGTCAGCACGATATTGGCGTTCACCGTGAGCGTGTAGCTGCTCTGCGGCGAAGCGGCATCCTGGGCCGACACGCGCAGCCCTGTTGCAAACACGCACATCGCCAGCAGCCCCTTCCACCACCTCGACCGCGTCGCTCGCAACCTCACTACCTCATACCTCATTAAAACCGGAATCGCCCCACGAACAGGATCTGCCGCATCGTTGCCGCGCCGGTGACCTGGCCGAAGGTCGCCGAATCGAGTGTCGTATCGATGCCGTTATATTGCACGGTGTTGAAGACGTTATTGGCTGTGATGCGGGCTTCAAAGGAGCGCGTTTCGCCTAACGGCACGGTGCGGGAGAGCGATGAGGCGATGAGCACCTGACCTGGACCTTCGATGGAGTAGCGCGAGGCGCTACCGTACAACAACGGGGCTGAGAACGCCCCGGGATTGAAGAATGAGCGCAGCGATCCTGAGCCGCGTATCGGCTGCGCGAAGTTGCGATTCGGGCGCAGGGTGTAGGTGCCGCCGGCGGCAATCTGCCCCGCGGTGGATTGATAGCTCGGCGTAAAGTAGGTGCCCGAAGCCAGCGTATAGGTGCCCGAGAGCGAGAAGCCGTCGAGCAGCTTCGAGGGGACGCCGCCCTTATTCAAAAATGCGCGGTTGGGCCCCACGGGCAGCTCATACAGCCAGCTGCCGGTGAGCTGGTGCCGCACATCGAAGCTCGAGTTGCCGCGCTCGGCATGCAGGTCCGCATCGTTCTGGATCGTTGAGGTGAAAGACGCGCCGCCGAAGCTGGAAGCATCGTCGATCGAGTGCGCGTACTGATACTTCGCCGCGAGCTGGAGACCCTTTTGGAGCCGCTTCTGCGCATTGATCGTCAGCGCGTTAAAGGTCGATGCGCCGAGGGAGTCCTGGTAGGTGAAGGCCACGGCGTTCGGCGTGGTGACGAAGTTTGATGTGTGGTTGGGCGCACGGGTGACGTTCAGCCCTGAGCCGTGGGAGCCGTTGTAGCCGACATTCAGCACCACGCCCCACGGCAGGGAGCGTTGCACGTCCAGGTTGTACACCTGCACCATCCCCAGCCGGTAATCCGGGTTCACCGCATAGGTGTTCTGAAACAGCTTGGTCGAGCAGGCGAAGCCGTTGGCGAGGGTGAGGTTGGACGGCCTTGCGGTGGAGGCTCCCTCACATCCCGTCCCGTTCAGCGCCGTGGACAGCACGTTGTTTTGCGCAACCGCGAAAGGCACCTGGTACGACAGCGAACGCGCGAAGGAAGCGAACTGGCTGGTATTGAAGTTGATGCCATAGCCCGCGCGCAATACGGTTTCCTTGGTGAGCTTCGGCAAGAACTGCGGGCGGTAGGCCAGGCCAAAGCGGGGCGAATACATTGCGCGATCCGCATGCAGCAGGGAAGAGCTCGGCCCGGGTGCGCAGGTCAGCACACCGGCTGCGGTTTGTGCGGAAACCCCGTTCGGGGTCACGCAACCGACGCTCGTGGTGCCCGAGGTTACGCCGGTAAGGTTCACCAGTCGCCCGTTCTTTTCGCTGAAGGGCCCGAAGTATTCATAACGCAGACCACCGTTGATCGTGAGCCCGTTGGATACGCGGAAATCATCATTGGCATACCAGTCGAGCACGTTTTCGCGCAGGTAGATCTTCGCGAGCCCGGCTTGTATTTGGGTTTGCTGCGGCAAGCCCAATAGAAAGTCGGCAAAGGCTGAGCCGCTCGCGGGCTGTGCGGTGGTGGAAGGGGTCGCACTCGAGTGCAGTTGCGTGTTGTAGCCCGTGAAGGTGAACGAACCCAAGGGCGTGCCGCCGCCGAGGTAGTCCTGGTGCACGCGCCGAACGTCCACGCCGAAGCGCATATTGTGCTTCTTGTGCCGGTAACTCACCCCGTCTGAGAAGGAGATCGTCTGGCTGATGTTGTCCTGCGGATCGGTATTGTTCACTGACAGGAAGTTCTCAATCTGCAGCGCAGGCACGCCGTTATAAAAGTTCGGCTGAATGCCAAGCGCACCCGTGCTCGGCAGCGCAATGCCGGCGGCGGCGGCTGGATTGTTTGGCGTGTTCGTAAAGTAGTTGCGGGTGAGCGCGTTCGAGCGATTCCAGGTGACGGAGGCGTTGTTGTTCAAGCGGCCATAGCCGACCACGTAGCCCAGGCCCAGGTTGTAGCCATCCGACTGCGTCGCGCCCGAGAGCGGAAGAATGATGTTGCGGATATCCGACGCGGCGTGCGAATAGCTGAAGCTGGTGTTGAGGCTTTGGCGCAGGCCCGGGGGTGGATTGCGATTGCCGCCGCCACCGCTACCGCCGCCACGTCCTCCTCCGCCTCCGCCGCCTCCGCCAAAGCCGCCGAAGGGGCTTGTGCTGCTGGTGCCGAGGTTGCGGATAAATCGCATCGACAGGTTCGCGGTGTTGTTGCCGGCCGTGGTGACGGTCTGGTAGTTGAAGTTTTGCGTGCCGGCCCCGGGCACGTTGGGCAGCGGGTAGTAGTGGTTCAGGATGTAGAGTGCCTGCGGCGTGAGGCGTGCCGGATCGATCACGTTGGGCCGGCCGTTGTAGGCGAACGGCGCGCCTGTCGTGGCATCGTAGATTTGCGTCACCGCGGCCTGGCCATTGACGGTCTGCGTGAGGCCGCTGAAGTCGCCGCCGCGCTCGGCGAGCGTGGGTACGGTGCTCGTCAGCACCTCCGGCACCGTGTTGCGCGCGAAGTTGAAGTTCAGAAAGCCGAACTGCTTCGAGCTTGGCTTGATGACCCCGGGAATGTAAGGCGAGCCGGCAAGCGTCGCGCCAAAGTTGTTCTTCGCGTACGGCGGCTTGGTTTGCGGCAGCAGCGTGGGCGACCAGGGGGCGGAGTCGAAGGAAGCATACTCGCCCTGATAGTTCAAGCCGCCGTGCAGTTGTGTGGGGTTCAGCCCGCGGAACGCCCCTGAACCGCGGCCGAAGCCTCCACCACCGCCGCCTCCTCCCCCCCCGCGACCCCCGCCGCCGAAGCCCCCACCACCGCCACCCATCATGCTGCCCAGGATGCCCACAATGGCGTTGGTGGGGTCGACGCCCGGCGGCAGCTGCCCGCTGGCGCGTGCCGCGGCCACGCCCTCCTGGATGCGGCTGCGCAGTTCGTCCTCGCTGACCCCGGCGAGCGCGTTGGTCTGACCGCTTTGCCCGCTGACGGCCACGGTTTCGCTCGCGTCGTTGCCGGCCCCGCCAAGGTTGCCGAGCGAGGGCAGGGCCGCGCCCGCATTGCCACCGCCGGTGCTGGCGTCCTCGGCATTGCCCCCGCCGGCGTTCAGGTTGAGGCTTTGCAGGCTGCGCAACAGGCTCGGGTTCGCCGTACCTGCCCCAGCACCAGCGGCGGCCGGCTGCCCGGCGGCGGCCTCCACGCGGCTGGCGAGTTGCAGACCGAAGTTGGAGGTCGCGCTCGTGGACGCAGGGTCGGCACCGTTCAGCAGCACCTCTGCCGTCAGCGGGGCGAACCCGGCCAGCTCGGCGCGGATCACATAGCGGCCGTCCCGCGGGATCTTCATCATGTAGGCACCGTCGATGTCCGTGGCGGCGGCATATTTACGCCCGGTAAGGGTGTTGGTGGCGGTCACGGCGACGCCCGGCAGGGGCACGCCGCCAGGTTTACCGGCAGTACCGGCCACCACCGCCCCATGCACCACGCCACCCCCGGCTGTCGCCGTGACGGGCGGCGTGGCGGGCGTCTCCGCTCCGAGACGGCTTGCGCTCGCGGATGGACTGGCTGCAGAACCCGGTGTGGTGCTCGAGGGTGCCTGCCCTGCGGCACACATCGCAGCAAGGGCGATCGCGACCGTGGCACCCCCGAGCCGCACAGATTGCCGTAGCAAGGCTGCTCGCCGTAGCCGCTGAAGCCCTACCCGTTCCAGAAAGTTCATCACGGGCTCGCCTACCGTCCACCCGGACCGGAACCCGCTTCGGGGCTGGATCCCGCCCCGGTTGCCCCCGCT
>CAXTUW010000005.1:161800-182669 GCA_964247595.1 uncultured Acidobacteriaceae bacterium | reverse complement strand
GCCACGTTTTATTCCGGCATGCCGCCCGAGCAGATTGAATCGGACATCACGGACAGCGACGAGCGATTCTTTACCCTGGGCAGCAACATCAATCACATCCAATCGCGTTCCATGAGTGGCGTCAGCCTGATCAAGATTTACTTTCAGCCGGGCACCGATCCCACTGCCGCCGTCAGCAACATCTCCAACCTGGCCATGGCGAACCTGCGCCGCCTACCGCCCGGGACGCTTCCGCCGGTTGTGCTCAGCTTTGACGCGGCCAATTTGCCCGTTTGCCTCATCACCCTCAAAGGCGCGGGCATGAGCCAGACTCAGCTGAAAGACGTGGCCCAGTTCAGCGTGCGCAATCAAGTGGCCAACGTTCCCGGTGCCTCGGTCCCGCAGCCCTACGGAGGCACCTACCGGCAGATCATGGTCTATGTCGATCCTCTCAAGCTGCAGGCCTCGCAACTTGGAGTGATGGATGTCGTCCACGGCATCAACGATTCCAACCTCATCCTCCCCGCCGGGGACGTCAGGATCGGGCCAAAGGACTACAACATCTATGCCAACAGCCAGGTGGCGACTCCCAATGACGTCAACAGCATCCCGCTTAAGACAGTTGGGAACGCCTCCATTCTGGTCGGCGACGTTGGGCACGCCGTTGACGGGGGCCAGCTTCAAACAAACGTCGTACGCGTGGACGGTCAGCACTCGGTTTACATCCCCGTGCTTAAGCAGGGGGGAGGTGCCAACACCATCACCATTGTGGATGGCATCCGCAAAGCCACCGCTCGCTTGCTTGACGTTCCACAGGCACTGAGGACGAGCGTCGTCTTCGATCAATCCGTTTTTGTCAAAACCGCCATCAAGAACGTCATCAGCGAGGGGGCCATCGGCCTTGCTTTGACCGGCATCATGATCCTGCTTTTCCTCGGCAACGTGCGGGCCACGGTCGCCGTGCTGCTCTCCATCCCTATCTCCTGCATCGCCACCTTTCTGATTCTGGATGCCTTCGGCGATTCGATCAACACTATGGTTCTGGGCGGCATGGCTCTTGTGCTCTCACGCCTCATTGACAACTCCGTGGTGGTACTTGAGAACATCTTCCGCCACTTCGAGATGGGCGAAAGCAGCGTGAAAGCCTCTCAAGAGGGCGGCAAGGAAGTGGCTCTGGCCGTCCTGGCCGCAACCTTCAGCACAGCCATCGTCTTTTTTCCTGTCGTCCTGCTTACCGGCGTCAGCAAATACCTGTTTACGGCGCTCGCGCTCGCCGTGGTCATCGCTTTGTTTTGCTCATACCTCGTCGCCATGACGGTGGTGCCGCTCTTTTGTTCACGCTTCATTGAGCACACCGGGCACGACAATGAACACGAGGCCGCGACCGAGCACAATCCCGTGCCGGATCACATGAGCCCCGGGCACGGAAAACGTAATCTCTTCGCGCGTATCGTCTACGCCTTCAATCGCGGCTTTGGTTGGTTGCAGGGCCGCTACGACAAGGCCATTCACGACTGTCTGGGCAGGCCCGGGCTGGTTGTCGGAGGGTTCTCGATCTTTGTCGTTCTCAGCTTGGCGCTGTCGCCGTTCCTCGGTCGTGCCTATTTTCCTCGAACCGACCCAGGGCAATTTGTCATCAGCGTCAAGGCTCCCACCGGCACCCGGATCGAACTGACGGATCAGTACATCGCCAGAGTGGAAGAGGATATCCGTGCCGTGGTCGCACCCAAAGACCTCAACATGATTGTCTCCAACATCGGCGTGACACCGGATTTGTCCGCGATCTACACGCCGAACTCCGGCATGCATACAGCCTTTGTGCAGGTGAGCCTCAACGAAGAGCACACGTTGAGCAGCTTCGAATATATGCAGCGGGTCCGGACCAAACTTGCAGCGGATCTGCCCTCGGCTCAGACGTATTTCCAGTCCGGAGGTCTGGTGGACTCCATCGTCAACCAGGGCCTGCCGGCACCGTTTGATATCCAGGTCAGCACCAATGACATGGAAGGCGGCTACGCGGTTGCGGAACAGCTTGCGCAAAAGCTGCGGGCTCTCCACGGCGTGAGCGACGTCCTCATCCCGCAGGATGTTGATTACCCTGGTCTTGCCCTCAACATCGACCGCCAACAAGCAAGTCTGGAAGGCCTGACCCCCAAGACAATCGTCGACAGCGTTATAACGGCCATGACCTCCAACGGCCAGGTCGCGCCCAGCTACTGGATCGATCCCAAGACCGGCAATAACTACATGCTCACCGTGCAGTACCCGGAGACGCAGGTGCAAACGCTGAATGATTTCAAGCAGATTCCGCTGCACTCCGCGGATGGCAAAAGCACGACGCCGTTGGAATCCGTCGCTTCCATCAAAGCCGTAAACACCCCCACCGAGGTCGATCACTACCAGCTCCGGCGAGTCTTCGATGTGTATGTCATGCCGAAGGCGGAGGACCTTTCCATCATCGGCAATTCCGTGCAAGGAATCGTAGACAGGGCAAACCCGCCCAAGGGGACAAAGCTCACCATCCGCGGCTCGGTCAGCAATATGAATGATTCGTTCAAGTCCTTTGCCATCGGCTTGATCCTGTCCATCGTCCTGGTTTTCCTGATCCTGATGGCGCAGTTTGCTTCCTTCGTGGACCCCTTGATCATTCTTCTCGCCATTCCTCCCGGGATCTCCGGCGTGATCCTGTTCCTTCTGCTAACCCATACCACCCTCAACATCATGAGCCTCATGGGCGTGTTGATGATGACAGGCATCGTCGTTTCTGACAGTATCTTGATCGTTGAATTTGTCGGCCAGCTCCGGCAACAGGGCCTGCAACTTGAGGATGCCATCATTACGGCGTGCAAGGTTCGCTTGCGGCCAATTTTGATGACAACCCTCGCGACCGTGCTTGGCCTTATTCCCATGGCGCTCGCTCTGGAAGCGGGCAGCGAGCAGTACGCGCCGCTTGCCCGCGCGATCCTCGGCGGCCTCACGGTCTCCGGCATCGTCACCGTCTTTCTCGTGCCAAGTGCGTATCTCCTCATTCACCGACGCATCGAAGCCCGCGAAAAGCGCATAGAAACAACATCACGCCTGAACCCGCCACAGAATCTGGAGGTGACGGCGTGAGACACGCAATCTCTGTACTGCTGCTGGCCTTGCCGTTGGCGTGCTTCTCTCAGACGCAAGCAGTGCTTCTGCCCTCTGCCCCCGCAGCTCGTCTGAAGGTGTTGCGCTCTGACCCCCAAAGCAGCTCGTCCTGGCAAACAGCCCTTTCTGCCTCATCCCAAGGCACCGGCCCGCAACAGACACCGTTGTTGGATCCGAACAATTCAGCCGCGTCGATCAATCGATCCCAAGCCGAGACCCTGGCGCTCAAAAACAATCCCAGGATCACAGCAAATCGCCTGCTCGCCCTTGCGGCCGGCCAAGTAACCAGGGAGACAAGAGCCGCTGAGCTGCCGCAGATCTATGGCGCTTTAACGGCAGAAAAGGCCCAAGACGCGAGCCGGATCGGTGCGGCCCCGGCTCTGCTTACCAGTTCACGGCTATACACCCATGCCGCCGCTGGCGGATCGTTCTCCCAGCTGCTTACAGATTTCGGTCATACCAAGGACCTGATTGCGACCAACCGCCTTCAGGGCAAGGCTCAGGACCAAACCACGCTGGCCACGCAGCAGGACGTACTTTTGGCCACAGATGAGGCCTTCTACCGGCTGCTCGACGCCCAATCCCTGCTGCAGGTCGCCAAGGCAACGGTGCAAGCTCGGGGAAGCGTACAGAGCCTTACCCAAGCGCTTACCACCAGCGCGCTCAAAAGCGATCTGGACCTCAACATAGCATCCGCAGATCTCTCCCAGTCGCAACTTTTGCAGTTGGACGCCGAGAACGCCGTAGCCTCCGCGAGCGCCGCCTTGGCAGCCTTACTTGCCGCATCGCCCGACACACTGTACCAAGCGGTCGAAGATTCAACTGCAGCCTTGCCGCTTCCGCCTGAAGCCCAAAGTTCGGCCGCACTGAACGCGAGTGCACAAGCGCAACGGCCCGACCTGCAATCACTCCGTCTTAATGCCCAAGCGTTCCAGAAGTTTGCCAAGGCTCAGCAGCTGCAGCACCTTCCAACTGTTTCCGCCCTAGCCACCGGCGGAATCACACCGGTGGGGGTGGACGGCGTCTTCGTTCCACATTGGTTCGCTGCGGGCGGTATCAATGTTTCTGTTCCGTTCTTTACTGGTTTCCGTATCGATGCCCAGGCCGAAGAGGCTCGGCTAAGGCAACGGGCTACCGAGAAGCAGGCGCAAGCACTCTCCGACACCATCGGCCGCGATGTACGGATTTCGGTGCTGAACGCGCAGACAGCGTTCCGGCGAATTGGAGTGGCCGATCAGTTCCGCAACCAGACAGCGCAGGCCCTCAGTCTCGCGCAAACACGGTACAAGCTGGGACTCAGTTCCATCGTCGAACTCAGCCAGGCGCAACTGCAAAGCACCCAGGCAGCGGTTGCAGCCGTCAATACCCGCTATGACTATCTTCTAGCCCTCAGGGCATTGGACTACACGCGCGGCCAACTCGCCCCATAACGCTTGCCCCAGAACTCTCGCCCCAGAACTCTCGCCCAAAATGCTTGCCCAGAGCTTTCGCAGTAGTACCTGTCCGTGCATCGGTTACGGTGACGCATGATTTTTCACCTCTTCGTCTCGCACGGTGTCTCCACAGAGAAAGTTTGTTTCCTCGTAGACCCCTGATTGCCATTGGATACAAACAGTCTCATCATGGCTGCATGAGCAAACCTTGGACACCTGAAGATATCCCTCCGCAAAACGGGAAACGTATCGTAGTCACGGGAGCCAACAGCGGGATCGGATGGTACACGGCTCTAAGTCTTGCTAGAGCAGGTGCGGATGTCACGATTGTCTCGCGCAAAAAAGAAAACGCGCTCCAAGCCGCAGCCCGCATCCGAGCCGCCATTCCTGCCTCCGTCCTTCGGACGGGTGTCCTCGACCTTTCAGATCCATCATCGGTTGCAAGCTTCGCAGAGGAACAACTCGCTGACCCACAACCCATTGACATGCTGATCAACAATGCTGGCGTGATGGCGCTTCCGAAGCGCCAGCTTTCCGCTGACGGCCACGAACTGCAGTTTGCGACAAATATGCTGGGGCCTTTTCGCCTCACAGGCATGCTGTTGCCCGCTCTCCTCGCGGCAAAAGCACCAAGAGTGGTGACAGTTTCTTCCTACGCACACACCATTGGGGGACCCGTGCCGGTCCAGGATTTGGACTCCGAGCAGAGTTACAAACCGACTCGGGCTTACGCGAAGACGAAGCTCGAGGGCATCCTCTTCACTCGTGAACTGCAACGCCGTGCGGGTCACAGGCTGCTCGCCACATGCTGTCATCCAGGGGCAGCCAGTACGAATCTCGCCAGCAATACAACCTTCGGAATGAAATTGACCACGTGGCTGATGAAGCCGATGCTGCAAACTGCCGCTCAGGGCGCAGAGCCCACACTCATGGCGGCAACCTTCCTAGACGCGAAGCCTGGAGCGTATTACGGTCCAGGAGGGCTCTTCAAACTCCGTGGCCATCCAGTCGAAACGGAGACAGCCCCTTTCGCGAACGACATGAATGCCGCACAGGACCTCTTCGAACGGCTCGAACGGATGACAGGCCTTCAGTACGCACTATGAAGCGGTCAACAACCTCTTTCGAGCGGCGGGTACTCTTGAACGGATACCGGGTCGTCTTGCAGAGCGGCATCTTCCTCAGCGATCGTGAGAATTGTCGTTGTTGAACGGCATCGCCAGCCGCTTCTTTCGACAATCTGAATGATTGAGTTGTTGGTGGGCACAGCAGGATTCGAACCTACGACTTCCACCGTGTGAAGGTGGCACTCTACCGCTGAGTTATGCGCCCGTTCCGGGGGCCTGTAGTCTGCCCGCTCGTTCCAAACCGGAGCTATCAGCATAGCATTGGCCGCTTCGAAGCCCAAGCGGCGGGCATCGCCGGGGCAAAATTGCCACAGTCCTGCGTCGCGTTCTGGGGTGCTGCGAAGGGTGGCGGGCTTGGGTGGGGTCTCCGGTTGGATAAAACCGATACAATTACGACCTGATGCAGCGCGATCCCATTGTGGATTCCCCGGCTCGGCCGGAAGATCCAACTTTCACCACCGATCCGGCGCAACCTCCGCCCGAGACACGGGTTGAGGAAGGTATGGGTACGGTTGCCTTCCATCCCGGATTGCTGAACGGCGAGCTCTCTTCCCACGGCCGGGCGGGAACACTTCCCCCAGCGGCAGGTAGCCCGGCGACAGGCAGCCCGGCGACAGGCAGCCCGGCGACAGGCAGCCTGGTGGACCTGAGCCCCGAGGCGGCGGCACGTCGCGCCGCTGCTGTGGCGCGAGGCGATCTGTCCGTGCTGTCCGATGCCGAGGTGATGCTGGAGCTTAAGTCCGGCAACATGGCCGCGTTCGACATCTTGCTGGCAAAGTACCGCAAGCCGATCATCCACTTCATGTTCCGGATGGTGCACAACCAGGCGGTGGCGGAAGAGTTGGCGCAGGAGGTCTTTCTGCGCGTCTATCGCTCGCGGGAGACGTACCGGGCAGAGGCCCGGTTCAGCACCTGGCTGTACCGGATCGCCACCAACCTCGGTGTCAATCACGCCCGTGACACACGGCACGAGCGTACCGCGCCTACCGTGCATCTAGACGAGCCGGACTACGAGACGGGGACGACACCCGACCTGGCCGACGACCGTCCGACGGTCGAAGCCAAACTGCTGCGCCAGGAACGGATGAATGCCATCCGCGAGCACGTGATGGCGCTGCCGGAGCGGCAACGGACCGCGGTGCTGCTGCACAAATACGAGGGTATGGATTACAAGGGAATCGGGGAGGTGCTGAAGCTCTCCGAGTCTGCCACCAAATCGCTGTTGTTTCGCGCTTACCAGACATTGCGTGAAAAGTTGAAGGAATTTCTGTAGCTGCGGCGGGCCGCGCCGATGCTGCTGGTACCCCGAGTAGGAAGTAGGAAGTAGCAAACAGGAAACAGGAACTGAAACCGAGATTTAGACCTAGAACCTAAAACCAAGATCTAAGAACCAAGGAGAGCCACCAACCCGCATGGGGGCCAACGATGAGACAGATGAGCACACTAGATTGCACGACCTGCCGCGAGGTACTTCCCGATCTGCTGTTCGAGCCAGGGTTTGTCCCCGGGCCGGAGGTTGCGGCGCACTTAGCCGCTTGCCCGGCTTGCCGCGCCGAACTGGCCGAGATGCGGGCCACGTTTGACCTGATGAGTGAGTGGACGGCACCGGAGCCGACGCCCTATTTCGACGCCCGGGTGCGGGCGCACCTGCGTGAAGCGGTGGCGGCGCAGCCGGAAGGGTTATGGGAGCGGCTCGCTGCAACCCTGCGCTTCAGCACGGGGCGCGGACTGCGCCCGGCGCTGGCCGGCGTCTTTGTGTTTATCCTGCTGTTGGGTGGTGGAACCGTGGCCAGCCTGTGGCAGCACTACGGTGCCGCTCCGGCCTCCTCTCCAACCGTTAACGACCTTCGCATTTTCGACAACAATGCCGAGGCGGTACAACAGATGGATCTGCTGGACGAGTCCGGCGCTGATTCCGGTAACACGGCACCGCAAAGCTAGGCTGGCCGGTTTCGATATGATACGTTTCAACGGCATCTCCCCAAGTTAGGGCGCGCACCCAGGCGATTTCGTTGCGCCGCGCCACTTCTGGCCATTCGTTCGCTGCATTTTCGCACCACCGAATCAAATGAACTTTCCTGACACAAGCCGCTGCCGGACCAGGGTGCTCCCAGCCGCCCTTTATGCGCTGTGTGCCGCTGCCCTAGGCCCCGCTGCTTTGGCAACAGCTGCCTTTGCCTCCGCTGGGCCGGCGCGGGCCGTGCAGCAGCAGGAGGTCCAGCCCCCTGCACCGATTGAGCGCAGGTCTCCACCGGCCGTTTCAGCTGCTTCTGACAGCAACACCTACCCGGCAATCCAAGGAACTGTCCGGCAACGTCCGGCTCCGTCGCGGCTGCCGCGTGGGGAGCATCTCGCCCAGTGGATGAGTCAGCACAGTAGTCTTACACCGGACCAGCAGCAGCAGGCGCTGGGGCGGGAACCCGGCTTTACCAATCTGCCCTCGGAGACCCAGCAGCGCTACCGTGATCGCCTCACACAGCTAAACGCCATGAACCCCGGCCAGCGCGAGCGTGTTCTTGCCAACACGGAGTGGATGGAGCGTTTGGCACCGGAACAGCGTGCGGAGGTACGGAGCGCCATGGGCCAGCTTGGGGCGTTGCCTATCGACGAGCGCCGTGTTGTTGCCCGCACGTTCCGCTCACTGCGGGATCTGCGCTCGGACGAGCGCCTTTCGGCTCTCAACTCCGGCCGGTTTGGGCCGCCGCTGGTCGGCGAACAACGCTCCGTGATTTTGGGACTGCTGCGCGTGGAACCATTACTGCCGCCGCCACCCGCACGTCCGCAGGCACCCGCACCATTCGGTGCGCCGACAGCACCCGGCAGTTCATACGTGCCGCCGGTATATCAGGCACCTCGCTGACCCGGGCTGGTCTTTGCCTTCGCTTGTCTTGCGTGCTTTTGAGCTTTCACAGTTTCAGTTTTTCAGCAGGTTCTTTGCCAGGAACAGGACGTTGGCGGGCCGTTCCGCGAGCCGGCGCATAAAGTACGGGTACCACTCCGTGCCGAAGGGCACATAGGTCCGCACCCCGAAGCCCTCGCCGACCAGCGTGCGTTGCAGATCGCGGCGTACCCCATAGAGCATCTGGAATTCAAACGCCCCGGGCGCAATCTTGTTCGCGCGCACATACGTCCGCAACTCATTGAGGATCGCCTCATCGTGTGTGGCGATGCCGCAAAAGACGCCGCTGGTGACCATGCGCTTCATCAGCTTGACGTAGTTCTTGTCGACGTCCGCTTTTTCGGGGAAGGCCAGCGAAGGCGGTTCCTTGTAGGCCCCTTTGCAGAGCCGGATGCGGATGCCTTGGCCAAGCAGTCGTTCTGTATCGTCGGCTGTGCGGTAGAGGTACGCCTGCAGCACCGTACCGACACAGCCTGGAAAGCGGCGGTGCAGCCGTTCCGTGATGCCGAGCGTGGCCTCGGTATAGTCCGAACCTTCCATGTCGAGGCGAACAAAGCTGCCCACGGAAGCGGCGTGCGCGACCAACTCGCCGGCGACGCGCTCGGCCAGGTCCGGCCCTGCGCCATGGCCGCCGATGTCCATACCCATCGCGGTGAGCTTCACGCTGATATTAGCGCGCAGCTTGCGTCGGGCGATGCCATCCAGGAGCTGGTGGTAAAGTGCCGCACTCTCCTCAGCCTGTGAGACCTGCATCACGCTTTCGCCGAGCGCATCGAGCGACGCCTCAATTCCTTCTGCGTTCAACTGTTCGACGACGGTAACGGCTTCCTCAATGCTCATGCCCGCGACGAAGCGGCGGGAAAGGCGGCGGCCCAGGGAATTGCGCTCCGAAAAGGAGCGCAGGGGTCTACTGGCCGAGAGTGCGATGAAGACCGATCGAAGCATGCTTTGGTGATGCCCGCCAAACCATCTTGGGCAACGTCATTGTCGCATGGGATCTTTGAGGGCACGAAAGGGTCCATCACTCGAAGGTGTAGGACAAATTCAAGAAGCCTGTCCTTCCGAGCGAAGCGAAGCACCCCCATTTCTGAAGAATCTCACTTCTTAGGGCTATGCAGCCCAGGCAAAAAGCAGGTCCTCCACGGCGCGTTCAGGAGGACAGATTGGTATCTCTGCATACTGTCCTGCCATTAGAGTTCGTTAGGAGAGCATGGCCGCCAGCAGAGCCATGCGCACATACAAGCCATTGCGCGCCTGGCGGAAGTAGGCGGCGCGCGGGTCCGCATCGACCTCCGGGGCGATCTCATTCAGCCGTGGCAATGCATGCATAATTACCGCGCCCGGCTTGAGCCGTTGCGCGACCGTGCCGGTCAGCACGTAGCTGTCTTTCACGGCTTCGTATTCGGCAACGGAGGCGAAGCGCTCGCCCTGCACCCGCGTGACATAGGTCACATCGGCGCCTTCCATGGCTTCATCCAAGGCAGCGGTCTCGCGTACATGGACGCCCCGCGCTCTGAGGGTTTCGACGGCCTGCGCGGGCAGACGCAATGACGGCGGCGACACCAGGGCAACCTCCTGCCCCGGATACATGGCCAGCAACGGCAGTAGGGAGTGGATCGTGCGGCCATACAGCAGGTCACCCACCAGCGCCACGCGCAGATGATCGAGCCGGCCCAGTTCGCGATGGATCGTATAGCCGTCCGCGAGAGCCTGCGTGGGATGTTCGCCAACGCCGTCGCCGGCGTTGATCACGGGCACCGGAGAGCTCGCCGCCGCCGCCGCCGCGGTGCCCTCCTGAAAATGCCGGATGGCGATCGCATCCGCGTAGCCCGAAACGACACGCACGGTATCGGCAATACTTTCACCCTTGACCGCGGAGGAGCTGTCGCGGGCATTTTCAACCGAAAGCACGCCTCCACCGAGCTTCTGCATCGCAGCCTCAAAGGAGAGGCGGGTGCGGGTGCTGGGCTCGTAAAACAGCGTGGCTAGAAGGCGGCCCTGCAGGGCGGGGAAGAGCCGGCGGGCCTTGTCGTCGGCCTGCATGCGGTCGGCAGAGGCGAACAAATCGAGGAGGCTCGCCGGCGTAAACTGCGCGGCGCTGATGAGGTGTGTGAAGGTTTTCATGAGTCGTTACGCCCCTGCCGTATGGACCGCCCCGCGCAGCACCGTGCAGCGCACGCTGCCGGGCAGGGTATAGCCCTCAAACGGCGACCAGCCGCACTTGCTGCGCACGCTTTCCCGTGTGACGGTGTAAGGCGCTTGCGGGTCCAGTATCGTGAGTGAGCCCACATAGCCGGATGCGAGGTATCCAAAGCCTTCGCCGAAGCCGTCCGGCAAGAACTCCTGAACGAACTTGCCGGGATTATAGGCACACACACGAGCGATATCCTGCGGCAAAAAGGCGTGCTCCCGCATGAGCCAGGCAGCAAAGGCACCATAGGTATCGAGCAGCGGAACACCGCTGGCACCAACGGCTTTTTCTTCGAGCGTGTGCGGTGCATGATCGGTGGCGATGAAGTCAATGTGACCCTCGCGCAACGCTTCGATGAGCGTCAAACGATCTTCCCTGGTGCGGAGAGGGGGATTCATCTGCAGTGCCATGCGATTGGCGTCATGCAGCATGGAGGTGTCGAAGAAAAGGTGGTGCGGCGTTACCTCGCAGGTGACACGGAGGCTCCGTTGCCTGGCGGCGATAATCTGCCCCAGGCCTTCGCGCGTCGAATAGTGGCAGAGCTTGCCCTGCAGGCCATAGGCTTCAATCAGATGCAGGGCAAACCTTGTGGCTGTGATCTCAGCTTGTGCGGGGCGGCGTTGTTCATGGGTAGCCTCACCGCGGGAAGCCTCAAGGATCTCAGGATCTTCGCAATGAAAGCTGACGTTCTTCCCGCGATAGTGCGCGATGGCGGTCTCCAGCTGTGCCTGCGAGGTGAAGAAGAGGTCGCCCACGCTTGGACCCATGTAGACCTTGTAGGGCACATGGCGGTGGAGCGGCCGTGTCTCCGGCCCGATGCCCGCATAAAGCGTGACATGGACGTCGCTCTCCGCGGCGAGCTGCTCTTTTTGGGCGTAGCGGGCGTCGTCCACGGGCGCAATTGGATTGTTCGGCATGTCGACCACCTGCGTCACGCCGCCGTGAATCGCCGCTGCCGACGCCGAGAGGAAGTCTTCCTTATAACGCTGCGTTCCACTCGCATCCTCACGCGCATGGATGTGCACATCGCCAAAGCCGGGGAAGACCAGACAGCCGGCCGTGTCGATATCGCTGACCCCGGTACGAGGGCCCACATGCACGATCAGGCCCGTCGCTTTGTCGATCTCGATCGCGCCTTCAAAGACGCGGTCGTGGTTGACGAGTGTTCCCTCCACGCGCAGGAGGTTGGCAGTTGACTCAGCGTTGGGCAAGCGCGGCCTCCTTTGCCTGCCCGATCGCATCGCGTGTTTCCCTCGCGGCGGTCGCCGGATCGGCGCTGTACAGGATGGCTCGTGAACTGGAGAGGACGAGACCCTTTCCGTCGGCCCGCAAGCCGGCCTGCACCGTGGCCTCAATGTTGCCGCCTTGCGCGCCGATGCCGGGTACAAGAAACGTCATCCGGGGTGCGATCTCGCGAATGCGCTCCATCTCCGCAGGATACGTCGCACCGACGACAAGCATGCAATTGCCGTGTGCATCCCAGTCATGGCTGACGCGCTCGGCGACATGTGCCCAAAGCGGCTGGCCCGCGAGGGACAGATCCTGCAGTTCGCCCGCGCCGGGGTTGGAGGTGCGGCAGAGCAGGACGGAGGCCTTGTCTGCCCGATCGAGAAACGGCGCGAGCGCCTCGCGGCCCAGGTAGGGATGCAGCGTGATCGCGTCCGCACCGAAATCCTCGAAGACCGCCTGCACGTAGCCACGGTTGGTCGAACCGATATCGCCGCGCTTGGCGTCGCAGATCGTGAAATGCTCGGGGTAGCTCGCGCGCAGGTAGCTGAACAGCATGGAAAGCTGCGTCCATCCCCCCGCGCCGTGCGCCTCAAAGAAGGCGGTGTTGGGTTTGAAGGCGCAGGCGAACTCCGCCGTGGCATCGACGATGGATCGGCAGAACGCAAACAGCGGATGCGGCCCGTGCACGAACTTCTGCGGAAGCTTCGACAGTTCCGGATCGAGTCCCACGCAAAGCAGCGAGCCGCTCCCATCCATGCGCTGCTCGAGCTTGGCGATCGCGGTGCTGAGGGGCGCGCTCACAGGAGGCTCCGCTGCATTCATGAAAGGCTTCGCCGGACTCACAGGAGACTCCGCCGCGCAGCCCAGCCATGCGGCTCACGCAGCCAGTCGCGCACAGCTGCGGCGTTTCCGTCATCGAGCATGCCATTGGCCATCGCGTGATCGAGTACGGCGTCGAAGCTCGTGAGCGTGTGCAACCGCACCCCAGCCTCGGCGAAGGCTTGGGCCGCCTCCGGGAAGCCATAGCTGATGATCGCGAGACAATCCATTACCGTTGCGCCTTCGTCACGCAGGGCCTTCACGCCTGAGAGACTGCTGCCGCCGGTAGTCACAAGGTCCTCAACCAGCAGCACGCGCTTGCCCCGGACATCGCCGCCCTCAACGCGCGCGCGTTTGCCGTGTTCCTTCGGCTGCTTGCGGATGAACACCGACGGTCGCTGCATCGCGTAGCCGAGCGCGGCGCTGTGCGGAATGCCTGCGGTCTCAAGGCCTCCAAGGACGTCGAATGCGAGACTTTCGCGGGAGAGCAGGGAAGCAAAACCCTCAATGACTATTTTCCACTGCGCGGGCCAGAATGGAAAGGTGCGGTTGTCGCAGTAAACCGGCGATACGATGCCGGACTTGAACGTGAGGGGGGCGTCGATGCAGAAGCCTACGCCGCCAATGGCAAGCAGAGCCTCGGCCACCAAGCGCGCGGTGGTCTGCGCGTCAGCCGGCATGGGAGAGCTCCCGCATCCCCTGCATGATCTGTTGCGCCAGCCTCGGATTCCACATCGCCGCCGTGGCGGACATCGCCGCATCGGCACCGGCTACACGATACGCGGCGTAGTCCGCCGGTGTGCTCACGCCGCCGATGCCGATGATCCTGAAAGACAGTCCAAGCTCCTCGCGGAGGCGGCGGAGGCGTTCTGTCATTTCGAGGCCTGCCCATTGAATGGCACTGCCGCCTACCCCGCTGCGCAGGCGGCCCTCGCCGGGCAACGCTTGCCCGTCTTTGTCGTCCACGATCTCCGCGCTGATCGTGTTGATGGCGGCGATGGCATCGGCAGCTCGGCCTACGCCGTCCACCAGCCTGTGCAGCGCATCCTCGTCGGGGAAGTAGGCGATCTTGGCGATCAAAGGCAGATTGCCGATCTCGGCCTTGATGGCTTCGACGACACGCCGCGCGCGCTCGGTATCGAAGCACAGCAGATGGGCTGTGCCCTCGTTGGGGCAGCTCAGGTTGACCTCCACGAGCTTCGCGCCGGTCTCGCGCACGAGACGTGCGGCCTGTACGAAATCGGCGATGTACTCGGCAACACTGCCAGATTTGCCCGGCGTACCTTGAAAGCTCGCAATCACCGCCTGCCCCGGACCCGCGAGCCGCACGGCGGCGGCCATGTCCGGCTGCCAGACCTCCGGGTCAAAGGAGGGCACGCCAAAGGAGTTCGTCACCGAAAGCTGAGGCGAACTGTAGTCGGTGTGGCCGCGCAGTCGGCTTGCCGTCGGGTGCAGCCTGCCTTCCGCCACATCCACCGCGAGCACATTGGGCCACGGGTGGCAGGCCCAGCGGCGGGTGCGCACGGTTTTATAAACCGGCAGGTCGAAACCGGCATGCAGGGCGGCACCGATGAACCGGCTGTTCAGGAGCGGACCGGCAGGGATGCCGAAGGGCAAGCGCAGCGGCTGACCCAGAAAGGTATGGGATGGCGGGCTGCTCTGACCGGTGGAGGCGAAGCTTTGCTCCGGGAGCGGATCGATGTCGCAGAAGGGGCCCCGTTCGTAATTTTCTTCAAAGCTCAACGCAGGATCGTAGAAGGCTGCCGGCGGCGCTGCCCGCGGTTCGTCCTCGCGCGGTTCCTGCTGGGCATCGCTCCCGAAGCGCATCTAAATCGAGACCCTCTACGTCCTTTATAGAACAGCGAGCGCTTCCGGGTATCCCGAGGGATGGCTGGAAGCCGTGATACTGGGAGCGCGAAACAGACTTTTTGCACTTCCTTTATGCCGCCAGATCGAGATGGAAGCTAGGCTAATGGTGGATAGCTCTTATTGGGCATGCAGGACTTATGTTTTCAGGTGCGGCAGGAAAGGTAATTCCGGGCGCGATAAGCGCCGTGATTAACTGAAATGGTGGCAGATTTCGCATTTAGCCCTCTCCAGCCTGTGTCGCACCCCAATCGCCGGTTGCCTCACAGGATCGCTTGCACCCTGCTGAGTCTGCTGTTTTTAGCCGGTTGCCACGGAAATAAGGAGACACCCGGGCGTGAGGCCGCCGAGGCGCCCCCGAGCACTCCGGCCATTGTGCCTACAGGCGAGCCCTCGCAGGTGCACGTGGACACCCCCGCACAGTTCCCGCTGGTCGTCGTGTCGCAGCGCTCCACGTTTTCCACTTTGGATGTTACCGGGCAGGTGCAACCGGACCCCTCGCGTGAGTTACCGGTCTTATCCATCGCCAACGGCCGCGTGACGGCCCTGCATGTTGGCCTGGGCGACTTTGTCCACAGGGGCCAACTGGTGATGGAGGTGCAGTCCCCCGATGTGACGACGGCCTTCAATGGGTACCTCAAAGCGGTCGCGGATGAACAGTTGGCGAATACGATTCTGACCCGCGATAAGCTGTTGTATGACAAAGGGGCCATCGCCCAGAGTCAATTGCAGATCGCCGAGAATGGCGAGACCGATGCCAAGGCCGACCTCAACGCAGCCGAACAGCAGCTGCGCATCCTGGGCGTCAGCAAGGATCGGCCCGGCGATACGGTCAAGGTGTATGCCCCGATCTCCGGTGTCATTGTGGCCCAGAACACCACCGCTGCCGGTGCTGCCGGCCTAAACGTGACCGGGGCGAGCGGCTCGCTCACCGTGGCCGACCTCACGCATGTGTGGGTTGTCTGCGATGTGTATGAGAACGACCTCGCGCAGGTGCATGTGGGCGAGGGGGCCGACATCCGCTTGAACGCTTTCCCGGACAAGGTGCGCAATGGCACGATCTCCGACGTCGGCGCGATCCTCGATCCATCGCTGCGCACGGCCAAGGTCCGCATCCAGGTGCCGAACCCGGACAGCCTGCTGCGCATCGGTATGTTCGCCACGGCTACCTTCCATGCCGGTAAGGCGCAGACCTCGCTGGTGGTACCCGGCGATGCGGTGCTGCACCTGCATGACCGCGACTGGGTGTTTGTGCCGGCGGGCGCGGCGGGCAACTTCCGGCGCGTTGCGGTGAAGACCGCGCAGACGCTGCCGGGCGGTGCCGTTGTCGTCTCGAGCGGTTTGCAGGAAGGTCAGCAGGTGGTCGCGAGCGCGCTTGTGCTCGAAGAGGCTACGGAGCAGTAGGGACCCCAGTATGATCCGTAAGCTCGTCGACTTCGCGCTGGACAATCGCTTCATCATCCTGGTGATGGGCATCCTGCTGTTTGCCTGGGGAGCGATCGCGTTTCACAATCTCCCCGTGGAAGCCTACCCGGACGTCGCCAACAACTATGTCGAGATCCTGGTGCAGTGGCCGGGCCGTTCCGCCGAGGAGATCGAGCAGCAGATCACCGTGCCGCTTGAGATCGCCGTCGCGGGCATCCCGCACACCTCATCTCTGCGGTCGTTCACGCTGGCCGGCCTCTCCGACATCAAGCTGACCTTCGACGACGAGAGCGTCAACGACGTCAACCGCGAAAAGGTGCTGGAACGCGTCTCCCAGATCACGCTTCCCAACCAGTTGCAGCCGCAGATCGGCACGGACTGGAGCCCCGTCGGGCAAATCTACTGGTACACGGTCGAAAGCAATAATCCGGCCTATGATCCGATGGCGCTGAAGTCAATCGAGGACTGGACGCTGCAGAAGGAGTTCAAGAGCGTTCCCGGCGTCGTCGATGTGGCCAGCTTCGGTGGTCCTACGCGCGAGTACCAGGTCATCCTCGACCCGGAGAAGCTGGTCGCCTACGGGCTCAACATCGCCGCGGTGAAGACCGCGCTGGCAGCCAACAACACCAACGCCGGCGGCTCGTTCATCGAGCAGGGCGAGCAGCAGATCAATGTGCGCGAGGTCGGCCTCTTCAAAACCACCGACGACATCGCGAAGGTGCCGCTGAAGGCGCAGAACGGCACGGCCCTCACCATCGCCGATGTGGCCACGGTGATCCAGGGGCCGAAGATTCGCCTCGGGCAGATCGGCAAAGCCATCCTGCGCAAGGACGGCAAGCTGGCCGATAACGGCGACGCGGTGGAAGGCGTCGTGCTGCTGCAAAAGGGTGCCAACTCCGACGAGGTGCTGGAGGGCATTCACAAGAAGGTCGTTGAGCTGAACGAGCACATCCTGCCAACCGGTGTGCGTGTGGTGCCCTTCCTCGACCGCTCCGACCTACTGCACCTGACGACGCATACCGTCCTGCACAACCTTACGGAAGGCATCATCCTCGTCGTCATCATCCTGTTTATCTTTCTGGGCAATCTACGCGGTGCGTTCATCGTCGCGCTGACGATTCCGTTTGCGCTGCTCTTCGCTTCCATCTGCCTGGATCTGCGCCACATCCCCGCCAACCTGCTCTCCCTGGGGGCACTGGACTTCGGCATGGTGGTTGATGGAGCTGTGGTGATGATCGAGAACATCGTTCGCCACCTGAGCCATAATCGCAACAAAGATCTCACGGTCATTCAGCAGATCCGCGACGCCGCGCACGAGGTGCAGCGCCCGGTCTTCTTCGCAATCGGCATCATCATCACGGCCTATCTGCCCATCTTTACGCTGCAGTCCGTCGAAGGCCGGCTGTTTGCGCCGATGGCCTGGACGGTAGCCTTTGCCCTGCTCGGTGCATTGATCTTCTCGATGATCGTGGCCCCGACGCTGGCCAGCTTCTTCTTCCGCAACGGCACCTCCGAGTGGGAAAATCCGGTGCTGCATTGGGTCACGGAACGCTATCGCGCCTTGGTTGTGTGGCACATCGAACGCCCACGCATGACCATGGGTGGTGCGATCGCCGCATTGGTGCTCAGCGGTCTACTCGTCTACTCCGGCGTTATCGGCTCCGAGTTCCTGCCGCATCTGGATGAAGGGGCCATCTGGGCGCGTGGCACCCTGGCACCTTCCACGGGACCGACCGCGAGTATTGACATCATGAACCGGTCACGCATCATCATGGCTTCCTTCCCTGAGGTAAAGCAGGTCATCAGCCAGTCGGGCCGGCCCGACGACGGCACCGACGCCACCGGATTCTTCAACACGGAACACTTCATCGACCTGAAACCGAAGAACGAGTGGCGACCCGTCTTCCACCAGAACAAGGACGAGCTGATCGGTGCCATCAATCGGGCGCTGCAGGCGAAGGTCCCCGGCGTGAACTGGGGCTTTTCGCAGCCCATCTCGGATAACGTCGAGGAGGCGGTCTCGGGCGTAAAGGGCGAGCTGGCCGTGAAGCTCTACGGGACAGACCTGAAGACGCTGGAACAGATGGGCGAAGAGATCCAGGGTGTCATGTCTGGCATTCGTGGCGTAGCGGATCTCGGCCTCTTTCGCGTGGTCGGTCAACCCAATCTGAACTTCGTCGTCGATCGCGCCGCGGCCGCGCGCTTCGGCCTGAATGTGGCCGATGTGCAGGATGCGATCGAGACCGCGGTGGGCGGCAATTCCATCACGCAGGTACTGGACGGCGAGGCGCGCTACGACGTGACCACGCGCTACGCCGGCCCGTACCGCTCCACACCCCAAGCCATCAGCGACATCCGGCTGGTTTCGCCATCGGGGGAGCGGGTTTCGCTCGCTCAGGTGACCAAGATGGAGACCACCGACGGCGCGGAGGAGATCTACCGCGAGGGCGGCACGCGCTACATCGCCATCAAGTATTCCGTACGCAACCGGGACCTTGGTTCCACGGTCGAAGAGGCCATCGCCAAGGTGAATAAACAGGTAAAGCTGCCGCAGGGCTACAAACTCGACTGGGCCGGCGAGTACGAAAGCCAGAAGCGTTCGACGCGCCGCCTGCTGATTGTGCTGCCGATCACCATCCTGCTCATCTTCATCATCCTGTACAGCATGTTCCACTCCGGCAAATGGGCGTCGCTGATCATGGCGAACGTGGCCATGGCCCCCATCGGTGGCCTGATCGCGCTGCTGCTCACGCGAACGCATTTTTCCGTATCCTCCGGGGTGGGCTTCCTGGCGCTGTTCGGCGTCTCGGTGCAGACGGGCATCATCATGCTGGAGTACATGAACCAGCTGCGCGTGAACGGGCACACGGTGCTTGAGGCCGCCGTCGAAGGGGCCGTACTGCGGTTGCGCCCGATCCTCATGACCATGCTCGTGGCCACCCTGGGCTTGCTGCCGGCGGCGCTGTCGCATGGCATCGGCTCGGACTCGCAGCGGCCCTTCGCCATCGTGATCGTCGGTGGGCTGATCGGCGCCGTGATCATCAACATCTTTTTGCTGCCGACGCTGTACGTGGCATTCTCACGGCCGACGGACGTGCTGCCCGCGCCGGATGCGGGGTTTGAACAATGAAACCCGGGAGGATGGATCGACGAATGCATATACCCCCTCGCGGACTGCTGCTGGCTGCGCTTTGCCTTATGCTCCTGCCCGCTGCGGGTGCGTACGCTCAGGCTGGCGGCGGTGCCGGCGGGGGTGGTGCCGCGGGTAACGGTGCGGGTGGCGCGGCCAGCGGTCAGGGGGCCGGTGCCGGAGCCTCCGGCGCGGGTGCGCATGGCACCGGCGCGGGCCAGGCACCCGGCCAGGCACCGGCCCAAACGCAGGGCCCGAACGGGCCGCAGGGGTACGCCGCAGCTGCCAGCGCCGGAGTCGATCCACGTAAGCCCGCACCAGCCAAGCCCGGCTCTTTGACCGTGCAGCAGGTAGTAGACCGCGCCCGAGCGCAGAATCCAACGCTGCTCGCCGCTGAAGCCAACCTGCGCAGTGTGCGTGCGCAGGAGATCCAGGCCGGCGTGCGCGCCAATCCCTACTTCGGCGTCAACGGCACCAATGTGACCCTGCCGCCGAATGGATCGGAGGGCAACCCGGATGCCTATGCCTTTCAGTTTTCGCGTCTTTTCGAGCGTGGTAACAAGCGGCAGTATCGCCTCGAAACCGCGCGTGCGACTACGTCCCAGACGGCAGCGCAGCTGAACGATACAGTCCGGCAGACGGTACTGCAGGTGCGCACCGCCTTTGTGCACATGCTGTTTGCCAAACAGTCGTTGGAACTCGCAAAGGCCAATCTCGCTGACTACCGGCACGAAGTAGATATTGCCAACGATCGTTACAAGGCCGGCGATCTAGGCAGGCTCGACTTTGAGCGGCTGGATCTCCAACTCGGTTCGTTTGAGTCCGATACAGCTAACGATGAGATCGCCCTCCAGCAGGCCTCGGCACAACTGCAGACCCTTATGGGCGTTCCTGCGCCGACCCCGGATTTCGACATCAGCGGCGAGATCGTTCCACCTACCTTCCCGCAAACGCAGGCAGAGCTTACCGATGCCGCGCTCAAGAGCCGTCCGGACCTGCTTGCGGCGCAAGCCGGCGTGGCAGCGGCCGAGGCCAACATTCGCTTGCAGATTGCCAACGGTGCCGCCGACCCGACGATTGAAGGCGAGTTCGATAAGTCCGGCTACTACAACTCCTTCGGCTTCAATGTGAACCTGCCGCTCCGCATCTTCGACAAAAATCAGGGCAATAAGGAGACCGCGCGCTTTCAGGCCCAGACCAACCGCCTGATCCTGACGGCTACCCGTAACCAGGTCGTCTCCGATGTCGATCAGGCCTGGGTCGCCTATACGCAGGCCAAGGCGCTTTCAGACCGCTTCGGCAACCACTACCTCGACGAAAGTGCGGATGTACTCTCCATTGCGCGCTACGCCTTCGATCACGGTGGGCTCGCGCTGATCGACTATCTCGATTCCCTGCGCGACGCGCGCTCCTCGACCTCCAATGCGCTGAATGCCTATCAGCAGACCTGGATTGCGATTCATCAGCTAAGTGAGTCCAGCGCCACCGAGCTGATTCCCTAGGAAAGGACCCGGCGGCGTTCCAGCACCTACCATGCCCCAGGGCCGCTCAACGCCCGAGGTACTTCGCGCCGCTCAGGAGGACGACGAAATGATTGTGGCAACGCGCAATGCAAAAGCGGCCTAAACTCTTTAA
>CAXTUW010000005.1:0-161700 GCA_964247595.1 uncultured Acidobacteriaceae bacterium | reverse complement strand
AGAGCTAAGAGCTAAGAGCTAAGAGCTAAGAGCTAAGAGCTAAGAGCTAAGAGCTAAGAGCTTAAAGCGGATTCAGCTTGTCGAGGCCCTTCTTCTTCTTGTGTTTGCTCGAGCTTTCATCGTTCTTATCGAACTCCGGCTTCGGGTTCTTCTTCTTGCCATTGGTAGGCTGCGCCTGCGCGACAGGCTGTCCTTTGCCGGCCACTTCGTTCACCGCATCCGGAGCCGATGTCGCTGCTTCGGCTGCGGGCAGAGGCGAGTTGTCCGGCCGTGCCGGTGCCTTGATCCCGTAGTTTGCATCCGGCTTGCCGGTTGCGGAGTTCAGCTCACTGGCCCTGCCGCCGATTGGCGCTCCGGTCATGCTGCCCGCCGAGACGCCCGGGGTCAACACATCCACACCCAGGCTCGCTCCGCTGTTGCCGACACCCGCACCGCGCGGGGCTGCATCGGCCGGGGTCGCCTCGGTAACACTGCCCGTGCTGCCTTCGCCCGTGCCGCTGCCCGCGGAAGGCACATCCGACAAGGTGGGCGGCGCTGCACTACCGGCTGCCGGTGGGGGTTGCGCCGGTGCCTCAGCTGCGGAGGCATCCGCCGCTGGTGCCGCCGGGCCGCTTGCCTCGGGAGCTGCGGCGGGGTTCAGGGCACCGGCATACTCATCCGTGATCTGCTTCACGATCGCCGGCGCGGTGGTAGCCGCGGCGTCTTCAAGCGGCGGTGCGCCGATCTGCGCAGCGTTCACCGTGTCCGGCTTGCGCACCAGCAGCAGCTCCAGGCGCTTACGCATGGTGTACTGGGCGCGGCTGCCTTCCATCGCTTCGCTGGCCGCCACCTGCTGGGCGGTCGGTGTAGGCAGGGGCAGGCCCATCGTCTGTAGACGCTCCTTGGCGTCCTCCACATGCGGGGCCGCGGCATGGTTCAGCACCACGTCGCGATAAAACGCGGCTGCCTTGCCGTCATAACTTTGCTCAAGTTTGGCTTTCGAGGCTTCGGGCAGACAACCGCGATCTCCAGGTTTGGCGCAGACCGGCTGTTGCCGCACGGCATTCGCATCGGCCTCGTAGGCATCGCCCAGGCCGATGAGCGTGTCATCCATGTGGCTGAACAGCGGATAGGTATCGGCCACGGTCTGATAGCGTGCGATTGCGGCAGGGAAGTTGTTGCGCAGCGCATAAAACTGGCCCAGGTCGTACTCGCGCTGCGCCAAAACCTCCTGCACATCACGCAATTTCTGCTCAGCCTCCTTGTGCACGGAGACAGGCGCATCGGGGTAGGTCTTCATCATGGTGCGGTACTGCGCCTCAGCCTTGATGGCCTTGGAGTAGTCGCGGTCCGGCACATCCATCTGCTTCAGGTAGATGTCACCCATGCGCATCTGGGCCTCGGCGGCCTCGGGCGCGTTCGGGAAAAAGGTGATGAAGTCGCCGTACTCCTGCTCGGCCTGCGCCAGGGCAGCCGATCCGCCCTCCTGAAACCAGGAGTTCGCCACAGCCAGCTTGGAGCGCATCAGGTACTGCGAATCCGGGTAGGTGTTCAGCAGCGTCTGCAGGTCGAGCCGGGCGACGTCAAAGTGGCCCTTCTTCGACTCCGTCAGGGCCTTGTCATAGAGCTGTTTATCAGGCAGGGTGGCATCCTTGCCGACCAGCGGATTGTACTTCTGTTGCTTGCGCAGCTCGGCCTTGGTGTCCTTGGTCTGCTGCACGCGCTCGTCGCGGGTGATGTGCCCCTTCTTCTTGGGGGTCTGTCCCGGGTTCGCGGAAAGCGTGGCCTCGGCCTGGGCCGGCGCGTTTTGCGCCACGTCGGGCTGCGCCGGAGTCTGGGTGGCGTCGAGACCCTGCGCTTGGGCTGGTGTCGGGGGAGCCGGCGTCGTCTCCTGAGCTTTCAGGCCCGGTAGAAGAGCCAGCATGGCGGCAATGGCTATGCCGGAAGCCCGCTGCGAGTGGCGCGAGGGAAAGAAGTTTCCGGGGAAGAACGTAAAACGCATGCACACTCCAAAAATCCACGATTCCGAATTCAATGCCAAAGCCCCGCGCGACTACCGCTGGTCTGCCTCATATTCTAACTGGCCGCAGGGCAACCAGCGAGGGAGGCGTACGTCGCGCCGAGCGGATACGGGTTCGACGGACCGGCGCGAAGAGAGTCACTCACCCTGTTCCACCGATCCCGTATTTGTCATTCCGCAGCGCAGCAAAGGAATTTGCTTCTCTACGCTGCTAGAGCAACGTGGTAATTGGTTTGTTGTCATTCCGCAGGGAATCTGCGTCCCTTTCTTGCTGTTTGTCTATCCCTTACAGCATCCGCCAGTTCGCTCTGCCACGCTTTGTTGAGGTGTTATTACACCCGACCCACGCCCGGCACAGCCGCTGCCTGCGCCGCCGCCAGAAATGACCGCGCATTGGCCTCCGTCTTGCCCGCTTGCCTACCCGCATCGAAGATCGCCGAGCCTGCCACCAGCATGTCCGCACCGGCCTCCACAACCGAGGCGACAGTCTCCTGCGAGATCCCGCCATCGACCTCGATGCGGAAGTTCAGCCCGAGTTGGTGGCGCAGCCTGTGCAGATGCGCAATGCGCTCGACGGCGCGCGGCAGAAACTTCTGGCCGCCAAACCCAGGGTTCACGCTCATCACGAGCACATGGTGCACAATCGGCAACACCTCATAGACCATCTCCAGCGGCGTCGCCGGATTCAGCACCACGGCCGGTGCCACGCCATGCTCGGCGATCAGCTGCAGTGTGCGGTTCAGGTGCCGGCAGGCCTCGACGTGCACGGCGATAAAATCCGCTCCGGCCGCGGCGAAGTCGGGGATGAACTTGTCGGGATCTTCGATCATCAGGTGGCAATCCAGCGGCAGCTTCGTCACCGGCCGGATCGCCTTCACGACCGGCGGCCCAAAGGTGATGTTCGGCACAAAGTGCCCATCCATCACATCCACATGCACAATGGTGCCGCCGCCCCGCTCAGCCGTGGCGATCTCGTCGGCCAAATGCGCGAAGTCCGCGGAAAGGATGGAAAAAGCAAGCTCAATCACAGGCCGATCTCCCGAGCTCAAATCTTTCAGCTCCGTCTCCGCAGAATAGCAGCGCGTTTCGCCTACTCTACTTATACGGTTCTTAGGCATGGTGGCCGCAATCGCCGCGATTCGTTTCAATCTGGACGACGCTCAGGCTCCGTAAGGATTGCGACTTGGACCGCATCGCTGTAGCAAGCAGGTGCGGCAACCCGATTTCGCGCACCGTTCGCTCCTTGTATGAAGCTGTCCCGCGTAAGCGCGAGATTTGTCGAGATAGCATCGTGGTATGGCGAGAGCGAAAAGTCCGGAGAAGCGGCATGCCATCCTGCGAGCGGCAGTGCACGAGATCGCGCAGGCAGGCCTGGGTGCTTCAACCGCCAAGATGGCCAAGGGCGCAAGCTTGGCTGAAGGGACACTCTTCACCTATTTCGCTACAAAAAATGACCTGCTGAATGAGCTGTACGTCGAGCTCAAGGGCGAAGTCTACCGCCGCATCAACGCTCATTTTCCGCACGAAGCTGAGCTGCAGCAACGTGCACGGCACATATGGATCGAGACTCTGCACTGGGCGATCGAGAGACCGGACGAGCGGAAGGTCTCGTTGCAGTTGAACATTTCGGACCTTGTAACGCCCGCAACAAGGGAGCGCATCGGCTCGCAAAGCGGCGCGGTGGCGCAGGCGATGAGCGAAGTTGCCAAGCGAGGAGTGTTCAAGGATTTGCCGCCGGGGTTTGCTTCCTCTGCGATAGGGGCGATGCAGGATGCCGTAATAGACACCATCGCCAGGAAACCGCGGCAGAGATCGCTGCTCATCGAAAAGGGCTTTGAAGCGTTCTGGCGCATGGCGGAGTAGATCTTCTTTGATCGATA
The DNA here is from genome assembly GCA_964247595.1 of uncultured Acidobacteriaceae bacterium. Taxonomy (GTDB): domain Bacteria; phylum Acidobacteriota; class Terriglobia; order Terriglobales; family Acidobacteriaceae; genus Granulicella. The sequence continues at coordinate 157,821 of CAXTUW010000005.1, read as the reverse complement.
TAAAATGAGCAACCACTCACTCATCGCTGAATCTTATAGAGCAGGAGGCCAAACAATGGCTAAGGTCTGGTTGATTACCGGAAGTGGCAACGGATTGGGACGGGATATCGCGGAGGCTGCACTCGCGGCAGGGGATCGTGTCGTTGCAGGGGCACGACGGCTGGAAGAACTTGACCCTTTGATAGAGCAGTACGGCGAGCGCATCAGCCCGGTACAGCTGGATGTTCGCGACGAAGAGGCCGCCAAGGCTGCGGTGCGGAGAGCCGTGGACGCCTATGGGCGGTTGGATGTACTGGTGAACAACGCTGGCTATGGACACTTTGCTCCGTTTGAGCAGACGACATCAGAGGAGTTCCGCGGCGTGATCGAGACCTGCCTGTTCGGCGTCGTGTACACAACGCGCGCAGCGGTGCCGGTGATGCGCAAACAGAAGAGCGGGCACATCTTCCAGGTGTCGTCGATCGGCGGGCGTGTGACGATACCGGGCAACTCCCCGTACCACGCGGCAAAGTGGGCGGTAGGCGGCTTCAGCGATTCGCTTGCCGCTGAGGTCGCTCCCTTTGGCGTAAGGGTGTGCACGCTCGAGCCGGGCGGCATCCGCACGAACTTTGGTCACCGGGCGAGCGAGAAAGTACCGGAGTTGCTGCCGGAGTATGAACCGGTCGGTGCCGTTTACAAGCAGATGACCGCTGCGCGCAGCAAATTGGAGGGCGATCCGAAGAGGATTGCCGATCTCGTGGTGAAGCTGGCGAATATGGAGGATGTTCCGAAGCGCTTAATCCTCGGTAGGGATGCGGAGGCATACGTAAAGCAGACCGAGACGGCACGTGCGGAGGAGGCGGCGAAGTTTCGCGAACTGACGCTGTCAACGGTGTTTTTAGATGGGCCGCAGTTTCCCGATTTGCTGAAGCACCAAGGAGTCATCCGTTAGAGCCACCAACGATGGCAAGCCGGGATCCAGAACCGATTTCTAAAGAACCGCTTCGCTCGGCAACATGGCCTTCCCACGTCGCTTCCGCTTCGGCAGCAACGGCACGACTCTCTCCACACCCTCGCGCCCGGGGTGCAGCACGCGTGTCTTCGCCTCCTCCTGCACGGCTTCGCTCTTGGCCGCTTCGCGATCCACCGGCGGCACTTCCGCCGGAGGCCCCAGCACCACCCGCGCGGCGGCGTTCAGCAATCGGCGCACCGGCCAACTGCCATCCGGATTGGGCAGCAGTACCTCGCCCGCGCGGCTCTTCTCCGGACGGTAGTACCAGCGTTTGAAGAGGGCCAGCGCGTCGCCGCGATCAACCGGGTCCGGCTCGCCGAGTGCGTTCACCTGCTTTTCCAATTGCGCCAGCACAATCCGCGCCCGGTCCTCTGGTGACAGCACCTTCGATATACTTGCTGTCTCGTCTAACTCATCGGCTGCATCGTTGGAAACAACAATGTTGTCGCGTTCCGGCACAGCACTCAACATCAACGGTTGCGCGAATAGGCTAGAGCCCACCGCCGTTTGCTCACGTACAGCCCGCACACCCAACGTGGAAAGCCGCTCCGGGCCGAGTAGCTGGCCGTTTTCCAATATGAAAATCGCCGCATCCTCAACACCTTGACCGATGTCTTCCCTGGCGGTGAGCGGCGGGGCCGCTTGTACGATCAGCGCCCGTACTTCGCCCGCCGCCCGCACCAGCGGATCGGCCGATCCCGCCACGCTCTTGGCCTTCTCCCATTGCCGGTGCAGGGCCGCGGCCACTTCAAAATCCATCGCCTCGCTGGCCGCCTCGCGTTTCTGGGCGATCTCCGCCATTAACGAATGGCCTTGGGAGCGAAGATACGCGAACACACCCTGCGCCTCGGCCGCATACGCTTGCGGCGAGCAAGCTGCTTTGCATGGTGCCAGGCACCGGTTCATCTCCCCATACGCGCAGCCCGGATGATCCGGATGCACAATAAGGTCTTCGTGGCAGCGCCGCAGTTTGAAAATGTCCCCCACGGCGTCAGCCATCCGCTCAGCGGCCGCTCGCGAAGCAAAGGGGCCGAAGCTTTCGGCGAGCCCGCGGCGGCTGAGCCGGTTGGTGACGTGCACGCGCGGATGCTCGTGGCCCATCGTTACGCGCAGGAAGTAAGGTGGAAACAGTCGCATGCGCTTACGCGCCTCCGCTTCGCCGAAGTTGGCGTGCAAGGCACGATAGAGCAGCAACACCGACTCGAACTCCGACCCAGTCTCAGTCCATTCAATCGAGCGCACACGATCGCGGAGGTTCAGCCGCTTCGACAGCACCGGCTTGCCGTCAGCATCGACGGTCTCCGGCGGCAGCAGCAAACGGCGTAGACGACGGCGCAGATCCGCCGCTCGCGTAAGATACGGCTGATCCGTCTCCCGCTCGCCGCGCAGGGCGAAGATGCCGGCCCGCGCCGGGACCGCGCGCAGAATCGCCTCGGCGTTCTCCGGCTCGAAGACGAGGCGATGCGTGAAGTGGAAGGGCCCGGTCATGGGTAAAATTGTAGATCGTTCATGCTGGCTGGAGGTATTCTTTCGCCAATGGCATTGGCTCTCACTCCCGAAACAGAACAGCGTATTGGCGCTCTTGTCGAGAGTGGCCGATATGCTTCGGTTCAAGAAGTTCTTGAGCAAGCTCTCGAGCGTCTCGAAGAAGATGTGTTGTTTGCTGCCTGGAAACCAGCTGAACTGCAAGTCGCGGTGCAGGAAGGGCTGGACTCTGCGCAAAGAGGAGAGTTCGTGAACGCAGAGGAATTGGAGCAACGCCTCGATGCGCTATTCCAGAAAACTTAGGCGAGTTTGTTGTACAAGCTAACCGGCCGAGTAGCCGAGGACATCCAGGACATGCTCGGCTACCTAAGACGGAATGCTGGTGAGGCCGTGGCGATACGGTTTCGACGCAGGCTCCGCTCTGCATTCGAAGATCTCGTTCGCCTAGAGGCCTTGGGGTCACCGGCATTTCGATTTTGCAGATCCTGAACTCCTCGCTTACACCGTCTCCCCACACCTCATTGTGTTCCGTCGTGAGCCGCGTGTTCTGATTCTTAGAGTTCTGCACGGGGCTAGGCAGCTAAGCCGTCTCGCGTGAGCAAACTAGCTGCCCGCCACCGTCATACCATCAATGCGCACGGTCGGCACAGCCCCGGACCCACGCCACTCCAGGTCGTTCCCGATCGCACTCACATGGCGGAACATGTCTTTCAGGTTGCCGGCGATGGTGATCTCCTCGACCGGGTAGGCGACCTCGCCGTTCTCGATCCACAAACCGCTCGCGCCTTGCGAGTAGTCGCCGGTGACGAGATTCACGCCGAAACCCATCGTGCTCAGCACCAGCAGACCCGACTGCACATCGCCGACAATCTCTTCGTGCGTTTGTGTGCCGGGCTCTAGGAAGTAGTTGCCGCCACCAATACCCGGCGTGCCTGCGAGCCCGCGCGAAGCTTTGGCGTTCGAGGCCATCCCCAGCTTGCGGCCCGTGTAGGTGTTCAGCAGCAGCTCCTTGAGGATGCCGCGTTCGATCACGACCGTGCGCCGGGTCCGTAGCCCATCTCCGTCAAATGGCGAGGTTCCAAAGCCACCGACGCGGATCGTGGAACCGTCGGGAAGGGGATGGTCGAACAGCATCGTGCCGTCGTCGACCATTGTGATATTTTTGCCCGCAACTTGTTCGCCGAGCTTGCCGGCGAACATGCTGGCATTGCGATAAATCGAGTCGCCATTGGCCGCGCTCAGCAGGTTGCCCATCAACCCGCGCGCGGTCTCCGGAGGGAATACGACCGGGCACTGCTGCGTGGGTACACGGCGCGCCCCCAACAGCCGCAGGGCACGTTCCGCGGCGACGCGGCCGACAGCCTCCGGTTCTTCGAGCAGCCGTGCCGTGCGCGCACTCGAGTACCAATGGCCGCTCTGCATGCCACCCGCGTCCTGGGCGATGGGCGTGGTGCTGAAACCGCAGTACGATCGCCGGTAGTCACCCGTAAACCCGCGTGAGTTCACCATGACGCGGCGCGTGGAGGAGCAATCGAAGCTTGCGCCCTTGGAGTTCTGAATGCGCGTGTCGAAGCCCATCGCCGCGGCCTCACAACGCTTCGCAATCTCGATGCGCTCGGGTGCGGGAATCGCGTTCGCGTCTTCAAAGAATAGTGCCTGTACCTCCGGATCATGCATCCCAAAGGCATCGCGCTCAGGCAGGCCCGCGAAGGGATCCACGCCCGTGATCTTTGCCAGTGTAACGGCACTCGATACCATGCGCGCAACTCCTGCCTCGCTCAGGTCTGATGTAGACGTGGTGGCCGTACGCTGTCCGCCTTCAGCCTCGAAGAACACACGAAGGCCGATAGCGCGGGACCCCGATTCCACGAGCTGCTCCACCTCACCAAGCCGCACGTGCACGCTGAACTCATCGCCCTCATAGGCGACCGCTTCGGCGTCCGTCGCCCCGGCACGCCGGGCCCGGTCGACTGCCTCGGCGGCGAGCGTGTTCAAGTTCGAGACTGCGTCGGCGGCGATCATCACTGCACGGGATTCATCGACATGCGCGGCGTGCGGCCATCGGTAGCTTGCTGAAACTGAATGCTCGCCGGGCAATACTCCGCATCAGGCCGGCTGATGTGCTCCACATGCGACTCCGCACCCCCGGCGACTCGACGTTTATAGAGCTTCACGGCACCGTGACATTCCTTGCAGCGGAATTCCGTGTCGTTATCATCCAGCGCTTCCTGCACGGTCTTTACCTTCCAGAACGCCTCATAGCCGCTGCCGTTTTCCTTGCGGCGACGCCGCTTCACTTCGCATAAGAAATACTTTTCGCGTTCAAGAACTGCCACAAGCGCTCCTTCTTGCTTTCCTGTTTTGTTGCGTTATCGTCCGGTGCCGCCTACGGTCATCCGGTCCAGCTTGATCGTGGGCATGCCGACGCCCACCGGCACGCTTTGCCCGGCCTTGCCACAGGTGCCTACCCCTTCATCCAAGGCAAGATCGTTGCCCACCATCGACACATGCTTCAGGCACTCCGGGCCATTGCCGATCAGGGTCGCGCCCTTCACCGGCGCGGTCACCACACCATCCTCGATGAGGTAGGCCTCGCTCGCCGAAAAAACGAACTTGCCCGTTGTGATGTCTACCTGCCCGCCGCCGAAGTTCACGGCATATAGGCCGCGCTTGACCGAGCGCAGAATGTCCGCCGGATCATCCTCACCGTTCAGCATGTAGGTGTTGGTCATGCGCGGCATGGGGATGGCCTGGTAGCTTTCGCGGCGGCCGCTGCCCGTGTTGGGCATCTTCATCAGCCGCGAACTCAGCTTGTCGCTCAGATAAGTGCGCAGCATGCCATTTTCGATCAGCACCGTCTCCTGGGTTGGATTGCCTTCATCATCTACATTTAGAGACCCGCGCCGCCCCGGCATGGTGCCGTTATCGACCACCGTCACCTTGCTCGAAGCCACCTGCTGGCCGATAAGGCCGGCGAAGGCAGAGGTCCTCTTGCGGTTGAAGTCGGCCTCAAGCCCATGACCCACGGCCTCATGCAGCAGCACGCCGGGCCAGCCCGGGCCAAGCACGACCTCCATTTCACCGGCGGGTGCAGCCACCGCGCCAAGCTGCAGGATGGCGGTACGGGCGGCCTCTTCGGCGAAGTACTCCGGGGTGCGTCCTCCTGGGTGCTCAGGGCTGCTGCCAGCAAAGAAGTCCAGCGTGACTCGCCCACCGCCACCGGATGTTCCGCGCGCGACCTCGCCGTTGGCATCCTTGGCGATGACGAAGACGTTGAAGCGGGCAAGCGGCTGGGTGTCGCTGGCGAAGGTGCCATCGGACGCGGCGATCAGGATGCGGCGCAGCTCATCGTTCAATCCGGCGCGTACCTGCACGATGCGCGGATCGAACGCTCGAGCTGCCTGATTAGCACGTGCGATGAGCGCGAGTTTCGCGGCGATCTCGGCATCCACCGTGGCTCCGGCGACGGGATACAACTGGGTGCCGGGACGCTCTTGGAAGCCCTGCACACGCTCCGTTTGCGGTCCGCTGGCGATCAACGCGGCAGTACGGGCGGCCTTCAGCAGACGCTCGGGGCTGAGGTCGTCGGTATAGGCGAACCCGGTGCGCTCACCCGAAAGCACGCGCACACCGCAACCGACGCTGATGCCTTCGGACGCGGTTTTCACGATGCCCTCATCCATGCCCAGCGAGGACGAGGTTACGGCTTCAAAGTACAGATCGGCGAACTCGCCGCCGGCACTGAGCGCCTCGCCCAGGCAGCGCTCCAAGAGCCGCTCACTTAGACCGAGCGTGTCGAAGAAGTAGCGTTTGTGATCGTATGCGGGCTGTAAGAGGGAGGTCGGGAATGCCGCCATCTCTCCATTGTACGGCCCGCCCGGAATCGCGGTACGTCCAAGGGGATACAACGTCCGTGCGAGATGAGCGGCCTCAATGCTCTAGAACGGAACGCAGCAGAAGGGAGAAGCCGTTCCAGGCAATCTGCACACCGATGCACAACAGGATGAACGCGACCACGCGCAGGACACCGTGTGCCGTGGCCGGTGAGATTGCTTTGGTGATCTTGGGCGAGTGCGCATAGCAGACGAAAACAAGTGCGCTCAGCACCAGCACCGCGAGAAACAGGCCCACATGCCCGGCGATATTTTGGGTCAGACCACCGCCGGAAAACCGTGCACTCAGCGTGAGCAGAACCACCAGGGTGCCCGGCCCGGAGGTAACCGGAAAGGTGAAGGGATAGAAGGCCTTCTGCTCCAGACCGCCCATGCTCTCACCCGCGCCGATGTGTACCTCCTCGCGCTTGTCTCGCGTAGTTGCTTCGGAGTCCTTTTCGTTCAATACGGACCAGCCAATAGCACTGATGACAAGGCCGCCGGAAACCTGCACGATCGGCAGGGAGATGCCGAAAAAATTCAGGATCGCCGAGCCCAGCAGCTCGAAGACGGCAAGGAAGATGATGTTGTTGATCGCGATACGGCGAGCCAGCGACCGAAATACTTCGGGTGGTGCTTCGCCGACAAGACCCAGGAAGACCAGAGCCGACCCCAGCGGAGTGATCAGCGGCAGCAGCGCGCTGAATGCAATCAGAAAGGCGCTCCAAAGCAGCGAAAGCAGGACGGGGGCTTGCCCGAGATGCGCGAGAGGCACGATACGCTCTACCTGCCGCCGCTGGGGTCGGCGCTGGCGCTGACATCCATGTCTAAAAACAGCTTCGGTAAGCCCGGCGCGTAACAGTTGCCATCCGCGGCATAGGTTGCGGCGCAGCTCTTGGTGATCGCCGGCCGTCGTGGCGACTGCGCGAACTGCCAGGCGGCAAGGTCCGGCTCGCCGGCAGCGCGCAGGGGTTTGCCCGCGACCGAACAGCCCGGCGCGGGCGGGCAGGCGTCCTGCGCGTCGAAGATCGCCACCGGGTGCAGCTTGCCGGCTGCCACGCGGGCGCGGATGTCCTGCACGGTGTCGATCTTCATGCCGGGTGAATCTTCGACGAGTTGACCGCTGGCGTACACACCGGGACGGTACCTCGTCCCCGCAACCGCCTCGGTCCAGCCCAGGAGATACGCGGCTTGTTCAGGGAGCAGCCGGCCACCCTCCTCCTGATCGAGAAACAAAATCGTATGTTGGGGAAATCCTTCATGTTGCGCGGCAGCCACAGCCTTGGCCGCGTCCTGTTTCCCAAGCGCCCCAGGCGATGTGCCGGACCTCTGCGCCTTCAGGATCTCCGCATCGAGGCGACCGTTGGCGAGGGCAAGAAATCCCCACCCCTGCGCTCTTAAAACTGTGCGTTTGCCCACCCAGGTGTTGGCGGTCTCCCCCGGAGGATTGGTAAGCCAGTAGCCGGTGAATGCAAACGTTTTATGCAGGGCAGCCATGGTGTCATCGCCGGGGTAATCATTGCGATCGAACCCCAGCCACTCGCCTCCCGCAGTTTTTCCGCCAGATAGGGCCCAGCTGGACGTTGGTCTCGGCTTACCTGCGGCCGGGCTTGCTGCCTGGCGTGTCTGAGCGGCCACGCAGCAAGAGGTGAAGCAGGGGGCTGCCATGGCGCCGGTGGCCAGGATCATTGTGCGGCACAGGAGTTTCATGCAGGCGGTGTTTCCTCCCATTTAGACTACAGCCCAAGCCCCGGTACCCTGCGTGTATGCCGAGCGCCCACGCAACGCCATGGTGTCATGCCGCCGGTGCGCATCACCGCTGTGGCAAGCCTGCTGTGCATGATCGCAAAGACTAAGCCTCAAAAAGGACACAAGGATGTCTGCTACAACTGTCACCTCGCCTTCGGCGCACGATCCGCGCTATCCCATCGGCCGTTTTACGACACCGGACACTGTCACGGCAGAAGACCGCCGCTATGCCATTCTGACGCTCGCCGAACTGCCAGAGCAGCTGCGCGAGGCCGTGCGCCCGCTGGACGATGATGCGCAGAACACCCCCTACCGCGAAGGTGGCTGGACTGTGCGCCAGGTGGTGCATCATGTCGCCGACTCGCACATGACCGCCTTTCACCGGCTGCGCCTCGGACTTACGGAGGACTGGCCCGAGGTGCACGGCTACAACGAGAAAGCCTTCGCCATGTTGCCCGATGTCGCCGCACCCATCGAGTGGTCGCTCGAGATCATCGAGAGTGTTCATGCGCGCTGGGTGATGGTGCTGCAAGCCATGACGGAGGAGCAGTGGGGAAGGGGTTTCCGGCACACGGAGCGCGGCCCCACCCGGCTGGATGTGGCAACGCTGCTCTACGCATGGCACTCGCGCCACCATGTCGCGCACATCACGCACCTGCGCACGCAACAGGGCTGGTAGCCATGTCGATACATCTTGTGGCGGAAGCCGTGGAGATTGCACGCTGCTTTCCGGTGTTAAAAGAGCTGCGGCCGGGGCTCGCCAGTGTTGAAGACCTATTGAGGCATACAGAAGTCATGCTGGCCGAAGGCACGGAGATCGCCGCGCTTGAGGACGAGGGAGAGATCACGACTGTGGCCTGCTTTCGCATCCGCACCATGCTGGTCAGCGGTGTGACGATGTATGTCGACGATCTGGTCACGGCGGAGCGCTTCCGTTCACGCGGGTACGGCAAAGCGATGCTCGCGTGGCTGCAAGGGTATGCGCGCGAGCGTGGCTGCACGACCTTCTCGCTGGATTCCGGCACGTTTCGGCAGGAGGCGCATGCTTTTTACTTTCGCGAAGGTATGCGCATCACGAGCTTTCACCTTGAGAGCAAGTTGTAGGTGAGAGCGAGTTGTCAGGGAGAGCGAGTTGTCAGTGAGAGCGAGTTGTCAGTGAGAGCGAATTGTCAGTGAAAGTAAGTAGTCAGTAAGAGTAAGTTGTGAATGTAGGTACTTTGTAGGCAGAGCGGGTGGATAAGTTACCGTGAGCTCTGCTGCTTGTGTGGGAGTGACGGCAAGGTGGTGCGGTGTTATTGTCTGCCAGATGCCGCCGCCCAGAGCTCTTTTAGCGGAGTTGGACGAAACCGCTGCCGAGCAAATCATCTCGCAACCGTCACCTGAGGCGCAATCTCCTGAGGAGATCGCGGCGCTCGTTCAGGCCTTCCTCGCCGCGCATCCGGGGGCGTCCGTGCTTGAAGACGGCAAGGTCCTCTTCGAGCTTGCCGCCGCGCAGTACACACTTACGACGGAGGGTGGCCGCTGCACGCTGCAGCTGTGGAGCAAGGAACGCAATCTGGTGCGCACTGTAGCCGCCGTCACGGCGCGTCACGGCGCGTTGCGGCTCAGCACCGAGCGCTTCGGTCATCGGCAGACCAAGCTGCTGCACCTCGTCGCGGAGGCGCAGCGGAGCACGCCCGCCAAACGCGAACCCGCGCGCAAGGCGTATCTGCGGCTGCTCACACGTGTACTCGGGCGCGAGTTCGCCGATTGGCAACCCGAGGGTTTTCGTGCGGCCATGGACCTGGAGCGCTCCTTCGGCCCGGCCTACATCCGCGGCTCGCTGGTACGCGGCAAGGAGGCCTGGGCCGTCATTGGCGTGGGCGCGGCGGAGACGCAGGCGATCATCGACGGCGTCCTTACGCTCGGCATCCTGTGGTTGCACCACTGCCGCGAGCGCGGCGATGGCCGCCGGCTCTACAAGGGGTTGCGCGTTGTGGTGCCGCGTGGAGCGGGGCTGCTGACCCTGGCGCGGCTGCCGTGGCTGAACACCGCCGGGGCCAAGTGGGAGTTGTTTGAACTTGAGGAACGGATCGAGGAGCTCACTGAGCGCGATCCAGCCGACCAGGGCAACCTGCGCACGCGCCTGATCCATTTGCCCGATGCCACGGCTGCACGGGAGCGCTTTGCGCCTGCCATTGCGCATGTCATGACCCTCATCCCCACCGGCGAGGAGCACCGGGTGGAGCAGCGGCTTCGGTCGGCAACGGAACTGCATTTCCTGCTGCATGGCTTTGAGTTTGCCCGCGCCCGCGTTGCGCTCGCGCCGGGCAGCTTCGCGGCGGTGATGGAGATCACAGCGGGCCACGGTGCTGCGCAAACGTCTCTCACCCCCCACAGCCGCGAGGCCATCGTGGCAAACATCGCGGAGCTGTTCCGCCGCCGCGATCCACGCGCCGCGGAACGGCCGCGCACGCTTAGGCCGGGTTCGGCGGCGAGGTCTATTGGCCGCTTTACCGGGCACGCCGCCCATGCGCGCCTCCATGCCCAGGTGCAGGCGCCTGGGAATTCGTCCAGCCGTTTGGAGCAGCGGGAGCGCGCTTTGAGCGCGGGAGCGGACCCGCTGTTTCGCGCGGCTCCGGAGCGCTGGCTGGAGTCTGCCCTGCGGGAGAATCTGGCCCCGCTCACGCGCTCGATTGCGCCATCTCCGCACACCGCCGTCCGGGCGGCTCCGGACCAATTTGCCAACGATCTCGACCCGGATACCCGCGGCAATCGCCTCGAACCCCGCAGCCTCACGGCGCAGGCAGCCTGGATGGAGAGCCGAGGCCCGGCAACGCGCAGCAGTTCGCGGGAGAAGCTGATCCCGCGCTTCGATCCGCGTTTTGTCTACACACAGGTGCCCGCCATCGCCGGAGCCAGCGATCGCGGCATGCTCGACCTGCTCGGCGTTACGGCGGATGGTCGCCTGGCGGTCATTGAACTCAAGGCGTCGGATGATCTGCAACTCGCGTTGCAGGGCCTGGACTACTGGATCCGCGTGCGCCACCACCACACGCAAGGGGCCGATCCGGTAACGGGCACCAGCGATCTGCAACGCCATGGCTACTTCCGCGAGGTGGAGCTTTCGCCTTTGCCGCCGCGCTTATACCTGGTGGCACCGGGATTGCACATCCATCCTGCGACCGAGACCGTGCTGCGTTATTTCTCGCCACAGGTGGAGTGGACGCTGCTGGCCCTCGACGAGCGCTGGCGTCAGGGGGTCCATGTCGTGTGGCGTAAGAGTGGTGGACGCGCGGGCTAGCGGCGAAAGACAAGGGCACGCTCCGGTCGAGGCGACACATCTTGTGGGGCCCAAGAAAGTTAGGGTTGCAGAACCCGCACCACCTCGCCCTCCGCTTCGCTGCGCAGGCTGTACTCCCGGCCACTGGCCGGCAGCACAACCGCCTGGCCGCGCGGCAACGGAAATGAGCCCTCGCCTCGCACCGTGCAACCCTCCGTGAGCGCGATCAGGATCTGCAGCTTGCCGCCACCGTTGAGCGGCTTTGGCGCATCTCCGGTCAGCGCGAAACGATCGACGAAGAAATAGGGCGAAGAGACCAGCCGCGTGAAGCCCTCCATCGGCACCGGTATAACCAGCCCAGCCTCGGTATCGGTACGGGTTACGGCCATCCCGGCCTCGACGTGCAGCTCGCGCGGGCGGCCGTAGTCCCACAGGCGATAGGTGGTGTCGCTGTACTGCTGCGTCTCGAGCACCACCATGCCCGGTCCGATCGCATGCACCGTACCGGCGTCCACATAGACCATGTCCCCGGCCTTTACCGGGATCATCCGCAGCTTCGATTCCAGGCTGCCGTTTCTGATGGCTGCGGCGATCCCTTCGGTCGTCAGCGGCTCTCGGAAGCCGACAGCGACCTGTGCGCCCGGCTCGGCCCCGAGCACGTACCAGCACTCCGTCTTACCGCGGGGCATCCCCAGCGCCATGGCCTGCGCGTCGTTTGGATGCACCTGCACGGAAAGCTTTTCGCGTGGAAACAAGAGTTTGATCAGCAGCGGAAAGCCATGGTGTCCGGGATCGCCGAAGGCCTCCGGTGCCGCGGCCGTAAGCTCCGCGAGCGTTTGCCCCGCCCCGCCCCGCCCCGCGGCCTTGCAGGACTCTGCCGTCAACCAGATCTCGCCGATGGGCTTGTCTGTCCCGCCATCGCCACCGGCATCATGCCAGGGCGCGAGCGAGTGCACGCCCCAGATACGTTCGGCAAGGACGGGCTCAAGGGTTATAGGGTCCATTTGCATTTTGTCGTCGTTCATCTTCTTCCTTAGGGTGGCGACGGTTCTGCACCTGCACTTCGCCTGTCTCGGGGAAGTGTACCCGCCGAGCCGCCGGTGAGCGCAATTGCCTGGCGGCAGGCATAACCGTAAGCACGCCCTATGCAAGGTTTACTGTATGCGGAGTGGTGTTCTGGGCCGGGCCCGCAGCGTTCTCGGCTGTGGGATCGCGTTTTCGCATACTGAATCCAAGAAGCAGACCTCCCCGCTCGCTTTCTCATCCAACGCTCAAAGGAGATCATCCATGCCGAACGCAACTGCCATCCACTCCACCTTTCAACTCGGGGGTCAACTCGAGATCAATCGCCTGGGCTTCGGCGCGATGCGCCTCACCGGCGACGGCATCTGGGGCGAACCCAAGGACCGTGAGGCGGCCAAGGGAGTGCTGCGCCGCGCCGTAGAACTCGGCGTCAATTTCATCGATACCGCCGACAGCTATGGCCCGGCGGTGGGCGAGGGCATGATCGGCGAGGCGCTTGCGCCCTACGCGGGCGGTGTCGTCATCGCCACCAAGGGGGGACTCACGCGTCAGGGCCCAAACCGCTGGCTGCCGGTGGGCCGTCCCGAGTACCTCACCCAGCAGGTCGAGTTGAGCCTCCGTTATCTCAAGCTCGATACGCTTCCACTGTGGCAACTGCACCGCTTCGATCCCAAGGTGCCCGTCGAGGAGTCGCTGCGTGCCATCAAGACCCTGCAGACCAAGGGCAAAATCCGCTTCGTCGGCCTGAGTGAGGTGACTGTCGAGCAGATTGAGCAGGCGCGGCAGGTCGTCGAGATCGTCAGCGTGCAGAATGAGTACAACATCGGCAACCGCAAGAGCGAGGCCGTGCTGGAGTACTGCGAAAAGAACAACATCGGCTTTATTCCCTGGTTCCCGGTTGCGGCCGGCAAGCTGGCGCAACCCGGGGGCAAGCTCGATCAGGCCGCACAGCAGCATGGCGCGACTGTCGCGCAGCTGTCGCTGGCGTGGCTGCTGCATCGCTCTCCCGTGATGCTGCCCATTCCCGGTACCAGTTCCATCGCTCATCTGGAGGAGAACATGAAGGCAGCGGAGCTGGAACTCTCTGACAGTGAGTGGGCGGAGTTGGAAGCGGCGGCGAAGTAGGCTCGTTCTATGTTTACAACGTGACTTTAAGCAAATGATCTTGGGCTATAGTGTCTCAACCGCTTCGTCATCCTGAGCGAAGCGAGGGATCTCTGTATTTCTTGGGCGTTCCGCAGCTACTGAAGATACGGAGATCCTTTATGGTATTCAGGATGACGCATTCGGTTCGATAACTCCAGGTAAGTCACTATAGCTACTTATCGGGTACGTCACCCTTGTCTGTCATTCCCTGAAGGGAACCTGCGTTTGTGGTGGGGTAACTGCAGGTCTCCACCGCGGCCTCGCCTCCGGTCGAGACAACAACTTTATCCCCCCGGTAAAATTTGGCTCTATGTGCGTTTGCGTTAGGCCTATACTTAAACACTCAGAATTTTAAGGCCCCTCGAAGATCTGCCGCTAGCGCTTCCGGGGTGAAGCGCTCGCGGAACGTACCCAGGCGTTCGACCTGTGCCTCATACCGTCTCTGCGCGTCCGGTGCTTGCGTGTCGTCCGCGATGCGCAGACATGCGGCAACCACTCCCTCCAGTGACGCGCAGCGCCAGCCTATGCCGGCCTCGGCAATACCATAGCTGTCCAGGTACGGATTGGCCGTGTACACGATCGGCTTGCGATACAAGAGTGCATCGAAGAACGTCCCCGACGCACGCAGGCGAAACCCTTCCGGTTCGGCCAGCCAAAGCGCATGAGTCAATGTGTCCGCGTCGTGCTGGAAACGCTCGCGAGCGATGGGGGTAGCGGTGCCGCCCTCGACGACATCGGCAATGCGCTGCACCGTGGCCTCGTTCTCAAGAAAGCCGATGCAGCGAAAACGGATTTCGGGCCATTTGGATCGAACTGCGCGCGCCACATATTCCAGGCTGCGCGCGTCTCCTGTGTTGCCAAAGATGCCGAAGACCAAGCCGTCGCGGAGCTGTGGGATCGCCGGGGGCAGCGGAGAGAACTGGTAAGGGTGGTCGACGACGCCGACCTCACCCATGCCGCGTTGCAGCGGCTCCGGCAAGCTTTGCCGTATGGATCTGCTGAGCAGGATGTAGCGCAGACCGCGCGGCTGTCGCGTCTCCAACGCATGGCGCAAGCTGAGTAGGCTTTGTGGAAAGCGCTCTGCATCTTCCACGCTTTCGAGATCCCCATGCAGCACACAGCGCGCTGTATCGGCAGGCCGCATGAGCTGCTTCAGCGTGAGCAGTTGCAGCCTGCTGATCGAGCAGAAAAGGAGCCTGTCCCCTGTCGCGAGCAGCCATTCCAAGACTGCGCGCGCACTCCACCACCGCCTCGCCAGCGAACCTCGTGCAGACACCGGTAGAGGTTCCCAGACGATGTGCTCCATAATACCCGGCGCATGCTCTTGCATGATCTGGCGCACGGCCTCCAGATGCCCGTGCTGCGCTTGAAAAACTATGCTCGTCTGGGGGTAGGCCAGCACAGCTGTGTGCAGCAGGGCGGCGTTGAAGGGTGAATGGAACAGATTGTCCATCTGCGGTTCCACCACCCGCAGCGTTCCCGGCGAACTCATCCGAGCTCGTACTCCAGTGCAGCCTCAAGTTCGGCAGAGGCCTCGTGTACGGGTATACCAGCCTCGTCTGGATACGGCACCGTGGGGCGGGTGAAGAACGCCTCAACCCGGTCCATCACCTCCGAGCCCCTTTTGGCCTCGAAGATTTGTCTACGCAGGGTCGATCCGCCCGGCACGCCGTGGGTGAACCAGCTGGCGAACTGCTTCATCTTGCCGATCGTCTCGCGCTGCGCGCTCTCGTGGTCGCGCTTGCGACGCTTTTCTTCGTCGGTGAGAGCAGGCCCTGGCACATCCGGGTGCTCGGCCGCCTCGGCGACCAGCCGGCCGAAGTAGTCGCGGATCATGCGATAGCGATCGAGATCCGTCGGCTGATCGTAGCGGCCTGTGCCAGTTTCGAGTTTGCTCGCGGTATGCTGCGCGATCTGGCGAAAGATCCATGGGTTGGCCGGCGCGGCGCGGCCGATCATCACGGCATCGCAGCGTGTGGCCTCCACCATGGCCGCGGCGTCCTCGGGCGTGCGGATGTCGCCGTTGCCGATGACGGGAATGCGCACGGCGTCTTTTACGGCCGCAATCCACTCCCAGCGTGCCTCGCCGGCGTAGCCCTGTTCGCGGGTGCGGGCATGGAGCGCGACGGCGTTGAGGCCGCAGTCCTCCGCCATCTTCGCGAGCTCCACGCAGACGACGTTTGCATCGTTCCATCCCATGCGAAATTTCACGGTGAAGGGGATCGAAACGGCCGCGCGCACCTGCTCAAAAATGACCCGTATCAGCGGCAGGTCGCGCAGCAGTCCCGAGCCGCCATTGCAGGCCACAACGCGTTTCGCCGGGCAGCCCAGGTTCAAATCGACCAGATCGAAGCCGGCGTCCTCGACGATGCGCGCACTTTCGGCCAGCGTTTGGGGATTGGAGCCGAAGAGCTGCGCCGAAATCGGGTGCTCGTCTTCGTAGTAGGTCAGGTAGCGTTTGCGCTTGACCTCGCGCATGCGCGAGAGGCCGTCGGCGGAGGTGAATTCCGTCATGATCAACCCGCAGCCGGAACGCTCATTGGAGGTCTGATGGTCTACATCGGCGGCGTTGGCGGCTTCAAGACCGGGTTTCGGCGCGGCGTACATGCTGGCGTTCTTGATGAATCGCCGAAAGACCGTGTCGGTCACCCCGGCCATGGGCGCGAGCACCGTGGCCGGCGCGATGCGTATGCCGCCGATCCACAGTTCCGCCGGCACGCTCGCCTCGGCGGGCATGCTGCGATCAATTGTTGAGGTCCATTGCTTATCCATAGAACGATAGCTACGATGAGGCTGAAAACAACCAGACGGTTCGTCGCCGCCTGGGGCACACATGTAAAGAACCTTTACCTTTCTGAGAAACGTGTAAAAAAAAAGCCTCTTTCTTTACACGTTCTGAGGATCTGTCAAAAGTCTTTACCCTTTAAATTGAGGACCGTGAGCATTTTGTCGTTGATGTAGTACACATCTCTTCCAATGCGAGTCTCCCGCAGAATCCCCAACTCAGCAAACTTCTGCAAATAGCTGGACGCCGTTGGACGGCTTACCTCCAGCGTTTCTTCGAGGAAACGAATGCGGCAGTAGGGATTGTTGAAGACCAGTTCAATCAAATCCTTGCTGTAGGCGTTGCGGTAACTCGCCCGGAAGAGGGCCGCCGCATTCTGCATTTGCTCCAGCAGCTCGTCGATCAGATCGCAGGTTTGTCTCGCGGTTTCCTCTACCGCACGAAGCATGAAAAGGATCCAGTTGCGCCAGTGCCCATCCTCCGTCACGCGCCGGAGTCCGGCATAGTATTCGGCCCTGTACATCAGAATGTACTGCGACATGTAGAGCACAGGAAGATCCAGAAGTCCCTGTTGCACAAGGAACAGAACATTGAGGATCCGCCCCGTTCTGCCATTTCCATCGGTGAACGGATGAATCGCCTCGAACTGATAGTGCAGGATGGCCAATTTAATGAGGGGATCAGCCTCCAGATTCTCGTGCAGGTAGCTAACCAGGTTGTCCAACTTGTCTTGAATGACGCCTAAACCTTCAGGAGGCGTGTAAATTACCTCGCCGGAGTTGCTCTTCAAGTTGGTACCTGGGGTATTCCGCAGACCAATGGACGTTTGCCGGATAATGCCCACAAGTTCCACGAAAAGACTTGTACTCAAAGGGCGAATGCCAATCTGTTCGAAACCGTACCAGAGCGCCTCTCGATACCGGAGCACCTCCTTCGTCGCAGGATCGGCGCTGCCCTCCGGGCCGGCTGCAGCTCTATAGAGATCGTCGTTGGTGGTGACGATGTTCTCCACCTCGGAGGATAAACGGGCCTCCTGCAAGAGGATTCCATTCACCAGGAGCCGCGGGTTCGGCAGCCGCGCCGCCGTCCCCCTGAGCCTCTCCAGGGCGCGGGCGGAAAGTGTGACCTGCTTGAGAATGTCTGTGCTCTCCAGATCGACGGCTGGAGGCAGGAGCGGCAGATCATTCCAAGGCTTATCCCGATCAAACGGCATGATGTTTGTATACGATAAGGCCTCTGCATGGAGCAGAGGCCTTCGTGGGTTGGTACATGCGCCGTTATTTGGCGGCGGCTTCAGCCTTCTTGGCATCCGTCGCGGCAAACTTGCGGCGGAAGCGCTCGATGCGGCCGGCGGTGTCGACCAGCTTCTGCTTACCCGTGAAGAACGGGTGGCAGGCTGAGCAAATTTCCAGAACGATGTCGCCCTTGTGGGTCGAGCGGGTCTGGAAGTTGTTGCCGCACGCGCAGCGCACGGTCGTGGTGTCGTACTTGGGATGAACGCCTTCCTTAGGCATGGGTGAATCCTTTCATTCAGCTCTCCCGCCGCAGAGTGGTTTCGCTTGCCGTGTCCGTGCCGGAAAAGGATCCGGGGCTGTAAAGCCGGGCTCACGACATCGAAGTTCCTGTCACGCTGCAGCTTGGACCCCGACTCCCGGGGCCTCAGGCGCTCAACGTTAGATTACCATCCACGCCATCACGATGCAGGCCGCGCTCCGCTGTGGCCCTACCCGCGTTACCGGCTCCGGCCGCGCAGCAGAACCGGCGAGAACGTAAGCAAAAACGCGAGTACCAGCATCCCCGCGAGGGCACGTGGAGCGGGGTACCACGAGAACACAGCCCAGCCGGCGAGCACCCAAAATGCCATATTGGCCGAGGCCGCGACATAAACCCAGTCGGAGAACTTGTGCTGGTCATGTACAAAGTTCATCTCGCCGAGGCGCGGGTACGGTGTCTCCGGGGTCAGCGTCAGGCGCAGCAACAACACCGGCAGCAGATTTGCCGTGAGCACAACCGCCGCCCAGAGCACCGGAGCCCAGGGCTGGGGAAAGCGCAGGGCCAGCCACCACGTGATGCATAACGTGATCAGCACGTTCGCGGTCGCCCCTGCGTTGACGACCGGGGGGAAATGGCCCATGTCGGCGAGCCGGTCCATTTCGTTCAGCCGCTTGTCTTCCGAGCGGAGCGTGGGCATGCGTGTCTTTGTTGGCGGCATCATCAGGGTTCCTGCTTGAGACGGCGCGTTCGGCTAGGCTTAGGAGGCCAGCATTAGAGGTCTGCACGCCAAGGGACTCTGAGGTCATCTTCGCATGAGCGTTACGCAACCGGTTGAATCTGTGTGGGACTACCCGCGGCCTCCCCGGCTGGAGCCGACGGCCAGCCATCTGCGCATCGTGCACTGTGGGGTCGTGTTGGCCGAGACCACGCGTGCCTTGCGGGTGCTGGAAACCAGTCATCCGCCCGTCTTCTATCTGCCGCCGGAGGACATCCGCATGGACCTGATGCAGCCCTCCCAGGCGCGTAAGTCCTTCTGCGAGTTCAAAGGGCTGGCAAGCTACTGGGATCTTCGGCTCCCGGCTGAAGCCCCCGGCGTAACAGAAAGCCGCGGCGGACTCCGGCGTGTCCCGGACCTCGCCTGGAGCTACCCGCAGCCTACGCCGCGCTTTGCCGCGCTGCGCGATCACCTTGCCTTTTACGCGAGCCGCGTGGATGAATGCACCGTGGATGGCGAGCGTGTGGCGGCGCAGCCGGGCGACTTCTACGGCGGTTGGATCACGTCGCAGGTGAGCGGACCGTTCAAAGGCGCTCCGGGAACGAGCGGCTGGTGAGGCGCTCCTTGCCGATTCGGGGCTAACTTTTACGTTCGCCCCTGAGTCACACGGATGAAGCTGCTGTCACTCACCGTTCAGGCCACCTTAACGACAATCTGGTAGGGTTCATTGATGGTCCATAGCGTCGCGCTCCCGCTGCTGCTTCTACTGCAAAGCACCGGAGGAGCGATCGCGCCGCCGGACTCCCTCTCGCTTCCTGCCGGTACGCCGCTCTGGTTGAAGTCGGACAACACCATTCCCTTACATGTGGGACAGGCCGTGCAGGCGCGGCTAGTCTACAGCGTCTATGCCGACAATGAGTTGGCCTTGCCGGCCGGAACGGTCGTTGAAGGCACCGTGGTAGCGCTGGCACCTGATCGCTCCCATCGCCTGGAAGCCCGTCTGCGGGCAGATTTCACGCCCTTCAGCAAGCCGGTCGTGCAGTTCCATGACGCGGTTGTCAACGGCACGCGCATCCCGCTGGCTGTAAGCCAGGCGACGGAAGGCTCTCCAGTCATACAACTCACACCGCCTGCCCCGCACAAGGGTGGTTTGATCCGCAGCCAATTCGACCAGGGCGTCAGCATGGTCAAAGACCGGATTCACCTGATTACCGGCCCTGGGAAACGGGACCGGCTGGTGCAACTGCTGTATTCGCAGCTCCCCTACCATCCGCAGCGGGTTGTCGCGGGCACAGTCTGGACGGTGGATACGACCGCGTCCCTGGCCCTTGCGCCGGCACCCGATGCGATTATCCCATTGCCTACCCTGCCGCCGGAAAGCGCGGCGACCCGTTCGCCGCAAGGCAAGTTGACCGACGCTGCGGCCCCGGCGACGTGGACCTTGCAAGCCTATTTGAAGGAGACACTGACCTCGACGCACTCCAGGGTCGGCGATTCGATTCAGGCGGTCGTCGCGCAACCCGTGCTCGACCCGGACGGGACGGTCGCTGTGCCCGAAGGAGCTGTACTGACCGGTGAGATCACGCGCGCCAAGCCGGCTCGCCGTTTTGGCCGCGCCGGGGAGCTGCGCTTCGACTTCAAGCATCTTGAGATGCCGGGTGAGGCCCAGCCCCAGGATGTGCAGGCCAACCTGGCCGGCATCGACGCCACCGGCGACGCCAACCTGATGCTCGACCGCGAAGGCCAGGTGCAGCCCAAACCGAAGGACAAGGTGGCTGTGCCTTTGCTGCTGCTCACCCTTGCCGGGCGACCGCTCGACCGCGATGGCAACCACGGCGACTCCTTTGGCAAGGATGCCGTTGCCTCGAATAGCCTGGGAGTCATGGGCTTTATCGCGGGAACCGCAGGCGCTTCACCCTACTTCGCGGCCGGCCTGGGCTACTACGGCAGCGTCCTGGCGATCTGGAATCGCTGGATCAAACGTGGCGCGGACACCACGCTGCGACGCGATACGCGCATGGTCGTCCAGACCACGGCGCGCCGTTCGGCACCCCTGCGCGCCGCCGCGATGATCCCTCCGCGCTAAGCTGAAGACTGAAGGTGTGGTCCGTGCGGCTTGGTCTTTCCCTGGCTGGAGGTCGGATAGAGCACCCAGGGGTCTGTTTTGAAACATCTGCTTCCGATTGAAACCGTTGCCGCCAAACTGAATCTGCCCGCATCGCTTTACGAGCGGCGGGGTCCTGTGAGCGCCAAGCTGAGCCTGGATCTCCTGAACGGCCTGCCCGGCCGCGACGCCCCGTTGGGCAAGCTGATCCTTGTGACGGCCACAACGCCGACGGTCTCCGGTGAAGGCAAAACCGTGACCTCCATCGGCCTTGTGCAGGGCTTGGAGCGCATCGGCAAACGGGCCATCATTACCTCACGCGAGCCTTCGTTGGGACCTGTCTTCGGCATGAAGGGCGGTGCCGCGGGTGGGGGGCGTTCGCAGATCGAGCCCGCGGAAAAGATCAATCTGCACTTCCATGGCGATTTTCACGCCATCACCTCCGCGCACAACCTGCTTGCCGCGCTGGTCGACTCGCACCTGTTTCACGGCAACGACCTGGGCATCGATCCGGCGGCGGTCACTTGGCCGCGCGCGTTGGACATGAACGACCGGGCGCTGCGCAGCATCGTCGTGAGCGCGACGGCCCCCGACAAGACCCAGCGGGACGGGAGCAACCGTGCCTCAGGGTTTGTGATCACGGCTGCTTCGGAGATCATGGCGATTCTCTCCCTGGCGCACGACCGCGAAGACCTGCGGAGGCGGCTGGCGAGCATCATCATCGGCGCGGATCGTGCGGGTGAGCCGGTGCGGGCCGCCGATCTCGGCGCGGTTGGCCCCATGATGGCGCTGTTGGCCGAGGCACTCGAGCCCAACCTCGCGCAGACCACCGACGGTACGCCAGCGATGGTGCACTGCGGCCCCTTTGCCAACATTGCGCACGGCACAAGCTCTGTTGTTTCGCAGGAGATCGGCATGCGCATCGCCGATTACGTTGTAAACGAAACCGGGTTTGCCTCAGACCTGGGCTTTGAGAAGTTTATGGATCTGGTGATGCCGTCCTCGGGCATCAAGCCATCCGTGGCGGTGCTGGTCACCACCGTGCAGAGCATGCGTAATCAGGGCGAGGGTGATCTCGAGCGCGGCTTCCCTAACCTCGAAAAGCACATCGGCATCGTGCGCGGCTTCGGCCTGCCGGTGGTCGTGGCGATCAATCGCTTTCCGCAGGACAGCGAGGAGGACTTGGCGACCTTGCGTGCCTTTTGCGAGTCGCGGGGAGCTTCCTTCGCGCTTTCTGAAGCGTTCGCCAAAGGCGGGGAAGGCGCAGCGGCGCTCGCGACAAAGGTGGTCGAGGTGCTCGTGGCCAACCCCGACCCGGTACTGACGACGACCTACAGTGCCGAGGATTCAGTCGTCGACAAGATTACGAAGGTGGCCGAGAAGATCTATGGCGCGGACGGCATCGAGCTCAGCGAAAAAGCACGCGAGAACCTCGCCCGCTACGAGCGGTGGGGTTTTGGCCGCTTGCCGGTCTGCATCGCAAAAACGCAATACTCGCTCTCCGACGATCCCAAGCGTATGGGCGCACCGAAAGGCTGGAAGCTGCGTGTGTCGGATGTTCTGCTGTCCGCCGGCGCAGGCTTTCTCGTGGTCACGTCCGGCGCGATGATGTTGATGCCGGGTCTGCCGAAGGCCTCGCGCGCGATGGGCATCGATGTCGATGCCGAAGGGGAGATCACGGGCATGTCGTAGGTCCACGAATCTTGTCATCACACGGAGTTTGTCATCCCGCAGCGCAGCGGAGGGATCTGCTTTCGCTGCGCTCGGGATGACGGAAGAAACTCACTGAAGCAACTGTATGAAGTCGGCAGCCTTCATGGCGGCGAGAGGCGCATCAACGCAGGCTGCTCTGCGATGCCAGCCGGTAGGGCAAGCTCCGGGTAAAGCAACCGCGGCTGGCCCATCCAGAAAAGGTTATTGCGCTGGGTGAAGACACCGGGAGGTCGTCCGCGCAGACGTGCCTTGGCCTCATGGTACGGGCCCACGAAGCGCAGAGCCTCCGGTAGATGAGGGTAAAGCCGAGGCAGCCAGCGGGCCGCACGCCGCAACGAACGCAGCTCGCGCTCGCCCAGCGACAAACCAAAGGCTGCATGGAACCGTGTAGGCAACCAGTACGCGGTGAGCGCACGGTACCAGCGCGGTGGCCGCACGGAGGTACCGACGCCCGCGAGCACGCTGCGGCCAAGCGCGGCCCCGCCCGCGGCTGCATCTGCGGCTCTGCCCGTCTCCACGCCCAGCTCCGGCGAGGCCAGCATCGCAGCCATATACGCGGCAAAGCTGTTCCAGTCCCGTGGCAGGGCCTCCGGCGGAATGCCGCAAAGCGCGGCCATACGTTTGCTTTCGTCGTAATACAGCTCACGCTGGGCACGCGAGAGCGGCGGCAGCACGAACTCATACGCCAGCAAGGCACTGTCGACGAGCGTCGCATACACCCAACGCAAGGCCGCGACTTCATTCGCTTCGTAGTGCTCCTGCGCCGGGTGTGAGCCGATTGCGGAGGGCAGCTCGCCACGGATGCCGGTGTGTCTGCGGTACAGCTGCCGCGATGCCGCAGTCGCCTGCGCGCGTGTGCCGAACAGCATCGTGTAGACCACGCGAAAGGTCGAGTGGAAACGGCCGATCGCGTCGTGCAGCAGATTGGAGTGGTGCCCCAGCGCCGCCGCCACCCAGGGATGCGCAAGTTGCAGAAGCGCGGCTCGCCCGGCACCCAGGAACACGGCGCATTCGCGATTCAACTGCCAGGTGATGGATTGGGGACCGAAGAAGCCATCCCCGGGACGCCCCGGCAGAGTTTGCAGGCTGCTGAGAACATCGTCGAGATCGGTGGGGGACACGAACTGCGGGGTGTCGGGCATGCCCCGTTATACGTCCGAACGCAGCCATGGATTTGAGATCTGCCCTTTTGGATGAAGACGACGGGCACCAAGTATTTTGGTTGATGGTGTATAGCCTGCATAGATCGCATCTTGCGTTGCGCTAGGGAATGACACAAACACCATGCTGAAGCCGTGAGAGGGCACCATGCTTTTCTTTGTTATGCCCCGACGAGAATCTGTATTCGAAGCCGCATCGCTTCCTCCGGCTTTCGCTAAAAGACCAGCTTCGCCGCGAGCTGCAGCTGTCGCGAAGAGCCGAGGTCGCCGGTGGCGAAGCGCGTCGCCGTGATAAGGCCGAACGACGTGGAGCCGGCGGTGGTGTTGGGGTTGCCGAAATTGGCGTGGTTGGCCACATCGAACGCGTCGGCGCGGAGTTGCAGGTTCAGGTTTTCAAAGAGACGCGTGTTCTTCTCGATGGACACATCCACGTCCGCAAAGCTGGGTCCGGTGAGGGCATTGCGGCTCAGGTTGCCAAGCGCGTTCGCAGCGGGGATCTGGAAGATGCAACCGGGCGTAACCGCAGCACCGCAGGAGGCATTGGTAATCCACTGTACGGCTGTTGCGCTGGTCTTAGCCTTCGGATAGGTCACCGGTGCCAGCAGGTTGGGGTGCGCCACGCCCGAAAGGCCGGTGGGCGTTGTCGTCGTGACGACATTCAGCGGGTTGCCGGTCTGGTACTGCGCCGTGCCGATAAGCCGGAAGCCTTCGACGAACCGGTTGCCCCTGAACGGGAGCCCGTATACGCCGCGGAAGGCGACGCGATGCCGCGTGTCAAAGTCTGAAGGGCCGTAGTTGAGGCGGGGCCGGGTGCTGTCCTGCAGGGATGTAAACGCGAGCGACCCCAGATCGAGCGACTTGGATAGGTTGTAGTTGAACTCGAACTCATAGCCCTTGGCAAAGTTCTTCTGCGCAGTCACCCACAGGGCGTTGTAGTTGGACTGCCCCACATTGGCCACCTGCAGCAGATTGACGCCGGAGATCTTGGAACCCGCCGCGATGGGGCTGGCAGCGGAAAGGGTCTGAATGGGCCGCACTCCCAAAGCATTCGGCTGGTTGAGGTTAACTACCTGGCGAAGATGTCGCCCCACCGTACCGTAGTAGCCCGCCGAGACCGCGAGGCCACCTCCAACCTCCTGCTGGACGTTGAAGTTGAAGTCCTGCGTGTATGCGTTGTGGTAGCGCGGATCGATGGCGTTGATGGAGATACCCGCAGCGGCGGCGGCATTGAACAGGTTGCTCAACGGGATAGGCGCTGTCGCACTGGAGTAGCTCACCTTGGCGCTGAAGGGCGCGTTGCTGGAAAGAGGGGTAACGGCATTGGTCTCGGGCTGATCGGCCATATACCCATAGGCACCGCGCAACACGGTCTTTGTGGCGGGCACCTCATAGGAGAAGCCGAGACGCGGCTCATAGTTGTAGTTCTGCGCATAGGGACTGCGACCCAGGCCGTTCGTGCCCACCTGCACCAGCGAGTTGGTCGACGGAATGTAGTTGACGAATTTGTTATTGCCCGCGGTGGGGGAACCGTTCCACTCGAAGCGGAAGCCAAGCTCCAGCAACAGCTGCGGCGTCACTTTGTAGCTGTCCTGCACAAACCCGCCAAGGGCGTTCTGGTACACGCGGCTGGTGAAGGCGGTGGGTGTAATGGTGTACGCATTCGCCAGGCCGGCTTGGAAGTTGGCCACGTTGTTGAAGGTAATCGCGCCGGTATCCCCGCTAAAGTTAATGTTGATGAAACGGCGGAACTCCCCACCGACCTTAACCGAGTGCTTGCCGCGCAAGATCGACAGCGAATCGGAGAAGACCCCGAGCGTATCGTTGCGGCCCTGCGGAAAGCCGGCCGGTCCGCCGAACACCAGCGCAGGCCCGGAGATGGAGATCTGCGGAATGCCGGTCGCTCCGGTGGTGCCGGTTTTCAGCCCGAGTGAATTCGGATCGGTTGTCACATTCGGCGCAAAGGTGATGCCGATGCGATTGAAGCCGAGGCGCGCCTCATTGACGAGGGATGGCGAAAAGATGTGTGTCTCATTCAGCGTAACGATTTGCCGGGTGGCGTGGCGTCCATCGCCGAAACCCGGAATGTTATCGCCCTGCAGTGTGGGCTCGACGCGCGTGTCCTCCTGCACGGCATAGAAGCCATGCAGCGTGTCCGCCTTGCCGAAGAGCTGCGAAACGTCGGCGGTGCCCTGGTCGATGCGCACAGGGCCCGGCGTTGTCGTCGTGTACGCGTTCAGCGTGTTACCCGTGCCGCTGATCGTGTTCGGCAGGGGGATGTATTGCAGCAGGGCCCGGCTGACAGGATCGGTCACACCGTTGCGCTGTGCGGCCGTGAGCACCTGGTTGTTGATTACGAGGCCCTGGTGTTGGCGCAGAGCTTCGTAGCTTCCGAAGAAGAAGGTTTTATCGCGGCGAATGGGAGCGCCCAGCGAACCGCCGAAGTTCGAGCGCTGAAACTGCGCCATGCGCGAGCCCTTGGGATTGAAATAATTGCGGGCATCGAGGGCGTTGTTGCGGATGTATTCGAAGGCCTCACCATGGATCGAGTTGGTGCCCGAACGCGTGCTCACGTTTACCACGGATCCTGAGGAGCGGCCATACTCGGCGCTGTAGGTCTGGTTGTTGATCTTCAGCTCGCTGGTCGTGTCGATGGAGGGCTGAAAGGTGATCTGGTTCTGCACCATATCGTTCAGGTTCACGCCGTTGATCTGGAAGTTTACGGAGTCGTCACGGTTGCCGGCGGTGATGAAGGAGTTCGCGCCCAGGCCGCGGCTGGGTGCTGTCAGGTTGCCGTTGGCCGGAGCTGTAACGCCGCCCGGCGTGAGCACCGTAAGGTCAAGGAAATGGCGGCCGTTGAGGGGGATCTCCTGCACCGTGCGGGCGTCGATGACCTCACCCACGGTGATGGATTCGGCCTGGATGACGGGTGCGCCGCCCTCTACCTGCACCGTTTCGCCGGCGCTGGCCGGGGCCAGCGGCACATCCAGCATCGCCTTCTGGTCCACCTGCAGCACGTAGCTTTTTACGAGGTATTGCCCGAAGCCGGAGGCCGTTACGGTGATGTTGTACTCACCCGGCGCAAGGGAGGGAACAACGTACTGCCCGGCGCTATCGGAGACGACCGTGCGGTCGGCCCCGGTGCCGTTGTTATGGATAACCACGCTGGCACCGGGCAGTACAGCACCTGAGGGATCCTTCACGGTGCCGGCGAGGGTCGCGGTCGATTGGGCCAGGCAACGGGACTCAAAAGCGGGAACGCCGGCTAACATGGCTCCGAAGCAAGCAAGACGCAAGGTATTCCGCAAGACAAGACCTCCAGGTGCGCACGGGGAGACCGCGCGCGAAGAGACACGAACTCGCCCGGCAGGGCACCCTGCTCAAAAGCAGCGCGGCTACCGGTGATGAAAGCCAGACAAGCTCGGAGAGGGCGTCTGGGTTGAGGGAAAGGGACGTTTCTTGTCGCAAATATACCAGCGAACAACCTCCTGTTCACGCGAACGCCACAAGATTCCTGTACGTGACCGCGTTGCGGGAACTTGGCGCGTGTCCATCCCCGCTGGCGGTGTTCGCGCCTGCCGCTTCTTGCCCTTCGGCAGGCGAGGATCGGTCCCCTCCGTGGTATCTATCAAGGCATGCTCAAACGTTCTCTGCCGTATGCCTTTCTGGCATTGTCGCTCTTCGTGTTGGGTTGGCGCCTGGAGGGCAGCGCAGGCCGCCGGGTATCGGCTGCACAAGGGCCGCAGAGCCGGTTCGAGGTCACGGAAACTAGCATCCCGGAGACGCAGGCCGCCCTCCTCGCTGGTAAGACGACCTGTCGAGAGTTAGCCGAGGCCTATCTTGCGCGAGTGCATGCCTACGATCAGACAGCGGGGCTGAACAGCCTCGTCACACCCAACCCCGATCTGCTCCCGGACGCCGACGCCTGCGACCGGCAGGTCAGCGGCACGCATCGTCCCCTGCCCCTGAGCGGCGTTGTGATGATCATCAAGGACAACTACGACACGCGCGGGCTGCAGACGACGGGCGGCTCCCTGGCCATGAAGGGCTTCGTGCCGCAAAGCGATGCCACGATGGTGGCCAAGCTGCGTGCGGCCGGTGCGCTGATCCTAGGCAAATCCAACATGGCGGAGTGGGCATTCAGCCCCTACCTGACGGCCAGTTCGATCGCGGGTATCACGCGCAACCCTTACGATCTCTCGCGTGTGCCGGCGGGTTCGAGCGGCGGCACGGCGGCAGCGGTGGCGGCGAGCCTGGGTGAGGCTGGCCTCGGTACGGACACCGGCAACTCCATTCGCGGGCCGTCGTCGCATAACGATCTTGTCGGCATCCGGCCCACGATCGGGCTCACCAGCCGTGCCGGGATCATTCCGTTGTTTGCGAATAATGATGTGGGTGGGCCGATGGCGCGTTCGGTCGCGGATGCCGCGGCGGTGCTGAGCGTCGTCGCAGGGTATGACCCCGCCGATCCCGTTACGGCGATAGTGCGCGATCGGCCAGCGCTCGACTACACCAAGTTTCTCGATAAGGCCGGCTTGCGCGGCGCGCGGCTCGGCGTCTTTCGCCAATACATTGACACTCCCACGGCTGACCCTGAGGTGAAGAAGGTCACCGAACACGCGCTCGGGGAGCTGAAGGCACAAGGCGCTGTGCTTATCGACCCGTTCAGCTTGCCGGACGGTAAGCAGCTCACAAAGAATCTGTGGTGCGGCGACTTTGAGGCCGATCTGAATGCGTATCTTGCCAAGCATCCAAATGCGCCCTACCACGACCTCCGCTCGGTCGTGGATTCCGGGCTTTACCTGCCGTACATCGAAGAGGAAATGAAGGGCGCTGTAAATCCTAAGCCAGGGCCCGGCGATCGCCGAACGCCATGCCCAGATGTGTACCACGACGCGCCCAAGATCGCGTTTCGCAAGGCGCTGCTGGCCGCGATGGACCGCGAGCATCTTGATGCGGTGGTTTATCCGACGTGGAGCAATCCTCCGCGCAAAATAGGCGATACCAAAAGCCCCGCGGGCGACAACAGCCAGGTGCTTTCTCCGCAGACCGGCTTCCCCGCAGTCACGGTGCCGATGGGCTTTACCCATGGCGATCTGCCGGCCGGCTTAACCTTCCTGGGGCGCACCCTGAGCGAAGGCGAACTGATACGGCTCGCGTACAGCTATGAGCAGGCCACCCACCATCGTGCACCCCCGAAACTGTTTCCCGCGCTCACCGCGAAGTGAGCTTTCGCTTGGCTGATTTCGCCGGCTTTGCCGATCGGGATGGGGTGAGTTCATTGCGCAAGGCAACGAGCTCCTCGATGTAATCGGACGAAGGTATCTCATCGAGCAGGTCGCGCAACTCGTCCTTCATGGCATCGCTTGCCGTACCCTCCTGGCGCATGGCGTGCAGCAGGGTACAGAGCTGATCCTCATGGCCGGCGATAACACGCAAGGTGTGAAGAAAGGTATTCAGCCGGTAGTACGCGGTCGAGGGCGCGACCGGCTTGCTCTGCGTGCTCGCATGCTTCGGCGCTGCCTGTTTGGCTGCGCGCTTTGGCACTGCCTTTTGGGTTGCGCGCTTCGTCGCTGGGTGCTTCTTGGTAGCTTTCTTATTTACCACGTTCCACTATGCCTCTCCTCTAAAAATTTGTCCTCAACCGAAGGAGACAATTCTCACCCACGACGGCCCTGCCTCCGGTCGGGAGGGCAAGCTATCGAGGGGGCCCATGCCTCACAAATACCAGGGCACATTGATCACCACAATGCGGCGATTGCCCTGCAACAGCAGAAGCGCCTTCAATACCGTGGAGCGATGGTTGTGTAGAAGATATTGGTACCAGCGCCGGGTGACGAGCTCCGGCACGACGACAGCGATTCTGCGTTCTGCAAATTCGTTTTCGGTCTTCAACACATGGTTGAGGATCGGAGAGGTAACGAACCGAAAAGGCGAGGCCACGGTAACGACTTTGGGCGGTTCGACGCCGGAGCGCCGCGCGGCGTCGTTGAGCTGATGCTGCCAGTGGTCGGCGGTCTCGGCACCCTTTTCATCGGGGCAATCCACATGCAGTACCTGCACATCCGGCGACAGGGCGCAGGCGAACTGCAGTGCGGCCTCCGAGGCGCGCGTCCAGCCCGCGACGGGTACGATGGCGAGCGGCTTTTGCTGGAACGAAACCAGGTTGAGGTCGTTGACCTTCGTCTCGTTCGTCACGCGCACGTAGTGGCGGTGTACGGCATGCATCAGCAGGATCAGCACAGGCACCAGCACTACGGTGATCCATGCGCCCTCTTTGAACTTCGCCAGGAGCACGACGCACACGGTCAGTCCGGTCGCGAGCGCGCCCGTGCCGTTAATGGCCATGTAGAGCTTCGCATTTTTGCCGCCGGTGCGGCGCCAGTGCATCACCATGCCGGCCTGGGACAGCGTAAAGGCCAAGAAAGCGCCGATGGCAAATAAGGGGATCAGGCGATCGGTAACACCGCCGAAGATGACCAGGATGACGGCAGCCAGCAAGGCCAACACAACGATGCCTTCGGTGTACACCAGCCGGCGGCCGCGAATCGCGAAGAACTTGGGCAGGTATCCATCTTCCGCAATGGCGCGGCACAGGCGCGGGAAGTCCGCAAAGGCGGTGTTGGCCGATAAGGAGAGCACCACCAGGATGGAGCCGATGGTGATGTAGTAGAGGACGCCTTTGCCGACGACTGCGGCCGTGATCATCGAAAGCAGACTTTGGTAGCCGGGTTTGCCCGGGTCCGTGGCCATGATGCCATAGACGCGCGTCAGGTGCGCGATGCCGAGGAGAAACGCGGCGAGCAGCACAACGATGATCGAGAGAGAGCGGCGGGCCGTCTGCGTGCTTGGATCCTTGAAAGCGGGCACGCCATTGCTGACGGCTTCAACGCCGGTCAGGGCCGTGCAGCCGCTGGAAAACGCACGAATCAGCAGCCAGGCACCCACGGCCGCCACGGCGTGCGTAGACGGCGGCGGCGGCGCGACCACCGGCTTCGGATGTCCGCCGGACAGCATCGCGTGCACCGTGCCCCAGCCCAGCACAACAAGCAGGCACACGATAAACAACATGGTCGGTGCCATGTAAATGGCACCGCTTTCGCGGGCCCCGCGCAGGCTGATCAGCGTAAGGATTGCAAGAATGAGCAGACACAACCCCAGCGTATGCGGGGCCAGCTTGGGAATGCCCGACACCAGCGCACCGACGCCGGTCGAGATGCCCACGCCGACGTCGAGCAGGTAGTCGATCATCAGCGCCGCGGCCGCGAGCAGGCCCAGGTTACGCCCCAGGTTTTCGCTGGCCACGGTGTAGGAGCCACCGCCATTGGGGTAGGCATCGATCGTCTGGCGATAGGAGAAGTACACGATCGCGAGCAGGGCCACGATCGTGAGGCTGATCGGCAAGACGTAGGCGATGCCCGCTGCGGCGGCGGGGATCAGGATCGTGAGGGCCGCCTCGGGACCATAGGCGGCAGAGCCTAGCGCGTCGAGGCCGAACGTGGGCACACCGGCCGCGATGCCGACGCGCTGCTCGGCGTCTTCTTCGGAAGCCAGAGGTCTCCCTAACAACAAATCCAAAACCGACATGCACCTTAGGATGCATGAAAAAACTGCTCTCACGAGCCAGATTTGGCTTTGTCATCCCGCCGCGCAGTGGAGGGAATCAACGCCAACACTTACTGCATGACGTGACCGGGGTTGGCGATGTTTCTGGCCGAATAACCCTATGGTTTGCTCTCAGCAGCACCTGTGAGGTAAGCATCGATTGCGAAGATTTCATGGGGCTTGCTTGTACTCTCGCCAACAAAATGAACCAGGGCGATTTACGTCGCGCAGGGAATAACCCACCCGGGGTATGGGTAAACCACCGGAGTCAGGTGCATCGTGGGTATCTATGCCACTCACCCATTCTCCCGAGAATGTTTCACTCGCGCTGTTGCCTATACGCATTACCAGCCTGGTAGCTTCCGCGGCCTGCTCCGCGCAAACCGGAGGTGCGGTGCTGCTCCTAAGCCGGGAGGGACGGTGGGAGATCGCGGCACACCATGGGCCGATCGCAGCCGGATTTGCGATGCCTGCCGAAATGTTTGCGGAGCTGCTCGCCACGGATCTCTACCTCGAGCGGCCGGACGCCTCCGGTGGGCGGGCCCGGTTGTGTGAACTCGTGCCGGATTTACGATTTTTCGCCAGCGTGCCCGTGGAGCGGGACGGAGAGCGCATCGGCGTACTGGCCGTGCTCGACAATATTCCGCGCATGCTGAGCGGGGCGGCGGAGTACGTGCTCCGAACTCTGGCCACAGAGATCGGCGACCAGCTCGTATTGCAGGCTTTGCGACACGCCGAGGCCGTGACGCGGACTTCTCGGGACGCCAAGGAAGAGCGTTTGCGATTGCTCGAATCGGTGGTGGTGAACGCCAACGACGCCGTGCTCATTACGGAGGCCGAACCGGTCGATCTGCCAGGACCACGGATCGTCTATGCCAATGCCGCCTTTACCCGCACCACCGGTTACACGCCCGAGGAGGTGTTGGGCAAAACACCACGCATCCTGCAGGGACCGGGGACGGACGATGCGCCGCGGCAACGGCTGAAGAAGTCGCTCAAGCGCTGGAAGCCGATCGAGGTGGAGCTGCTGAACTACCGCAAGGATGGATCGCAATTCTGGGTGGAGCTCAGCATCGTGCCCGTCGCGGACGAAAAGGGTTGGTTCACGCATTGGGTCTCCGTGCAGCGCGACATCACCGAACGCAAGCGCAACGAGGAGAACGCCATTCAGCTGCGTCTGGCCGAGACCCAAAACCAGGCATTGGCCCAGGAGGTGCAGGAACGCAGGCGCGTGGAAGCGGAACTCGCCTTCACGGCCTTTCATGACGACCTCACCGGGTTGCGCAATCGCGCCTATTTTATGGACAAGCTCACGTCCACGGTGGAGTGCGCACAGCGCCGTGCGCCGTACACCAGCGGCGTCATCTTTCTAGACCTGGATAGCTTCAAACTGGTCAACGACAGTCTTGGCCACAGCGTTGGAGACCTGCTGCTGATCGAGGTGGCCAAGCGTCTAAAGGCCTGCTCCCGCCCGCAGGATACGATCTCACGGATCGGCGGCGATGAGTTCACGATTCTCTGCGAGGATCTCGATAGCCCACGGGAGATTATCTCGATTGCCGAACGGATCCTTGAAGAACTGATCGTGCCCGTGAAGCTGGCCAATATGGAGGTCATCGCCGCCGTCAGCATGGGCATCAGCTTCGGGATGTATACGGATGCGGAACACATCCTGCGTGATGCCGACCTCGCGATGTATCGCGCAAAGAAGGAAGGCGGAGCGCGGTATGCGTTGTTTGACGAGGAGATGCACGCGAGTGCGAAAGCGGCGCTCCGCACGCGCATGGAGCTTCGCTCTGCCATAGAGGGACGGCAGCTTGAGGTCTTTTACCAGCCCATCGTCGACACCGTGAACGGAGGCACATGCGCGCTGGAGGCTTTGGTACGCTGGCGGCACCCGGAGCGCGGCCTGGTGCCTCCGCTTGAGTTCATCGGTATCGCCGAGGAGACGGGTCTTATTGTCGAGCTCGGCTCCTGGGTGCTGCACGAGGTTTGCCGGCACTTCCGTACGTGGAAGAACACGCTGGAACTCCCGGCGACCTTTCGAGTCAATGTAAACGTGTCCAGCAGGCAACTCGAGGATCCCGGGTTCTTCGAGGACCTGCAAAGCGCTCTGGAGCTGCACGACATCAATCCGGAGCAGATCGAGCTGGAAATCACGGAGAGCGTGTTTTTGCGCAACGCCGACCGCATGGGAGCCCTGTTGAACCGCATTCGCCTGCTGGGTGTGCGCATTGCCTTCGATGATTTCGGCACAGGCTACTCTTCGCTGAGCTACCTCGAACGGTACCCGATCGACACACTGAAGATCGATCAGTCGTTTGTGCAGCGCCTGATTACCGGGCATGCCAATGCGGATATTGTGCGCATGATCGTGGGTCTGGCGGGCGCGCTGGGTGTTTCTGTGTCTGCCGAAGGCGTGGAAGATGTCCGTCAACGGGATGCGCTTCGGGATTTTGGCTGCACGGTGGTGCAGGGCTATCTGTACAGCCGGCCGGTCCCGTTTAGTGAAATCACGTCCAGACTGGAAGAGGACGGGCGGTCTGCTCTCCTACCCAGGGCTGAGTATGGGGAGTTGGAGGTCGTTGCCGTCTAGGGGAGCTCTGCTTGAGTCGCTTCTGTGAAGGGGCGGGACTTCAGTCCCGCCGTAAACCTCAAGTTTAGGGTGTGGCTTTAGCCAGTGAGGGAACCTTTTGAGCATTGAATCGGTGCCTTGCCCGAAGCGAGGGGCACAGGGATCAAAGGAATCAAAGGAATCACAGGGAGCAAAGGCACGTCTTGAGCATGCCTTAAGGAATGGCTGGTACCGTGAGTCACGCCCCGCACCGGGTGGTACCTTCACGTCAGGGCCTGTATGAAATTGTGGTTTCGGCTGTATTTGCAAACCGTGATGGCGAGCTGCCTTTGTGCATCGCCGTTCGCAGCACAAAATCCGGCTGCAAATACGGGACCGAATGCCGGCCTCGGGGCAACGCAGGAGTCCCTCGCCCCTGCGGCTCTCGTGGCCCGCATGGCCTCAAACGAGGTGGCGGCCCACCGGCAGGAGACTCGCTACAGCTACCTCGCCGACGAGCGTTCCCTCCGCACGGGCGACCACCTTTGGCGGGAAAAGGTCGTGGAAACCTCCGACGGCCCGCTGCACCGGCTGCTGGGCATCGATGGCCGCCCGCTTTCGCCCGCACAGGCGCAGGCCGAAGGGGATCGCATCGCTGACTTGGTGAGGAACCCCGATGCGTTTCGCCGGCTGAATGCCGCGCACGCCGATGATGAGGCCCATGCAGCGCAGTTGCTGCAGCTGCTGCCCCGGGCCTTTCTGCTCACGCCGGATGGGGAAGAGAATGGCTGCACCCGCTTTTCCTTTCGGCCGAATCCTGCCTTTCAGCCCTCCACCTATGAGGAGCGCGCCATCCATGCGATGGGGGGCACCGTCTCGCTGCGCCAGCCCGTCGACCGGCTTTGCCGTTTAAATGCGAAGATCCTCACCCCTGTGGAGTTTGGCTTCGGCTTTCTGGGCCGCATTGAGCCGGGCGGGTACTTCATCCTGGAGCGAGCTCCGGTAGATAGCACAAACTGGAAGTCCGAGCACATCAGCGTGCACGTTCAGGGCAAGGTGCTGATGCTGAAAAGCTTGACCCGCGAGCAGGAGACGCGGCGCACAGAGATCCACGTCATCCCGCAGCATCTGTCGCTGACGCAGGCCGTGCAGCTAAGCCTCCCGTGACCTCCCCTGCGTGGTGCGATCGCGTCGCTACGATGTTCTAAAGCAAATTGCCTCTTTCCGTTTGT
This sequence comes from uncultured Acidobacteriaceae bacterium, assembly GCA_964247595.1. Classification (GTDB taxonomy): domain Bacteria; phylum Acidobacteriota; class Terriglobia; order Terriglobales; family Acidobacteriaceae; genus Granulicella. The sequence continues at coordinate 122,934 of CAXTUW010000005.1, read as the reverse complement.
CATCCCGTAGGGATCCGCTGTTGTCCTTAGCTTGTCGGACAAAAGCAGATCCCTACGGGATGACAAACAAAGGGAGCCCTGCATAGGCATAAGTCGTAGCATCGTCCGCCGTAAGTGAATGCACCTCGTGTGGCTTACGCCACTGAGGCAACATCCGCGTAGCCATCAGACCTTTCCTAAGCCTGACGATCATGCATGAGCCCGCCACAAACCTGCTGCCGTCCTCCAAAGCTCGTCCTCCGCAACGCTCTCCCTTGCCGATCGACGCTCTGCTGCCGGAGATCCTCACCGCCCTGGCGGGCTCTCCGAATCTTGTACTGGAGGCCGCTCCCGGCGCGGGTAAGACGACCCGTGTGCCCCCCGCTCTGCTCGGGCTGATGGGCGGTGAGGTTCTGGTGCTGGAGCCGCGGCGCATTGCGGCCCGCATCGCTGCTCGCCGGGTCGCGTGGGAGATGGGTGAGGAGCCCGGCGAGACCGTCGGGTATCAGGTGCGCTTCGAGGACGTCAGCGGCCCGCGAACACGGTTGCGCTTTCTTACAGAAGGCATCCTCACCCGCCGTCTGATCTCGGATCCGCAACTGAGGGGCGTCGATGCGGTGGTGCTGGATGAGTTTCATGAGCGGCACCTTGATGGCGACCTGGCGCTTGCCCTGCTGAAGCGCCTGCAACGCAGCCGGCCGCAGCTGAAGCTCGTCGTTATGTCGGCGACCCTGGCGGCGGCTCCGGTCGCGCACTTCCTCGGCGATTGCCCGAGTCTACGGGCGGAGGGGCGGGCCTTTCCGCTGTCGATAGAGTACCTGCCCTACTCGCCGGAAGCCCTCGGAAGCCAGGTGGCGGCCGCCGTGCGGCAACTGCTCCGGGAGGATTACCTTGGCGATATCCTCGTGTTCTTACCCGGTTCCGCGGAGATTCGTCAGGCCATGCGTGCGTGTGAAGGGCTGGCGCGTGGTGCGGATATGCTCACGCTACCGCTGCATGGTGACCTTTCACCGGCGGAGCAGGACAGGGCTGTTGCACCGGCCATGCAACGCAAGCTCATCTTAGCCACCAACGTGGCGGAGAGCTCGATCACGATCGAGGGCGTCTCGGCGGTGATCGACAGCGGCTTGGCACGCGTGGCCAGCTACTCGCCCTGGACGGGCCTGCCGACGTTGGAGATTCGCCGCGTCAGCAAAGCCTCGGCCAAGCAGCGGGCGGGCCGTGCCGGACGTACAGGGCCAGGGCGCGTGCTGCGGCTCTACCCCGAGGAGGACTATGCGCAGCGGCGGGAGCACGACAAACCGGAGATTGTCCGCAGCGATCTTGCGCAGCTCTGCCTGACGCTGCGCGCGATGGGGGTGCCGGGGCCCGGAACGGCTGGAGGGCTCGCATGGCTCGAACCCCCACCGGACGCGGCGGTACGGCACGCCGAGGGACTGCTCGACCGGCTCGGCGCGCACGGAGCCGTGGCCGAGGAACTGGCCCGCCTGCCGCTGCCGCCACGGCTGGCGCGGCTGGTAACCGAAGCTGTACGCCGTGGCGTGGGTGAGGAGGGCTGTGCGGCGGCGGCCTTGCTCGGCAGCGGCGCGCGCATCGACTCCACGGACCTGCTCGTGGCCCTGGACAACCTTGGCCAGCAAAACGATCCGCGTACGCTCGAGCATCTGCGGCAACTGCGCCGCATCGTGCGCCCGCCCCAGGGCAGCACGCACGATGTGGATGCGCTGCTGATGGCAGTGTTGGCCGGTTTTCCGGATCGCGTGGCACGGCGCAGGGCCGGCAACCAGCTGTTGCTCTCAACGGGTCTCTCCGCCGAGCTGATGGGTGAGCCGCCGCCCTATCCCTTCATGGTGGTCCTGGACGCGGAGGATCGCAAAGACAAACCTCTGCCTATCGTGCGCACCGCCGCGCGCATCGAGCCGGAGTGGCTCATCGACCTCTTCCCGGAGTATGTGCGTGAGGAGGATCGTCTGACCTGGAATCGCGACGCCGAGCGTGTCGAATCCACCTCGGTCCTGCTCTACGACGAGCTCCTGCTCCAGGAGTTCCACGATGCGCAGGCCGACGCCGCCGGAGTAGCTGCGCTGCTGGCGGAAAAGGCGGTAGAGGCTGGCCTGGAGCAATTTGTCGATGGCGAGGCGCTCAGAAACCTGCTTGCCCGTCTTGAGTTTGCAGGATGCGGCGAAGTGGATCCCACGGCGGTGCTTGCGGAACTGTGCAACGGCCTGCGAAGCTTCGCGGAACTCAAACGCGCCGCCAGTCAGTTCCTACCCCTGCTGGAGAGCAAGTCCGATGGCCGAAAGCTGCGTGAGTTTGCACCGGCGACGATCACCCTGCATGCTGGGCGGCAAACAAAGGTTCACTATGAGACCGGCAAGCCACCGTGGATCGCCTCACGCCTGCAGGACTTCTTCGGCATGCAGGAGACACCCCGCATCGGCCCGGAGAGGACGCCCGTGGTGATCCAGCTGCTCGCCCCAAACCACCGGCCGGTGCAGACGACCACTGACCTCCGGGGCTTCTGGGAACGGCTGTACCCGCAGGTGCGCCGCGAACTGATGCGACGCTATCCGCGCCACGCCTGGCCGGAGAAGCCGTAAAGGCAGTAAGGGCAAAGGCAGTAAGGGCAAAGGCAGTAAGGGCAAAGGCAGTAAGGGCAGAGGCAGAAAGGGCAAAGGCAGTAAGGGCAGAGGCAGTAAGGGCAAAGGCAGAGCACCTGTGCTGCAAATGTATGTGCTTCCGTCATCCTGAGCGAAGCGAAGGATCTCCGTATTCGCTCGTGCTGCCTCGGCTGCTAGAGGGAATACCGTCATCCTCCACTGCGTTGAGGATGACGGCTCAAAGAATCGTTCCACGGTTCATCAGGCTAAATGCCGTGTCGCTTCAGGCTGCATTGAAGCCTCTTGTTAAACCGCGCAACCCCCTTCTAGCGCTGCATCAAGGCATGGCACGGTTAGGCCCCGCTGTCCCGCGGCGCAATCAGAAGCTGTAGCGCAGGCCGGCCTCTACCCGGCGGCCGTTGTCCGCGGCATACGGCACGTTGAAGAACGGGGAACCGAGCACACCGCCAATGGCGGTCACGTTGGTGTGGTTCAGTACGTTGGATGAGCGCACGTTCACCGTCAGCACCTGCTGGTGTTCTGCCTTCGGATTGTGTGTCATCGTGAAGGCACGCTGCAGGTTGGTGTCGAGGTGAAAGGTCCACGGCATGACACCTTTATTACGCGGAAACACGCTCGTCCCGCCGCTCGCGACCAGCAGGCCGAAGGGCGTTTGCATGGCACCCGGCGTGCCCGCTGCGGCGTACTGCGGGCGGTCGTTGAAGTTGCCGTCGCCGTTGTTGTCGAAGCCGGTGGTGATGTTGTAATGCGCATCCCCGCCGGCGTTCAGGTCGCCGCTGAGCTGCACCTTTTTGGGCAGCGTAAAGCTGGCATTGCCAAACAGATTCCAGACCGGCTGCGTGCTGCGATGCGCAAACTCTCCGGCGTTTGTGTACATGCTTTGCGGCGCAAAGAATTCGCCATCATCGTCGTCATCAACGAGATTGACGCGCACGCCGCCAAAGAATAGCTGCACATATTTCAAGGAGTGCTGCTCCAGGCCGACAAACTCGACATTGACCCGGCCCTGGCTGCTGTTCTGCACCTGCAACACATCCGTATTGGGCAGGCCGGGACGGGGCCCCGTCGGGTCGGCGGTCAGGGGTGAGTTGATATTGGGGCTGCGCGGCAGATTCCACAGCCGGGCGATGTAGTAATCGAGTGAAAAATTCCAGCCGTGCGGCAACGTGCGCGTACCGCCGACGTTCTCGATGGCAAAGTTACCGTTCGTGATGCCTGGAGCGATGGTGCGAAGGCTATGAATGGGCGTGGTCCCGGAGAACGGGCTCCCGTACTGAGGGCTATAGACAGTGGACGTAATGCGATGGACGCCATCCTCGCGCAGCACTTCCGCGTACTCCGTCCTGCCCTGCTGACCGGTGAACAGGCCAGCATGCGCATGCAACGTCCATAGGCCTTTCTTGGTGGGCGACCACAGCACGCCAATCCGCGGTGTGATGGCCCCGAGCAGTGCCGGATCGTTCTGCACAAAATAGCGCAGGCCGGCGGCGATGTGTACACCGCGGCCCACGTTCCAGTCGTCCTGAACGAAGAACGCATTCTGCACCTGTGTGAAGTTCACGGCGGGCGTGCCCACCACATTGCTGAACGCGGTAGGGGTGCCACCGGGTAGCGGCTGCGACGTACCCGTAGCACTCACGTGCGTGGCGCGGCGGTATTGTTCGATGCCGGTGATAATCTCGGTCTGGCCCGGGACCGCGTTGTTGCCGCTGTCGAGCACGGGCGCACCGCCACCGCCAAAGGTGTATGTGCCATTAAAATTGGTGGTGAGCTGCTCGTGTTCGTTGTACAGCATGAGCTGTGTGCCGACCTTCAGCGTGTGATTCTTCGTGGTGAGAATCGCGTCGTCATCGGCTTCGATGTTGAACTCGTGCAGCTGCTGCGCGCCGATGTTTGCGCCCCCACCCGTGAACGCTCCCGCGACATGCACCTGCGTGGCGAGGGAGTTTGGCACATCGTTCTCGCCATCCCACTTGAATGACGCACGCGCTTCGTGCATCAGGTGGACGCTGGCGGTAGTGATGGCCGTAAAGCGCAGCACATGCTCATATTGCCCACTGTTGTAGCCGTTTTCTGCAAGATTGGTCCCGCCCACACCAACGTTTTGCAGGCTGTTCACATTGGCGTCGTAGGTGGCAATCAGAGTGATTTTGGTGCCGAGTTGCCAGTCCAATCGCGCCTGCCCGATCCACAGGCTTTGGGGTGTCGCCACGTTCGCGACCGTGCGGACCTGATTGCCGAACGCGTCGAGCGTGACCGCATTCACCACGCCGAAGTTGTCGATGATGCGATGCTCAAGATCCAGCGCGAAGTCCGACCCCTGTTTGCGCACAGGCCCTGTGAACTCGAAGCCGTAACGTTGCTTGCCAAGCGAAGCCTTGCCCGTGGAGAAGGGATCGCGTGCGTTCTCCCACGGACTGCCATTGGTGGCGAATAAAGCGCCATGGAACGCGCTCTGACCCGGTTTGGTGTAGACCTCCACACGGCCGCCGTTGAAGGGCGGCTCGCGGTACTCAGAAGAAAATAGATCGGGATTCACCTTGATGTAGGCGATGGAACTCTTGGGGGGCAGCTTGCTTGACCCCTGAAAACCATCGACGGCGATCGTGACCCCCGCCGGACTGCCGCCGGTCACGGAGCCAAGCTGTTGTAACTCGCGCAGCAGGTCGTCCGGATCATCGGCGAGCGACTGCAGTTGCCTGCCGGAGATCGTCGCGGCGGCACCACTGCCGGTTGCGTCGACAGCGTTTCCCTCGTCCGCGTTTACCTGTATGTCGGTGCGCACGGAGTCGGGCTGAAGGATGAGCTGGAGGTCTCCGGCATGCGGAGCGGCTATGGAGATGTCGCTGAGGGCAAAGCCTTCCGCATTGGCCGAGAGGTGGTGCTTGCCGCTCGGCACGCACACAAAACGGAAGCGGCCGTCGGCACCACTCGTTCCTGTACGGTTGTCGTCGAGCCGAAGCACGGCCCCGGGAATCAAGGCCATGGTGCTGTCCCGCACGGTGCCGGCCAGCGTCGCGCTGTGGGGGACACTGCAGTTCGTCTGAGCTGCCGCGCCAATTGAAGCGATACAGGCGGCACAGGCCGCGACGGCAATGAAATTGGCCATTTGGTCCTCTGAAAAGGGCTCAAAAACTTGTGTCCGAGCTCGGTCCCTTGCGTGAACACAAGCAGGTGAGCGCGTGGCGAAAGGATATTCCCAGGAGCAAGCGCAATGGTCTGCTCCTGCTCGCCTGCTGCTATGTGAGAGCCCGATAGATCGCAGTACGGAGCTTTCACCGCGGTGGTTCCGTGCCCCGGGCAAATTTTTCCACAGAATGAGTGCACACTAAAGGGCATGCGCACCCTTGGCAGACGCCTTTGGTTGATTCACTGTCTTCGGCAGGGTTTTGCTTTGACGCTTTTGCTGACCTTGCTTTCGGTTACAGGTGCTGTGGCGCAAAGCCTCGTTCGCGTGCACGAAGGACATTTACGCGGAGAGACAAGGAATGGGGTCACGTCCTTCAAAGGTGTGCCCTTTGCCGCGCCGCCGGTGGGCGACCTGCGTTGGCGTCCGCCGCAAGCTGCCAAACCCTGGACTGGTGTACGCTCCGCTACGAGCTTTCCGTCCTCCTGCGAGCAGGAAGTTGGGCCTCCGCAACTGCCGTGGACCGCGGAGTTTATGCCGCGAGGCCCGGTGAGTGAAGACTGCCTTTACCTGAACGTGTGGACTCCCACGCTGAAGCTGCAACCGGTAAAGCCGCTGCCGGTCTACGTATTTATTCATGGTGGGGCATTCGTCCAGGGAGGAACGTCGGTCGCGGTCTATGACGGTGCGGCCTTGGCAACGAAGGGCATTGTGGTCGTGACAATCCAATACCGTCTTGGGATCTTTGGCTTTCTGGCGCACCCTGCGCTGTCGGCCGAGTCGCCCGAGCACGCCAGCGGTAACTACGGTCTGCTGGACTGCCTGGCCGCGCTGCGCTGGGTAAAGGGAAACATCGCGGTATTTGGCGGGGATCCGTCCCGGATCACGGTGGGTGGCCAGTCAGCCGGCGCTTCCGCCGTGCATGATCTGCTTGCCTCACCCCTTGCCCGCGGCTTGATCGAGGGTGCCATCGCCGAAAGCGGCAGCGGTCTTGGAGCGCCTATGAGGCCGCTGGCGCTTGCAGAGCGGGAAGGGCAGGCCTTCGTCGCGGAGCATGGCGCACTCACCTTGGCCGCCCTACGGGCCATGCCCGCGGATCAGTTGCTGCGCGCGGTATCGGGTCCTACTGCCTTCCGCTTCGCCCCGGTCGTCGATGGATGCAGCCTGCTGGAAGATCCCAACATGGCCATCGCGGCAGGTCGAGGCCTTCGAGTCCCGGTCCTCACCGGCATGCAGGCTGACGAGGGTAGTTCCTCCTCCAGCTATGGGCACAGCACCGCAGCGCAACTGAAGCAGCAAAGCTGGGCTGCCTACGGAGCGAATGAGCCACGCTTCGAAGCGTTGTACCCGTTCAGCGACGACATCACTGCCGGAACGGTGAGCCAGACAGCGGCGCGCGACCTGGGGCTCGCCTCTATGTACCTGTGGGCCGCACTGGAGACGATGCACGAACACAGCCCGGTCTATACCTACTACTGGGCCTACGCCCTGCCATGGCCCGAGCACCCGGAGTTTGCGGCCTTCCATTCGAGCGAGTTGCCCTATGTCTTTGGCAACTTGAAGGTGCTGGTGCGGCCCTTCACCGCCGATGACCGGGCCTTATCAGCGAAGGCCATGTGCTGGTGGGCTAACTTCATTCGGAGCGGAGACCCAAACGGTACGGATCTGCCGGCATGGCGCTCCTTGCAAACTGCATTACCCGAAACCATGCAAATCGGGACGGATCCGCGCATGCGTCCGCTGATGAGCACGGAGCGCCTTGCATTTTGGCGCACCGTACTGGCGTCGGGCTCCGCCATCGCTCAGAAAGCGATAGATCCGTCGACTAGAGATTATTTCGGGAGCTCTGCTACTCCGCTAGGTTTACGCGCGATTCACCCAGCAAAACCATAGCGAAGCGGACTACCTCATCCGCACCGTCTCCAGCGGTATAGATACGTCTCCTTATAGAAAATATGTTCGGGTGTGCTGAATACTTACGCTGACCAGGCTGAGCTGGTTACCTGGTATCCGCCATTGCTTTCGACAGAAACGGAGAGCGCCTGTGCTTCCGACTCAGCTCCTTCTTGCAAAAGTTTCTGCTCCTTAAGCCGCCACGCAGCTCTTGTTTCAGCAACCAGTTTGGCGAGTTCCTCGAAGTCCTCCGGCCTGCCTCCTCCCTGCAAATTGAGCATGCGATCACGCACGAAACGGTAGAACTGATTCAGGCTTGGAGCCAGCACCTTGCTCTCGGCATACTGCACCCAGCTTTCCAAATGCCCCAGCAGCAGTAAGCCATGATTGGAATGTTTGCAGCGAGACGGAATGTCACTCCGACGAACTGCCTCACCCGCCTCAAGCAGGTCGGCGGCCAGCGCGTCATACGCAATCAGCAATAGTCCAATTTGCGTTGCTCCACTAGCGGCTGCTTGTCTGTAAGCGGAATTACTTCTCAAATAACCCATTTAACCTCCCGAAGAATTGTTGCCGAGTTGTGCCTGCAGTTGCTTCAACGTGGCAGGCAGCTGCTGGAGAGCTATTTCGGCTTTGCTGTACATATTCGTTAGCACGGTGCGTTGCGACGCGATATACCCCGATTCGTAGTTATTTACATCGGATTGCAAACCGTTGTTCTGCTGAGTCATATTGTTCAGATCTTCAGTCAAAACTCCTGAGCCTGGATCGCTGAACACCTTCAAGTTTGCTTGAACCGAGCTTGCAAAACCGTTGAGTGCCGTACCTTGAAAGAAGTTCTGGACCCCTGAAGGACTCGTCGTAACAGCTTGCTCCAGAGTCGCAGTATTGAGGCTCAAGGAGCCATCGTTATTCATCGTGATTCCCAGGTCGGCCATGGATCTGATCGGGGTTGCAGAGGATGAGCTGGAGGATCCGCCGAGCGATGTGGAATAACTCCCGAAGCCCAATAATGTGCTCTGCAACGAGCGAATCGTTGCATCGCTCCCCAGAACTCCTTGAGAGCCGGAAGCGGTGCTGTAGGTGAACTGTGAACTCACGAGCGACAGGGCCGAGTTGTAATCTGTTACAAACTGGGACACAGCTGCGCTGATCTGGTTGGCGTCCGCTGCCACGCCCAGGGTAACCGGCGAGCCATTGGTAACACCCTGGAGATTCAAAGTTAGGCCCTTAACTGCTCCAGTGACGGTGTTTGATGAGCTTGTGATCGGAATCCCGTCTACCTTCAGGGATGCGTCGCTCCCTACGCTGGGCTGTGTCAGCACAAAGGCCGGGTCAGAGCTAAGGGACACGCTATTTCCACTGTTTCCAGTTACGGAAAGATGTGCACCTGCAGAATCAGTAACCACACTTGCGGTTAGATTCAGGCCTTGGCTATTGATCTGGTTGGCAAGATTCGCCAGCGTGCTGCCGGCGGCTACGTTGAGCGTTGCCGAACCTGCTCCATCGCCTATCTGGAATGTGCCGGCAGTGAGTGGGGCTGAACTGCTCGCGAGGGAGGCAGAGGTAAACGTGGGCGCAACCGCACCGGCATCACTCACTGTAAAGTTCGCAGCGGAGCCCGTTACCTGTCCCACGAGCGCTAGTCTTGATCCAGTTGCGTCATTGATGACACTCGCATTAATGCCCAGGGAAGCAGCATTGATGGCGCTCGCCAGAGCGGCCAACGAGGTACTGCCGCTTCCACCCAGGGCAAAACTGGTTTGAGTCCCGCTGCTCTGCGTGATGGTGAGGGTAGACGATCCCAGGGAGCCATTCGCGCCACTCATCGAGGTTGAATACCAAGAGGCGGACGTGGCAAGGCTCGCCACCGTAATGACGTGGGACCCTACGATGGCTCCGGGAGTTGCGGTTGCTGTCACCACAGCGGAGTTACTCGAAGTTACAGCTCTGGCGGCGAGCGATCCTTGTGGATCGTTCAATTGATCCAGGTCCGTGCTGACACTTGCCAATGCCTTCTGGATGCCTGTGACCGCTGTAATCTGCGATTGCAGCGTTGCTTGTTGTGCCTGCCACTGCCGTTCGGGAGCCTGCGCCGCATAGACAGCAGCATCCACCGCGGAGGTCACATCGATGCCCACCGAGGTCGCGCCTGTAGCCGCCGCCAGCAGAGAGCTTATATTTACCGACGAGGCATTCGACGGGGAACTCGACGATAGCAGGGAATTGAGAGAGGATACGGAGCTCATGATTTAGGAATCTCTCTAGAAATTGATTGGAAGGGTAGAGCCTCATACGAGGCTCCACCCTGTCCTGATTTACTGCAGCAGCTTAAGAACAGCCTGCTGCGACTGGTTCGCCTGCTGCAGTGCTGCCATACCTGTGGACTGGAGAATGTTGTATTGCGTCATGTTGGCCACCGTCTTCCCGACATCCGCATTTCGGATGCTGTTGGAGGCGCTCGTCAGGTTCTGTACCTGGCTGTTCATCACGTTGGAGGCAGCCGTGAGGCGATTGATCGAGGCACCAATCTGGCCGCGCTGAGCCGACACCTGATTGATAGCGGAAGTTACTGCGGTGAGCGCAGCCTGCGCATCGCTGGCGGAACTCAGGTCAGACGCGCTGAGTCCCAGGTTGCTGCCCGACAGCGCCGTAATGCTGGTCTGAATGGTCGTATTCGCTGCACCGGTCTGCGTGCCGTCACTGATAAACGTGGTCGTATTGTTAGTGCCAGAAGCGGCGACCATCGGACCGAGTGCGGCATCATTGCTGGACACATTGAGTGAATCGCCGACCGTCGAAGTGGCAATCACCAGCTTGCCGCCAGTAATTGAGGCCGTGGTTCCTGCACTCAGGGTGCCCGAAGAAACGGCATTACTGATCGCCGTTTGCAGATCCGCCACCGTGGAGGTAGCGCCCGCTGTGAAGACAAAGTTGCCGCCGGTCTTCGCATCGTTGATGGTGGTCGTGGAACCACTGCTTAGCGCTGTACCGGTTGTGAGTGCAGCCTGTGTCGAGGAAAATGAACTAGGCGCGTTATTTGAAAACACGTTTTGACCGTTGAAATCGGTGGTCTGACCGATCTGGTTGATTTCAGAGAGGATCGATTGGAACTCCGTATTGAGAGCCGTGGCCTGTCCATTAGCACCCGTCGTCACGTTTCCGTTCGATGCTTCTGTGGCGATCGTAACAGCGCGGTTTAACAGAGTCGTCACTTGGGAGAGGGCACCGTCTGCTGTCTGCAGCATGCCAACGCCATTGGTGGCATTCTGCGACGATTGAGTGAGCGCAGCGATGTTTGCCTGCATACCGTTGGCGATGGAGAGACCGGCGGCGTCGTCGGCACCCGAGTTAATGCGCATGCCGGTGGAAAGCTGGGTTAGGGTGTTCTGCAGGTTTGCTTGCGTCATGGAGAGAGAGTTCTCGGCGCTCATGGCCGAAAGATTGTTAAGAATCGAGATCACGTGTTTTCAAGCTCCTTGGGTTTGCTGTTTTGAGGCTGGAAGAGCTCTCACGTGAGAGCTTCCCGTTGTTACATTCCTCTTATCGGCAATTTGCCGAGCAACTTTAGGAGCCTGACACAAATAATTAGTGAAGATACGTGAGCAGCGATTGCGGTAGGATTTTGGCAGCCATCGCCAGCACGGCACTGTTGGTCGTTTGCGCCTGGGATAGATTTGTTGCCGCAGTTGCGGTATCGATGCCGGTGAGAGCACTCTGTTGCGAAGTGAGAGACACCGTTTCCTGGGACAGGATGTTGTTCTGTGCCATTAGCTGGTTGACGGTACTGCCATAAATTGCACGGACCTGCCCCACATGGGCAATGGCGGCCGTGATACCCGCAGTGGCAGTGGAGAGATCCGCTGTCGTGCCGGATCCGAGCGCTGTAACCATCTGCTGCAGGGAGCCAAGTACATTTCCGCCCGCATTGGTAAAAATTGTGTCTCCCGGCACATTCACCGTGACCTGCAGATTCTCGCCAACGGCTGTTTGGTTACTGCCGCTGTTGCCCTGGTACGCATACCCGTTCGGCGAGGTAGCGTCCGCAACAAAGGGAGTGAGCGTTCCCGCCGTACCTGCGAATAGGGAGTTGCCATTGCTGCCGAGATTGGCTTGCGACACCACATCAGAGAGGAGGCCTTGCACCTGCTGCGCGAGACTCGCTTTTTGCGAACTCGTCAGGGTCGGGCTGCCGCCTTCGGTGCCCAAGCTGATCGCCTGCGTCAGCGATGTGACAACGCTGCTCAATGCGGAATCTGCCTGTTGCGACAGTGAGAGCACTGAATCTGCATTCTGCGTGTATCGGTCTACCTGTGCAGAAGCGGCAAGGCTTTGGGTGTCTTGCGCGAACGCGAGTGGATCATCCGACGGCAGGGCTACCCGCTTGCCGGACGATAGTTGGTTCATCGCTGTTTGTAGTTGCTGCTCACTTTGTTGGATAGCTGCATTTACGCTGGTGTAAAGATTTGGGGCAACTCGCATGTTTATCACCTACTCATATTTAGTACAATCGAGAAAAGATTATTCATTGTGTTGATCACCTGTGCCGCAGCCGAATATGCCTGCTGATAACGTAAAAGATTTGTCGTTTCCTCATCGATGGAAACGCCTGATTCAGAACTCTGCTGCGTTTTTAGTTGTGTAAGAGCCGCATTGGTGGCATTAAGACCGCTGGTAACAGCTCCGCTCGAAGCTCCGATTTGTTGAACAAATCCTGCATAGGTGTTGGATGGAGTCTGTCCTGAAGGCAGAGCCGTAGTCTGCACGGCGAGCAGGTTCTTCAAATTGCTGCTGCTGCCAGTTGAGCCGTCAGAACTCACCGCGATAGACGAACCTGTAGACAAGGCAACGCTGATTCCAGCCGCGGCGCTTATTCCGGCCGTTGGGAGTGTAAACATGGCTTGGCCGACGTTCCCGTTCTGGTCGTAGCCTTGTGCCTGGGCGCCATTCATAGCCGTAGCCAGCTGTGACGCAAACTGATCAAGAGATGTTGAGAGCTGCGGAACGCTTTGGTCCCGCATCGTGATCGTGCCGCCGAGCGAACCGCTTAAAAGGTTTCCAGTAATGTCCTTTCCCTGGGTGTCCAGAACGTGATTCTTTCCGTCGGGGGTTTGCGTAACCTGGAGCGCGTAGGCGGTTGTGCCCGCGACCAGGGGAGAACCACCGCTTGTGGAGACTGTCGGCGTCGAATCCGTGTTGGTGAGCGAAATTCCGGTCAGCTGGGATAACTGTGAAGTAAGCTGGTCGACTTGATTCTGTATGGTCCCACTAGGCTGTCCCGCGGCTTGCAAAGCTGCAAGCTGACCGTTGAGGCTGGCTATCTGTGTAGTCGCTTGATTGATGTTCGCGACAATACCCGAAACACTGGTATTTGCATCTGCTTGTACTGAGGACAGACTGCCGGCAGCCTGATGGAACGCGTCCACGAGCTGACTTGCTGCGGAATAAGCCGTCTGCCGTGTTGCCGCATCTTGTGGAGCCGTTGCCAAGCTCGATAGGGTGGAAAAGAGCTGGGATACGGCCTGTCCGAGACCGGTACTCGTGCTGGAAAACGCGCTTTCGATCTGGGCCCAGGACACGCTTTGCGTTGTGAGACTGGAAGAATCAGAGGTCTTCTGGTTGATGCCAATCTGTAGCAACTGATCGCGCACCACGGTGAATCCATTGAAGGAGACGCCACCGTCTTGGTTTAGACCGGTGCCCGCCAAGGCTACCGAGCTCAGGTTGACGAGCTGTCGCGAGTAGCCCGGTGTGTTGACATTTGCGATGTTGTTGTTCGTAATCGTTAGCGCGCCCGTATCGGCTTCGAGCGCCTGCGATGCCATGGATAGATTCGCGTTGAGACTCAGCATGAATTAGGCTTCCAGTGAACAGTGATTTCCAAGGTCTGCATGCGCGCCCCGGTGCGTTGCCTGTTGATAACTGAGGCAAAGGCCGTAAAGAAGATCGCTCGACGAGCGGGCTTGGCTTACTAAATCCGCGTAGGTCTCGTTAAGTTTGCTGAGAGCCATGGTCGCGGACTGCACACGTACCATGGCATTCCCTCCAAGCATGGATCCTTGCATAGACTGCACGAGGTGTTTGAGGCTTACGCAAAGAACTTCCTGCTTCCAAAGGCTGCTCTCTAACACCTGAAGTGAATTGCTGGAGATTGAGAGCATCGCAGTATGCATTTCCTCCCGCAACCATTCCAGTTGCTGGAAGTAGAGGTCCTCGTCCATTGCACTGCCGCTTTCTTGTGACGCTAAAAGCGGAGCTATATTTACCATGTCGATCGTCATTGGCTTCAGTGTCACTTCGCTAGATCCTTCCGCGGGACTCCAACGTTCTGCGGGGAAACGATATCCGTTGTAAATTGCCTGTGATCCATTCTCAATGGAACGAAAGCATCACAGGAGAGCCGTGGGTCATGGTGCTTCGGTCACGCCTACATGTGACGTCGGTGCGTGAGTCGATTGATCAGAACCTGATGTTGCGCTCGTGAGAGCCTTTGCCACAATTGCCGCGATACCGATCCCCCCGGCATTCACGATATTCTTTGCTAATTGTTGGACAGCGAACCCTTTGAACTGTTCATCTCCCGCGTCCTCGCCTTCGCTGGATCCGGGTACGGAGCCAAAACTGGATTCAGCACCTTGTAACCATTGGCTGAGAAGAATTGCTTCAAACTCTTTGGCTTTTGGAAGAATCTGAGTTGTACCGAGTTTCTGGCTCAGCTGAGCCGAGCTTTGTTCGGGGCGTGGGATGAGGCTCGCTGACCTAGGCGCGAGAGGCGTAGTTTCGTACATCAGATCACTTCCAGTTCTGCTTGCAGTCCGCCGGCCGCCTTGACGGCCTGCAGGATAGAGACGATATCGTGTGCCGTGGCACCGATCGCGTGTAGGCCCTTGATCAGCTCTTCCACATCGGCTCCATTGCCGAGCCGTATGGAACGAGCCTCCTTATCCTGTACCGAGAGCTGCGTGTTCGCTGTCGTGGTAGTCGTGCCATTGGAGAATGGGGCGGGTTGCAACGTGGTGAGAACGGTATCCACTTGGATTTGTAGCCCGCCATGCAGGATCGAGACAGGGGAAAGCAGCACGTCACCGCCAAGAACGACCGTTCCGGTCCGTTCATTAAGAATGACTTTGGCGGGAGCAGTTACGTTCACCGGGAGATTCTGAATTCGTGAAATAAGCAGCGGAACCGAGGGCATGTTCGCCGCGCGTGTATCGACATTGATGTGCCGGCTATCTGAGGCCTCTGCGATCGGAGCACTAAAACTTTTATTGATCACCTCTGCGATATCTCGCGCGGTGGAGAAATCGGCTTCGCGCAGCAGGAAGGAGACGGTACGCAGGGTGTTCAGGTTTACCCTGACATCGCGTTCGATGATGGCACCGTCCGGAACTCTGGCAACGGTTGTGAAATTTACTGAGCGCAATTGCCCTTGGGTGCTTTCAGAATAGCCACCCGTTGTCAGGGGTCCCTGCGCCTCGGCGTAGATCTGGCCATCGGTGCCATGCAGGGCGGTCAGCAGCAATACGCCACCCTCCAGGCTCTTGGCGTCCCCCACCGAGGAAACAGTGATGTCCATTTTCATGCCCGCTTCAGAAAACGGCAGCAACTCCCCGGTCACCATCACGGCGGCGATATTCTTTACAACGGCGCTACCGGCAGGTATTTGCACGCCAAGGCGCTGCAGTGTGTTGGCGAGGGTTTGCACGGTGAAGAAGGTTTGCTGGCGATCGCCTGTGCCTTGCAGGCCGACGACCAAGCCATAGCCAATCAGCTGATTGCCCCGGACACCCTGTACGTCGGTGATGTCACGGATATGCGTTGGACGCGATGAGGCAGAGGCCGCCGCCTGCTGACCGAGCAGCAGAATAAGCAAGCCGAGCGTCCACCACCACTGAATACTGGCGGTCATTCGGGGCCAGCTTGGCGCACGGTCGTGGCTCTCGCGGTTATAGAAGTAAATCGAAGTGAGCATTAGAAACCAAACAGCCACAAAACGGCACGGGTTACAGGGTTGGGCGGACGTACGCTGTCGGAGATGATGCCTTTGCCTTTTAGCTCAATCTCAAGATCATTCAGCGAGGAAGAAGCGATTACGTTATTGGGGGCGATGTCACCCGGGCGAGCCACTCCGCGGATAACGACCTCCTCATGCTGGTTGTTCATGTCGATCTGGCGATGGCCTTCCACGACGAGGTTGCCGTTCGGGAAGACCGCAATCACTTCGCCGGTCATACTTGTACTGAAGGTGGTATTGGAGCTGGTCTGCCCCTGGCCCTTCAGGGAATTGGAAGAGTTCGCGGCGAGCAGCGGATTGGTATTGGCCGTGGAAATGCCGCCAAACAACCCTGTAATCGCCGAGTTGGTCGCGAAAGCGCGTGCGTTGTTGACCGTTCCTGTTTGTGCCGCTGTGGTCTGCACGGAGACCGCAATGGTGAGAACGTCGTGCAGAGAGCGTGCCTTGTAATCCGTTGCGGAATCGACGAGGTAGCCGGTTGGCGACCAAAGACTACCCAGCGTTCCTGTGGGGCCGGGTTGTGACCAAGTCTGCCCGGCCTTGGCGAGGTATTCGGCGCGGAGCTGTTCCGGCGTCTTTTTTATATGTTTGACTCCCGAGCCCAAGGCGCGAAGCGAGCACAAGAGTAAAAGGCAGAGCATATATGCGAGATGCCAAGGCCGGACTTTGAATCGCGTGATGGTCATGGCAACCGTCCTTTCACAACTTGTGCGCTGAGCACCGTACCCTGGTAAGTCTTCTTGCGGTCCAGGCTGCTCACACGAATCTCGCTGCCTATCCTGCCGCTGTCGATCGACACCACGGGGAGAGAGATACGCATATGCTCGTCTTCCATCAGCAGCACGGTACGATCTCCTGCATGCAGGGCGGGACCACTTGCATGTCTTATCGGCAGTTCGGAAGAAAAACTTGAGTTCAGTGCCGAGAAAGCGGTTAGGGCTGCTGTTTTGTCATGAAAACTGAGGACGACGAAGAAGGGTAAGCAACTGCCGGGCTCGTTGCAGGACAGGCGAACATGCAGGCGATTGTCGGCGAGCAGCTCGGCACCAGAGACGCGGAGCGCCGGATTTTGAGACCCGGCAGTCAGTTGCAGTGGCAACCGCACCTGCTCGGGGCTAATGTTCAGGCCTGCATCGCTCACCGCAGCTGCTATCGCAACCGCGTTTATAGTGAACCGACCGGCCGGACCTTGTGATACCGCTGTTTGCGGAGACGTGGAGGCCATCGCCAGGAAAGCGACGATGAAAGGCGTGCGCAGAATCTGTAACATCGCTGGGCTTACGTTCCTCATGAGGCCAGCTGATTCAGCTGTTGCAACATTTCGTCGGCAGCTTTTACAACACGGGAGTTCGATTCATAGGAGCGTTGCGCGACGATCATTTCAACAAATTGCTCAACGACGCTGACATTCGATTGCTCGATCATGTTCTGTTGCAGGCCACCCAGGCCCTCGGTGCCGCCCGGAGAGCCGACGATGGCATCGCCGGAAGCGGCTGTGGGCAGATAGATATTGCTGCCTACGCTATTCAGGCCGCCAGGGTTGGCGAACATGGCCGTCTGAATCGTGCCGACCTTGGAGACTTGGCTTTGCCCGGGCAAGGTCACACTGACGGTCCCATCGCTGCCGATCGAGATAGCGGTCGCATTGCTTGGGATCGTGATACCCGGCTGCAGCGCGTCGCCGGTAGGTGTAACCACGTTGCCCTGCGCATCGAGCTGAAAATTACCGGCGCGGGTGTAGCCGGTCTGACCTGTGGGAAGCAGAATCTGGAAGAAGCCCGCGCCCTCGATAGCGATGTCGAGCGGATTGCCCGTGGCGGTCAGCTCGCCCTGCGTCTGAAGAATTTCGGTGGAACCGGGACGGACGCCGAGCCCAATCTGCATGCCCGAAGCGACGGTGGTCTGCTGGGTTGCTGCCGCACCGGGCATGACTTGGTTTTGATAGAGGAGGTCAGTGAACTGCAGGCGACGCTGCTGGAAGCCGGCTGTGCTGGAATTTGCAAGGTTGTTGGCGATGTTGTCGAGGTTTGTCTGCTGGGCGTTCATGCCACTGGCAGCGGTGTAGAGGGCGCGAATCATTGAAGCTCCTTAGCTTGTAGCGGCGACACGGGGCAGATCCTGGACTGCCGTTTTGTCCATTTCGGAGTCCAGCATGGAAAGCACGTGGCGCATGGTTTCTGCCGAACGCTGTGCACTGATAAGCTCCACGACACCATCGACAGGGCTGACGTTGGAGCTCTCCAGAGCGCCCTGACGGACGCTTGTACCGGAAGCTCCCCCCTCCTGAGCGGCATCAGCTGTGTAGTAGCCGTTGCCCCGGCTCGTGGGCATCGTTGGAGGCTTGAAGTCGACAAGGGCCAGCTTGCCGGTGATGGCACCGCCGGAGGAGATCGTGCCGTCGGGGCTGATTGAGATTGCGCCTCGAGCCACTGAGATGGGCCCCGATTGGCCTAGAACGGCATCGCCTGTTGCGGTGGTAAGCTGGCCGCTCGATGAGACTTGGAAGCTGCCGTTGCGTGTATACGCGATGCCGTTGGCTGTCTGAATTTTGAAGTAGCCGGTGCCCTCGAGTGCCACGTCGAGCTGGTTTCCAGTATTTGTGATGGCACCCTGCGCCGCGTCAAGCTGCGTGCCGGAAAGGATGCCGTAGCTGTTGGTAGCCTGGTTAAGGGCGGAGAGGTCTCCGTGATGCGCGGCCGCTGCCAGCACGGTGCCGAAGATGTTTTTCTGTCCCCGAAATCCAGCGCTGCTGGCATTTGCCAGATTGGACGCGATTGTGTCGAGTTGCTGTGTGCGCGCCATTAAACCGGCACAGGCTGCGTAAAGTCCGCTATCCATAAATCCTCGCAGTGTTAGAAGCAAGCAGCGTGCCAGACAAGCGGGAAATCTTTGCCGGGTTGGCTCTATCTGCTGACACGGATGGGGGAGGAAACGATAAGAGGCACTTAAGACTTCCTCCCAGAACACTTTTCGATAAACCTAGAGTTCTCACGCAATTCTTAGAAACAATCATTGCGGGTGATGGCCCGGGGCTAGGACCGTCTGACAACACCGGATGCAACATCGGCCGCCAGATCATGTGCGGCCTGAATCAGTGCCACCCAAAGTGATCGGGGGTCTTCCCGGTGAACGGCTTCGAGGGCCTTACGGAGCTCGGCAGGAACGTGATGATGCCGGGCGATCGCTGCGCCGAGCTGGAAAAGCTCCTCCGCGCGAACAGGCATGGGCGCGCGCCCAAGTTCGGCGGGAAGTGTGCCTATCGCGTGCAAAAGCCCAACCAGATACGCTCGTTCCTCGGCCAGTCCGAGCGAAGCCGCAGCGACACAGGCAAAATGTGCAATCGTGGTGCTATGGCGAGCGAAGGCGACCAGAGCGCCCTGTTCGCTCCGCGGGGAGGGCGGCTGACACAGGGCCGCGAGCAGATCCTCGCTCGTCAAGCTGACGATGCACTCTTCCAGGCGTTCGGGCCGGTTGTGAGTCTCGGGGAACTCTCGCGCGACCGCGGAAAAGATGCGCAGAACGGCAACTGGATCTCGACTTACCAGATCGACGGTGGCCCGGAGGTCGAGCGCAGGCCCACCCATCATGAGCTCAAGGCAGAGCTGCGTACTGGAAAGCACGGGAAAAGACGCCATCGCCAGCTCACCCGCTGGCCGTCGCTCCGCAACGGACCTGGTGGCAGACTCCGCGGTTCCGTGGACCATGGCGTGGGAGAGGGAAACAGAGGGTGTTTTCATCGGGGAATATGGGCGTGGCGACCGCTCGTGTTCTCGACGACCTGGATGACGCGCATGCCGTAATTGCCATCGACAATGACTACCTCGCCGCGAGCCACAATACGTTCGCCCAGCATAAGATCTACTGGCTCTTCCACCTGGCGGTCGAGTTCCACGAGCGATCCCGTGCTCAGCGCGAGGAGTTCACGAAGCGTCAGTTGCCGTTGTCCAAAACGAAGAGTGACGGCGAGGGGAACGTCAATGACGCGGTGCAGGTGAGTTCCTTCACCTACAGGAAGCAGTTCCGTGCTGGCCTGGCTGCCGGGCGCAAGGCGCTCCAGCCCCGCACGCAACACTGCGCTTGTAAGCACAAGAATCTTGCCGCTGCTCTGCTCGCTATCGCGTAACTCCACGGAGGCAAAAGCGCCCGCATCCTCGGGCAGGGAGCCTGCGCGGCAGTTCTCGACTTGTGTGTCGCCGAAGAGCGAACGGAGGGCGGGGCCGAGCTGTTCGGCGGCCGCCTGCATAAAGCTAAGCCATCCATCCGCCGCCGTGCCTGGGGCGGCCTCGCCTGCTGTGGGCAACAGTTTACCCACGAACTCCTCTCCGATGGAGAGTAGAAGCTCACCGGCAAGCTCGCCTGCGAGTTGCAGAACGACCGTAAGACCGCGTTTGGCTGAGGGGGTGGGTGAGTGCGGGTTCAGGAGAGAGATGCGGCTCTGCCAGGGCCGGCCGTTTGCGGAGGTGGCTGCCAGGCGTATTGCTTCGGAGAGTGCCGCAGCGAGTTGTTCGTGTTTGGGTCGGCTGTCGCGGGTGTCGTCATTTTCCATGGATCAAGCTCCAAGCTCTGGTTGGAAGGATCGGCCCAGCTGGGCGGTTTTCGAGGCTCCGCGGCGTACCGGGGTCATCTCGAAGAGTGGATAGCCGCGTACCCCGAACTGCACGGGGGCCTCCACGGAAGCGCGAAGATTCACCACGCTGCCTGGGCGCATGTCGATGAGTTCGCCCACGGAGATCTCCAGGCCGGGCAGTTCGGCGGAGACGATCATGGTGCAATCCAGCAGGCGTTCGCGCAGGGGCAGGGCTGAGGTGGTTTCGCCGCCGATGCGTGCCCCTTCGTTGTGGCTGGCGCGCACCAGGGCATTGCAGAAGGCCATAGGCAAAATAAGGCGCATACCTGCGGTGGTGGTCGCGAGGGTGATCTCGAAGTGGAGTGAAACGACGCGCTCCTCGGTGGCGAACAGGGCACCGACCACCGCCGGCTTCAACGAAGGCGAGGGCATCACGTTCACATTGCAGCCCTTCCAGACACGCTCGAGCTGCACACCGATGAGTTCGGTCACACTGCGGATCAACTCTTCGTCGATTTCTGTTAGTTCGCGCGCTTCGTCGAGCGGGTCGCCTGTGCCGCCCAGCAGCAGGTCCAGCAACGGAAATAAAAGTGCGCTGTCGAACTTGGCAATGACGCGGCTCTGCACCGGCATCAGCGTGAAGGGCACAAGATAACTTCCAGCAGCGAGAGAACTGACGAACTCTCGTGAACCGATCTGCTCGATGCCGGCGAGTTTAATTTCAATGGGCGAGCCCAGAAACAGGTCAAGCGAGTGCGAAACATTGCGCGCGAAGCTGTCGTGCATGGTGCGCAGCTGCCGTGTGCTGTCGTTCGACAGACGGCCGGCGGAGCGGAAGTTGCACGGCAGAATGGTTGGCGTGATAACGGTCACGGACGACGTTGTCTTCGGAACGGGTTGTGGTTCAGATTCAGGCATGGGCAGAAGCTCCGTTGAGTGCCGCACAGAACGGCGGATGTTGTTAACGCACCATTCCCAGGGTGCGCACGGGCGTGACGGACGGGATCTCCGTAGGCGAGATCACGACGACCTTGGGCAGGAACGGCTCAAGCAGCCGCCGCAGATAGAAGCGTCCCGGAGACGAACACAGCAGCACCGGTGGAGCACCGCTGACGTCCTCACCGAAGTTGGTGCGCAGGCTATCGAGCACGCGGCGGGCAACTGAAACCTGTAGTGCGCTGGAAGTGATCTGCCCCGGCAGAAGATTGCCGGCGCGCGCGCACTCCTCTTCAATGGAGTTGTCCAACGTCACGACCTTGAGTTCGCCGCCTTCGCTGAGCAGAGGGAATACGAGCGCGCGGCCGAGGGACTGGCGTGCGGCTTCAACCAGTGACACCGGATGCTTGTTCACCGCGGCGGCCTCGACCAGGCTCTCAAGAATCGAGCCCATGTCACGGATGGAGACCTGCTCGCGCAGCAGCTGCTGCAGCACCTTTTGCAGCTCGCCCAAAGTCAGGAGCTTTGGAATCAGCTCTTCGACGAGCTTGGGGTGCGAATCGTTCAGACGATCCACCAGCCGCTTGGTTTCGCCGCGGGAGAGAAGCTCATGGGCGTGCGCCTTCACGAGCTCGGCCAGATGCGCGACCAGCACAGAGATCGGTTCCACCACCGCGCAGCCTTTGGCGATAGCCTGGGCCTGGAGGTCGGGCGTGATCCACTTGGCAGTGACGTTGAAGGCGGGTTCGTGAGTGTCTACGCCGGGAAGATCGATGGTGCCTGGGTTGGCGTTCACAGCGAGCAGGCAATCCTTGCGCAGTTCCCAGCGGGCGATCTCGACGCCTCGCATTTGCACGACATACTCGCATTCGCGCAGGCCGATATTGTCCGTAATGTGAATGGACGGCACCATAAACCCGAGCTGCTGCGCGAGCTTTTTACGCAAGGCCCGAATGCGATTCAGCAGCTGTCCGCCTTGCTTTTCGTCCACGAACGGAACCAGACCGGTGCCAACCTCGAGTGTCAATTCATCCAGCTTCAGCACAGAATCCAAAGCGTCGATCGAACCAGGCGCAGGGGTCTTCGTGCTCGCGGCCAGAGCTTCGCCAGGCTTGGCTCCGGACTTATCCCCGAGCGGCTTCTTCATGCGATACGCGCCGTACATCAGCCCGCCGCCAAGCGAGAAAAACGCAATCTTCGGCAGACCAGGGATCAGCCCGAAGGCGCACAACACGCCACCCGCGATGTAGAGCAGCATCGGCTGGCGAATGAGCTGGCTTTGCACGTCGACCCCGAGCGACTGCTTGGATGCGGCACGCGTGACCACGATGCCGCCCGCGACCGAGACCAGCAGTGACGGCAGAATGGACACAAGGCCATCCCCGACGGTGAGGATGGTGTAGGTCTTCAACGCCTCTTCGATCGGCACGCCCTGTTGGAAGACGCCGATGAGGATGCCGGCCACGATATTGATCGCGAGTATGAGGATGGTGGCGAGTGAGTCGCGCTGGCTGAAGCGGGCGGCACCGTCCATGGCGCCGCAGAACTCCGCCTCCTGCGCGACGGCCTCGCGCCGCGCCCGTGCCTGCTCCTCGTTGATGAGCCCGGCATTCAGGTCGGCGTCGATGGCCATCTGCTTGCCCGGCATCGCGTCCAGCGTGAAGCGGGCGGTGACCTCGGCTGTGCGTACCGCACCGTGGCTGATGACGAGAAACTGAATGGCAACCAGCGCGAGAAATAAAACAAAACCAACGATGTAATTACCGCCGACTACAAATTGCCCAAAGGCCTCAATCACCGCGCCCGCGGCCGAGGTTCCTTCACTGCCGTGCAGCAAAATACGGCGCGTGCTGGCTAAGTCCAGCGACAAACGCATCAGCGTGAGCAGCAAGATGAGGCTGGGAAAGACCGAAAACTGGACCGGCCGCAGCACCTGGATGGCCGTCAGCAGCACGAGCACGGAAGCCGCGATCGAGAAGGTGAGCAAAAGGTCGAGCACCATGCTCGGCATCGGCACCAGCATCACAAAGACCATGGCGACAGCGGCAATGGGTACCGTCCACTCGCCCGAGCTCTTCAGCAACTTCGTCAAAAACTCTTTGTTCATCGCGTTCCCTTGGCCCTCGGTTCGACTACCTGACCCGCGGCATTCTTCGCGCGGCGTTGTTTTTCCTGCTCCCGCAGCTCGGCCTGTGCGCGAAACACGACAACGAGCACCTCGGCGACCGCCTGATACAGCTGGGCGGGAATGGTATCGCCGACCTCGACGCTCTTGTAGAGTGCCTGCGCGAGCGACTTGTTCTCCATCACCGTGACGTTGTTGTCATAGGCGATCGCCTTGATCTTTTGCGCGAGCAGATCGGTTCCCTTGGCCACCACCTCGGGTGCGGCCATGCCGGGGTCGTACTTCAGCGCCACGGCATAGTGTGTCGGATTGGTGATCACGATGGTTGCGGTCGCAGCAGCCTGCAAGGAGCGCCGTTTCCGCATGGCGCGCTGTATTTTGCGCACCTGCTGCTTGGTGTGCGGGTTGCCGTCGGTTTGCTTATGCTCCTGCTTGATCTCTTCCTTGCTCATGCGCAGCTGCGCCTCATTCTGCCGCCACAGCAGGCCGTAGTCGATTGCGGCCCAGACGAGCAGCACCATGCCGGCCTTCCAGGCCACGCTGAACGCCGCCGCGGTGATCACCGAGATGAGGGCGCGTACGTCGATCTCGGAGGCTCGCACCAGCTCTGCCCAGTGATCGCGCATGGCGTTGAAGCCAAGCACGAGAATGGCACCGAACGGCACCAGAGATTTGCCCAGGCCGCTCAGGCTCTGGAGGGAAAAGATCTGCTTGAACCGGTTGGTCGGCAGAAAGCGATCGAACTTGGGCTGCAGCGCGGCGGGGGCGACGTTGATGCCGCCCTGCGCCAGCCCCGCACCGACCGAGAGCAGCAATGCCACCAGCAGGGCAGGGACGATCCAGCGCAGCACCTCAAGTCCGGTCCAGTAAAAGATGGAGCCGCCGGCGGCAAAGCTGTCGTCGCTTGCAGCCGAAAGGGCGCCGACATAGAAGCTGCGCCAATGCGCGCCCATGTCCGCGCTCATCAGCATTACCGTCCCACCCACGCCGGCCATCGCCAGCAGGTTCGGGAACTCGCGCGAGCGGGCGATCTGGCCCTGTTCGCGGGCCTTCTTGCGGCGTTGCAGTGTGGCTTTTTCGGTTTGATTGGCTTCGGGCATTGTGGCGAATCGATTTCAGCGGGCCTGCTCCA
Organism: uncultured Acidobacteriaceae bacterium; assembly: GCA_964247595.1. GTDB lineage: Bacteria > Acidobacteriota > Terriglobia > Terriglobales > Acidobacteriaceae > Granulicella. The sequence goes on along the minus strand of CAXTUW010000005.1, from coordinate 98,540 downwards.
GCAGGCGGTTGGAGAGTTCCATGGAATGGAGGAAGAAGCGGTCCAGCATCGCCGGCCAGTACTTCAGCGCGACAAACAGGATGCCCAGCGCGAGCATCGTTTTGATCGGCGGCCCCAGCATCATCAGCGGTGCCTGCGGCGAGGCTTTGCCCAGCAAGCCAAGCACGATGTCGGTGAGAAAGGTGGCTGACAGCACAGGGGCGGCGATCTGCACCCCGAGCGTGAACACCATGCCACCGGCGCGTACGGCGGTCATGGTAAACGCGGCGGATAGGTGGGCAGAACCTGGCGGCAGAATGGCAAAGCTGCGGCCCAAGGCACGCAAAAGCCAAAGGTGCACATCCAGACGTAGAAAGATCAGCATCGCGATTGTCTGGTGAAACATGGCCACGACGGTCGACTCCACCTGTGTCTGCGGATCGAGAATGTTAATCAGTGAAAAGCCCATCTGCGTACTGAGTACCTGGCCCGCCATCTGCACGGCGTCGAAGACCAGGTTGGTCGCAATGCCAAGGGCCGCACCGACGAGCAGTTCGCTGAAGACCAGCGACGGCCACGAGCTGAGATCGATGTGTGTGAGGGAAGGCAGAATTGCGGGAAAGAATAGGAAGCTCACCGCGACAACCAAGCCCACCTTGATCCGCGGCGGGATGGATTGGCTGCCAAAGAACGGCGCAAACAGCATCAGCCCCGAGAGCCGTACCGTGATCGCGAGAAACGCGATTGTGATCTGTCCCAATGTAAGCCCGCTCATCACTGCAGCACCGCATGGAAGTCGGAGAACAAGCCGACGGTGTAGAGCGCAAGATGCCGCCACATCCAGGGCATCAGGAAGAACAGCGTGGCACCCGTAGCGAGTAAGCGGGGCACCGCGGAGAGTGTTTGGTCCTGCAATGAGACCAGCACCTGGATGATGTTGATCACAAAGCTGACGATGACCACCAGCGCCAGTACCGGTGCGATCAGGATTGCGACCTGCATCAGCATCATCCGGCCCATAGTTACAATCTGGTCCGCACCCATCTAGTAGAAACTCCGCATCAGGGCGCCTATCAGCAGGTGCCAGCCATCGACCATGAGAAACAACAGCAGCTTCAACGGCGTCGAGATCACCACCGGCGGCAGCTGCATCATGCCGACGGACGTGGTGATGGAGGCGACCACCATGTCGACAACAAGGAAGGGAAGAAAAAGCACCGCGCCGATCTGGAATCCGGCCTTCAGTTCCGAGACGATATACGCCGGCAGCAGCACGCGCATGGAAAGATCGTGGATGTCATGCGGACGCGGCTCTTTGGCGATTTCCAGGAACAGCGCCGCATCCTTTTCGCGCACAAAGTGCACCATGAAGTTGCGCATGGGATCCTCAGCGCGGGCGATGGCTTGGAATGCTGTGATCTCGCCGTTCTGCAATGGCACAAAGGACTGCTTGTAGATCTGCTTCCCCACCGGCTGCATGATGAAGAAGGTGAGGATCATCGTCAGACCGATCAGCGTCTGGTTCGACGGTGTGGTCTGCAAGCCAAGCGCCTGACGTAAGAAATGAAACACTACGAGCAGCCGCGCGAAGGGTGTAAGGCAGATCAACAACGACGGCAACAGCGACAACCCTGTGAGCAAGACGATGATCGACCACGGCGTGGAACTGGTGCCAAGCCCGGAGATGCGAATCTCATTCGGCGCAGTGGTGATACCGATCGGTGAACTGGATAAGGGTCCCGGTGGAAGATTGGAGACTGTGCCGGCAGGCGTGTTCGCAGCTGCTCGGATTGGAGACTCCGGCCCTGCCTTAGAGGCGGGGCTTAGGGGTGAGACCAGGCGTGCTCCGGCCGGCACCGTGTTCATCACCGCCGGCGGCAGGGGTGCGGGCAGGGGTGGGACGACATTGGTAAGCGTACCCGCCTTGGCGGTTGTGGGAGCCATCGGCGGCAGCGAGGAGCGAGGGCTGGGCTGGGCTGCCTGGGCCGTTTGAGGCTGAGCTGAGCCTGGCTCGGAAGACGCGACCCTCGGGGCCTGGGCTTGCTGGGCACTCGCGGAGGCGAATGTGGCGAGGGCAAGTGTACCGGCGAGCGCCAGAGTGAAACGGCAAAGACTCATGGAGTCCTCCCGTCGGCCCAGGCAGTGCTCAAGGCGTTCTGGAACGAGCTTTCAGCAGCCTTTTCATCGAGCTGTTTCAACACGGACACGTTCGCGGAGCCTCCGCCGATCAGCAAGGAAAGCCCATCGACCTCGACGATGGACACGAAGCGCTTCTCACCGAGCGACACGGTCTCGGTCACCCGAAGCCGCCTCGAATTTACCTGCAACAGGCGCATGCCGCTGATGCCTTGCAGCCATTTCCACGCACGGCGCAGGAGCCGGGCGCCGGCCGGCACCGCGTTCGTCACAGCCGGCGGAAGGGGTTCTTCGAAGATCGATAGCGGCGCAAAGCCGGTCTCCTGCACCGGAGACGCAGGCACGGTTAGCTGCCGGGCGGCATCAGCGGTGCTCATGCCATACCTGTCAGGCGGATCGCGAGATGCTCGCCGATGACGTCGAACTCGCCGACCCCCACGAGCTGGCCATTGACTTTGAGCGAAAGGTCTTCGTTATGCTGCGCCGCTGTGCGCACTATCGTGCCCGGCTCCAGGTGCATCAGGGAGCCCACGTTGAAGTCCACCACTGCCACCTCCAGCACCAGCGTGCAGGGGAGGTCGTACGCCCGTGCCAGAGGATCCGGAGCGTTCAGCCTCGTGCTGGGGGGCAGCACGACGGGCATGGCGGTGGCGCTGCTGAGACTGGCCAAAGAACACTTCTCCTTTACGTTGTCCCGCCTCCCCGGTGTGCAGGGAGAGCGTGACAACTTTCGTGGAGAGTGTTGGCAATCTGTCTGCCAAACTGGCGCGGGTAGCTCGTTCGTAGCAGTTTGTACATACACCGCGTCAGGGAAATGAGCTGCCGGGACCGATCCTTGTTTGTCCTCCCTGCATTTGGGTCTGGGGCAATGGTGCGATGGATGAGAACTCTGTGAGAAGGGTCCAGTCTTTGCAGCATCCCTGAAGGCGGAAGGCATAGTCGGCAACCCCATGCCTTCCGCGCTCTCATGCTGTCTTAAGCCTTCATCTGAATCGTGTCCTGCTCTACCTGATCGAAGGCGGTGATCGCCTTGGCGTTGGCCTCATAGGACCGCTGCGCCACGATGAGATCGGCAAGCTGCGTTGCCACATCCACATTGGATTGCTCGACACTGGCCCCCGCGATCTTGCCCAAGCCGCCGGTACCGGCTGTGCCGATCACAGCCTGGCCCGAAGCGGCCGTGGGAGCGTATTGATTGCCGCCGCTCATCGAAAGGCCCTCGGGGTTGGCGAAGCTTGCCACAGCCACCTGGCCGATCGCCCGCGTTTGGCCGCTGGTGAAGCTGGCCTGCACCGTCCCATCCTGCAGCACCGTGAAGCTGGAGAGGGTGCCGGCGGCGTAGCCGTCCTGGGTTGCGGCGGTGGTGCTGCTGGCGTTGGTCGGGCTGACGGTCTGGGTGATGAGTGAGCCGCCACTCGCGTCGGTGAGCTGCCAGCTGGACGTAAGTGCCGCCGCGCCATCGCTGAAAGGCCCTGCGGCGATCGATGCCGGGGTGCTCGACGGTATAAGCGCGCCTGTGGTGTCGAAGTTTAAGGTACCGGAACCAACCGAAACGGGAGTGGTGGAGGGCGGTGTCGCGGGGGGAAAATCCGCCGCAGGCATGGTCACGTTGTAGGTCCACTGATTGTTGGCCTGCTTGGTGTAAGTCACGGTCATCAGGTGAGCCTGGCCGAGCGAGTCATACACGTTGATGGGTGTAGGGGTGTACGTGTTCCCCACCGCCGAAGAAGCATTGAGGTTGGAGGTAAAAGAGAATTTTGAGGTCGGGGTTGCCGTCGTGGTCGTACCGGCACCGACGTTGATCGGCTGCAGGCTGGCGTTGGTTGAAACCACGCCGCCCACCGCCGGATACCCCATGACCAGATTGCCACTGAGGGTTGTGAGTTGTCCGTTGACGTTGGTGGTGAAATCCCCGGCGCGCGTGTAGCTCATCGCCCCTGCGCTATTGCTGGTGACGAAGTACCCCGGGCCGTTCAGCGCCATGTTGGTGCTGACGCCGGTGGATGAGATCGGGCCGTTGGTGAGGTCCTCCGACATGCCCTCGACCTGCGTACCGAAGCCCGCCTGGATCGGATCGGCGTTCCCGCTATTGCCAAGATTTTGGTAAAAAATGTCGGAAAATACGGCACTCTGCGACTTGAAGCCGTTCGTATTCAGGTTGGCGAGGTTGTTGGAGATGGCCTGCAGTGCCGTAGAGCTGGCAGTTAAACCGGACAGGGGAGTGGAAAACAGGGGCATAGTCAATGGCTCCGAAAGGATGGGTTAAGGTTCGGTTTAGAAGATGGGAAGACTTACTGGCGCATTGGGATTGGCTGCCGACGGGACGGTGTTGAGGGCCTGCAGCGCTGCCTGGACAGAAGCGTTGAGGCTGGCCTGCGTAGCACCGGCCATAACGAGGTTGTGGGTTGCCGAACCACCGGCCGAGCTCATGCCGGCCGTGGGGTTGCTACCTGACGCGGTGCTTGCGGTTGAGGTGGTGCCGGCAGCGGCGGCGGGGAACTGGTTGGTGAGCGTCTGGTTGATACCCGCGAGTTGATCCAGTTGATTGAGCGAGATCATCTGGCCGACCATCTGCGTGCTGTCGACGGGGGCGGTCGGGTCCTGGTTCTGCAGCTCCTGCGTGAGCAGCTTCAGAAAAGTGCTGCCGAGGGAGGTCACACTGAGCTGGCCGGAGTTGCTCGTGCTCCCCGCACTCGTTGTGCCTGCGGCGGCGGTGGTCGCTTGAGCTTTTGCCTTTGGATACAGCACCGGATTGGTAATGCTTTGGGCGGCGGTCGTAGTGTAAATCGAGGACATAGATCTCCTTGCGTGAGGTGGGTTCAGATCCTGATTGCGTTTAGATCCTGATTGCGTTCAGACCCTGATTGCGTTCAGACCCTGATTGGGTTTAGATCCTGATATCCAGGCGGTTGTTCCCCGCCGGGGTGGGAGCAGGCTGTGAGCCGGCCGTGCCCGGGCGAGCAGGCACAACGGGCTCGGTGGAAGTTTTGGCGTATGGAGTGGAAGCAAAGCGGCGCTGGGCTTCCGGTTGACTCTCCCCCTGCCGATTGCCCGCAGAAGGTTCACCTCCCGTATGCGTGTTGACCGTCACGGAAGCACGCAGCCCATGATCTTGCCCAAGTTTCTGCTCGATAGCTGCAGCATGGGAGTTCAATGCGGCTCCTAATGCTGAACCGAGTTGCGAGTTTTCAAGGCTGATTTGCGTCGCGATTGCGTCCCGACCGAAGGTCGTGTGGACGGACACGCGGCCAAAATCTTCGGAGCGTAAATTTACCTGCATCGCCGAGCCCGAAAGGCTTTGCACGAGGCGAGCGTTGGCGACACCTGGAAGAGAGATTTGTGATGCAGCCTCATGAAGAGGCGCAGAGCCACTGCCCGCGAATCCCGGGCCGCCCCCGTCCTGGGCGGGGGTGGGGCGAGAGCCTGAGGGTGCAGCAACCAATTCGCCGTTTCGTGGGCCATCGGTTGCGGTTACAGCGAGCGAGAGCAGGGATGTGTGTAACGTTGCGTTTGCCGCTGCGGACAACGTGGCCGTACCTGCCGTTACACCGCTGGTCTTGTCCGCTGCGGCAGTACCCTCAGGGCTCCCCACACTTTGGTCCTGCCGGCTGCTGTCCGTACCCGCATTCTGGCTAAAGGCAACGGCCGGAGTACCTGCTTGTGTGGTCGCGCCGGAGAGGGCAGGCCCGGGGGCATGATGCTGCCCGCCGCCGGCGACTGGAAAGCCAGGGCGGCCCGGGCCGGTTTCGTCCGCTCTCGAAAGGCTAGAAGCTGCGGCCAGGTGCAGTGCGGGGAAGCTGTTTTGCGTGATTGCCGGCGTAGCAGAGGCCTGCGGGGTCGTGACCGCCCGCGGCGGTTGCGCTGGCGCATTTCTCGACGGCGTACTTGCCGGAGCGTGTGCTGAACCAGGTGCTGCATTGGTGGTGTGCAAGTCACTCGCATGGCCGCGCGAATTTTCAGGCGCACGCGCTGGAAGCGTCCCGGTGCTCGGAACCGGAGCGGGAGCGGGAGCAGGAACGCTTGCGTCGGTGGTCTGCAAAAGTCCTGTGGGGGCCGTGGAGGTGGAGACCGCCGGGCCGGAGGTCATGGAGTTTCCACCATCAGCGGTCGTCACAGCCGGTATTTCGGGCATGTTTTGGGTTGTAAGCCCGGGAGAGCCCGGGCCTACCCCTGAAGCGGGCGTTACGGCAAAGCCGATTGGCTGCTCTGCGAGGGTAGCAAGCGGTGACCAGGTGGCAGTCTCACTCGCGCCCGCTTCGGCTGTAGGCGCGAGCATGTGGGTTTCGGGGGTCGGCCGGCTCTCAACCTGCGCCAGGAGATCTGCCTGAAGCGACAGCGATCGGGCCGTGAGCGGCAGCGATGGGGCCGGGAGCGGCACCAGACCGCCTGGAGCCCCCGAGGCAATTTGCTGCGGAGCTGTGGTGGGAGCGCCTGACTTTACATTCGGTTTTGTAAGCGATGATGTCCTCACCATGCCGTTCAACGGGCGGAGCGCAGGGCCAGAGATGACAGGCTGATACGACCATGAACCCAAATTCGTCGCACTCGGCATGGTCTTGGAGGCTGACGTCGAGACCGGAGCGGAGCTTACAGCGACGTTCTGAACACCCTGGATAGCCTTGCCTGTTTGCCCTTCTTCCTGCCCACCGTGGCCCGTGCCGGAACCCTGCTTTGCATTGCCATCAGGGGCCGCCTGTTCCATGTGGCTGCCATTGATCCCGCTGAGCATCTCGTAAAATCCTGAGCCGGCCCGTACGCCCGGTGTCGCGCCTGAGCGGGGTAGAGCTTCGGTGATGTTCGTCGCTGGATTGGAGACTTGCACACCTGTTCTGTAGCAATCGCCTTGCCAAACTCCAAAAGATATTCCCAACGCGACTATGTCTGTATTTATTAGGGATTCGCCGCATTCGCGTACCTCAGGCCGGATAGGTAGGCAAGTCCTACCGGAAGACTTTGCCTACTCCGCCCGGCAAGCTTTGCCTACTTGCGGAGACGGCGGGCGGCGAAAAGATCGTCCATCCGCTTGGCTTCGCGGCCTTGCGATTCCGCTTGCCAAGCCGCATGCTGGCCCTGCTGCAAGTCGGTCAGCATTTCGCGATCGCTGCGGGCAGATAGAAAACGGGCCTGCTGCTCCGCCCTTTTCAGCTCAAGCCCCCGCAGCTGTTCATGAAGTTGCGCCAGGCCCTCACGCAAACCTGTCCAGCGTATTTGGTTTGCCTGGTGGTGGGCGGCGGCGTGGGTCGCTCCCGCCTCTCGCATGCGCATAGCCGTGTGATTGGCCATTTCCGCCTCTACGCTGTGAATGGCCGCCTGCATCTGCTGCATCTGCGCCCCGATCGCCGCCAGGGCACGCTCCTCCGCAGCTTCTTTTTGCTTGCGAATTGCGAGCACAGTCGCAAGGGGAAAGAGAGGGGGCATAGCTTAGGAGGGAAGCGTTGTAAGCAGTCGTTCGGCGTCGGCGAAGGAGCACAGGTCACGGGTGTCCTGACGCAGAAAGGCCTGCACCGCGGGCAACACCTCCAGCGCGCGATCCAGCTGCGGGTCGGAGCCCCGTTGGTAAGCCCCGATACGAACCAGATCCTCTGAGCGAGCGTAGGCGCTCAGCAGCGCGCGCAGTGCCTTGGCCTTCTCCAGATGTGCCGGTGATGCAATGGCAGGCATTAGGCGGCTCAAGCTGTCGAGCACGGCAATGGGCGGGTAGTGGCCGCGGGTAGCGAGATTGCGGTCCAGCATGATGTGGCCGTCGAGCAGTGAGCGCACGGTGTCGACCACTGGATCCTGCTGGTCGTCGCCTTCCATCAGCACCGTATAAAAGCCGGTGATGCTGCCGGTCTGGAAACGGCCGGCACGCTCCACCAGGCAGGCGAGTTTATTCAGGACGGAGGGTGTGTAGCCCTTCGTGGTGGGCGGCTCACCGGCGGCCAGCCCGATCTCGCGTTGCGCCATGGCAAAGCGGGTGAGGGAATCGACAACCAGCAGGACGCTTTTGCCCTGCGCGGCAAAGGCCTCGGCCATGGCGGTTGCGGTGAGCGGCGCACGCAAACGCAGCAGCGGGGGTTCGTTCGATGTCGACACAACCAACACGGCCCGGCGCAAGCCTTCCTCGCCGAGCACCTCAAGAAACTCACCCACCTCGCGACCGCGTTCCCCCACCAGCGCCATGACGATGATGTCTGCCGCGGTGCCGCGCGCCATCATGCCGAGCAGCGTGCTTTTGCCGACGCCGCTGCCACCGAAAACGCCGAGCCGCTGTCCGCGTCCGCAGGGGACAAAGGCATCCAGCGCCCTTACACCGCAGCCCAGCGGCTCGCGAATGGGAACGCGCGTCAATGGCTGCGGTGCCTGGCCATCGATGGGCACGGCTACGATGCCACGGCACGGGCCCCGGCCATCGAGCGGGCGGCCGTTCGCGTCAAGCACCCGGCCCAGCATCGCTTCGCCCACACGCACCGAAGGCCGCGCCCCCAAGGCGACAACCGGATCTCCGAGCCGCACGCCGACAGGGTCTTCCGTCATCATTGAAAGCATGGTACGACCGCGAAAGCCGATAATCTCGCCGCGGTATGCCCGTCCCCCGGAGCCACAGATCTCACACTCCTCGCCGACCGATCCCGAGGGGCCTTCCGATTCAATCAGGTTGCCGGTCACCTCCAGCACGCGGCCTTGCCATCGTAGCGGCGAACGCTGTTCGAGGCCGGCATGCAGATGGGCAAAGAGGTCGGACATCAGCGTTTCTCCGGGCGCTGCGCCAGGATGCCGAGCAGGCCTGCCTCGATCTCCTTTAACTGCGTATCGAACGCGAAGTTTGCCGTGCCAATGTCTGTCTCAACAACGCAATCGTCGGGCTGCAAGGCATCGTCGGCAACCAGCTCGCAGGTGTAGCGGGCATCTTTCCAAGCGGTTTTGCCCTGCCATGTAGAAAGTTTGCTGGGGTGCACACGCAAGCATATCGAAGAACCCACGCCCATGCGATCTAAAGCGATCCTCACCAAACCGCTTAACAGCGTGGGGTCGAGCTCCGCTTCGCGCTGCAGAATTTTCTTCGCGATGCCAAGCGCGAGATGGACTACTTCCGTTTCCACGCGCCGAAAGTAGCTCGCCCGCTCCGCAGAAAACGCTTCGAGGGCCGCCGTCATTCGGGCCTCTTGCTTCTCCCCTTCCGCTTCGGCCTGTGCGGCCCAGCGCGCTTCTGCCTCCGCAACGGCCCCTTGCACACGCAGCGCAACTTGTGCCTCGGAGAGCCCAGGCGAAGGCAGCGGCATGGCCGCTAGCCGGGTCTTTTCCTCGGCTTCACGAGCTCCCGCGGCAATGTCGTCGTACTGCCAATTCTTTATGGAGGCGAAGGCCAGGCTAGACAAAGCTGTCCCCCTCGTCACCGCGCAGGATGATCTTGCCTTCTTCCTCAAGCCGCCGTGCCGCTGCGACCATCTCGCCATGTGCCTTGGTTACATCTTTGCCGCGCACGGGCCCAAGAGCGTCCATATCCTCCTTCAGCATGTCCACGGCGCGCGAAGACATGGTCTTGAAGAAACGGTCGCGTAGATCCGGCTGCGCTCCTTTAAGCGCGGTAGCCAGGACCTTTTTCTCCACAGCCGAAGCGATCTCACGCAACGCGCCGTCATCCACTCGGCCAAAGTCTTCAAACGTGAACATCTGTTCACGAATACTCATGGCGAGCTTTTCATCCTGCCCCTCGATGGTCTCAAGGATCTCGCGCGAGGTTTCGGAATCCACTGTGTTCATCAGCGCGGCAACATTCTGGAAGCCGGAGTACGTACGCTTATTCACCTCACCGGCCGATCGCAAACGACGGTAAACCGATGAGGCGATCCGTTCAGCGATTGCCGGCGAAAATTGCCGCAAATTTGCCAGCCGCCGCACGGATTCCGCGCGCCTGGCGCGGAAGATGCGTAATCAGCGCTGCCGCCTGTTTGGGCTCGAGATGGCCGAGCACCAGCGCGACCGTTTGCGGGTGCTCGCCTTCCAACAGCCTGGCGAGCTGCTTTGGGTCGGCCCGCTGCAAGGAGGCCGTGCGTCCGCCGCCGATCTCCTCCACGCGCACAAGTTGATGCTGCAGGTTTTTTGCCCCGTTCTCGCCGAAGGCCTTCACCAGCAACCGGTTCGCGGTGGCCTGGCCGCCCTCGGCAAGGTACTCGCGCGCTTGCGTCATCTGGCGGTACTCCTGGACCACCTGCTGTGAGACGTGCGACGGCACGAGGCCGAGATTGAGGATCTCGCGCGCGATGCGCTGGAGGTCCTCCTCGGGTAGGTTGCGAAAGATCGCCGCTGCGGCATCATCACCGAGCACCGTGAGTAGAATGGCGGCTTTCTGCGTGCCGTTCAGTTGGGATACGTCAGAGATCTCGGTCATGCAGGATCCTCCCGTAACCAGCTCTGCAGCGTGCGTGTCATCGACGCCGGCTCGGATTGCACGAGGTCGCTCAATTCGCGTTTAAGTTGAGCCGCCTCCGCATCGTTCTCCAGGGCCGCGCGTGCGGTGTTCGATGCGAGTTCGTTTCTGGCCGGGCTCGTCTCCAACATCGCTGCAGGCGGCACGGGCAGCGGCAGTTCCTTCATAGAGGCAACCACCTGTTTCTGCACCGGACGAATCATCAAGGCCCAGACCAGGACGAACAGACCTAGCATTGCGCCATAACGAAGCGGTGCGGCAAACTGCCTCATTCCGTTTTGAATTTTGTCAGCCAAAGTGACGGGCAGATCCGTTGCGTCCGCACCGTCAAAGGTCATATTTTGGACGGTGACGACATCCCCGCGGGCCGTGTCGGCTCCCAGCACGCCGCGCGCCAGATCGGCAATCTGCTCCAGCTGTTGTGGCGTGCGCTTGTGCGGCGTGGATATCCATTTGCCCTTCACCTGCTTCCGGTCCAGGAGATCGTTGACCAAAATCGCTGCCGTGATGCGGCGAATACGGCCTGCCGGTGAGCTCGTGTGGCGTATCAACTTATTCACGCCAAAGGTGGCGTTTTCTGAGGAGGAAAGCTGTGCTCCATCATCGGGGGTGTTGGGAGCGGCGTTTTGGGCAGCGGCATTGGGAAGGTTGCTGGCCGTGCCGGCGACCCCACCGACTCCGGCACCTGCACCGACCTGCTCACTCGTCTTTTGCGACGTGAGCACCGCACTCACGGCCGGGTCGTACTTGTCCTGGCTCTCCTCGCTGGAGCTCATGTCGTACTCGACATTGACACTGGTACGCAGGTTCTCCGCACCCAAGGCGGGTCCGAGCGTCGCGAGCAGGCGCTTCGAGAGCTCCGTCTCAAGCTCGCGGCCTTCCATCGTGCCGTCCTTGTTGCCCAGCGATTGGTTGGAATCGGCATCGATGATGGCCACGTCATGGGGCGATAGGTCATCGACCGCACCGCTAACCAGCCGCGAGATCCCGTTGAGCTGATCGGAGGTGAGTGCGCCATGCTTCATGCGCAGCGTCACGGAGGCTTTCGCCCCTCGTTCGCGATCGAGAAACACGGACGAGGTGGACAGGACGAGATGGACTCGCGCGCTTTTGACACCACTCAACGTCTGGATCGTGCGTTCCAGTTCACCCTCAAGCGCCCGTTGATAGTTCACCTTTTCGTCGAACTCTGTTTGGCCCCAGGAGCTCTTGTCGAACAGCTCAAACCCCATACGGCCGCTGTGCGGCGAGCCCTCGGCTGCCACCTCCATGCGCGCGGCATCGAGTTGGTCGGCGGCAACGTTGATGCCCTTACCGTCCGTTGTCAATTCATAGGGGATCTTCTTCGCCGCCAGCGTCGCCGAGATGGACTGCGCATCCGCCGGCTCTAGGCCGGTCATCAGCGGCTTATACTCCGGCGTGCCAAACGTCCTCACCATGGCGGCGAGAGCGACCATTGTGAGCAGTGTGCCTCCGCCGATGTAAAGCCGCTGCCGCGGGTTGAGCCGGGCCCAGAGTTGTTGCAGTTGTTTAAGCAAGTGATTTCCCATCGCTGATTCGAGGTCTTAGAACTGCATCTTCTCGATGTCCTGGTACGCGCTGACGATCTTGTTGCGCACCTGCATCATGAGCTGGAAGGCCACATCAGCCTTTTCAACGGAAACCATCACATTTCCCACGTCGGTGTTCGGGGCACCCTGCAACAAATTGCCAACCTTCGCATCTGCCCCGGACTGCAAGGAATCGACGTTTTGAATGGCGCTTTTTAGAACATCGCTGAAGCCACCGCCGGTTTCTGCCGTAGAGGTCGATGTGAGCTGTGATCCCAGCTGCGATCCGATGGAGGAGATACCACTGCCGATGCTGCTGATCATGTGTCCGCTTCCTTTGCTCTTGCTTCTGGCCCTACAGTTAGCTCTTCAGGATGTCGAGTGATTGCTGGATGAGCTGCTTACCGGCGTTAATTGCGGAGGCATTCAGCTGATAGTTGCGCACCGAGCCCATCAGGTCGACCATCTCCTGCGTTGGGTTGATGTTGGGAAAGCTGACGTAGCCGTTCGCATCGGCGTCCGGGTGCGTCGGATCGTAGCGCTGGATGGGCGCTGACGTGTCCTCGACGACCTGCGTCAGGCGTACGCTCCCGGGCTGGTATCGCGCGTTGCTCAACGACGCGTTGTTGAGCAGCGCCTTGAACTGCGAGCCGCCGCTTGCGGTCAAAACCACCTCGCGGCGGCGGAACGGGACCTTGCCTGCAGCAGTGTGCGTCGTGTCGACGTTGGCCAGGTTGGTTGCCGCTACCTCAGAGCGCTGGCGCTCTGCCGAGAGCGCCGAGGCACTGATGTTGAGTGCGTCGAAGATGCTCATAATTACTGTCCTCCTCCGCTGTTGATGGCCGCAAGCAGCTGGTGAAACTGCGACTTCAGCAGCTGCGTTCCAAGCTGGTACTGCAGCTGTGTCTCCGATAGCAGCAAGGACTCGCGATCCATATCCACGTTGTTGCCGTCCGGTCTTTCCAGCAGCCCGCGCACCTTGCGCACATGGACATGCTCTGGCTCGCCATCAGGCCTGTTCATCGCCTGCGTGAGCGCCTGCTGAAAGTCGATGTCCTGAGTGTGATATCCCGGCGTATCGATGTTTGCCATATTGGCGGCAATTAGGGTTTCGCGCTTGTTGGTTAACGAAAGAAACTGTTCCAGCTGCTGCGAGAGTAAAGGGACTGTGGGCATCTAGGCATACCTCCTTGGCGGCAGATCGTACTGTCGAATTTTGTTACGCATCGTACGCACGCTGATGCCGAGCATTTCGGCGGCACGTGTGCGATTGCCGCCAACAAGCTCCAATGTGCGTTCCAGGTGGGTGCGCTCGACCTGGTCCATCGAAAGCGGCTCTTTGGTGCGCAGGGAAAACTGCAGGGGAGCATGATCGCTGGTTCTCGCCGGGCCTCCAAAACGCATCACCGGCCGGTGCTCCCGGTCGAAGCAATCAGGGGTGATCTCCGGGCCCGGTGTCAGGGAGAGTACGCGTTGCATGAAGTTCGCGAGCTCACGCACATTGCCGGGCCAGTCATAGAGACCGAGGCGCTCAAGGAAGCCGGGATGGAGCTTTGCCAGCGGCTGCCCGTTGCGTTCCGCAAAACCCCGCGCAAAGTGTTGCGCTAGCAACGGCACATCCTCGATGCGTTCGCGCAACGGCGGCAGGCTCAGCGGAATGACATTGAGCCGGAAAAATAGATCGCTGCGAAAGAGTCCACGATCAACGACGCTGTCCAGCTTGACGTTGGTCGAAGCAATCACGCGAATGTCGGTATGAATGGGGCGGCTCTCCCCCAGGCGCTCCACCACCCGCTCCTGCAATACGCGCAGCAGCTTGGGCTGAAGGCTCAGCGGCATGTCGCCGATCTCGTCGAGCAACAACGTTCCGCCATGGGCTATTTCGAACTTGCCCTGCTTGGCGGAAAAAGCTCCGGTGAAGGCTCCGCGTGCGTGGCCGAAGAGCTCGCTTTCCAGCAACGACTCCGGCAGCGCTGCACAGTTGATCGCGACGAACGGCTTATCTCGTCGCGCGCTGTTGTTATGGATTAAACGCGCGAGAAGCTCTTTACCCGTGCCGCTCTCGGCCTCAATCAGGACATCGGCATCGGTATCGGCAGCTGCCTTGGCGCGCGTCAGCGCGGTGCTGAGCGCGCGCGATCGCCCCACCATGCTTCCGGCTTTGAAGGCGGTCGTGTCCTGCGTGGGCGAACGGCTCTGCAAGGTGCGCAGGGCCACGCTCAGCAGATGATCGAAGCAAACCGGCTTGGTTAGGTAATCGACAGCCCCGCCTTGCATGGCCCGCACGGCCTCCGGTACGGAACCGTAGGCCGTAAGAAACAGAAAGGCCGTATGCCCGCCCAGAGCGCGCACAGCGTCCATCACCTCGAAGCCATCCCCGTCGGCCATGCGCACATCGCAAAGGACCAGGTCGAACGTCTCGCGGGCGAGTGCGTCGAGAGCCTCGTTTGTGCCTGCCACCGTTTCGGCGCGCCAGCCCTCGCGCAGAAAATTGGCGTGCAGGCCCAAGCGAAGACCCGGCTCATCATCTGCAATCAGAACAGAGTAGGGGATAGGGGAGTTCATGATGGCTGGAACTCCAAGGTGAAGGTGCTGCCGTGGCCTACACGGCTTGCCACATGTATGGCACCACCGTGCTGTCTCATCAAACGCTCACAAACAGCCAGTCCAAGTCCTGGGGTCGTTCCGGAGCCGCTGAAGCCACCCTCAAACAGCTTGGGCAGATGTTCCTTAGGAATGCCGCAACCCGTATCTGTGACTGCGATGAGCGTGCCGCGCTGTGCCGGGCGAGGCCCGCAGCGAATCGTTACGGTACCTCCCGGGGAGGTATGGCGCAGCGCATTGGAGCAAAGATTCAGCAGCAGTTGGTGAAACGCACTTTTATTGGCGCGAAGCTGCGGCTCGCCATCTATGGCGAACTCGTCCATCGCGAATAGCAGGGCGACATTTGCCTGTTGCGCCAGCGGCTGAAGAAAGTCGACTGCCAGCTTTGCTTCCGTCAGAAGATCGAGCCGCTCCATGGCGGGCGCTGCCCCACCATGCAATGCAAGCACATTGTTGACTGTGCCTGACAGGCTACGGATGCCGGCACGGAGATGAGAGATCCATTCGTCGCGGCGCTCTGGGCTGTCTGCGATGAGACCGGCGAACAATTCCAGACTGGCAAGCGGATTGCGGATCTCATGCGCCAGCAAAGCCGACACCTGGGCCAGGGCAACTGCATCGCGAGCCGACTCCCGCTCCCGCTCCAAACGCTTACGCGCAGAGATGTCCTGCAGCGTCAGAACCGCTTCCGCCGCCTGGCCGTGCGCCGAGGCACTCTTCTCACTGGACAGCTGCACATGCCGAACGGCGATCCAGTGCCGGCCCGCTGAACTCTCAAAGGAGAGCTCCTGCTCATGCTCAGGCGACTCCTCGCCCACGGTGAAGCACTGCAGATTCAGTCCGGTCTCTGCTTCGATGGAGCTGAGTGTCGGCATTTGTGCGGCCGAGAGTGCAAGCAATCGAGCCGCCTCTGGATTGGCTAGCCGGACGGCACCGCCATGAGCGATCACCAGAACCCCACAAGGCATGGCTTCCACAATGCGCTGGAGTGTAAGCCCCATGCTTCTGTTCTCAGAGAGGCTTTCGTGCAGCTCCTGGCTGCGCTCAGAGAGAGCGAGGCTGAGTTCGGCGACCTCCGCCTGCAGATCGCGGTAGGAGAGCTCCAGCTTCGCCGAAGCGGAGATGAACTCCGAAAACGCCGCTGCAAGCAGTGTCTCCTGCGAAGACGCTTGCAGGAGCTCGATGGGAACTTGATGAGAACTAGGCAACATTCACTTTGCTTTAGTGCACCCGCCGTGCCAGAACATCCGGACTGATTCGCAAGTTGTAGCCCGTTCCAGGCGCTGGGGCAGGTGTTCTTTTTCAAGACAAAGTGATGATGATCGGCGGCCGAAAGGACTAGAGCAGGATGTCTTCGGACCTGATCTCAGGCCGGTTTTCTGCAAACAGACTGGCGCGCTCCAGCACGTTGCGGAGCTCCCGCACATTGCCGGGCCAGTCATGCGCAAGCAGCAGTTGCCTGGCAGCGGGATGGAGGCCGACCCCGGGGCAGAAGCGGTCTAGAAAACTTTCGATGAGGCCGTCCAGGTCCTCTTTGCGTTCGCGGAGGGGCGGTAGTTGAATTGGGAACACCGCCAAGCGATAGTACAAATCTTCGCGAAACTGGTTGTTCTTGACCAGCTTCTTGAGCTCCGCATTGGTGGCGGCAATCACGCGGCAGTCCACTTTCAAGGTATCTGTGCCACCAATACGTTGCACCTCGCCCTGCTCGAGAAAACGCAGGATCTTGCTCTGCAATGGGTAGGGCATATCGCCGATCTCATCGAGAAATAAGGTTCCACCATGAGCCGCGTGAATTCGCCCGATGCGCGACTGCGCCGCCCCGGTGAACGCCCCTTTTGTGTAGCCGAAGAGCTCAGCCTCCAGCAGCGGTTCCGGGATCGCCGCGCAGTTGATCACCACGAACGGCTGTTTTTCCCGCTGACTCGCAGTGTGTACGGCGCGCGCGACCAGGTCTTTGCCTGTTCCACTTTCACCCTGGATGAGTACCGTCGTGTCACGCCGCGCCACAAGCCGGGCAGCGTGGTACACGCGCTGCATGCCAGGGGAGGTCCCAATCATCCCTTGCCAGCCGCGCTGGCCATCGGCAGGGAGACGTTGTAACGAAATTGTAGGCGGGGGTGGCTCGTTGCGCTGCGGCAGGCGGCTCCCTTGAAGGAGCTCGCTGAGTTCAAAAGCGACCCGGCTCGAAGATCCAACGATCGGTGAGCTGTGATCGGACGTCTGGCCCAGGGTGAGAATTTCCACCTCGGGAAAATTCGTACGGACAAAGCTCTGGAATTCAACAGCATCAAGGTCGGAAAGACGCGGTTGGAGCAGCATGACCTCGCTGCCCTCCTGCATCAGTTTTTCCAACGCATCCGAACCGCTGTGCGCCTCGCGGATAGACCATCGAGGATGCGCAAGCCTGATACGCAGATCGCGACGCAGCGCGGCGTCAGAGCCGACCAGGAGCAATCGCACCTTCTCGATGGGCGGTGCCGGATGATTCTGCACAGCCGCATCGTTTCCGTATTGTTGATCTAGAAACTTCACTGCAAGGGTCTCCGGGCAGGCAGGCGCGAAAAAGAGGAAGAAAGCACGCTGACTCGCAGTTTCATTCAATCCTCACTGACAACATAGCCCAGGCCACGTATCGTTCGGATGAGCTTTGGCAAGCCCGGACGATCGATCTTGTCTCGCACATACTTCATGTAGACATCCACGACGTTGGTGGAGGGGTCGTACTCCAAGCCCCAAACCTCTTTGAGGAGGACCGAACGGGGTACCGGCACACGCGGCGTGCGCATGAGGAATTCAATCAAACCGTACTCTCTGGGGGTTAGGTCGATCTTTTGGCCGCCGCGTGTCACACGCAACTCTTCGCGCTGCAGCACGAGGTCGGCACACTGACTGCTGCGAGGCAGAAAGCCGGTGTTGCGGCGTAAGAGCGCACGCACGCGCGCCAGCAGTTCAAGGTAGGAGAAGGGCTTGATTAGACAGTCATCCGCGCCGCTTTCCAGAGCTTGCACGGTGCTCTCCGCGCGGCTGCGGCCGGTAAGCACGAGAACCGGCAGCTTGGGGAAGATCGGCCGCAGCTTATGCAGCACTGCAATGCCGTCCAGTTGGGGCAGGTTCAGGTCAAGGATGACAAGATCAAGGTCAGGCCGGATTGTCTCCAGGGCATCGGCACCGTTATGGGCGAACTCGACCGCGAAGCCTTCCGCGCGAAGAATGCGCTCCAGAAACCGCGAGAGCACCTCGTCGTCGTCGACGACAAGGATGCGGCTCATCGCAGGCCGGCTGCTCTGCCCTTCTCGCTGCGGTGTTACGGCCTGCACAGGAGCGCACTCGCTCGGCTGCGTGGAGATCAATGGACCCTCCGGTTTTCAGTTCTCGGCTACCGGTTTTTCAGAGCTTAGCACAGCTGCTTTGGCTCCCAGACTCACCCAATTGCCTAGAATGATGCGCTCCCTCTTACCCAAAAGACGTAGGTGCCGAGCACCTGCATTCCCCTATCCTTTGGTCACGCCACGTCTGGCACTCAGGAGCGAGTCCGTGTCTGAGGTACACGCCTTTACCTATCGCATGCCGAGGCTTTCGCTCGACCATGCAATAGAGTTTTGTGTCGCCGGCGTTCCAGTCATGGGCAGGACGAGAGACGTGAGTGACAGCGGTCTGCTGGTGCGGCTCTCTGAGCCGGTGCTGCCTGGAACCGCCGGGCGGGTACGCTGGCGGTTCGGCAGTTGCACGATTGAGCTTGAGGCAAGTGTGGCGTACTCAGACTTTCTTGACGCTGGACTGGCATTCCACTTCGCCTCCGAAGCGGAACGTCAGTTTATACAGACGATGGTGAAGGTACTGAGTAAGGGCCTGAAGCGAGCGTAGGTCCCGAATGGCCAAGGATGCACTGCGCTGCACCCATCTGCAGGCTGCCCAAGGTACAGAATGCAAGCTGCGTGATTCTGATTGCAGCTTGTCAGCGGTCTTTTTCGGACCTCAGCGGTCCTTCTGAAACAGAGGCCTTCTCCTCCGTCGCATTTTCTTTTGTCTTCTCCGTAGGTAAGGATGGGATTTCAGGCGCGGGGCCTGCTTCCACAATCAGGGTGATGCGTCGGTTGGCGGGATCTTCGGGATGATCGGGTTTGCGCGGCAGCTGGTCAGCAAACCCACGCACCTGCGCAATCTGAGTTGGGCCGATGCCGCGGCTTTGCATCATCCGCCGCGCCGCGTTCGCACGGTCGGCCGATAACTCCCAGTTCGTGTAGTCTCCGCCCTTGCTGTAGGGACGGGAATCTGTATGGCCCTCAATAGAGATCTTGTTCGGCACGTGGCCAAGCTCCTTGGAGACAAGGGTGAGGAACTCGGCGAGCGCCGGGGTAGGCTTCGCGCTGCCTAGTTCGAAGAAGGTGCCTCCCGGCTCTTCGAGGAGTTCTATCCGCAAGCCATCCTGGAAGGCGGTAATCTCGATCTGCTTACTGAGCTTGTCGAAGTGAGGTAGCTTCGCGGCCGCTGCCTGCAAGCGCTGTTTCAGCCCGGCCAGGTCCGCTTTGCTCAAGGGGAGAGCTTTTCCCGCGCCCTTATTGCTGCTTCCTTGGAGTTTGGCGGTGCCCTTCGGATCCTGGAAGTAGGCGGCCACGGAATCTTTCACGGCGTCATTACTGCTGATAAGCCAAAGCACGATGAAAAGCGACATCATCGCTGTAACGAAGTCGGCATACGCCACCTTCCATGCACCGCCGTGATGGCCACCGTGCCCGGCAACCTTCTTTTTAATAACGATAATTGTTTCGTTCTTATCAGACATTTCTCAAAGATCCTTTACTTTGCGGCTCCGTCGTTGCCCTTGTCGCGACAGGCTTTTTCAACAACGGCGAACTTGGGCCGGACATGTTCGGGTATGGCCCTTCGGCCCATTTCTACGGCCAGAATGGGCGATACGCCCTTGATAAAGGACAGCAGGGTGACCCGCAGAACGTGGTAATAGGCATGTTGCTCATCGATGCCCTTCGCCATGTTGGCTGCGAGCGGCCCCACAACGCCATAACAGAGCAGAATCCCTAAAAAAGTGCCCACCAACGCCGCCGCTACCTTGTGCCCGATCTCGGCGGGCGGGCCACCGAGCGCACCCATGGTCACCACGATGCCGAGCACAGCAGCGACGATTCCCAGACCCGGTAGAGCATCGGCCATCGAAGAGAGCGCCTGGGTGGGCTGCATGGAGGTGTGGTGGTGCACTTCGAGATCCAGCTCCATCATCTGTTCGACATCGAACGGCTTCACGCCCCCTGTCACGGCCATACGTAACGTGTCGCACACGAACGCGACGACGTGGTGATCCTTGAGAAATGTAGGATATTTGGAGAAAACAGGGCTCTTTTCCGGTTCTTCGACGTCGGCTTCGACAGCGACCATGCCCTCCTTGCGTGCTTTGGTAAAGACTTCAAAGAGCATCTTCAAGGTCTCGATGTACCTCTTTTCCGGCACACCGCCGCCCTTCAAAACGCCGAGGACGCCCGTGAAGACGCCCTTGAGGACGTGCATGGGGTTTGCCGCTATGACTGTGCCGATCGCGGCTCCCGCGATGGTGAGAAACTCGGACGGCTGTACGAGAACAGGCAGCTTCCCTTTTTCCATGAGAAAGCCGCCTAAAACCGAGCCGATAACAACGAGTATTCCGATGATGGAGAACATGATCCTCTGCGTGCTGCTGGGTCTGATTGAGCTCACTTCAGCTATCGGCAAAAAGAGCGGTAAACTTTAGCGTTCTCTCTCAAAAAGGCGCTGCAGCCTCATTTTGTATGCGGAATATCGCCCCAGTGCTCGCGAGAGATGGTCAAGGCGCGCGAAAGCGGGTACAGCCGCAGCAGAACAGGAAGGCGGCAGGGGATGGTAAAGCTTGATGCTGCCTTTAAATAAGGCCAAACCGGTCGAGCTAAGCTGTTACGGACGCAGCCTCACCCACCGCTGAAACGTGACGATAGGTGGGGGCGAAGCCAAGCTGCTCTGCCACGTGCAGGATCCGGTCGAAGTTCAGGCTGATCGTAGCGCCCGCCTTCTGTGTCACTTCGTCTTCAATCGGCAGATCGAAATCGTCCGCACCGTAAGCCAAGGCTTCCAGCGCGCGCTCGTTCTGGGTCAGGACCGAGGTGCGAATGTGTGCGATGTTGTCGAGGTAAATGCGGCTCAGCGCGAGATGGCGCAGGTACTCCGCTGTTTGTATTTCGATGCCGCCAATTTGGGTGAAGTAGGGCTTGTAGGTCCAGCAGAGAAAGCTCGCGAGTCCACCGGTTTCGTCTTGGAACCGGCGGGTGCGCTCGAGGTGTTCGAGGCGCTCCTCCAGCGTTTCGTCGAAGCCGATGACCATTGTCGCGGTGGTCCGCAGCCCGGCAAGCACGATGGCACGTTGCGCCTCGAAGTATTGAGCCACGGTGTATTTGAATTTACTGTGGCGCTTGCGGAAATCTTCTGTGAGGATTTCGGAGCCGCCACCGGTGATCCAGCGCACGCCGGCTTCCTTGAAGCGAAGGGCAGCTTCGGCGAAGCTCAGCTTGGCGTGGTCGGCCAGATACATGAACTCCGCGATCGTCAGCGCGTAGAACTCAAGCCGGTCGCCATAACGGTCGCGAATGCTGCGAAACAGGTCGCAGTAGTAGCTGAGCGGCAGATGCGGATTGAACCCACCGTTGAAGGCGGCGAGGTCGCCCCCAAGTGCCAGCAGGTCGTCGAGCTTCGCGAACACCTCGTCCTGCGCCATGACGTAGCCGCCGTCCTGCCCCGGCAGGCGATAGAAGGCGCAATAGTCGCATTGGGCTACACAGACATTGGTGTAGTTGATGATGCGCATGATCATGTATGTGCACGCGTCCGGCGCGTGGAACCGGCTGCGGACCTGCATCGCAAGCCGGCACAGTTGCGGGGTCGAGGCGTTCTGCCAAAGCCAGCGCGCCTCGTCTGTGCTGATGCGCACACCGTCTTCGACACGTCGTTGTATGGCCTCGAAGCTCAGCAGATCATTCACACATTCATTGTAAAGATTTACTCCGCCCAGGGATGGAGATCGAGGAAACGGCTTTGCTTGCGGCGGCTTCCGCGCTGGGATAGTTTGATGTGGGGCTTGCATTTTGGTCTTTTCTACGAGGCATACCGCGGTGGATCTGCTGGGAATCCTCGTGGCTGTGCAAGGGATCGCGACGCTCGGCATCGACCTGGGACGCAGGCATGCGAGCAACCCTGGCTGGCCGGGTCACGCCCGGTTTCATGTTGTCTGGCAGTCGGCCAGCACGGCAGGCTTTGCCATAGCAACGGAGTACATCCTGTTCACTTCGCGTCTCCCGGAAGGCAATCGCTTTCTGGTCGCGGGCCTGCTCACGGCTGTTCCGATGGTGAGCTTCGTCGCTGCGCTTCTGGCACGTTCCGCATTTCAGGGCACGCTCCGTGACACGAACGGCGCTTCCCCTCTGATCGTGCGGGTAGGCGGGCGGCGTCGTGAGGTGGATCTCAACGTCGTCGCTGTTGGTTTGGGACTGTCTGTGCTTGGGTTTATCGGCTGGCTGCACCAAGCCTAGGGTCCACCGATGCCATGGGCGCCGGATTACGCCTGGCGATCACCCAACGAGCGAGTGTGACGATCTCATCGTCCGGAAGGTACTCATGGCCTGGCATGTTCGTGCCGGGCACGCCGAACTTGATGATGCGTTCCAGCCTGAGGCTCTGCTCGCCGGCGGATTGATCGAGCGGCAGCAGAGCCAGGGCATCGCCAAACAGATTGGGCGGCAGCGGGTGAAAGCTGCCCGCCCAACGCGTCCGCGCCCTGCCACCCGCCACGTGGCAGGTGGCGCAGTGGTTCTGGAACAGCTGTTGGCCCAATGCGGTCTCGTCCGCTGGCGATGCGGAAGGCGCGGGTGTCCATGACGCGAGCAGCGTTTGGAGGTGCGAGGACGAGTCAGGCGTTTTGAGGCTGCTCACATAAGCGATAAGCGCCTCGCCACGGCGGTCGGAGAACAGGTAGTCGTAGCCCGGCATGATCGAGCGATAGCTCACATCGCGCGCATTGACGAAATGCATCCGTAGCCACAACCGGGAGCGGCGGCTGCCGACCTCGCTGAGATCCGGGCCCTGGCGACGGTTGCCGATCAGCGGCGGATGTTCGCGGCGGATTGTTTCGATATCGCGCGAGGGCCCCCACATCGTCTGATCGGCGGCATCATGGGGGCGCACGTATTGCGAATGGCAATGGATGCAGCCTTCGGCGATGTAGATCTGTCGTCCCTGCGCGATCTGGTCATGTGCGCCTGGCTCTGAAAGAGCAGGCTTCGATAGCAGGGGTCTCAGCAGAAAACCCAGAAGAACGGTAGCTGAAGCCGCTAGGGCAGGACCCCTGTTGCGCTGCAAGATCTTCCAGACCGGGGAAGCACCGATGGCAAGCCCCGCGACGATGAGGAAGAGGGTCGGCACACGATGCAGGTGCTGGCCCATGCCGATACCCATCGCCGAGCCGATCCAGCCGGCGACCGCGTAGAGGATGCCGGCCTGCCGCTCGCGTTCCTCGTCGGAGCGGGCCGTGAGGAGAAACGAAGGGTACGCCACGAGCGCGACCGAGTAGAGCGAGACCCCGGCGGGGTACAGCAGCGAGGCCAAGGGCGCTTGGGAGGGATCATGCAGCAGCAGGCAAGCCGCGCCGATGGCCGCGAAGGCGCAGAGCAGGGTCGTCAGCAGACCGCGGCGGGCTAGGAGCCAAGCACTCGCCAGCGCTGCGGCGAGGTGGATCGTGCCATTGCGCCACAGATGCGCGGCCCCGCCCCATGTGCCGGACTTGAGTGAGGGGGAGTTTTGGATGATGAAGAACGCCGCGGAATCGAGCCAGATTAGGGCCGTAAAGGCGAGCAGCGTAAACGGGAACGAGTTCGCTCCGACTTGTTTCAGGAGAAGGCCACTTGTAGCCCCTGACTCGATAAACAGCGCGACGGGTCGTGTGACAGCGACCGCCAGCAGGCAGGCAATGCCGCTTACGAGGGCGATGCCCCTGGGGCTCGCGTTGAAGAGCCATGGGAGGTTACAGGCAAAGTACCCGAGGCCGGTGCCGAGAGCGACCGAGAGCAGGGGGTGTCCCGCTGCCGTCCAGCGCCGCAGGTGAGCCACAAGCGTGACGGTCAGCAGGCCTAGGGAGATACCGATCAGCGCCGCGACACCGGCCCCTGACCACGCGTTCAGCGGCAGCAAGCTGAGGAACGCAGCGGCCGCACAGCCCACCAGCCCTGCCCCTAAACGCAGTTCTACAGCCCAGCGATGAAGAACGCGCTGGCCAAATAAGCTGGCGAGAATGCCACCCGCGGCCATGGCGGCCATCGCAGGGGTAAGGCTCTCGACGCCGATACCCCGCTCCGCAAGCCGCTTGAGAAAGCCGAACTGGGCGAAGATCAAAAAATATATATAGGTGGTGGCGATGAGCGTGACGCCCCGCCACGCCACCCAGGGATGGGACGAAGTTCCCAGAGGTATGGCCTGACCTGTCTCCGGATCTGTTGCCAGACCCATCAGATCGTACCCCGTCGGGAATCTTGCTGCTCCAACTGCTGCTCAAAGGGCTGCCCAAAGCGCAACCACCCCCGTCGCGCACCAAACCACTGCAGCAGGGCGAGCCCGCCGTCGGTGAGGACGACACTGCTCCACGCCATGCCCATGCGTCCGGTGGCGATTTGGATGAGCAGAACAACGGCAACACAGGCGCGGATGATGGCGGTGCTTCGCCACTGCGCTGCCCATTCAGCAGAGCTGCCCAGCCCGCGCCGGTTCCGGATCCCTATGGCGAGATAGGTGAGCCCCACGCCGAGTACAAAGGAGCCAACAAACGTGACGAATACGCCCGATTCGGGCACTTGTTCGATGCGCATGAGCCGCAGTGTTTGCAGGGGAGCTGCGATTAGCAGCAAGCCTGTAATCGTGTCTAGAAGTCCGACGGCGATCTGGAAGATTTCAAGAAGACGCGGGGCGCGGTGGATACTTTCGGTCATCGGAAGGCACGCTCGGTTCCTGGCATGTGTTTGTATGCCACGTGTTCCGTAGGATGGGCCGAGCGTCGTTGGGTGCCGATGGGATACATGCGTCGTGTCAAACGAAAGAGCCAGTTTGCCGAGGCAGCGGCCATGGCGGCTCCAAGCAGGAGTCGCAACAGATAGACGAGATTGCGTGCGCCGCTGGGGACCATCGTGAAGGTCGGCTGGCTGCCCTCGATCCAACCGGCACCGAGCATGAGCAAAACGTATAGAAGGGTCCCACCCTGCCAAGCCCAGAACGCCCAGCGGGAGCCGAAGGTGGTGTCTTCTTCGCCGAGAAGGAGGATGAGCAGCAGAATCAGCAGGTTAGTCACGAAGCCGGCCATGGCCAGCAGCGAGTGGCTCACCAGGCCGTCGGTGAACTTCATGTGATCGAGCACGCCGGGCAGAAAGAGGCTCCAGCCAGTGGGGATCAGCACGGCCCACCAGCAGAGTACGGCTGCGCGCCAGGATCGCGTATGCTCCGGCCAGGCGAAGGCCGCGAAGTACGCCGGCATGAGCGGCACCCAGACCAGCAAGCTACCCAGGCTGAGGAACTGGGCCGGACGATGGTGGCTCACATCGGCCCTGCCGAGCCCAAGGCAGAGTAGGGCTTCTACGAGGAACAGCACCCAACCGGTGATGATCCACGTGGGCCGGCGGCTATTCCTTTGCGTAATGCCATAGGGCAGCAGGAAGAGGATAAGCACAATCACCAGCACCGACTCGAGCTGGCTGGCCGCCGTGGGGCCGCCACTATCCGGGTTCACGGGTGGGTAAATGTTGGGGTTGGCCGCGGCATAGATCGCAAACGGGATGCAGAGCAGCAGGAGCAGACCTGCGCCGCGCAGCACCTTGCCTGCCGTTGAGGAAACCTCGCCACGCTGCAGCAGCCGCGTGAAGGATGCAGCGAATACACCCCAGAGGAACAGGATTGCCAGGGGAAAGAAGATGCGGCTGTAGCCGGTCCAATCGAGGAAGAGCTTGCCGCTCGATCCGCCGTTCAGCCAGGAGAGCGAACCGATCCCCAGCGCTGCGGACCACAACCAGACCGCCGCCCGTGTCCAGCGGGCGCTGGTTACCTCCTCCGCGCCATAAACTCTGACCAGCCAGGCGACCAGCGGAAGACTGATCCAGCCGTAGAGTTGCAGGTTGAGGTGGACGGGCATCCAGCGCCCATAACTCCAGGAGCCGGTCAGGCTACCCGCCGCAGGAACCAGCAGCAAAAACGCCAGCCACACCCCGATGACGTTAGCGACCGTCAGCCAGGCGAGCCCATGCCAGGCCGCCACGTCGACGGGTGACAGCTCGCGTACAAGCGCTCGCTCCGCACGTAAGGGCGCAGTGGTCTGGACAGGAGTTTGGACGGGGATCTGGATAGCGGAGCTCATGGCCGGCCCAGGCTTCCGGCAAGCTCGTGGGTTGCGAGCGATCCGGCGATACGGCCGTTGTGCATCTCCAGCAGGCGATCGGAACGGCGAGCGAGATGGAGGTCATGGGTGGCCATCACCAGCGTGATGCCCTCCGTGCGAACGAGGTCCATCAGCAGATCGAACACCTGCTCGCGGGTGCGTTCATCGAGGGCACCGGTGGGTTCATCGGCGAGCAGGATGCTGGGCTTGTTCATCAACGCGCGGCACAGGGCGGTACGCTGGCGCTCTCCGCCGGAAAGCTTCTGGATCTTCTGCCCCGCGCGATGCGTCAGGCCGGTACACCGCAGCAGGTCTCCCAAGCGAGTCTGCGCCACGGGGCGTGGAACCCCGGCAGCCACCGTAGGCAGAAGGCAATTTTCTTCAAGCGTCAGATCGGGGATCAGATTATGCAGCTGAAAGACAAAGCCCACCTGGTGCCGCAGCAGGTGCACGGTGTCGGTCTTGGGTCCCAGAGCTTCGCCGTGCACCGCCACGGTGCCGCGATCCGCCATGTCGAGGCCGCCCATAAGGTGTAAGAGGGTGCTTTTGCCGCAGCCGGAGGGTCCGCAGAGGGCCACAGTTTCACCCTTGTGTGCCTCGAGCGTGACTCCGTTCAGCACCTGAATCGCACCTGCGTCGTAGCTCTTCCAGACGTCGTCGACGCGCACCGCGGGCGCTGCCGTCTCTTTGCTGTCCTGCATTGTCCTACTCAAAGCGAAGCGCCTCCACGGCGCGTACCCGCATGGCGTAGAGCGCGGGGTACAGCGCTCCGAGGACACCAGTAATGCAGGCGAGACAGAGCACAAGTACAAAGACGGACGGCTGCAGATCCGCATTGATGTAGCCGTGCACCGCGGGGATCAGCTTCAGCACAAAGATCAGCACGACACCCACCGCCAATCCGATGACGGCCCCGGCCAGCGAGACCACGCCGGACTCGCCGAAGATCATGCCGCTGATCTGGCGATTGGAGAAGCCGTTGACGCGTAAAATCGCGATCTCACGGATGCGCGTAAATACCGACATAATCATCGTGTTCGCGACACCCAGGCCGCCCAGCAGAAGGCCGCAACTGCCCACAGCCCAGGCAGTCGTCTTCAGAATGCGAAACTGCGAGTAGGAACGATCAAAGTCCTGATTTTTTAGGGCAACAAGGTTGGTGTGCCCACGGTCGAAGTCCTGGACGAACTTTGTCTCCTCATCCTTGTCGCGTAATTTGACGGTGATGACGGAGGATGTGCCCTCCTTGTGGAAGAAGGTCTGCGCATCGCCCAACGGCATAAAGACACCGCCATCCTCAAAGCCGTTCTTGGTCCGAAGCACGCCGACAACCCTGAAGCTGCCATGGCCAACAGCTACGGTGGATCCTGTGCCGGCTTTTAGAAATTCGGCGGCGCGCTCGCCCAGCACAACTTCGCTCGCGTGCCGGCCAAAGGCGTCACGGCTGCCTGAAAGCCACTTGCCGTCCTTCAAGCGTGTATCCTCCGGCACCACGCCGAAGCAGGTGATGATCGGGTGGTCGAGGCTGGAGACGATGCCGAAGAGCATGGGATCGGCATGGTCGACAAACGGCGAGTGCCGGATCTGTTGCACAACGCCATCGGGCACGCTGCTGAAGAAGAGATCTGACACGTTTTTCTCGAAGATGATGACCTGGCTATCAGCCGAAAGCAGGCCGGCGAACATGCCCACAGCGCCTTGAAGAATCGTCACGACGGTGAGCATCGCGGCAACGCTGAAGGCGATGCCGGCGATGCTGATGGCCGTGCGTACGCGATGGCGTCTCAGGTTGGTGAGGATCAGCTTCAGGAAGAGCATGGAACGCCCTCGGCATGCTGCAACGTTAGCGAATCCTCCATGGTCGTTTGCAGCTCGGCGTCAAAGCGCGCGCTCACCTTTTGGAGGAACAAAAGCGCGGGTCGAATCGCGGTCAGGCGTGAGATCACCTGCCCCGAAAGCTCCGCCAGGCGATGCAGCCGGGATACGGTAGCCTCGATGCCAAGCTCGAGTGCGACGTTGGGCCTTGCCAGCAACTCATCACGGCCGGTGGTCTTGCCGGTGTGGTGCTGCTCGCGCAGAACATCCTTAAGATCGTCCAGTGCCTGATAGCCGAGACCCCAGAGCTTGGCGAGCCGGTGGAGGAGGTTGCACTCCTGCGCCGAGGCACCGCCCATGATCGCCGGCAGAACCAGCGGCAGGCGTATCAGGGAGGAGGTCTTTTCCAGCGCGATCTGCTGCGAGGTGGACGGCTCGGCCTCGCTGCTCGCGAAATGCAGATCGCGGCTTTGCCCGTCGAGGATGCCGTTCAAGCCGAGATAGCACTCCAGATACTCCGACGCTTGCCGCCGCACCGGGGTGGACAAATCCTGCATGGCGCTCCAGATAAGGGCATAGGCACGATTGACCAGGGCCAGCGCGCTTAGAATGGCCGTGCCTTCGCCATAGATCTGGTGAATGCATAAAGCACCGCGCCGGTGTACGGCGTCGTCCATGCTGGGCAGGTCGTCGAAGAGCAGCGAGGCGGTGTGAAAATATTCGAGCGCCGTCGAAAGGTGCTCGGCAGGTGCTTCATGGAGGCCATAGACAAGCGCCACCTGAAAGGCGAGCTCGGCGCGCACAAGATTGCCTGGACGCCGCAGCGTTTCGCGAAGCGCGTCGGCCAATTGGGGCTGCACGGCGGCTGGAATCGAAAGGTGCTCACGATACGCGTGGCGAAGACGTGCTGCCATTGGGTCTCGCTCCGAGGACGTGATTTCGATCGGCGGGACTTCATTCATCGTAGGACCTGATGGATTGGACGGGCAATAGGCAGAAAAGGAGTCAGGATTGGCCGCCTCCCGGCTTCAAAGATCCCATAAGGTTCAAAGTGACTGTAACCTCCTTGCCCACCTTGAGCATGAAGGTACTCGGGTCCTTGAGACCCCATTTCACAAACGGCACGGCAAAGGTTCCGGTTGCGGCGCACGCACCGTGATCGATGTGCAGATGCATTGGGACAACGAGATCGTGCGGCGTCCCGAGCAGGGTAAATACGCCTGCCACGCTGATGTCGGAATCGCCTTCAGCCGCGATCTGGCCGGTATAGCTTTTGGGTGCGAAGGTGACCGCGCTGTACTTGTCCGCCTTGAGCTCATCTTCTGTCATCTTCTTGTCGCGCGAGCCTTCGCCACTGTTGCCGCTGTGGGCATCCACAGCAATCACTCCGGACATTTCACCGGTGCCGCGTGCAAATGAGATTGTGCCGTGTTCAAGATGAAAGCTGCCATGCACGGCATGCAGCGTGGCCTGCAGGGTGAACTCCACCTGGGATTTTGCCGGGTCGGCCTCAAAGGTCTGCTTTTGCGCATGCGCGGCCGTGGCTAGAGAAAAAACCAGGCCAAAGAACAGGGCAACGGGTACGGATCTGCGACTCATACACTTCCTCGTGCGGGCAACGTCAGGAGGTCGACGTGGATTCGCCGGACCTCCTGAAGCTGTTTGCTGGGCGCGCGGCCCAAAGAGCCGCGACGCACATCCTTCACCCTTGATACCACTCGCACATCCGGGGGTAAATGCAACCTCCGTAAGAGCATGAACACCGCGTTATGAAGATGACGCATATGTCATGCACGGGACAGCTATACCGGCGTAAATACTCTAGTCCGTCTCTGTTTTCAGAATTTGTATACGACCTCCTGCTGGAACCAAGTAACAGCTAGAGGCTCGTTGGCGTCTTACGATATACCGCTGGACCACCAGGGTCGCGGTCTCCGCACGTCACCCGCAATCCCGATCCGTTCACTCCACAACCCAAAGCTCAGCAGCAATCACGGAGACATGCAATGCAATACAAGGAACTTGTAGATAAGCCTCTTAACGCGAAGGATCCGGCCCATGCCCCGACCCATACACAGACCGGCAACGGCGCCACGAACGGCGCCACGCAAATCATCGGCAACGGCGGCGAGATCCATCAGGTAGCCGGTGGTACCCACCCCGCCATGACCGGCCAGACCGGCATCGTCATCTCCGATGATGAAAACCAGTTGCGCGGCGGCGAGCGTGGACCCACGCTGCTTGAAGATTGGAACTACCTTACCAAGACCCAGCACTTCGATCATGAACGCATCCCCGAGCGCATTATTCATGCCCGCGGCTTTGGAGCGCATGGCTATTTCGAACTGACGGATCCGCTGACGGGTGTGAGCCGCGCCAAGGTGCTGAG
This sequence comes from uncultured Acidobacteriaceae bacterium, assembly GCA_964247595.1. Classification (GTDB taxonomy): domain Bacteria; phylum Acidobacteriota; class Terriglobia; order Terriglobales; family Acidobacteriaceae; genus Granulicella. The sequence goes on along the minus strand of CAXTUW010000005.1, from coordinate 68,232 downwards.
CGAGGCCGGCCAGAAGGTCCCTGTCTTCGCTCGTTTTTCAACCGTGGCTGGCAATAAAGGATCATCGGATGTCGCCCGCGACGTGCGCGGCTTTGCCGTAAAGTTCTACACGGCGGAAGGGAACTGGGACCTTGTAGGCAACAACATCCCCGTGTTCTTTATCCAGGATGCGATCAAGTTTACGGACCTCATTCATGCGGCCAAGCAGGAACCGGACCGCGGTTTTCCGCAAGCGCAGACCGCCCACGACAACTTCTGGGACTTCGCTTCGCTGATGCCCGAGACCACGCACATGCTGATGTGGGTGATGTCCGATCGCGGCATTCCACGCTCCTTCCGCATGATGGAAGGCTTCGGCGTACACACCTTCCGGCTGCTGAACGAGAGCGGCGAGTCCACCTACGTGAAGTTTCACTGGCGCCCCAAGCTGGGCACGCAATCGGTTATCTGGGACGAAGCATTGAAGATCTCGGGTGCAGATCCGGACTTCCATCGCCGCGATCTTTGGCATGCGATCGACGAAGGGAACTTCCCTGAGTGGGAGCTTGCTGTTCAGCTTTTCGACGATGCCTTCGCGGAGAAGTTCGCCTTCGATGTGCTGGATTCAACGAAGGTGATTCCGGAAGAGATCCTGCCCTTGCGGGTGATTGGGCGCATGGTGCTCGATCGCAACGTGGACAACTTCTTTTCTGAGATCGAGCAGGTTGCGTTTGGTGTCCACAATGTGGTGCCGGGCATCGACTTCAGCAACGACCCGCTCCTGCAGGGCCGCATCGTCTCTTATATCGACACGCAGTTGAGCCGTCTGGGTGGACCGAATTACACGCAGATCCCTGTGAATCGGCCGCATGTGCCCGTGCTGAACAACCAGCGTGACGGCCACATGCAGCAGAGCCTGCAGAAGGGCCGGGTAAACTACTCACCAAGTTCGCTGGAGAACGACACGCCGCACCAGGATCCGCAGCAGGGATTCACCAGCTTTCGCGAGAGGATGCAGGGCGACAAACTCCGCATTCGTTCAGCCTCGTTTGGGGATCACTACTCACAGGCGTACCAGTTCTTCTATTCGCAAACGGAGCCGGAGCAGAACCACATCATTGCCAGTTTTATCTTCGAACTCAGCAAGGTCGAGACGAAGGCTGTGCGCGAGCGCATGGTTTCACAGCTGGCCAACGTCGATCCGAAGATTGCGGCGCGCGTGGCCGCAGGTATTGGCATGGAGGGCACCATTACCCCTTTTCCGACCAAGATCAAGGCGCGTACGGACCTGCCGAAGTCGCCTGCTCTGAGCATCTACGGCAAATATAAGCCGATGCTCAAGGGGCGCAAGGTGGGTTGTCTGGTGGCCGACGGCACCGATGGAGCAATCGTGCAGGCACTGAAGGCCGCGGCTAAGGCGGAGGGCGCGGATTTTGCGGTCATCGCTCCCAAGGTGGGCGGTGCCAAGGCCGCGAACGGCACGATGATCGAGGGCGACTTCCAGCTGGCCGGCGGGCCTTCCGTGCTGTTCGATACGGTGTATCTTGCCCTCTCGGCGGAAGGCAGCAGCATGCTTTCCAAGCAGTCGGCAGCGGTCTCGTTTGTTGCGGATGCCTATGCTCACCTTAAGGTGATCGGTGCCACCGCTGAAGCGAAAACACTGCTCGACAAGGCGGGTGCCATGCCGGATGCCGGTGTCGTGATGGGCGGCGATCCGAAGGCGTATCTCACCAAGGCCGGCGACGGTCGCGTGTGGCATCGCGAGCCTGCCGTACGCACTATCTTCTAGCCCCCTAGAGTGCACCCGTATTCCCTTTAAGGAGAGAGCCTCATGCGAGGCTCTCTCCTTTTTGCGGAGGGGATCGCTTGTGGCTGCCGTCACCCCGAACGGGGGGGAAGCTGTGGATGCATTTTGTCACGGGGTGGCGCGGCAAGTATAAGTGTTCTTCGCTTCGCTCAGGATGACGGCTTTGGCTGAATTGCAGTCACAGCTCCGCTGCGTCTCACGACATTGCCGGTTCCAGTACAGCCCCGTGCAGCATGGGCAATTCGAGCTGGATCAAAACGCCGCCTTCGGCTCGATTACTCGCCTGCACGCTGCCTTCATGGCTGCGCACCACGGCCGCAACAAAGGCGAGTCCCAGCCCATAGCCTTGCGATCCGGCACCCTTGCTGTAGCGCTCAAAGGCACGGGCGAGGACGTCCGCGGGGAATCCAGGTCCGTCGTCTTCAAGCCGCAGCTCTACCCGGTCGTGTTCGCTAAAAAGCGTGATGAGCACGCTGCTTCCCGGAGACAGATGTTTGAGTTCGTTGTCGAGAAGATTAGCGAGCGTGCGTTGCAACAATGCCGGGTCTGCCTCAATCAGCGCAGGGCCCTTGCTGTGCAGCGTAAGGTTCAACCCTGCATGCGAAAAGGAGGGTTCGAAGAGTTCGACCATGGAGCGCAGCGTCGCATCCAGATCGATGTTCTCCTTCTTTAGCCGCAGCGCGTCGGCGCTTGCTTCGGAGACATCGAGCGATGTGCTGAGCAGGGAGGAGAGCCGGTCAACCTCTTCGATGCAGTGCACAATGGCCTCTTCGCGCGCGTCAGAATGCTGGCTCATCAGAGCGAGCTCCAACTTGCCGCGAACCGACGTCATGGGGCTGCGCAGATCATGCGCCAGCGCGTCCGACATGGCGTGCAGCTGTTGAACGGATGACTCGATGCGATCGAGCATCTTGTTCAAGGTGAAGGACAGGCGCGATATCTCATCGTGTCGACTGACGGCAGGCACCCGGCTGCGCAGGTTGGTGCGGCCGATCGATTCGGCTGTGTCGGTGATCACCTGCACGCGATGGAGCATGCGCCGCGTGCTGACAAAAACGATAGATGTCCCAAGGGCGATAATGGCGCACCAGAGCAACGCGAATTCACCACGCAAGCGGCGCAGCGTTCTGCGTTCATAGCGCGTGGAAAGTCCTAGATAGATGCGGTCACCGCTCGGGAGCTGGGCCTCTGCGACCCGAAAAGGCAGGCGAAATCCGCTGATCGTTACGTTGGCGGGGATGCCCGGCTTGACGCTCGTGGCGCGAATGGCAGAGGCATCGGAGGTGCCCAGACCGGCTCCCGTGTGCAGCTTCAAACCGCCATCCCGCGTCGTTTGGATGAAGAACACCGTACGATCCAAGCCTTCGGAGGCATCCCTGACCTGCGGTGCCTCGCGACTGGCCAGCTCTGCAACCTCGTCCACCACGACATCATGTAACTGATTGGCCGGGGTGCGTTCGGCCACATCGGCGAGCACACCAAGCTCGCCGGTAAGCCAGCTGTCGGCGCGGCTTTGGATATCATTCGCGACAAAGCTTTGCAGAAACCAGAAAGCGATGGCGGTGCCCACGGCGAAGGCGAACCCGCTCCATAGGGAGATTCGCCACGCGGCAGTGCCGGTGGCTTTGGAAGCGTTTGTGTTAGCGATCTTTGAGGACATATCCCACACCTCGCAAGGTCCTGATCAACGGCGGTTCACCTTCTCCATCGACCTTATTCCGAAGGCGGTAGATGTGTACATCCACGACATTGGTATCGGGATCGATGCGCACCTTCCAAACGTGATCCATGATCATGGAGCGCGTAACGACGCGGCCGGCGTTGCGACAGAGGTATTCGAGCAGCGCAAACTCCTGGGCGGTCAAACGCAGGACGCGTAGACCGCGGGTGGCTTCGCGGCGCAGCAGATCCAGCTCCAAGTCCAGGGCGCGAAGCCGTGTGGCGGTGGGCGCGCTGGCCGCGCTGCGCTTCACCAGATTGCGCAAGCGGGCGGTCAGTTCCGCCACGGCAAAGGGCTTGGTCATGTAGTCGTCGCCGCCCTGCTCCAGGCCGCGGACGCGATCGTCAACGGATCGGCGCGCCGATAGGATCAACACCGGAGCCGTGACACCCTGTTGGCGCAGCGAGTTCATCAGGTCGAAGCCGTCCCTATCCGGCAGGCCCAGATCGAGCACAACCGCCGCATGCTCCTGCTCGGTGATGAGGTGCTCTGCCTCACCGGCCGTCCTGGCCAGATCGACCACATAGCCGGCTTCGCGCAGGCTGCGCCCAATAAAGTCCCCGATCGCGACGTCATCCTCTATCACCAACACACGCACAGCCCATATCTTAGGAGGTGTTCAGGCGAGACGTGAGCCTGCCTGTTGCAAAATGAACGTGTTGTCATCCCTGGGCGAGATACCCGCTACTTTGGCGCAATATAAACAGCGAGACTCAGGTTCAAAGCGAGGCAAGACATGACGCGATTGTGGTTCGGTATCACCTGTTTTATTGCCGGTATCGTTCTTGTGCCCTTGGCTGCCATGGCCTACCTGCGTGTAGGTGCGCCGCCGGTCGCGGTTACCGACCCGGCATTCCCGTATGAAAAGGCGATTGTGCATGTGCCGCTCAACGCCCGCATTCACCGCGAGATGCCGACCAGCGTCCCTATCGCAGCTACACCCGAAAATCTCGTCGCCGGTGCCGCGATCTATAAGCAGCAGTGCGCCTTCTGCCATGGGGTGCCGAATCACGAGGCACCCATTGCCAAGCACATGTACCCTGTGGCTCCACAGCTTTGGAAGTCGCATCGCGCCGGCGTGGTGGGCGTCAGCGATGACCCGGCTGGGGAAACCTACTGGAAGGTGAAGAACGGCATCCGGCTCGCGGGTATGCCAGCCTACGCCGACCTTCTCAGTGAAAACCAAATGTGGCAGGTCAGTCTGCTGGTCTCCAAGGCGGATCAACCTTTGCCCGCCGCGGCACAGGCGAACCTCGTCCCGTAAGCAATTCTGTCGCAGGAGCTTCGTTGAACATCGTGCCTCAAAATCACGGTGCGGCATTTGCTGCGCCCGTCCTTGCCCTGCTGTTCGCCTTAAGCCCGGTCGGCTTGTCTGCGCAGCTCTCCCTGGTGGAAGGAGTTCTGCCGACCACAGAATCAGCCAGCGGCGTCAGCCTGCCTAACGCCCCGAGTCGTCCTACCCCTTCCGACGCGGCTTCGGAAAGCTCATCGGCTCGCCTGGACCAGGATGAAGACCCAAGCCTCAGGGGCACGCCGAAACGCATCCTCTATGACGAAGTGCACGTGGTTACTTCACCGGCCCGTTTACGCGCCAAAGACCTGCGCTGGCTTGTGCCGGTCGCTGCGGCGAGCGCTGCCAGTTTTTCGACCGATTCTTACACCATGCGTAACGTCGTGAGTGCGAACGCGAACTTCAACAACGCCGGCCAGAATAGCTCGAATGCCCTATTGGGCCTCTTTATTGGTGCCCCTGCAGTGCTGTTTTCCGTTGGCGAGCTCCGCCATGAGGAGCATGCCCGCGAGACTGGCCTGCTGGCAGGGGAGGCCATGGTCGACGCGATTGTGGCCGCCGAAGCAATCAAATACATCACGCTGCGGGAACGGCCTCTGGTCGATAATGCGAACGGCAGCTTCTTCACCGGCAACGCCGTTTCCAGCCCATCCTTCGTCTCCGGCCACAGTATTGTGGCGTGGTCGTCGGCTGCCGTGCTCGCGGCGGAGTACAACAAGCCCTGGCAGCAGGCGGGTATCTACACACTGGCTTCGGGCATTAGCCTGACGCGGGTGCTGGGGCAGCAACACTTCCCTTCCGATGTGCTGCTCGGCGCTGTCTCCGGTTGGCTGATCGGCCATTATGTATACCGCTCCCATCACGGGGCAAATCGTGGACCGTCGTCGCAGTAACCCCCGCAGGAATAGCCAAACACGTTGCCAGTAACAATGGCCCGAGAAGCGATCTGCTGCAAGAGTGTGATTTGCCTTGACCCAAAAGAGTCACGACTTATGGATAGTGGTTCGTGCTGTAGAGCTCGTATACCCGATCCGTACTCCATAGGCGTCCGGCATACCGGGAGTCTCGATGCATTCTCGAGCGTCCACACGATGCCGTGCTAAAGTTTTCACGCGAACTGCCGATAAGTCCTTTTGTAAGGACCACCGACTGCCGGCATGTATACGCGCAACCAAGCTAAGCCTAAATTCGCCCGCCAATCGCGACCACAGAAATATGAACGACCTGCTGTGAATTGTCTGTTTCAGGCATACCCGGGGTTTACATCGTTTTGCCGGGACCAGAGCGGCGTGGGGCTTCTGGAGGTCGCCCTTCTCCTGCCCTTACTTCTATTGCTGCTGGTAGGGGCGGCGGACCTGGGTCGAGCAGCCTGCGCGGCCATCGAGGTCTCGGCTGCGGCCGCGGCCGGAGCGGAGTTCGGAACACATTATCCAGAAAATGCGGCCGGCATGCAGCAGGCTGCACTGCTATACGGCGGAGACCTGCAAGGGCTCACTGCAAACGCCACTTGGGGCTGCGAGTGTGCGGACGGCACCTCCGCAATCGGCTCATGCTCGCCCCAACCGAGCTGTTCTACCAATGTGATTCAGTACGTGCTCGTCACGACATCCATCACCTACAGGCCCCTGCTGCATTACCCGGGATTGCCCACCAGCTTTTCCCTTGGTGGTCATGCCAGGCTGCGATCGGTCTATTGATGCTCTTTCGGGGGTATCGAGGAAATACGAACAGCAGTGAATCGCCGCGCGCCGGTACCAGGGTGCGCGAGGGGATTGTTCCGATTCTTGCGCAAGACGATGGAAGCGCGCTGCTGGAGTTCGCAATCTCCGGTCTCCTACTTTTCACCATTGTCTTCGGGGTCATTGAGTGCTCCCGGGCGCTCTATATCGATCACTTTGTGGCAAATGCCGCAAGAGAGGCCACACGGTACGCCTCTGTCCGCGGTGCATCCTCATCGACCGCCTGTTCCTCCACGGTCGTGTATAGCTGCGCTGCGAGTAGCAGCGATGTCACTTCCTTCGTTCAATCCATTGCAACCGCCGGCGTGAGAACGGCGAATCTCACTGTTGGTACCACGTGGCCAGGAACGGACGCTACCGGTGCCGCTTGTCCGGCGACTGGCCCGGCCAATAGTCCAGGCTGCCTGGTCATGGTGACTGTGGCCTACACCTTTACCTACAACCTCCCATTTCTTTCCTCGAAAGCCATCCAGCTCTCCAATAGCTCCAAGGTGACCATTGTTCAATGATTGTGGCGGTTCACTAAAGGTCAAGACAACCGCGGAGCAAAAGCACACGGCTTTCGTGCTCATTGCAGCACTCGCTGCCCGGCTGCTTGTGTTGGCTCAAACCTTGGCCCACCTGCCCGTGAACTGGTTTTATACCCGCGGTTCAGAGATGGGGCTGCTCGCAGCCTCGATCGTTCGAGGAGAAGGCCTGAGTTCCCCGTTTGGTCCGCCAACCGGTCCCACGGCAATGATTGCCCCGGGATACCCGCTGCTGGTAGCCGGGATCTTTCGCCTCTTCGGCTGCTATTCGACCTCATCCGCTTTTATTTTGTTGGCTGTCAATCTTTTCTGCAACGTCATTACCGTTTGGCTGATCCTTTGTTTGAGCCGGCGTTATGCGAGCGAATGGGCCGCCATGGCTGCTGCATCCTTTTGGGCGTGCTCTCCAGCCATTTTGGGCATGCCGACCATCTTCTGGGAAACCAATCTTTCGGTCACCTTCCTCCTTGGAGCTGTGATCTATGCCACAATTGCCGGCAAGCTCGAAAGACGAAGCACATGGTTTAGCTCTGGGGCAGGCTGCGGTATCGCTGCTCTGTTCAACCCAGCCCTCCTGCCCTCTCTGGTCTGCATCTTTGCATGGCGAGTAGCGCGTGCGCGGGAGAGATTGCGCAGAACACTTTTGTTCCTTTGTGGCCTCATTCTGGTCTATCTTCCTTGGCCGACCCGCAACGAATTTGCCCTGCATGCACCGGTCCTCAGCCGAACCACGGTGGGGCTGGAATTGTGGATGGGCAATCATCCGGGCGCGGATGGATATCTGAATCAAGCCATCTTTCCTACCTACAATGGCGTGGAACTAGCGGATTATCGAATGCGAGGAGAACTCGGCTACATGGGCCACAAACAGCAACTCGCATTCCAATGGATTGCGTCTACTCCGGGGACCTTCTTTAACCTCACCAGCCTTCGATTTATGAGGTTCTGGAATGGCACCGGCAGTCGGCTGACCTCGCCCGTATGTTTTCTGCACGCGATGCTTACAACGACTTTCGGGTTCTTCGGACTCGCTTTACTCTTTAAATCTAGAGATCGTGGACAGGTTTTGTATTTCTTACTGCCGCTTGTTCTCTTTCCGCTGCCGTACTACCTCACCCACGCTGAACTGCGCTATCGCTTGGTCCTGGATCCCCTCCTTACGGTACTTGCAGCGAGAACGATCCAGAACTTGCCATGGTGCTTTGTAAGTAAGCACAAGAGGGGACTTCCAAATTCATCTGGACTGACCTAAGGAGAGGCGTTTGCCTGATAGGCAACCAGTGCAATATGGCTGTAGCTCAAGTAGCCGATTCATTTTGGTCGGACATGGATCGGCGATGTATGCGCTGAATCGCAAACCGCCGTTCGCGCTTTAGTTGCGATCGAGAACACGTAGGCGGGATCCTACGCGGATACTGCGGGACCGTATCTCACCTGCGGCAAGTTCCAGGACGCTGTGCGTCCTTCGACTGATCGAGGTAACCCGCTGTGGAGGCAGGTATTCCCACAGTCGGACGACGCGCATATGGCGGTCTAGTGCAACGACATCGATAGGAAAACGCATGCCGAACGTGTGGACGCCGGAGGAGGGCTCTATCCAAAGCCCTTCTCCGGCTGCAATACTTTTGTGACCAAGAAGTCCTACAAGCCGCGTGCAAAATGTGTCTGCATGAGCTATACGATCAGCCAGCACAGCCCCGGTATCTTCGTCGATCAGTATGAGTGTTTTCATAAGTTTAGAAACATGGAACCTTACAAGGCTGAGTTGTCCTTACGGCGGTAAACGATAACGCCGAGCACGATTGTGGCCAGTACTGCCGCAACGGCACGGATGACGGATATATCCATGGGAATCCTCCTCTCCAGAAAGCATCCAGACCTCAGCTAGGCTCCATTTAAAACCAGTGCGCAGGTTTCGGGTACGAACGCCTCCGATGAATGTGCGGCGGAAATGAAACTTCCACACATGTTCTTTATCGGCGATCCCTCCTGAACCTTTAGGCTTGTCTGCCTCTTGAGCGGAAACGACTGAGAACGAAACAAAGTTGTTAAAGTTTTCTCCCATTCTGCCGAAATAGGAAGTAGCAGCCGGACCTTTCGGGAGCATCCAGTTCCCGGTCACAAATGCCCGCGATGCTCGACGCGCCGCGAGCGATCATCGCTTTACAGGACAGCCATCATGGAGAAGAAACACAATGAAGCAGCTCAAAGAAGTTCTATCTAACCTCAAATCGGACGAAGCCGGCCAGGATCTCATCGAATACGCGCTTGTTGCTGGACTACTCGCCCTCGGCGCGATTGCCGCCATGCATACACTCTCAAACTCGATCGTAGCCGCCTTTGGAACTATCAACAACTCGCTTACAGGTAACATCTAGCTCGGTTGTGACAAGAGCTTTGTTGCTCCGTAGTCCTTTAATTAAATCAGACTTGCTGGCTGGTACGGCAGCTTCAGGATCATCTAGTCAGCAAGCTGCCCAACCCTCTCACCACAAAGTAGAAGGATATGCCTTTACCTGCCCCTGAATTTGTAACAGTGTGCCTCGCGTTGAGCTGCGGGCTTTGTGGAGCGGTAACAGATCTCCGCAGCCGACGCGTGCCTAATTGGCTTACGCTTCCCACAATGCTCGTGGGAGTGGGTGTACATCTCTTGTGTATCGGTTGGAGTGAAGCCGCGGATTCGATGGCTGCGCTCCTGCTCTGTGGAGCCATGTTTCTTTTATTTCATGTAGCCGGTGGGATGGGAGCGGGCGATGTAAAGCTCATTGCCGCTGAGGCCAGCCTGCTTGGTCTTAAGCACACAGAGATGCTCTTAACCACCACTGTCCTATGTGGTGCTGTGATGGCGCTTGGATTAATGCTGCAGAAAAAGATTTTTAGCCGAACCTTGCAGAACGTCCTCGCGCTGGCTCAGCACCACGGTCGCCACGGGGTGAAGCCGCATGAAGATCTAAATGTTCTTAATGCAAATACGGTTCGCCTCCCCTATGCGGTAGCGATTCTAGGCGGTGTCGTCCTAACTGTCAGTCTGCCCCTTGTCTGCGGTGTAAACAAATGAATACGAAACGTATGATCTTAGCTTTTCTCTTGGCACTATCCATCTCCGGGGCTATGACCTGGACGCTTTCAAAGCGGCTCGCTAAACCTGTGTCTGTAGTAGCGCCCAAGCTGCAAAACATCGTGGTGGCCAGACGAAGTCTTAAGATCGGTGAACGCTTATCGGGGTCAGATATCAAATTCATTGAGCTGGCGTTGCCCTACCATCTTCCAGGCACATTCGGCAATGCTCAAGAAGTTCTCGGGCATGTACTAGCCATGCCTCTATTAACCGGTGAGCCTTTACTGGAGCAGCACCTTGCTTTGTCAGGAGTGAAATCCGGCCTGGCGGCCCGGATTCCGGATGGCATGCGTGCGGCTTCGTTTCGTATCGATGATGCAGGTATCGTCGCTGGCTTCATGCAGCCAGGTAGCTTCGTGGATATATTTACTGCCTATCGGTCTGAGAATGGCGCAAGTTATACCAGTTCAGCTGTTTTACAAAATGTTCAGGTCCTTGCCATTGGCCAGCAACTTGAGCCCAATACGGATGCAAAGCCGAATGCTTCAGATTCCGTCACTCTTTTGGTCACACCGGAAGAGGCCAGGGAAGTAAATCTTGCGCTTGCGCGTGGCAAACTCAGCTTCGCCATGCGTAATGGTGCAGACACGGGAGTTACTAAGCTTGTGGGCGAAAGCCCGGACAGCACGGCCACCGTAGCGCACGAGATAAGCAAAACCTTGCATCGTGTTCAGCCCACGGATACGACCATGAGCAAGCAGCAAACACAACAGCCTAATTCTTTCACCGTGGAGACGATTGCTGGAAGCAAAAGCCTGAAGCAGAATTTCGAAGTGGAGAAGCCATGAAGAGCGGTAAACATCAGAAACGTTGGCATCGCGTTTGTCGGTCAGCTGGCTTGTTGGGCTTTTTTGGAAGCAGCGTGCCTCTGCTAATAGCCCAATCAACTAGTTTCAGCGTGCCCCTTGTTTCACATCCTACTAGCGCGAATTCTGAAATGGACAACATTGATTCCGTAAACCAGTCCCGGCACCTGGAAGTAGGACAAATCATGACAGTGAACACTGTCAAGCGTGTCAACAAGCTCTATGTTGGTGATCCTGCAGTTCTTGATTCCTATGTGGCAAATCCCAGGCAGATTGTTCTTATCGCCAAAGCTCCTGGGGTAAGCTCTGCCGTACTTTGGGACGAGACCGGGAAAATGCAGAGTTTCGCAGTGACAGCAGACCTGCCGACAACTCAGCTCCAAGCCTCCTTGCACAAGGCTCTGCCGAACGAAGATGTGCAAGCTCAGGCCGATGGAACAAGAATAATACTGCACGGTACGTTAAGCACACGAGTCAAGGCGGACCAGGCTGTAAAGCTAGCCGGCTTATTCAGCAAAGATGTCGTAGATGCCTTACTCATTAATTCCGCGCGGGCTCAGCAAGTGGAACTGAAGGTCCGGTTTGTAGAGGTTGACCGTACGCGCTTGACTCAATTCGGTATCAACCTATTCGGTCCAGGTGGAGGAAGTGCGCTGGGTGCAGGAACGACAGGTCAGTTTCCTTCCAGCGCAAGCTTAAGCCTGAGTGGGACCGGCAGCAATGGGGCGGGCGCAAGTGGAGGCGTTCTCGCTGGTGGTGAAACGCTTAGCGTAAGCAATCCTCTAAATTACTTATTCTTCAGCTCAAAATTAGGTGCCGGTGTCACAATCCAGGATCTGGAGAGTAAGCAGATTGCACAGATCCTAGCTGAACCCACGATTACTACGCTCAGTGGTCAGAGTGCGAGCTTTCTTGCTGGTGGCGAGTTTCCTTTTCCTGTAGTGCAAGGCAGTTCAGGGGGAACGACGTCTATCACAATTCAGTTTCGACCTTACGGCGTGAAGCTAGATTTCACTCCCAAGGTCAATCCAGACGGCACGATTGAGCTAAAGGTGATGCCCGAAGTGAGTGCACTGGATTACACCAATGCCGTGACGATCAGCGGTTATACGATACCGGCTATCGCCACCAAGCATGCAGACACGCAGGTCGTACTTAGAAGTGGTCAGAGCTTCGCCATCTCAGGCTTACTTGATAAGCAGACCACGGATTCCCTGGCTAGAACACCAGGCCTTGCAGGAATACCTGTGCTGGGTGCCTTGTTTAAGTCAAAATCTGTCAATCTGAACACTTCTGAACTCATTGTCATCGTGACGCCAACCATCGTGGATCCTTTATCCAATCCTGCGACCGTTCCAGAGCCCGCGTTTGTGCGTCCGATGCTAAATTCGCAGCAATTCGACCGGCAGATACCTGCCGTGAAATCCTCCGCCCTGGGCGAAACCGCAAAGAGATAGCAAGGAGAGTTGGTATGCCAGTGATGAATGGTACGCGTACGATGAATATAACACTGCTGACAGTATGCCTAGATACATACACAGCAGATCTCGCTAGCACCGTCGCTGAAGACCGGGGGTGGGCGGTTACGCACGCATCTTTTGAGACGTATATCTCCTCCAGAAGACGCCCGCACTTCGCGGATAAACTCCGCCTCGGGGACGGGTGTGTGGCCCTGATCGATTTTGATGCGGATGCTACGCAGGCCGCGGCTGCAGCAAGCTATCTGCAACAAGTGTTTGGAACACGGCTTGCACTTATTGCATTTGCAACGGAGTCCCAACCACAACTAATGCTGCTCGCCATGCGAGCTGGATGTACAGAATTCGTGACAAAGCCGGCGGAAGCAAGCGCCGTTTCAGAATCATTTCGTAGAGCGGAGCAACATCTAGCAAATCGCAACATGGTCAGCCAAGCATCCGGTTCAATCCTGGCCTTGCTGGGAGCAAAAGGTGGCGTTGGCACCACGACGCTCGCGGTGCATCTTGCCGCTTATCTTGTTCAGCGGTGCGGCAAACGGGTGCTGCTCATTGACAATCAAGCACAATTCGGCCACGTGTGTATCTACTTGGGACTAGATGGAACGGCCTTCCATTTTCAAGAGGTGGTTCGAAACGTGCATCGACTGGATAGTGAACTGCTGCGCGGTTTTGTTGCAACGCATTCGAGCGGGCTCGATGTACTCTCTTCGCCCGATGTCGGTCAAGCGGCGAGAGCAATGCATCCAGAAGACGTCACAGCCACACTTGAGTATTTGCGAAGCGAATATGACTTCGTGCTTGTTGATTGTGCGGGCCGGCTAGATGAGGTGAGTAGAGCGGTGATCGCCGTCTCATCGCAAGTTTATGTGGTCGCAACTCCTGAGATAAGTGCGGTACGCGATTTGTCGAGGTACGTTGATGATTTAACTGAAATCGATGATGGTACTAGGGTCAAGGTCGTTATCAATAGATATTCGTCGCAGTTTGCGGTGAGTCTGGAAGAGATTGAAAGGGCAATACGCATGCCGGTGGCTTACAACGTTCCCAACAGCTACATCGAGTTGGTGCGTTCTGCCAACTTAGGTGTCCCCCTTAGTCCTACGCTGAAAAACGGTTTCACGACCGAGCTAACCAAATGGGTAGACGCGCTGGTAGGTACCTCAGACGCAGAGCCTGAAGCACAAGCGAGACCCATTGCAACTTCGGTGATAACCAAACTCAAAAAAAGGCTTCAATCTCTAAAACTAAGATCAGGAATGGATCCTGTAGAAAGACGGGCATAACGTGACAGAACGCACAAGTTGGCAACAGGAGCGCCCGAATGTTTCAGCACCTACGACGAATCGAATCTCAAGAGGCGTCGGCGGATCACTGCAGCAACAGATCAAAGCGGCCGTACATAAAGAATTGCTTCAGCGTCTCGACCTGGAGCGACTGGCAGAGGCGCAGGCGACACGCACCGGTCAGCAACAGCTTTTAGCGACCATTCATCAACTTCTCAGCGAGCAGGAAATCCCGCTAAGTCTTACGGAGCGCAATGCGCTCGCGCAAGAAGTCCTAGATGAAGTCTTCGGGCTAGGTCCGCTGGAACCGTTACTGAATGACTCAACAATCAGCGACATCCTTGTTAATACCGCAAGCTCGATCTATGTGGAGAGAAGAGGTGTCCTGGAAAAGACCGATGTCACGTTCAAGGATGACCGGCATCTGATGCAGATCATCGACAAGATCGTGTCGAGCGTTGGGCGGCGCGTGGATGAATCGTCACCAATGGTGGATTCAAGGTTGGCGGATGGTTCGCGGGTCAATGTAATTATTCCACCGCTGGCTGTGGATGGGCCGATTCTCTCCATTCGGCGTTTTGGTCGCTCGCCCTTGATGGCTGAAGATTTGCTACGAATGAAGATGTTGACCATTCCTATGCTGGAAGTGCTCGCGGCAGCGGTGAGAGCTCGCCTAAACATTGTTGTTTCCGGCGGGACTGGTGCCGGTAAGACAACTTTGCTTAATGTGCTTTCAGGATACATCTCAGGCCGTGAAAGGATCGTAACCATCGAGGATTCAGCTGAACTACAAATGAAGCAAGAGCATGTCGTAAGGCTTGAGACGCGGCCGCCGAATGTAGAGGGGCGGGGTGCCATACGCCAGAGAGAACTTGTTATCAATGCTCTTCGCATGCGGCCTGACCGCGTCATCCTCGGCGAAGTACGCGGGGAAGAAACCCTGGATATGCTGCAGGCTATGAACACCGGGCACGACGGTTCTATTACGACGATTCACTCCAATACGCCTCGAGACGCGATATCACGTATGGAGACGATGGCTATGATGGGTGAACTGCGCCTTTCAGAAAAAGCAGTTCGTTCCCAAATAGCCTCTGCTGTTCACCTTATCGTGCAGGTCTCCCGCATGAGCGATGGTGCAAGGCGAGTGACACATATTTCTGAGATCACAGGTGCGTTTGGAGATGTTGTGAACATGCAGGATATCTTTCTGTTCGACAAGGATGGTCTGGATTCTGAGAAGCGAGTGAGGGGGCGCTTTCGAGCTACAGGCGTGGTGCCGAAATTTGGCGAGAAACTAAGGTCGGCAGGTGTTGCGCTTCCGTCTGGCTATCTCGAGCATACCTGTGAGGTTTAAGGGAGATTGAGGCTATGATGCTGCTGTTTTTTGGGATCTGTCTTATCTTTGGCCCATTCGTCATCTTAGCCGGCCAGAGGGTGCAAAAAGATGAACATATGGCCATGCGCTTTGCGATGCTGCAATCCAAAGCTTCAGGAGGTCTATCCTCCGCTGCCGTCGAGGAACTGCTGAAAAAATCTAAGCAGGCTAAGAGCCTAGTCAATCCAAGATTGGAGCGGATTTCAAGAGCATTTCGGCTCGATGCTTTGCTCCTGCAAGCAGATAGCCGTAAAGGTGTCGCGCAGCTGTTGGCGATTTGCGCCTTTGCTGATCTGGTGACAACGGGAGCCGGGTGGTACTTCACATCGGCCTGGTCTGTCGCCATGATTGCCGGTGCACTTGCCAGTTATCTGCCGGTGTTATGGCTAAAGATGAAACGCAAGCGCCGTGTCCATGCCATGGAATCGGCCTTGCCGCAGGTCGTAGATATGATTGCAAGGGCCCTAAGGGCAGGTCACGCTCTTCCGGCGGCGATCAGCATCGTGGCGGAACAGGCACCGGAGCCGGCCCGGGCAGAATTCGGTGAGATATTCCGCAAGCAAAAGTTTGGTTTGCCCTTACGGGATGCCCTGCTGGATGCTCTGAACCATACGCCATCACAGGATTTCAGGGTGCTTGTGACAGCGATTCTTGTGCAGAAAGATACGGGAGGCAATCTAACGCAGATATTGGATCGAACGTCCGCCGTCATTAGAGAACGACTGAAGCTTCAGCGGGATGTTCGAGTGCATACCGCTCAGGGACGGCTTACAGGATGGATCTTGTGTGTACTTCCTTTCGTACTGCTGATCGCTATCAACTTAATTAATCCTGGCTACTCGGACGTGTTCCTTAGCGATCCCATTGGACGGGAGTGCCTTTGTGCCGGGGTGGTGTTACTCGCGGTAGGAGCCTACATGATGCACCGTATCGTGAGTCGGATAGAGATTTAGATGAATGTACTTATGTTTGTTCTTATCGTGTTTACGAGCGCCGCAGCCGCTCTGCTCTTCTGTGCTCCCTGGCGTTTGCTCTCTTCCGCAGAAGCAGAACGCATGTTCGCTCTTGTCAAGAGCCATCGTCCAGATGAGCGAGCGGTCAGCCGGTCGGAGAGAGCCTCGGCGGCCTTTCTCGCCTATGCGGGAACTGCTCGCCGGAAGCTTGGAATAACCAAGAACGCCAGACGAACTAGGCGCTTTGCGGAGGCCGGCTGGCGGAGTGCTTACATCACAGATCTCTTTTTTGCGCTTCAATTGCTCGGATTGCTGGGTGGCGGCGTGTTGGGAAGTGTTTGCCCCGGCAGCCCATTGTTCTTTACCTTTGCCGGTGCAATCGCCGGTTTCATCGCGCCGGACCTTGTTTTGGCACGAGCCCAAAAGGCGCGGCGTGAACACATACGGCGCAGCGTCCCAGACATGGTGGATCTGCTGGTTGTTTGTGTCGGTGCCGGGTTGGGTTTGGATCAGGCGCTCTTGCGGGTGGGTGAGGAGCTGCGCATCAGTCATCCGGCACTTACAGAGGAGTTAGAGCGTGTGTCGCTCGAACGCCAAGCCGGATCACCTCGTCTCGATGCATGGAAGGCCCTTGCCGATCGCACAAAACTTGACGAACTGGTCGCTTTTACCAGTATGTTGACCGAGACAGACCGCTTTGGCACACCCATTCTTAAGGCCTTGATTGAGTTCTCTGAAGAGGTTCGCTTGAAACGCAGACAAGGTGCCGAGGAAGCTGCGGCTAAAACGAAGGTGAAAATTATCTTCCCCCTCGTGCTCTGCATTTTTCCCTGCCTTTTCATCGTCCTCTTGGCACCTGCTTTGCTGAGCATGGCAAAATCATTTGCATCGATGGGTCGATGAGCTATGACGTATTCCTGGAGATGATAGTCATTCTTTCCAAGAATGGCTATCATCGCGCCTCAGCAAACCAAGGCTGCATCGGATAGCGAATCACTGCTTACCGTTGGCGAGCGAGGCACAATCAATTCAGCATTTCGGGCATCTTACTAATCGGATGACCTCCGCTGTCAGCGGCTGCGGTGCGCTGAAGTCGCACCAACCGGATCTAGAGTAAATACGTACAGCTATGCAGTATCGTCCGTGCGAAGGACGTCTGCCGTTGGCCCTGAAATGCAGATTTCCCTGCGGTATGCCAGAAAAGACGGCAGGAGCTCCTGTGCACCTGGTGATACTGTGCGCTAGGGGTAGCGCCGCACAAAGACAGTTGCAAGATGATCCTCGTAAGCTAGCCGATAACGCGCGTCTTGGCGCAGGAGTTGCGAAAGCGGCGCGTCTGACGGTCCGATCACAATGCCGGCATGGTTGAGTTCAGGGTTAGAGTCCCACCCCGGCTTTCCATTCCAAATGGAATCGATGTGATCGATGCGAGCGTCGCCGTACAGGGCTGCTCGACCATCCAGGCTGACTGGCTTATGTAACCGCCAGATCAGGTAACCTCCCCACGTATAGTCGTTGAAGATCCGTCCCTGGATGTGATGGGCCTCAACGAAATCAACAGCCCGCACGGGCAGAGCAGCCTCAAGATCCTTGTGTAATTGCATTTCATGTAAAAGCCGACTGCGCAGGCCCAAGAAGATGATGAGCGCGGCGCAGATCGCAGACCAAGTTATTGCCGATCTACCAGGTCGAAGTTCTTGTCGCGGTTGACTGGATTTGAGGGTCGGCGCAAGGAATGCGGTGGCCGAAGCGGCTAGAATCCAGACATCACGTTGCGACCGAAAACCCATGGCGATTGAGAAGCAAAGTACAGCCCACTCGAACGGAAGCTTGCGTCGAGACCACGCGAAGGCACCAACCGTGCCTAGTGCTATGGCAAGAAAGGTCCAGTCAACGGGATCGCGGAACGGAACGGCCCGCAACTCCTGCAGCTTGTTCAGCACGCCTGGCTGCGACGCAAGTTCATGAGCCACCACATAGATGTGCCAACCATATGGATTGCAAAATGTGGCGAGTACAGTGACGAGAAGTGCTAAGAATAGCTTTACCGAGCTGACCTTTGTTACAGCCGTCAAAGGTCGGCTCGGAATCAGGGAGTCGAGGCACGCCAATCCGAAGACAATCAGCCCATCAACGAACTGGATATGCAGGTTGACCCAGAACACGAATAGCAGAGGCAGCCACGCGAGTTCATTAGGACGCCCGGTGCGGCGCACCTGCATGAGGATGTCGAGTTCAAGGATGAACAGCAGGATGGAAAACAGCCATGGGCGTGGCGTATAGAGATGGCTCAGGCTGAAGCAGGCTAGATAGACGAGAGCTATGGCGGCAGGGAAGTGAGCTTGGCAACGCTTGGTGAGGCGGTGCAATGCCATTGTGATGGTCAGCAGCATGAAGCTCGTGTACGCAAGGATGCCAATCAGGCCGAGGCGTACGTATAGCCCGTACAGGAGCAGCTCGAAGAGCCAGCTGTAGGCAGCCCAGGGCTTCCCGGCACCAAAGCTTGAAAACGGGTCTGCATGTGGGATGGCGCGATGCTCGAGTATCCATTGCCCGGTGCGAAGATGCCACCAAATGTCCGGATCGCCCACGGCTGCCACGCGCAGGGCGTTGACAGCTGGCAGAGCATACAGCGCGACCAGCAAAATGAACGGCACCACAACAGCGAGGGATTTCCTCCCTGTCGTCGGCGCTGTTCCGGTAGACGATGCCTGTTGATTTTCTGAAAGGGATGGAGGCGCGAGTGCGAAGGAGTTCACAAACTATGTATCGGCAGCCAGCCGGAAAACTTTAGGCCTGTTCTACCTTGCCCCAAGTGGGTTCCGAAAACAGCTTTTCCGGGTAATGCTTCTCAGGCACTCTTCAAGACACGAGCGCTATTTGACCTCGGCATGAGCTTTAGGTTGACTCGACTCCCCAACGTTCTTAGGCCTGCGCCGCGATTGCTTCTTGAGAAAATCTGTTTGGAATAGCAGGATGCAGCCCGAGATCGCCCAGAACGTGGCTGATGGAGTCCTCCATGCGAGTGCCGTTTTTATGCGTGATGCGGACGCCCTGCGAAACAAGCTGGCAAATCTCAAACCTGCTGTTTCCCTGGGTGATGGCTTTATGAATCTGTGCTGAGCGCATGTGCGACGGTCCTGTTTCTGCGAGTGCTGGGCAAAGCCGCTCTCGCTGCCGGTGTTGCAAGAAAGGGAAGTTCTACTCCAAGTGTAGCGCGAGCGACACAGCTGCGTTTTTGCGCTGGCACCTCGTCGCTCGTTCCCTGGCGCATTACGCCTTGGCGTGACGACCCGAACAATGCGTATCATCGCCAGCTAGCACGCAAGCGGGAGTCTTCAAGATGCTATGTGCAGCGAAGCGTATGCCGAGTGGATGGCTACAGGTGCGGTGTCTTCCTCGCCTCCCTCTCAACCCTGCAACGTACCGGACGATCCTCTGCCTTGCCGGTCTTTTCTGCGCAGAAAAGACGCTTCGCGCACAGGGTAGAGACCCCGCCCAGCCCAGGGCAACGATCAGTACGGCACGTGGCGATGCGACCGTGATCGTGGAACCTTACGCGCCCAACATCGTGCGCGTCAGCATCAGCTTGCTGAAGCAATATGCGCTTGCCGCGCCGGGCTACGGTGTTACGGCGCGCTCAGCGGGCCAGGGATGGACCAGCACCTCCGGCCGCACCGGGGATGTATTGCGTTCAAACGCGCTCACCGTTACAGTCGCGCCGGGGAGCTCCCAAGCCAAGCCCTCTGGCACCTCTGCCGACATCGCCAAGTTTTTCAATGGCTCCACCCCGCCTGTGGGCCTAAACATCGCTACCGCGGACGGAAGACAGCTGCTCCGGATGGAGGGCTGGGAGATGGCCGAGCCCAACTTTAAGGATGGCAATCATGACGTGCTCTACGATCGTCGTTCTGCCGACGCCCCCTTTTATGAAGTCGGTGCGACCTTCGCTGCTAAAGAGGACGAGCACGACTATGGTCTTGGCCAGAACCAGGAGGGTTTTCTTGACCGGCGCGGCCATGTGATCCATTGCGAACACGACTACAACGCCCCGAGTGGTCAAAGTGTTTGCGTGCCGTTTCTAGTAACGAATAAGGGCTATGGGCTCATCTGGGATAACCCATCAAAGACCATCGTTGCCCTTGGATTCAACAACGCTAATACCTTCAAGAGCCAAGTTGGCCAGCGGATCAGCTTTTTTGTCATTGCGGGCGATTATGACGCGATCTACCGCGGCTACCGGCTGCTCACAGGCGACGTGCCGATGCTACCGAAGTCGGCTTACGGCTACATGCAATGCAAGCAGCGCTACAGTTCACAAGCCGAACTGATGGAGGTCGCCAAAGAGTACCGCGAGCGCCATCTGCCCATTGATGACCTGGTGATCGACTGGTTCACCTACACAAAGATGGGTCAAATGGACATGGACCCCGCTAAGTGGGCCGACCCAACCTCTATGGTGAAGCAGCTGCATGCGATGAACTACCACGTGATGATCAGCGTTTGGCCCCGCTTCGTCCCTGGCAGCCGTTACTACGACAGGCTCATCAAGAATGGATGGCTTGAACACCTCGCCGACGGTACACCCACCAACGGACTGCCCTACGACCGCGCCGGCTCGGATATCGACACAACAGATCCTGAGGCTGCCAAGTGGTACTGGAGCGTTATCGACGAGAACTACGTCAAGAAGGGCTTTGACGCCTTCTGGGCCGATGAGACCGAGCCCGATCTGCCGCCGAACGGCTCCTACTTCCATATCGGCCCAGGAACGGAATACTTTAACGCCTACCCGCTTTTTCATACAGCCGCGTTCTACGACGGCATGCGCAAGGATATGGGGGAGCGCGCGCTCATCCTTGCCCGCGACAGCTACCTCGGCGCGCAACACAATGGTACGATCTTCTGGTCAAGCGACATCAGCCCGAACTGGGACAGCCTGAAGCGTCAGGTGCCGACCGGCCTTAACTTCGTCGCCAGCGGCATGCCCTATTGGTCAACCGACATCGGCGGCTGGCAGTACCTGCCCGCTGTGCACAAGCCGGCACACCCGCCGCTGCTCGATCCCTCCGACGCGCGTGAAACCGTGGGTGGCGATGACGATTATCCAGAGCTCTACACGCGCTGGTTCGAGTACGGCAGCTTTCAGCCGAACTTCCGCTCGCACGGCTCGCGCCCGCACAACGAGGTTTGGAGCTACGGCAAACAGGCTGAGCCGATCCTGGAGAAGTATCTCCATCTGCGCTACCAGCTCATGCCGTACATCTACTCGCAGGGGTGGTACGCCCACGAGACCGGCGCGCCTTTCATGCGAGGCCTCTTCCTCGATTTCGGCAGCGACCCCCAAACGGCCGATGTTGGCGACGAGTACATGTTCGGTCCCGCGCTCCTGGTCGCGCCCGTGACCGACCAGGGTGCCATCACGCGCTCGGTTTACCTGCCTGCCGGGACAGATTGGTATAACTTCTGGACCAATGAGCGGATACACGGCGGGCAGAGAATTACGGTAGCCGCTCCCATCGACACCCTTCCGCTCTTTGTGCGTGCGGGCTCCATCTTGCCCATGGGCGTGCCGGTTGAGAGCACAAACGGCAAGCAGGCTATCGAAAAGGTTCGGGTCTACCCCGGCGCGGATGGTACTTTCACGCTTTACGCCGATGACGGCACCACCTATGCCTACGAGCGCGGCGAGCATGACATCACCGAGCTGCACTGGAATGACCGCACCGGCAAGCTCACCCACACCGGCGCGCAGGCCTGGACCATCCCTGACGGCAAGCTCGTTGAGGTGGTGGGGCGCTGAGGAACGGGTTAGGAGGCCTGGGAAGGGCTCGGCTTCAGCCACGGAGGTATGCTCGGAGCTCTCCCAGAGCTAGCCTCAGGAGCTAAAGCTCCGTGGGGCGGCGCAGGGATAGAGTTGTGTTTGAAGCCATCCCCTATCCAGAACAGCCGCTTGCCCAGTGGCAGTACATTCCGAAGTTATGGGATATGCAACACTTACAAGCTGGTTCCACTTTCTTTGCAACTTTTACGCTTGCTCCGCGTTGACTCCTGAATGCCTACTCTCTGGCGACGCCTGTCCGCAGCCTGCCTGTGTCTGCTGCCTCTTCTCGTTAGCTGCTCGGGCACGGACACGACTACCGTGCCCGTCTCCCCGTCGCCGGTTACGCCGGCCTCGCAGTGGATCGTCGCCTGGGGCGTGTCGCCGCAAAATGCTTTGACTACAGCGGCCAATCCCGGCGGCGCGGAGCAGAGCTTTCGATTCCTAGTGCTGCCATCTGTTGCGGGTACCCAGGAGCGGGTCCACTTCTCGAACTACTTTGGAACAACGCCGATCACCATTGGTGCCGCGCGGCTGGCGGTCGCGCTGTCCGGGCTTGGATCGGCCATCGATTCGACCCACGATGCGCCACTCACCTTTAGCGGCAGTTCGACCGTAACGCTCCAGCCCAAGCAGGAGATCGACTCCGATCCGGTGAAGATCACCTACACCTTTGGGCAGTGGCTGGCGGTCTCCATGTACCTGCAGGGCAGCTTCCCGGCGCTGACCGAGCATAACTCCCAGATCTCAAACAACTATGCAACGGCAGCCGGGGCCGGCCACACGCTTGGCGATGCCACGGGTGCCGCTTTCACCCAAACCAATCAGGAGTGGTATCTCGTGACGGGAGTTGAAGCCTACGGTCCCTACGGGGGAACGGTAGCCTTCTTCGGAAGCTCGTCGGTCGATGGCCACAACGCCAACTTCGGCGCGACCAACTCCTACCCGACCCCCAATGTCGCGATTCCGACGCAGATCGACCAGCGACCCACGGATTGGCTGGCCAAGTCGCTGAATGCGGCGGGGTACAGCGTGGGTGTGGTCAATGCGGGGCTGCTTGGGGATCCCGCTGGGGAGGACGCAACAACAGCCTCGGGCTCGTCTACGGCCGGCGTGGATCGCATCGATCACGATGTCCTGCAACTGCCGGGGATCAAGGCCGTGGTGGTCTATATTGGCGGCATCGACCTGCGCGGCGACTGCACCACGGCAGAGAACGTAGAGGCCTCGCTGACAACGATCGTGGCTAAGGCACACGCGGCCGGGGTTCGGGTCATCCTGGGCACAATCCCACCTGCGGAGTATTGCTTGAGTGCGGGGCCGGAGCCCTCCGCCGCAGACCCGTACGCCGGAGATCTGAATCCAGGGCCGGAGAACAGCGGCTCAACGCAACGACGCGCCGTGAACACCTGGATCCGCACCCTGGGAGCGCAGCTGCCCGGGGTTGTGGCCGTGGCCGACTTCGATACAGTGCTCGCGTACCCGGCTCATCCAGACTTCTTTTTGCCCAATCTATATTCCAACGACAACTTTCACCCCAACGGAGCGGGTTACGGCGTGCAGAACAGCGCCATCCCCCTGGGCAGCCTGCTTGGACCGTAACGCCGGGGGCACAGTGGGTTTTGGCATCGCCGACATCCGGCCGCGTTCGCATAACGGGGTGATTATCTCTGTCCGTTACACTGCGCGCATGCGTCTCGCTGCTTTGGGTCTTGCTCTAAGCGTCTGCTGTCTTCTGAATGTGGGTTGTGGCGGCACGGTGGCCTCGACGGCCGGGACCTCGGTCTCGAGCCCCGCTCCAGCGGCCATGCCGTCACTCTGGGCGGGTACGTGGGGGATTGCGATGACCAACGCGGCCGCCTCCGCTCCCGATAATGCCGGCGGTCAGGAACAGAGCTTCCGTTTTCTGGTGACGCCGACGATCGGCGGCACCGAGGAGCGGGTGCGCTTTTCCAACGTGTACGGCACGACTGCGGTCACGCTCGGTACGGCTCATCTTTCGATCGGTAAGGATGGCACGCCGGCAATCGACGCCACGCACGATGTCGCACTCACGTTTGGCGGACAGCCCGGCACGACGGTTGGCGCGGGACAAACTGTGACCTCGGACCCCGTGCAGCTGAGCTTCAGCTTCGGGCAGACCCTCGCGGTCTCGATGTACCTGAAGGGAAGCTTCGGCCCGGTAACCCGCCACAACTCGCTCTTTATTAAGAACTACCGCAGCCCTGCCGGCTCCGGCGACAAAACCGCAGACGCGGGCGGTACCGGGTACACGGAAACGCTTTCTGACTGGCTGCTGGTCAGCGGTGTGGACGTGTACGGGAAGTATGCGGGCACGCTGGCGCTCTTTGGAAGCTCAACCACGGACGGTTTTCATTCCGATTACGGACCCACGGCGGTGTACCCCGCTCCGAATGCGCCTGTTGCGGGGCAACACGTTGCCCGCCTGTCCGACTGGCTCGCGCAGCGCTTGAACGCCGCCGGCTATCAGATTGGGATCGTCAACGCCGGGGTGCCGGGCGATACCGTGACCCCCGACATCACCAACCAGCTCAACAACGTGAAGAATGCCAACGACCGCCTCACCCAGGATGTGCTGACCCTGCCCAGTCTGATCGGCATGGTGACCTACTTCGGGTCGATCGACATTCGCTCCCCGGACTGCAAGTCCGCGCCTGCCATCGAGGCCGCGACGCAGGCCATGGTCGCCACAGCGGCCGCGGCCAAGGTGCCGGTGGTGTTGGCAACCATCCCGCCCTCGGCCTTCTGCACCAACCCGGCCCGGCCGAACTACGGTCCGTTCCCCAATGCGGCGGATCCTTACGCCGGCGGTGCGGTGCCCGGCCCCGAGAACGGGGGCGAGTTACAGCGGGGGGCACTCAACAGCTGGATCCGGCAGACCGGCGCGCAGCTGCCCGGCGTGGCCGGGATCGCCGATTTCGACACGGCTTTGACCGATGCAGCTAGACCTAATTTTATGCTGCCGCTGTACAACTCGGGCGACAACTACCATCCCAACGGGGCAGGGTATAAGGCCGAGGCAGGGGCTGTGCCGCTCTCCTTTCTGCCCTAAAACGCTTCCGAGTGCCGGGACCGTTACACCTCGGAGCGCGCCAATCGGCATCGGATAGGGCATGGACAAGGCTTCAGATAAAGCAGTTCGTGTGGTGATCGTCGGCGGAGGCTTCGGGGGACGTTATGCAGCGCAGAGATTGGCGCATCGCCTGCCTGCTGGTTCAAGCATCACCTTGATCGATCGCAACGATTTCATGCTGTATACCCCGATGCTCACCGAAGCGGCCGGCCGTTCCGTGAGCCCGAGACACATCCAGGCACCCAACCGGGAGCTCTCCGGCAGGATCAACTTCGTGCAGGGCGAGTTGCGGAGCGCCGATCTTCCCAAGCGGACGGTCACCCTCAGCGATGGTCGGGTGATTGAGGCAGATCATCTCGTCTTCGCACTCGGTTCGACCACCAACTACCGTGATGTCGAGGGTGCCGAGCAGCACAGCCTCACCATGAAGACACTCGACGATGCCCGCCGCGTGCGTACCCTGGCGCAGCGTAACGTCGAGCTGGCCGGGCGCGAGGGTGATTCGGAAAAGCGGCGATTGCTGCTCAGCTTTGTCGTTGCCGGCGGTGGCTATACGGGCGTCGAGACCATCGCCGCGCTCAACGATCTCATCCGTGACACGGGCCGCGAGCACGGAGTGGATCTGCAGGATCTCGCGATTACCCTCATTGAACCCACGGAGCGCCTGATGGCCGAGATGCCCGAGCCACTGGCCACGTATGGTCAAAAGCAGCTTGAAGAAGACGGGATACGCGTGCGCACCGGCGTGGGCGTGCAAAAAGTTGAAGGGGGCGGCCTGACGCTGACCAATGGTGCGACGATTGCAGCAGGGATGCTGATTTGGGATACCGGCATCACGCCAAACCCGATCGTCGCGTCCTTCGACTGCCCCAAAGGCAAGAAGGGCGGCATCGCCACTGACAGCACCTTCCGGGTGCTCAAGCGACCGGGGGTGTGGGCGATCGGTGATTGTGCGGAGATCCCCAAGCCGGACTCGAGCGGCAAATTCTTCGAACCGACCGCACAAAATGCGACCCGCCAAGGCACGCATGTGGCCGATAACATTCTCGCCGTTGTGCACGGGCGGGCTGTGAAGCCGTTTCGCTACAGGCAGATCGGTGAGTTGGCCGTGGTCGGACGTTACACGGGCGTGGCCAATGTGTATGGCCTGCAGGTGCAGGGGCTGCTCGCCTGGCTGATGTGGCGCGGCATCTACGTGGCCAAGATGCCCAGCATGGGGCAGCGGCTAGGGCTGCTGGGTGATTACCTACGGCTCTTCTTCGGGCGAGACCATGTGCCGGTGAACTGGCGCGCATTGCGCGCGGGGGTTCCCCGTGCCCTCGGAGCAAGCACGGCTTAAACTTCGGATGGCACATACCGATATCTTGAACAGCTGGACACGAAAAAGGAACGGAGAACCCCTATGCAAATTGCGATGGTAGGTCTAGGCAGAATGGGCGCCAACATGGTGCGGCGTTTGATTAAGGGCGGGCATGAGTGCGTGGTCTTTGACCACAGCCAGGACGCCATTGCCGCGCTGGCGAAGGAAGGGGCCACGCCGAGTTCTTCGCTGGAGGATATGGCCGGCAAGCTGAAGACCCCGCGGGCTGTTTGGCTGATGGTGCCGGCTGGTGCGGTAGACGCCACGGTGAAGGAGCTCACGCACTTTCTGAAGCCGGACGACATCATCATCGACGGCGGTAACTCCTACTACGTCGACGATCTGCGGCGCGCAAAGGAACTTGGTCCCTCCGGACTGAAGTGGGTCGATGTCGGCACCAGCGGCGGCGTGTTCGGTCTCGATCGCGGCTACTGCCTGATGATCGGCGGCGATGACAACTCCGTGCAATACCTCGACCCGATCTTTAAGACCCTGGCCCCCGGTATCGGCTCCATCGATCGCACCCCCGGCCGCGACAAGGCCCCTAAAACCACCGCCGAGGATGGCTATCTGCACTGCGGCCCCGCCGGTGCGGGGCACTTCGTCAAGATGGTGCACAACGGCATCGAGTACGGCATGATGGCGGCCTACGCCGAGGGTTTGAATATCCTGAAGCACGCCAATGCCGGCAATACGCAGCAGAGCTTCGACGCCGAGACCGCGCCGATGCGCGAGCCGGATCACTACAAGTTTGACCTGCCCATCCCGGAGATCGCCGAGGTCTGGCGCCGCGGCAGCGTGGTGGCGTCCTGGCTGCTCGATTTGACGGCGGCTTCGCTGGTTGAATCGCCCACCCTCGACAACTACAGCGGCCGCGTCTCAGATTCCGGGGAAGGGCGCTGGACCACAATTGCCGCAATCGATGAGGGCGTACCGGCCGATGTGTTGAGTGCGGCGTTATTCTCGCGCTTCAGCTCACAGGGCAATGCCTTGTTTGCCAACAAGCTGCTTTCGGCCATGCGCTTCCAATTTGGCGGCCACCACGAAAAGAAGGGAAGCTAAGGCGATGGAGGCAGTGGCAAGCGAGGCGCAACCGGCGGTGCCGGCCGCCATATTTACTCTGTTCGGCGCAAGCGGCGATCTGACCAAACGCTTGCTTCTGCCCTCCATCTACAACCTAGCCGCAGCCAAGGTGCTGCCGGACGGCTTCCGGTTGCTCGGCGTTGCCGTGGATGCCTGGAACGACGACACCTTTCGCGACCACATCCGCCAAACGCTTCAGCAGTTCTGGGGCACCGACGCGGATGCTAAGGTCGTGGACTGGTTAGTTTCACGAGCCCAGTACCAGGGAGCCAACTTCGATGATCCTGCCTCCTTCGACGCACTGAAGGGGCGTATCGAAAGCATCGAGAAGACGGCCCAAACCGGCGGCAACCGCCTGTTTTATCTTGCCGTGGCCCCCAGCTTCATCTCTCCAGTGAGCACGCAACTGGGGCGGGTCGGCCTGCTCAAGGAAGATGGGGGTTGCTGGCGTCGGCTGATTATTGAAAAGCCGTTCGGGCATGATCTCGCCTCCGCGCAAGCCTTGAACGCGCAACTGCAGAAAAGCCTGAACGAAAATCAGATCTACCGCATCGATCACTTCGCCGGTAAAGACGCCGTGCAGGATCTGGCGGTTTTCCGCTTTTCCAATGCCATCATCGAGCCGTTATGGAATCGATCGCTGGTGGATTCCGTGCAGATTACCGCCGCGGAGACCGTCGGTGTTGAAGGCCGGGCGGGCTACTACGAGAGCTCGGGGGCGGTACGGGACATGGTGCCGAATCACATGGCGGAGCTGCTCTCGCTCGTGGCCATGGAACCTCCTGTCTCCTTTAGCGCCGAGCACATGCGCAACAAGCAGATAGAGCTGCTGGCCTCCACGCGCAAGCTCAAGCCCGAAGAGGTCGATCAATATGCTGTACGCGGCCAATACGGCGCGGGGTATATCAACGGTGGGGCGGTGCCATCCTACCGTAACGAGAAAAACGTAAACCCAAATTCACAAACCGATACGTACGTTGCGATGCGTGTGGAGATTGACAACTGGCGGTGGTCCGGTGTGCCCTTTTATCTCCGCACGGGCAAGCGCCTGGCCAGGGCTGTGACAGAGATCGTGGTGACATTTCGTCACCCGCCGGCGCGGCTTTTTCCAAACACCAAGATCAGCGATCACTCCCCCAATGAGCTGGTCTTCAATCTGCAGCCGTCCCAGGGCATATACCTGAGCGTGGGCACACGTGCGCCGGGATTGCAGACATTGGTGACCCAGGAGCGCATGAGCTTCGAGTTTCCGCCGGGTCCTTTTGGCAATCACACCAAAGGCTACGAACGGCTGTTGCGCGACGTCATGCTGGGAGACTCAACGCTGTTTCAACGAGCGGAATTCGTCGAACAAGGGTGGAAGCTGGTGCAGCCCCTGCTCGACGCTTGGCAGGCACCGCCCGCGGAGCCGTTTCCGAACTACGCCTCGGGCTCGGAGGGGCCGGCCGCGGCGGACGCTCTTTTGGCCAAGTGCGGCCACGCGTGGCATCGCCTGGAGGAGCCGGCCTAGTAAAGGTCATGAAGCGGCGGCCCAGAGAACTTCGGCGACAAAACATCGCGTGAAGGCAGATCTTCGCTGAATAAAGACATTTGGAGCGCAGAATAGAGCAGGGTCGAGGAGATTGCGTGCAAACCACCATGGAACGGACCGAAACGCTGACCGCCGAAGAGCTGCGCAAGATGAATGCCTATTGGCGCGCCTGTAATTACCTTTCCGCCGGCATGATCTATCTTCGCGCGAACCCATTGCTGCGTGAGCCGTTGAAGCCGGAGCACATCAAGAATCGCCTGCTTGGCCATTGGGGCAGCGACCCGGGGCAG
Organism: uncultured Acidobacteriaceae bacterium; assembly: GCA_964247595.1. Lineage (GTDB taxonomy): Bacteria > Acidobacteriota > Terriglobia > Terriglobales > Acidobacteriaceae > Granulicella. Next base: position 38,974 of record CAXTUW010000005.1, on the reverse strand, counting down.
AGCTTCACATGGGTGCATCTCAATCGCGCGATCAAGCAGCATGACCTCGACATGATCTATATTGCCGGGCCTGGCCATGGGGCGCCGGCAACGCTATCGAATGGCTACCTCGAAGGACATTATTCGGAGATCTACCCGGAGTGCAGCCAGGATGAGCATGGCATGTTGCGGCTGTTTCAGCGCTTCTCCTTCCCCGGCGCTTTGGGCAGCCATTGCACGCCCGAAACACCGGGCTCTATCCATGAGGGCGGCGAACTCGGCTACAGCCTCGGCCATGCGTACGGCGCGGCCTTCGACAACCCCGATCTCATCGTCGCCTGCATGATCGGCGATGGCGAATCGGAAACCGGCCCGCTCGCGACCTCATGGCATGCGAACAAATTCCTCAATCCGATTCGCGATGGTGCTGTGCTGCCGATCCTGCACCTGAACGGCTACAAGATCGCCAATCCGACGATTCTCGCGCGCATCACGCACGAGGAGCTCGATCAGCTTCTGCGCGGCTACGGCTACGATCCGTACTTTGTCGAAGGCAGCGATCCGGAGACGATGCATCAACTCATGGCCGTGACGGTGGACGAATGCATCGGCAAGATCAAGCAGATTCAGAGAATCGCGCGCGACAGCGGCAAAGCCGAGCGTCCGCGCTGGCCCATGATCGTGCTGCGCTCGCCCAAGGGCTGGACGGGGCCGAAGGAGGTGGGAGGCCACAAGGTCGAAAACTTCTGGCGTGCACACCAGGTGCCGGTCACCGATCCGAAGACGAACCCAACCGATCTCAAGCTGGTTGAAGACTGGCTCCACAGCTATAGGCCGGAGGAGCTCTTTGACGCAACCGGACGTTTGATCCCGGAGTTGCAGGCCCTGGCGCCCGAAGGCCACAGCCGCATGACCGCGAACCCGCATGCCAACGGCGGTGTGCTGCGCAAGCCGCTCATGATGCCGCGCTTCACAGACTATGCCGTGGACCCAAAGGGTCACGCGCAGTTGTATCTCTCGCCCACAGCCGCACTGGCCAAGTTTCTGCGTGACGTCATGAAGAACAACATGACGAGCTTCCGGGTCTTCGGTCCGGACGAAACCGCCTCCAACAAACTCGATGGCATCTATGAGGCCTCCGAGAAGACCTGGCTCGCTGCTTATCTGCCCGAAGACGCCGACGGCACCGACATCACGCTCGATGGCCGCGTGATGGAGATGCTCTCCGAGACGACGCTCGAGGCCTGGTTCGAGGGCTATGTGCTCACGGGACGGCATGGCTTCTTTTCGAGCTATGAGGCCTTCATTCACATCATCGACTCAATGTTTAACCAGCATGCGAAGTGGCTGGAGAAGAGCAAGAAAGAGCTCTCCTGGCGCGCCCCGATCTCGTCCATCAATCTGCTGATCTCCTCGCTCGTCTGGCGGCAGGATCACAACGGGTTCACCCACCAGGATCCCGGCTTCCTCGACATCGTTGTGAACAAAAGCCCGGACGTGGCGCGCATCTATCTGCCGCCCGATGCGAACTGCCTGATCTCCGTCGCGGACCATTGCCTCAACTCGGTCGACTACTTCAACGTCATCGTTGCCGATAAGCAGCCGCACCTTGCACTGCTCTCGATGGATGAAGCCGTGCTGCATTGCACCAAGGGCATCGGTATCTGGGACTGGGCCTCCACTGACGATTGCGTCGATCCTGATGTGGTGATGGCCTGCGCCGGCGACATCCCCACGATGGAATCGCTCGCGGCGACGGCCATTCTCAAACAGAACTTTCCCGACCTGAAGATTCGCTTCGTCAACGTCGTCGACCTTTTCCGTCTTACCCCGGATCGCGTGCATCCGCATGGGCTCTCCGATCGTGATTTCGATACGCTCTTCACCGCTGACAAACCGGTCATCTTCAATTTTCACAGCTACCCAGCGTTGATTCATAAGCTCACTTATGGCCGCACGAATCACGAGAACATGCACGTCCACGGCTATCGCGAGAAGGGCAACATCAATACCCCGCTGGAGCTCGCCATCATCAACAAAATCGACCGCTTCAGCCTGGCTATCGATGCCATCGACCGCGTTCCAAGCCTGCAAAGAATGGGCGCGCATGTAAAGGGCTGGTTGCAGGACCAGATCACCGAAAGCCTCAACCAGGCCTACACCGAAGGTATTGATAAGCCCGAGATCACGAACTGGACGTGGCCGGCCTAGCCATGGCGAACTCTGGGGGCATCCTCGTACTGAACAGCGGTTCGTCTTCGCTGAAATTTGGCGTGTTCACGCCGGACGAGGAAGGCGAGAGCCTGGCCTTCTCCGGCAGTGCCGAGGGCATCGGCCGTCCCGACGGCCGACTGCACCTTAAAGCGGCCGATGGCCGAGCGCTTCTTGCGGAAGACCACACCTTTGAAACGCAAGCGGAGGCGCTGGGCAAAATTGTCGCGGTGCTGCCCTCCGCAGGCGCTACCAAACCGGTTGCCGTCGGCCATCGAATTGTGCACGGCGGCCCTAAGCTACGCGAGCACACCCAACTCACCGCCGAGGTGCTCACGCAGCTCAAGGCCGCGGAGCAGTTCGCTCCCTTGCACATCCCGCAGGCCCTCACGCTGATCGCGCAGGCCGAGCAATTGTTCCCGCACCTGCCGCAGTTCGGCTGCTTCGATACCGCCTTTCACCGCACCATGCCGGACTTTGCTACGGTGCTGCCGATCCCGAATCGCTATCGCGAGCAGGGGATTGTGCGTTACGGATTCCATGGTCTCTCCTATGAATCCGTGGTCTTTCGGCTTGGCTTGGAGTTGCCCTCGCGGGCTGTCTTCGCGCACCTGGGCAGTGGGGCAAGTCTGGTCGCGGTGCGGGACGGTAAATCGATCGACACGACCATGGGCCTGACACCCACCGGGGGCATTCCCATGAGTACGCGAACAGGCGACCTGGATCCGGGCGTCCTGCTTTATCTGCTGCGAAGCGAAAAGCTGACCGTAGATGCCCTAGAGGATTTGGTGGACCGCAAGAGCGGCCTGCTTGGCCTGTCGAACGGTGAAGGCGATATGCAGGCGCTGCTTGAAAACGGGAGCAGAGGTGACCTCGCGGCGCAGCTCGCGATCGATGCCTTCTGCACCGCGGTGCGCAAACAGATCGGAGCGTATGCCGCGCTGTTGGGAGGTTTGGACATGCTGGTCTTTACCGGCGGCATCGGCGAGCATAGCCAAGCCGTGCGCGGCAGAGTCCTGAGCGGCCTGGAGTTTCTAGGGCTGCAAGAAAATTCAGGTGCAAGCGATAAAGGCCGTGTGCGTGTGCTCGCTACGGGGGAAGAGGCTCAGATTGCACGCCACTGCCGCCGGCTGCTGGCATAAAAGAAGCTGTAGTGCAGGTACTTCTCTCAAAACTCACCATGGAGCTTCACGTTGAAGATGGTCACCGGTCCACGATCCGCGTTGAACCCGGGATTGGTGATGCGCTGATAGTCCCCCGCCAGCCAGAAAGATCTATGAAAGTTCACGCTATAGAACAGATCGAGTGCGCGCTCTGACGCTGCGCGGATGTGGCCATCGCCCACAAAGCCATCGATGCCGCCCATGCCCAGATACGTCGCGTGCGTGCCCGAAATCCAACCGGTATTGAATCCGCCTCCGGTCACATCCCTGGGCCGCGACCAGAGGGTCCCCTTGGCCAACACGCCTACGGTCGCCGAGCGATCCGTAGACGTATAGGCGTCGACCTCTGTGTGTCCATCCGAGTACATCGCCCGGCCGAAGATCCCGATGTCCTTGGCGATGTACTGCTCGCCGAAGGTCCCGATGCCAAGCTTCACATTGGGTTTACGCACCCAGCAGAGGTCCGGTGCGGTCGCGTTGTTGGACCCATAGCTGAATCCGGGGCAGGCCGTCGCATTCTCCTGCGGATTGGCTTTGAAGGCCGCAATCGCATCGCTGAAACGCCCGATGTTCTCGTGATTGCGATACCCCAGGACGCGAACCGTCCCATCCCGGCCTCGCACTTGATGATGGTGCTCAATCTCAAACTGGTCGCCGTAGTACTTCAGGATGCGCCAGTCGATCGGCAGCTGATTCGGATTTCTGGGGGGCGTGATGCGGCCGAAGCGGGCCGACCAGTTATCCCAGTACACCTCCGAGACGCCGCCCCAGGAGTAGCCGCGTGCGTTGGAAGCAAAGTCGTAAGCCGCATAGGTAAGAAAGGCAAGGTTGAAGATGCCCTGGCGCGGATCGATGTCGAAGGCATTCTTGTCGAAGAAATCGAGAATGCTGAAGTTGCCCAGAACGAAGTTCAGACGCCGGCTCTTATCTGTTTTGCCAAGCTGGAGCGGGCCGGATGCCTGGACGACGTCGCTGCCGCCCAACTCGACGGTTTGTTGAGCAAAGACACGGGAGACATAAAGGGTCGGCGTCTCTGCGCCACCCTTTTGCAATTCGAAATCCTGCACCGCCCCACCCAGACCTTTAAGTTGCGAGAGTGGCCGCTCGGCAATGAGCTCGGGCACAAAGTAAACTTCGCCGCCCTTCCAGGGCTTCCATCCGAGGTAGGCCGTGGCCGAACCCGTGAAGCTCTGCTCCGGGGTCGGCAGAAGGGAATTGATGCTGCCGTTCGCATTGGTATAGGCCGCATCCAGAGCCTTCTTCGACCCATAGATATAGGTGAACTGCCCATAGGCGTTCCAGCGCTCGTTCGCAAGATCATGCTCGCCACGCTTCGCCAGGTATTTCATGAAGGTAGGCTGATCGTCGCTGACCGGCGCAGGGGCGGCATCCTGTGCACTCACTGGCAGGGAGATGGGAAGCGTAAGGCCGAACGCAAGGCCGCCGCAGGTAATTTTCAGCAACCGGCGAAGGCGTCGCGGACCATGCGGGGCAAACATCCCGAGCCAACTTGGCTGGGATGCGAGGTCCTTCCGGCAGCTCTCCCCTGCGGAGCTGGGCCATGCAGCCTGTTGCCTTGTCTTGCGTACCACGCCCGTTTCAGTTCCTTCGCCTACTGCTGACCTGCATGCGTCCCCTTGGTGCACCCTTTCCTTGGAACGCAGGACCGTGCCGGAAGGGCCCTGAGCGAGGTGGGTTTCCTCATCATACAAGGGCCAAGCACACGCGGGGATCCCCCTTGGATGTCCGCTCAACGCGTGCAAGGGGCATCGGGTGAGTCTAACGAGGCTGCGTCATGTTGCCGTTAAAATTCCGTTTTCTTACGGCACATTCGTGCATTATCAGCGTAGAGTGAATCGCCTCACGGTGCGTCGGACAGAGGGAGCATGCGCTATATCGAACTGCATCGGATGAGGGAACACACCGGAGGGTGAAACATTGGGTATGCGAGGGTTGGGGATCTGCGGTGGACTGCTGGCCTTGGCAGGGCTACTCCTGCCGGCTATGGGACAGGCAGCTGGGGGTGCGGTGACCGCTGTGCCGAAGCTTGATCTGAACCGCTACATGGGCACCTGGTACGAGATCGCCCGTCTGCCCAGCAAAACGGAACGTCGCTGCGTGAAGGATGTGCAGGTGCTTTATGCGCTGGCAGACAAGAAAGGCAACTTCCAACTTGGGACCACTTGCCGCCTGAAGAACGGTACGCCCGACGACTATGACAACACCGGGAAGATCGACAAAGCCGGGGATGGCAAGCTCAAGCTGAGACGGCTCTACCCGTTCACCTCGCCCTACTGGGTGCTCGCGACCGGACCGGCGTACGATTGGGCCCTGATCGGCACGCCGAAGCGCAAGTCGCTCTGGATCCTTTCACGGACTCCCACGCTCGATCCCGAGATCCTGGCGCAGATTAAAGCGTCGGCCGTGGCGCAGGGATTCGACCTCGCCAAGCTGATTGTTCCTCCCCAGGGGCAGTAGGCGGACGAGCCGGGGCTGCTCCTGAAGCCAACGTCATTCAACCCGCAGCCAGAATCCATCGAAGCGGTAGCCAAGCGAAGGCAGGAGTTTCGTCATCCAGTCCGCCGAAAATCCGCGTAGCCGTCAGACCTTGACCCTGGCGCTCTTGTTCGCCGCCGGGGTTGTCAATTTCTTCGACCGCTCCTCGCTGGCCGTCGCGAATACGACGATATGCGGCGAGATGCACCTGAGCGCCACGCAGATGGGCTGGCTGCTCTCGGCGTTCTCGCTCGCTTACGGCATGGCCCAGCTGCCGCTTGTCCCCCTGCTGCCCCGCTTTGGCGCGCGCAGGTTGCTGGGCGGAGGGCTGGTGCTGTGGTCCGCAGCGCAGGCGCTGACGAGTCTTGTGCGCGGGATGCCCTCGTTTCTCGCCTTGCGTGTCCTGCTCGGCGCAGGCGAGGCCCCCTTTTACCCTGCCGGGGTGCAAAGCGTGCGTGAATGGTTCCCCGAGCGCACGCGCGGCCGAGCTACAGCGGTAATGAGCATGTCGCAGACGCTCGGATTGGCCGCCGCGCCGCCACTGCTGGCATGGCTGATCCTGCGCACCGGCTGGCGGGGGATGTTTCTCCTGCTGGGCGTGGCGGGGCTCATCGTGGCGCTGGCGTGGATCATGTTCTACCGTCCAAGACCGGCGTCAGGAAAGCCGGAAAACGTTGCCGCGAGCGCGAGTGCCTGGAAGCTCTTGCTGCGCCGCCGCACGGTGTGGGGCATCATGCTTGGCTTTGGCGGAATCAACTACACCAACTGGCTTTATACCGCCTGGATCCCCGGCTATCTGCAGAGCGCCCGGCATCTGTCACTCACGCGGACGGGTGCCCTCGCAAGCATTCCGTTCCTTGCCGGGGCTGCCGGCATGTTTCTCAGCGGCAGCTTGGCGGACCGGTTCGCCCGCCGCGGTTTCGCGCTCGCAACGGTACACCGCAGCCAGATTGTGATGGGCATGACCGTTTCAGCGGCCAGCACCTTCTTCGTTGCCCGCAGCGCAACGACGGTTGCGGCGATCTGCGGGCTCAGCGGCGCTCTGTTCGCCATCCACTTCGCCGGAACCTCCGGCTGGGGCTATGCGCAGGTGGTCAGCCCACCGCGTTATGTGGCCTCGCTGAGCGCGTTGCAGAACTTTGCGGGCTTCATCATCGCTTCGGCAGCCCCCATCACGACAGGCTGGCTGTTGGACCGCACGCACTCCTTCACCGTGGCGCTCGGCCTATGCAGCGCGATCACCCTGCTGGACGCAGTCAGCTATGCCACGTTGGCAAGGCCGGACGCTGAGACACGCGCGCTGCGGAAGAGCTCTGCCTCTCCTACTCCCGGCTAGCCGATCGTTTCTGACGATCAGGCTGCTCACTTGTGTACGGAGACCACGACGCTGCTGGACTGCGTCTTGTAGTCAACCGCGTCAGAGGGCGTAAAGGTCACTCGGAGTACATGGTTGCCCACGCTCAACACAGTGCCCGCCCGCATGGAATAGCTGAAGCTGCCCGGGACGTTCGCCGTCGCATTAAGTTGGATAGCTGAAAGCGCCGTGCCGTACTTGATGGCTGCCGGGGTTGCCCAGGTGATCTTGGGTGTCGCCTGCGTCACGGTCAGGCTCTGCGTCGTGCTGGCCTCCGCATAGCTGCTGCTGCCCGGCGTAAATGTTGCGGTAAGGACGTGCGTTCCGGCCGAAAGTACCGCGCCCAGGCCAGGGGAGTAGCTGAAGCTGCCCGCGACATTGGCTGCCGCATCCAGCTGACTCGCCGAGAGCCCCGTTCCGTAGGTAATCGCCGCCGGAGCCGCCCAACTGAGCGCCGGGGTGGCCTGCGTCACCGTGAGCACCACGCCTGCACTGATGGCTTTGTAGAGCGCCGTGTTCGCCGGCGTAAACGTAACGGTGAGCTGGATCGAGCCCGCCGCCGGAACCGTGCCAGGGGCCGGGGAGTACGCAAACGTGCCCGCGACGTTTGCCGTGGCATCGAGCTGCGCGGAGCCTAGCGCGGCACCGTACACGATGGGCGAAGGTGTCGGCCAGGTAATCACCGGGGCCGTCGGCGCGGGTGTGGGCACCGGCGCGGGTGTGGGCGTCGGTGTGGGCGTGCCGACACCGGCTGCCGCATAGATCGACACCAGGGTTGGATCGTTGGCCTGCCAGTAGTCCGCGTGGCCCATCAGGATGTCGCCCCTGCCGACCGCGCTTGTGAGCTGCGGCCCATAAGTGGCAAGCGTCGCCGCACTCACGTCGTTGATGAGGTTCGCTCCGAACGCGTTGGGATACGTCCCATACACAGAGGCCGCCGTGCCCGTCGTCGTGTGAAAGATGAAGGAGTAGAACGGCGCGCTATAGGCGTAGTAACGCGTTGTGCTCTCCTCCGGAATGAAGAGAAGGTGGGGCAGATCGGTGATGAGCTGCTGGAAGATGGCCGGATCGAGCGTACCGCCCAGCGGATTTACGGTCGAGTCCACATAGAAGATCGTTGCGCCCCAGCGCGTGTTCGCGTAGCGGGCCTTATTCTCGAGGTTGGCGATGATGGCGGCATTGGTGGCCAGCGATACTTGGCTCGCCGTGCCGTTGGCCCCGAAGGTGAAGACCTGCGGCCGCAGACAGACGCCCACCTTCAGCCCGGCGCTCGTCATCGTGCGGAAGTAAGCATCGTCCAGCTTCTGCCCAAGGTAGGGTGACGTGCTATCCGTCACGGTGCTCTCCATCTCCGGAGCCACGGCAGCGATCTGGTCCGGCGAGCACACATAGCTGGTGGTCTGCGGGTACTGCTCGCCTTCCAGATCCCATGTGATCACGCCCTGCGCGTTCATGTTCTTCGCATTGGTGACGTTGCTCGCTGCCTGCTGGAGCATCCGGCGCTGAAAGCTCTGCAGGCCGGCTGCCGATGTGATGTCGGTGGAGCTGTCGTTGAAGTACCGGCGAGGGTTCGTCGGATAACCGCCGGGCTGTGTGTCGTCGCTGCCTGCGGGCGAACTCGCCAGGTACGCGGTGCCGAGGATGCGTTTGTCGCTCCAGGTCATTTGGCTGGGGTAGGCGGCCGCGAAGCTCGCCAAGGCGTCGGCGACGTTGGCCGCAGTACCCTCAGGCGTGAACCGCAGCGATACGGTATCGCTGAAGCTGGTGCCCGGCTGTACCGCGGCGTTGATGCTGGGCAGAAAGCTGGCCAGGCCATCGGGAGCCGTGCCCGTCATGATGGGTGTATAGGTATTTGTGCCGGCGTTCTTCCAGCCGGCGTACATCGGCACAGCTTCGTTGGGCACAACGGCGGTTACGATCCCGCTGCCGAAGTCGGCCGCACTCACCCCAGGGTCTGTGCTGGTAATGACATATTGCGTGTAGCCGTTGAAGCCTGTCGGATCCTGCGGGAAATGCAGCGCAAACGGGTAGATCTCCGCGCCGTCGAAGACAACACCGGAGCTGCCATAGTTGGTCTCCGTGACGACCAGGTCGAGGGTATTGCCGTGGGGCACGAACTGTGTGGCGATCGTGCCCCAAGAAAAGCTGTAGGTTTCGGTGTTCGTCTGGGCGTTCCAGCTTTCGCCGTTGTTGTTCTCGCCCCAGCCATACTGCCCGGAGGTCAACACGTTGCCCGAAAGGTCGGTTGTTCGCATGTGCCAGATATGGAAGGCATCGCCACCAAAGCTAGCGGTGTTCTCCAGTGCGACGCCGTTGAATGAAAGCGTCTGCACTCCCTTTGCGCCGTAGGTGACCTGCAACCCTTGAGCTCCTGCCTGTGCTCCGCACAAGCAAAGCAGACCGCTGAGCAGGAACGTGGAAGCAACGAATATTTTCCCCTTACGAGAAGGGCAGCGGAGCGGAAAGCGGGGATGCTGTGCATGCGCGAACATAAAACGGGGCCTCACGTGCTCGGTGATTTCTCCGTCACGTTACCCGCCGGACATAAAGCCTGCCATTGCTCAAAAGTGGTAATCCCCCGCAGACACAACGGGAGTACCTGTACGTCCCAGGAAGGCGCTTTCGATCTTCTGCATCCCGAAGCCCGCGGGCGGTATCTCAAAGGTGACGGCATATTCGGAGCCTGCGATACTGGCGAGGTGATCTCCCGCCAGGGACGCACCGAAGATGCGCGGAGGGGTGAGCGAGCAGAGGATGGCGACAATCGTTCAGGAAAGCGTTGCGGCACGGAGAGCGGCGAGCCCGCGTCGCCAACCGCAGGCTCGCGACACCTTTGAGGCAACGCTTCGGAGTGCGCGTTCCACAGTAGGGTTTCGCGAAACGCTGGCTCTGGCCCTGGACAGTTTTCGCGCCAGTAAAGCACGCTTTCTGCTGACGATGCTTGGCATGGTGATCGGTTCGGCCTCCGTCATCCTGGTGGCCACCCTGGGGCTTACGGGCCGGCAGTATGCCCTCGGCATGATCGCCTCCATCGGCCCGAACATGATCGAGATGCAGGGCGGCGGCGGCAACATCACCGGGCCCGATAACGTCAGCGTTCCCGACTTCATGACGCAGGGCGACATGGCAACCGTGCTCGAGCAGGTTCCCGGCATCGTCGCCAGCTCGCCCATGCTGGAATTCCATGACGTTCTTCCGGTCGGCAGCGGTCAGGTCAAGGAAGCGATGCTGCTGGGTGTCAGCCCCCAGTACAGAAACGTCCGCAACCTTAAGATCCTGGCAGGCCGGTTCTTCGACGATCAGGACGATACAACGCACGCCAAAGTCGCCGTCATCATCGAACCGATGGCGCAGGAGCTGTTCGGCAGCTCCTCCGGTGCTATCGATAAGACGGTAACGGTGATGGGAATTCCGTTCACGGTCATCGGCGTATTCAAAGAGAGCATGCAGACCTTTGGGCTCAGCGAGGTCAACAACCAAACTATGCTCGTGCCGTACCCCGTCGCGCGCTACTTCACGGGCACCGAAAATCTGAAGCAGATCTTCTTCACCGTCGCCGACTCCAAGGATGTTGAGCCCACCGCCCGGCACATTGAAGACATCATCCGCTCCCGGCATCGCCCCGGCAACACGTTCACCGCCTTCACGCTGACCTCGGTGCTGGATGTGATGGGTCAGATCGCCACGATGTTGACGATTGTGTTGACGCTGGCTTCAGCGATCACCATGGTGGTTTCGGGTGTGGGCATCATGAACTCCATGCTTGCCAATGTGCAGTCGCGCATCAAGGAGATCGGCATCCGCAAGGCGCTGGGCGCGACGAGTCGCGAGATTCGGCTTCAATTCCTCACCGAGAGCGTCTTTCTTTCACTCTCCGGAGGGCTGATCGGAACCATTTTGGGCTTGGCGCTGCCCATGGCTCTGCGCATCTTTACCGATTTCAAGATCCCCGTCTCCGGTTGGAGCGCCTTCATCGCGCTCTTCACAGCCATTCTGGTCGGTGTGATCTTCGGTACGCTTCCCGCAAATCGCGCTGCGAAGCTCGATCCGGTGGCGACCCTGAAGTACGAGTAGGGCGGCTTGGGGGGAGAACCTGAAGAGACAATGGCAGGTTCAAGTGCCGCTTTAGCTTTCTTCCGCGTCCAGAAAGCCACGTATCCCGACGGCCACCTATCCCAAATGGCTACCTACGAGATGCTACTGTACCCATACAGCCGCTGTATCCAAAGGCCACCAGATCTACATTGCACTTTGTCATCCCGCAGCGCCGCGGAGGGATCTGCTTTTCAGGCAAGCCAAGTGGTAAATAGGGGAACGCTACGCTGCGGGAGAACAACTCTGAGTGTATTCGCCGCAGAATGACAGGTCCCAGCGTCTTCGCTACTCGAAAAGCGAGTCGGACCGCAGTTGATCCTTACCGATCTTCAAGCCGCTCCACCATGACTTCGGTCGATTTGATCAGAGCGGCAGCGGTATCGCCTCGCTTCAAATCCATCTCCCGCACCGCGTCGGAGGTGATGATGGCCGTGATCTGTTGCTCACCGAAGGACAGCACCACCTTGGCCAAGAGCCCATCCACCTGCACATCCACAACCTGGCCCATCAGCTGATTCCGGCCGGAGACGCGGCGATAGCGCTCCCGCGACTCCCGCTCCGGCCGGGCGGCATCCTGCTTCAAAAAGGGCTTCAGCGTCGACTGCTCGATGCGATGGTGGCCACCGGGCGTCTGCACCGTAGGCAGCTTGCCGGAAAGAATCCACTGCTTCACCGTCGGATAGCTGATGCCCAGCATCGCGGCGGCTTCACGGGGCTTCAGCAGGGGCAAGGTATTCGGCATGGGGAGATTGTACGGCGAGCATTGCCGGCATCCTCCAGTAGGCTATGCAGTCGTCGTATCGACCGGAGTCTCAGCCGTAGGGAAGTACCCGAATGATCCCGTGCAACCAAGGAAACTTGAGTTCGTAACGACATGCCGCGATCGTGACGTGCGCCCCCTTTGTAGGAGAATGGATATTTCGAGATGGAACTTAAGGCGCGTCCTTGTAGTCCACGGAAAGTTTATAACTGCCACCCTCATCATGACTCATCACGTACTCCTGAAGCCACGCATGAGAGGTGAGTGAATTCTCCCCTGTAAACACAATGTCCGGCGGCTCTGCTCCCTTGCGCACCAACCGTACGGAGACGATCTTCCAGCACTGAACCGGTAATGTCTCATCCGAATTGCTGTCGTCTAAGAAATATGCGGAGGCGTGAGCAGGAATTACGTACATGCCGCACGTGTGCCGCAGTACGCCTGCGTTGGAGTTGGGCACATCAAAATCCACGGATACCAGGTTTAGCTCCACACCACTGGGTCCCATCAGTTTAAAGGCCTGTTTCGGATCCATGTTTCTATGGCTCGCACCTGTGGGCAGCAAGGCCAAGTCCAATCTCTTACTAACAGCTGTACGCTCCTCTGGCGAGAGCGGCAATAGATAGTGCTTTTGTTGAGCTCCAGCCAAGGCTACCCACTGCCACACAACGAAAGCTAAAATTTTATTCACTCGCGCGGGCATAAGCTTCCTCCAATCGTATGTCGTAGGGAGGTTTTTCATGCCAGTAGTTTGCGCCGTTGTAATGCCTCGCCACCAGCGGCCAATCCTTCTGCTGCAATGCCCGCCACAGGACAGGATCAGACATAACGAAGTTGACAAAGCAGTCGCATTGTTCATCCTTAGAACGACACATAGCTTGCACAAACTCCGTCACTGTTCCATGCCCTGCAGAGCTATGATTCTTGCCCAGAATCTGAAAACCTCCCCACGAGGTTGCCTTCAACGCCGCTTCTCGATTCAGCACGAAGGCCTGCTGTAACCGGCGATATTGATCCCTCTCCGGAAAGAAATAACCGCCCGGAACCAAGCTGGAGATAAAGGGATATCTTGCATCAAAGCGGTGAAATGTCAGATCAGCGAAAAGGTGCCGCTCAAACAAAATCGATGGACGTCCCGCCTTATCATACGGGCCAAACTGCGATTCCACGGCGTTAACCGTTCTCACTGCCCGGGCTTCGCAGGAGAGCTCTTTTCCCATTCGCTGGAAGTCTTCATCTGAGAAGACACTATCGCCAGTAAGGGGCACCAGGAGAATCCCGCCGAGTGCTCCAGCAAGCATCTGTACAGGCACCACTTCGGTAAGGTGCCAATAGGCATTATCATTTGGGCGGATAATGCCATCAGCAAACGTTTGGTTTAGTTGTTGTCATTGGAAATGCAAAATAGCTCGTTCCAAAGAAAGGTCGAACTTGCCACTTACCGTCAGTCTCATACCTAGAGTGCCGGCCTGACGATTTAGAAGACGTTGTACCAGCTTGACATCGTTTTCGCAGTTTGGCTGTCCGGGACCAACTGCTGCGCTCAATGCTTCTGTCATACAATCTCTATCGTGCCGACACAACTGCCAAGCATCAATTCTTTACATCCACCTGAATGAATTGATTGCCCTTCAACTGCGGCTGCCCAGTGATTGACAGTACATGGTTGCTACCACCGCCTGAGGTGATAACCCAAGAACTAATCCACCCCTGGAACGATAATTGGTAAATCACGTCTGTCCGGTTTTCGTCCGTCCAGAAGTGAATATCGATCTGCTTGATTTTGTCAGTGGTGGGCAACATGCACAAATCGTACAGCTTCTTGACTGTACTAAACGGAATCGACTTCTGATCGTGCACGTCGATGGTGAAATCCATGGTCCCCATCTTCGGCATCCCGAACCCGTCCATTAAAGACGAGAACCCGGCCGTAGCCGCAAACGTGTTCACTAAAACTCCATCGATCGTGATGCTCGCATTTGATGGGCACTTTCTAGGTGCCATAAAGCTCCTGAATAGCAATCGTGAAACTTAGCATTGAGTTACGTAAGATATTGAGATCGGCCAAACTTTTTGCCTTCGGGTGCCATAGGAAGAACTATAGTCGTCGCTAAGTTGTAGCAGGGGGTACGATGCCAGCCGTACCCCTTGCTAACAGCCGCTTGTACAAAATCGTAATAGCAACCTGAGTATCCCGCTCAACTGGAATGCACAGCAAGAAATGTCCTACTAGGTACATCTTTAGGCGTAATTAGGCTGTTGCTGTCTCCGTCTCGGGCGGAACCGTCTGCTCGGGCTGGTCGCTCTTGACGTTTACCTGCACATGCACGGTGACCTCCCGGTGCAGGCGGATGGGCACGTGGTATTCGCCTACCGTCTTCAGCGGTTCGTCCAGGTGAATGCGGCGGCGTTCGATTTCGTAGCCCTGTGCTTCGAGTGCCTGCGCGATGTCGGCCGAGGTGACCGAGCCGAACAGCTGGCCTTCGCCCCCCGCCTTGCGTTCAAAGGTGAGCACGACCTCGTTCATCTTGGCGGCAACGGCTTCGGCCTCGACCTTTTCCTTGGCACTCTTGCGGACCGCCGACTGCTTCATCTGCTCAATAACGGACTTGTTGGCTGCCGTCGCCTCCATGGCGAACTTGCGCGGCAGCAGGTAGTTGCGGCCGTAGCCGTCAGCGACATTAACGACGTCGCCGCGGTGGCCGAGCTTCTCTACATCCTGCTTCAGAATGACTTCCATGTTACTTCTCCGATTTCTGTGAGCCGCTGCCCGCCGTGGGGCTAAAACCCACGGCTACACCGGCGATAGCGACTGAAGTCGCGCTTAAAATTTGGCGGCAAAGGGCAGCAAAGCGATGGCGCGCGCCTGCTTGATGGCGCGGGTCAGCTTGCGCTGAAACGGTGCCGAGGTGCCCGTCAGGCGGCGCGGAATGATCTTGCCGCGATCTGAAACGAACTGCTGCAGCAAGCGCACATCGCGGTAGCTGATCGAATCGATCTTCTCGACCGTGAATTTGCAGACCTTCTTGCGGCGGAAAAATTTGCGGCCACCCGGACCGCCGCCGGAACCGGCCGGACGTGGCGGACGAGGGCCACCGGGACGTGGGCCGCGGTCACCGCCGCCACCACCCCCTTGGTAGCCGCCCTGGGGACGTTCTGTGCCGCCACCTGTGGCTCCGGTGGGCGCGGGCGTGGATGCTGCGGGTGCTGCGTTTTGTGTCTCGTCAGCCATGGTGCGTATTCCTTTTTCGTATGCTGCCTTGAGACGAGCTCGAGACAGCGGCTTGGCAGATCTCGCTCCAGATCCGCTTCGGGACCTTTGGACTGGTAGCTACCCTTTGCGGGGCAAGCCGTGGAAGCGATGAACTGCGTTTTGGGTCGTCCTATACAGGGCTTGCCACGATGGCTCACCCCTCCAGCTGCAGAGGTCTAACCCTGGGCAGCCGGCTGCGGCTCTCCGGCCTCGGCAGCGGCTGGGACCGCGGTGACCTCCTGCTGCGCGGCGGCTGCGGAGATGTCTGCCGTCTCAGCGGGGTTCTCCTGCGGCAGGGCGGAACGCTTCACGTGCGCGGCGCGATGGGCTTTGATCTTAGCCACGCGCTTTTCTTCCTCGTCCGTGCGCACGGTGATGAACTTTATGACCTGCTCGGAGACGCGTAGGCGACGCTCGATCTCGGCAATCAGGGAGGCTGGTGATTCGACAATCAGCAGGAGGTAGATGCCGTCATTGAACTTGCGTACGGTGTACGCAAGCCGACGGCGGCCCATCTTCTCCACCGATTTCACCGTGCCGCCCCCGGTGGTGATGTAGCCCGAAAAAGTCTCGACAATCTTGTCCACGTCCGCTTCTTCAACATCGGGACGCACGATAAACATCACTTCGTAATTACGGCTCATTCCTTGCTTCCTTCTGCGGGGGTTGTGCCCCGCACCGCTTCGGTCTTGATGCACCTAAGCCGGTTTGGCTCTGGGTTTAGTTCTGGGTACAGGTTCTAGGTTCTAGGTTGTGGCTCTTCAATCCACTCGTATCCACCTGTAACCTATAGCCCCGAACCTCCTACCTTCTTGTTGAACTCATTCATCGCCGCGCCGATGCCCTTCATCAGCACAGCCTCAACCGCGCGTACGGCCAGGTCGAGTCCATCCTCCAACACCACCAGCTCTGCCTTCCGCAGTGGTGCCAGAAGATAGCTTGTGCCGCCGGCCTTTACCGCGCGTCCGGAATCGGTATCAGGTTTCCCCACGCCGATCCGTACTCGCGTCCAAGCATCCGTCCCCAATGCGCCGGTGACGGATTTAACGCCGTTATGCCCGTTGGCCGAACCGCTCGCGGCCAACTTGATCGTACCCAGCGGAAAGGCGAGTTCGTCATACAGCACGATTACGTCTTCTAAACCGAGGTCCAACTCCCTGAGCAGCGTCGCTACCGCCAAACCGCTCAGGTTCATGAAAGTCTCGGGTTTGGCCAGAAGAACATCATGTCCTGCCAGCCTCGCCCGTCCTGTTTCCGCTCGCCCCCGCCGGTTCGTCACGCCCACATCGCAGATACCGGCGATACGGTCGATAGCCATGAAGCCTGCATTGTGCGGCGTCAGCAGGTATTCCATGCCAGGGTTGCCGAGACCAACGATGAGCTTCATAAGAAAGGAAGTAGGAAGTAGGAAGTAGGAAACAGGAACAGCAACAAAAGCGACCACCGTAGTTGTTTGCTAACACCTGTTTGCTGTTTGCTCTACTTCTCCTCTTCCTGCTTGCCCTTCTTCACGACCTCGGGCTCAGCCGGTGCGGCGACAACGGGCTCCGTGCTGGCATCTTCCTTCATTGCCGTCACGTGCGCGACAAGCTCTTCCTCTTCGGACAGGAACTTCAAATTGCCGGCGTGCGGCAGATCCTTGATGTGCACCGCGCCGTTCAACTCGAGGTTCGCCACATCGACATCGATGTGGCTCGGGATGTCGCTTGGCAGGCACTCAATCTCGACCTCATGCAGGACCTGGGTCAGCACGCCGCCGCCGATCTTCACGCCCACCGGCGTACCCGTCAGCTGGATCGGCACGGACACGCGCATAGCCACGTTCATCGCGATACGCTTCAAGTCGATGTGCAGGAGCTTGCCCTTGATCGGCTCATGCTGCCAATCGACGATCATCACCTTGCTGGAGGCCGCGCCCTCGACGTTGAGGTCGAAGATCGAGTTATGGCCCGACTCGGAGTACAGAATTTTCGTGATGACCTTGGGGTCAACCGTCACCGCGACCGAGGGCTGGCCGGCTCCGTACACAACGGCGGGGATGAGGCCCTGCACACGCACGCGGCGCGCATGATTCTTGTTGAAGGTGCCGGTACGTGGGGTAGCTGTGACGGCCTGAATGGGAGTGCTTGCCATGATGTTGTCCTTTCGGGCGAAGAGGGGAGAAGAGCAAAACAGCAAGCAGGAAGTAGCAAACAGTAGAAGCCCTGAAGCTTTCCCGGCTGAAACTCGTCCCTCTCAACTCCGTTCGCGGCTGCGCCGCTTTGTTGTGGGTTGTACCCTTCGCGTTCTCCAAACGCTGTTGGCTACTTCCTGTTTGCTGTTTGCTGCTTAGTTAAAAAGCGTCGAAACCGACGTCTCCATGTGGATGCTTTCGATGGCGCGGCCCAGCAGGCCAGCTACCGAACGAACTTTAATTTTGCTTACCTTCTGGGCGGCCTCGGTGAGCGGGATCGTGTTGGTCACAACCAGCTCTTTGAGGGCTGATGCCTCGATGCGTTCCACAGCCGGCCCGGAGAGCACCGCATGCGTCGCACAGGCGTACACGGCTTCGGCCCCCTGGTCGATAAGTGCCTCGGCCGTCTTGCAGAGCGTGCCGGCGGTGTCGACAATGTCGTCAAGGATCAGGCAGGTACGTCCGCGCACATCGCCGATCACATTCATCACTTCCGTGACATTGACGTCGGTGCGGCGTTTATCCACGATCGCTAATGGCACCTCAAGCTTTTTGGCGAAGAAGCGAGCCCGTTCCACGCCCCCCGCATCCGGGCTGATCACGGTAAGGTTCGGCAGGTTGAGCCCACGAAAGTAACCGACCAGCACCGGCGAAGCAAACAGGTGATCGACGGGGATATTGAAGAAACCCTGGATCTGGGCGGCATGGAGGTCAACAAACAGCGCGCGGTTGGCACCGGCGGTGACCAGCAGGTCGGCGACCAGTTTCGAAGTAATTGCGACCCGTGGACGATCCTTGCGGTCCTGGCGCGCATAACCGTAGTAAGGAACCACGACCGTGATCCGGCCCGCGGAGGCGCGCCGCAGCGCGTCCATCATGATCAGCAGCTCCATGAGGTGCTGATCGGTCGGGTAGCAGGTCGGCTGGATCAGGAACACGTCCGTGCCACGCACGTTTTCGAGCAGCTGGAAGCGGACTTCGCCGTCAGAAAAGCGCCGGAAATCTGTCTGCACCAGCGAGACACCAAGAAATGCGGCGATCTCCTCCGACAGTGCCCGGTTCGCAGAGCCGGAGACGATCTTGAAATTTTTGTCTTCGGAGAGCTTTGATTCTTTACGTTTTTCCGCAGCGGGCTTATCGGACTTGGCAGGGGCAAGGCTCGAAACAACGGTGCCGGAGCCTGCCCCATTGGGGGTCGACTCCGGCGCTTGTTGTGACGGCTCGAGCAGGGCTGTTTGTGCGCCTGCTGTTGCCCCGTGGTGTGCAGAGCTGTTGAAACTATTCGAACTCGGGAATGGGACCGGTGCTTTACCGTTTTCGCTCGCCATTACTTGAAAGCTCCTGAGGTTGGTTGACCTGATGAGAGTTTCGTACAGCTTATTTCGGCTGCCGGGGGCTGGTTGCGCCCGCGGGTGATGCGACCTGCGCGGTAAGACAAACTTCTACTGCGATTCCACCTCGGCCTGGGTTGCGGCTTGTTGCGATTCGCTCCCGGCCGGTACTTCTGCTGCTCCCCACCGCGTGCCTGGATTCCAAAACCGAAGCTCCAGATATGCCGTTTGATGGGTCCTTGCGTACTGTTCGACAGCCTCGTTTCGGCCGCCGTCAATCAGAAAAAGCTCCCGTGCTGCTTCGCGACGCTGTCGAGAACGCATAAAACCTGTTCTCGACTCACCGGCGGGCCAAAGGACTAACGTTTGGTTGGGCGACCAGGATTCGAACCTGGACTGTCTGCGTCAAAGGCAGATGACCTACCGTTAGTCGATCGCCCAGCGACCTAAGGCTCAATGGCCTCGGGTAACCTCGCTCACGAACCGTTCCCGTGCCGGGTAAAGAGGTTCACAAGCCGTGCGGGCCGTTTTGATCATGCGACGACCCACCTCAACAGCTTACGCGAACATTCGCTCCCAGTACCCTCCGCGATCCAGCGTTTCCGTAAGAAACGCCTTGGCACCAAGGGACTCGACACGTTGTTGAGCCTCGCGCGCAAATCCGGGATCGGTATAGATCCCAAAGAGCGCCGAGCCCGAACCGGAGAGCGCTGCATACAGCGCACCGGATCCGGGGAGGTCCGAAGACTCCGCGGTCCCGGAAGATCCAGCCAATGCACACTTGATTCCACGCAGGGAAGGATGCTGCCGAAAGGCAACCTCCTCAAAGTCGTTTTCGACCCCGGTGCGGACAAGCGCGAGAAGAGGATTCCCGGCCAGATCGCCCTGTGCCTCATCCCCTTCCGGGAATGCTCCTCCATCCGAAGATGCTTGAGGAGACTGGCTGGCGATACCGGTTGGTACTCGTCCGGCACCCGTGTGTGTCCACACGGAGGCCAAGACGCGGCTCAACTGCTCAAGTCTATGGGTTGAGGCGCTTGACGTCAACTCCGCAGATGCGCGCAGGTCCAGATCGCGAAACGCCTGTGCCGTGGAGACACCCACCGGCGGAATCGCCACCACCACCGTCATGCACGGCGAGTCCGGCAAGGGGTACACCGCCTCGCCTCGGTTGAGCCCCAGCACCGTGCCGCCCAGCAGAAACAGCGGCACATCCGAACCGATCTCCGCCGCCAACTGGAGCCGTTCCGCCCCGGTCAGCGCCACATTCAGCTCGCGTTCCAGTCCCAGCAACGCCGCCACCGCATTCGCCGATCCGGCACCCAAACCACCCTGCACCGGCAATCGCTTTTCGATCCGTATCCGCACGGCGGCACAAAGGCTGAGCCGCCCCAAAGCCTCCGCCACCATCCGGTACGCGGTATTTCGTTCGGCATCGCCTCGCGCCGTACAGGGGACGCGGGGGTGGTCCACCTCGAGCGAGATGGTCGTTCGTGCATCCGGTTCGGCTTCCACGGTCACCCAATCGTGCAGACCCAGCGTTTGATACACCGTTGTCAGCGCGTGGAATCCGTCCGCACGCGGTGGCCCGACCGCCAGGCCGAGATTGATCTTGCAGAAGGACCGTACGCGTGTGGACATGCTCTTCCATCTTATCGGCGGGCTGCAGGGAAAACTTTAGAACTGGAAGTAGAGAAAGCTTGTACTGCCGTAAAGCATGATCAGGGTGACGGTCGTCATCCCGAGCATCGTCATCCCCCATAGGAAGCTGGGCTGCCAACGCAGGCCGCCGAGCACCAGCGCGGGCCGACGATGCTTGTCCGGTAGTGCCTGGCCCAGGATTTCCTGTGTGTTGGGCAGCAGCAGGCACGCAGCCAGGACGGCGAGGATCTCCGGCCAGGCATGCGATGCCTGTGCCGCAAAGTTCGCCCGTGTGGGCAAACCGTGTGCCAGGCCGAGGAGACCCGCGCCCCGGTGCAGGCCGGCCAGCGATCGCAACACCCACAACGCATCGGCCGTGCTCGCGGCACGGAAGAAGACTTGGGCCACCAAAACACAGCCAAACGTCAGGGGGAGTCCGACCGGAGCCGGAATCCATCGCTGCCACGGCGACTCCTTCGGCACAAAGGTGCGCCACAGATGGTTCACGGTGAGATACAGACCGTGGGCTACGCCAAACAAGATGAACTGCAGCCCCGCCCCATGCCAGATCCCGGCCAAAAACATGGTCAAGAGCAGCGGGAAGGCAATGAGTTCAAGGAACCCATCCGGCGTTTGCTGGGCCTTGCGTGTGGCCTTTTTGCCTTGGGCAATGCGCCGCCGCGCCATGGCAAGCGCAACCGGGTTGTAGAGGTAGAGATTGATGTAGCGGGTCAGCGTGATGTGCCAGCGTTGCCAGAAGTCGATGATGCTGGTGGCCTTGTAGGGCGAGTCGAAGTTGAAGGGAAAGGTGATCGAGAACATCCGCGCCAGGCCCAGCGCCATATCCGAATAGCCCGAGAAGTCGAAGTAAAGCTGGATCGCATAGCAGAGCACGCCGACCCACGAGGCCTGTGCCCCAAACGTACGAGGCCCCGCATACAACGCATCCGCCACAGGCCCGAAGCGGTCCGCGACCAACACCTTTTTCGCCAGCCCCATCAGGAACCAGGTCGTGCCGACGGCAAGATCGTTCGCGCGCAACCCGGCGTGCCGTTGCGCGCGAAACTGCGGCATCATCTCCGCGTGATGAATGATGGGGCCTGCGATGAGATGCGGAAAAAAGGTGACGAACAGCACGTAGGAGAGTGCGTCCTGCGGCTCGCTTTCCGCCTGGCGCAGATCGATGAGGTAGGCAATCTGGGTGAAGGTGAAGAACGAGATGCCCAGCGGCAGCAGCACACGTCCGAAGCTGTGCGTTGTCCAGCCGATCGCATGGAAGAAGCCCAGCAGCGGAAACAGATATTTAAACCATGTCAGCAACAGCAGATTTGCCACCACGGCCGCAATTAAAGAAGCAGACTTCGCACGCTCCGACTTCGCCCAGCTAATCAGGCGCGAAGCCGCAAAGTTCAGGGCGATGGACGCGAGCAGCAACAGAAGGTATTTGGGGTTCCAGTAGCCGTAAAAGAACAGCGAGGCGAGGCTGAGCCAAGCAAACACGGCGCGCGGCCCAAAGCGTCCGGTCAGCTGATAGCCGAGCAGGGTGATGGGCAGGAACAAAAAGAGGAAGACATTGGAAGCAAAGAGCATCGCCGCTAGTGAGTTCCCTGAATCGCTTGAAATGGCTGGATTTGCTGAGTTTCCCGCGTGCCGTGCTCGGAGGCGGCAATCTGTTCCGCCAGCCGCTCGGAGAGGATCTGCGCGCCGGCCTCGCCGGTGTGCAGCCGTCCGGTATCGGTGTAATTGTTCAGCGGCAGAGACTGCAATGTGTTGTCGATCAGGCCCGGCCCGAGGCGCAAGGCATAGAACGCAAACGACGGATCGCAGCGTGGCTCCGGCGTTACATCGATCAGCACGGTCGTGCCCGGCCGGCTGTACCGCTCGCGCAGCCCCGCCACCCACGCGGGATCCGGCGGCCGCATGCGCAGCGGCGGCGCACACTCATTCGGTGGCGGCCCAGGCTCGGCGAGGCGGCCGCCATGCCGCTCGCGGGCCTGGGCCAGCTCCGGCGGCAGCGGCGGGAAGGGCAGCCATTGCAGGCCCGTACGCAACCCAAGCTCCGCGCTGATCATGAAGTCTTCCGGGTCCTCGACGATGCGGTGGAGGAGTGCGCGGCCACGGTGAAAGCGCAGCGCATAAAACCACCCTTCAAAGTGCGCCACCTCCACCCAGTTTCGCGGATTGTTCAGGTTCTCCGGCACAAACAGCAGCACAAGGAAACGTGGCGGCCGGTTACGGGCAAGGTAGCCGTCCAGCACCGCCATGCCGTTGATGTACTTCACGCCTGCCACGTCGGCGATGTTGCAGGTCTTCAGGCCCGTCCGCTGCTCAATAACGGCCGGCACCACCCCGGTAAGCGCGGAGGAATCGCCATCGACCACCACCTCGCAATCGGCACCGTGCAGCCGCGAACCGTAGCCGAGGCCCACGAAGGAAGGGAATTGCGCATGATCCTGGTACTCGGGCGTCATCATCCACACCGTGGAGCCAAGCAGCAACAGGACAGGAAACGTCAGCACGCAGCCGACATAAACGCGCAAGCGAGACCGGGGAGCCGCCGCCTCATGCCGCTCTTCGGTGAAGGTCGTGCCGTCTCGTTCTTGGCCTTCTCCCGCGGTATCGCTCACGTGCCCTGGCCCACCCTGCGCATGACGGGCGTTATTGGCCGTTCTCGCTTTCCTTGATGAAGGCCGCGGTGCGGTCATGCAGGCCGTGGAGCGCGTCCTCGTTGATGTACACCATGTGCCCTGTCGGGAAGAACTTGTATTCGATGTTCTTTTGCAAGGACATCGGCATGGGCAGGTGCTTCATTTCATATGTTGCGCCAAAAAACAGCGTGCCCAGATCGAAGTAGCCACCCATCAGCAGGGCATGCATTTTAGGGTTCACCTTCATCGTGTACGCCAGATCCGGCGATACGTTCACGCTGGTTCCCGGCCACCCCTGGCCTGGGATTTTGTGCTTCATATTCCAATCAAATCCCTGTTCGCGCGCGCTCGGCTTATAGGTCATATCACGGCCAAAGTGCAGCGTCTCATGCGCGTAGCTGTTCATCGCCGCAAGAATGGCTGACTCGATGGATTCGGTGAAGGGATCGTACTCCGCATCTTTGCTTAAGGGATTCATCGTTGGTCCTTCATACCGTGAGTCCAGCCGGCCCGTGGTGATGTCAGCGCCATCCTGCAGGTACTTCGAGAACTCACCGCCCGTGATGCGCAGATTGGCTTTCGTCCACATCGCCGCCGGCACGCCGGTGTAGCCCTCAAGCTTTGCGGCGATGGTGCTTTTCTTCGCCGGGTCGAGATCCGCACCGGCCAGCAGCGCACTGGCATACTCGCCCAATGCAAACTGCTCCACCTCACTTAACCAGGGTTCCAGCTGCGCGGGCTGGCTTGCCACCTTGTGATGGAACCATGCCGTTGCCGCATAGCTGGGCAATGCGAGGAAGAAGCCGTTATCCGTGCCGGGGTTGCCGTCGGAGCCGTCGGCAGAGTTGTTGAAACTCAGAATCTGGCTGAGCAGCACAACCCCATTCAGGTCCACGCCGTGCTGCTGCAAGAGCGCGCTCAGCACCGCATCGCGTGTGGTGCCATAGCTCTCCCCAAAGAGATAACGGGGTGAGCGCCAACGGTCATACTTGGTTAAGAAGCGGCGAATGAATCGATCGAATGCGGCGGCATCCTCGTCGATGCCATAGAACGCCTTCATCGCATCTTTGCCCGCCACGCGGCTATACCCCGTTCCCGGGGCATCGATGAAGACCAGGTCCGCGGCATCGAGCAGCGTGTACGGATTGGAGGCGATCTTGTACGGTCCGCCCACCGGATGTTGCAGATCACCCAGCGCCACGCGTACAGGGCCCAGGCTGGTCATGCGCAGATACATCGTCGCCGACCCAGGGCCGCCGTTGTACAAAAACACGATCGGGCGCGTGCCGAGGTCCGCACCCTTCGCGAAGTAGGCCGTGTAGAACATGCGTGCGGTAGCGGGCTGATCCTCAGGCTTAGCCGGCAGGTCCAGTGGGGCGTCAGGCAGGTACTTGCCATCGAGGCCCAGCATCGCATCCTGCGAGTCCGTGGCACCCACCGCCAGTAAGCCTGCCGTAGCGCTGTACGCGATCGTCTGGCCGCCTGCTGTGGCCACCGTTCCGTCGGTGGTCGCATCCGCGGGCAAGGTGCCGGGTCCCGGCTTTGCGGCCGGTTCTGTCGCCACGGTTGTTGTTGTGGTGGTCTTCTCGGGCGGGATGCTTGCCTGGTGCTGCGCGCCCGCAACACCGGCTAGGCCCAATAAAGCGAAACGAACGGCAGAGTACACGCGGCCTGGGATCAAGAAACCCCCAAAAGAATGATCTATGCCTTTCAATGTATCGCGTCCTCTCGTTTCAGCAATAGCCGCAAGGCTGCCGAGGGGAAGCACAAAGGTCCTTTCGCGTCGCTCAGGACGACGGCCCCAAGGGACGCGGTATGGCAATTGTCGAAGCGGGACAACGGGGTTAGAACGTGAAATGGTCGGGACGACTAGATTCGAACTAGCGACCTCACCCACCCCAAGGGTGCGCTCTACCAGGCTGAGCCACGTCCCGACTTGCTGCTTGTAGCGCCGGCCGAAAAGGCCCACGCGGGGTAGAGTCAGTGTACACCAGCGCGTCGGGTTGGCCGCGTTCTAGATGGACCGCAGCGCCCCTTGCCGGCGCCGTTCCCACCAGATCCAGACGATCCCCATAAAGCAAAGCACACCCGCGTAGAACTGCCCGCGCAGCAGCGAAAACCTGCCCAGATCCATCGCAATGATGTTCGTCGCGACCGGCCGGTAGCACAACAATGCGACAGCAGCAGCCCAAGCGCCCACGGACCAGGAGCGCAGCCGGCGAGCCTCTTCCACGATCACCATGACCGGCGCAACGAGGATGACCGAATAGTGTGTCCAGGCGATCGGCGCAAAGATCGTCACCGCGACCAGGGCCATTGCCGCGCCGATCGGCACACGGTTCGGAGCCCTTTCTCCCCGCAGGGAGAGCCGCTGGTGGTCGATCCAGCCGCCGGCCGCGGTGAACGCCACCATCAACGCTGCCGATGTAAGCCGCATGGCGGTGGGCAAAGGAAAGATATCGACGTCAAAGACATCGTCCTCGGGATGAAAATGGCCCATCCACCAGGCCGCGAGTGACTGGTTATTCTCCGAAACCAGCAACACGCGCGAGATGCGGTGAAGGTCGGCAAAGTAGGTGGCCACGAGGTGCGGACCCACGGCGACAACTGTCGCAATCATGATGGCAGCCGACCACCCCACGGCGCTCGCGGCCGCCTTCCAACGTCGCGTGAGCAGCCAGTAGAGAATCAGAAACCCAGGCGTTACTTTAACCGCCGCCGCACAGGCCAGCAGGAAGCCCGCCGCGATGGGCTTTTCCCGCTGGGCAAGAACAAGGCTCGCGACCGCCAGGAAAAAGAACAGCGCATGGGTCTGCATCAGAAACATCGCGTACTGAAACGGCTGAGAAAACCAAAGACCCACAAGGACGATTGCCACTGCCAACGGGTGGTACAGCGATGGGGTCCAGTAGCGTGCGATCAGCCAGATCGTCGCGGCAAAGCAGAGCATCACCAGCAAGAGAAAGATCCGCTCAAAGGCCGGGAAGTCCACATGCGTGCAAAGCGGCCGCAGGCTCCATCCCCACAGCGGGGTCTGCACGTAAGGGTGAATGAAGCCGTTGAACTTGCCTGCCTTCGCGAAGTCCTGCCAGATGTGCCCGGGCCCGATGCCTGCAAAATTATCAGGGTCGTAGTTGAACAGAGCCTCGGAGTGCCCGCTAGCAATCAAACGGCAACCCACGAACGATGACGCCAGATCCTCACCGTCGGCGTTCCAGTACC
Source organism: uncultured Acidobacteriaceae bacterium (assembly GCA_964247595.1). GTDB lineage: Bacteria > Acidobacteriota > Terriglobia > Terriglobales > Acidobacteriaceae > Granulicella. Next base: position 12,648 of record CAXTUW010000005.1, on the reverse strand, counting down.
AGCGCATGCCCACCAGGACGAACACAGCAAGAAAGGCGAAGATCAACCATTGGTCGCGGACCTGGTCGCTGCTTTGGCCCCGGATTGACGCAACGGTTGAGGCTCGGGCAATGGTCATCTGCGCGGGAAAGTCATCTCCATGGTGGGATTGCGAGCAGGGTAAGACCTACCAAGAACGATACTCGAGCTACCCGTAAAAACTTGGGAGTACAAATCTCATTCTCTGATGCCGCAATCTTTGCTTTGCGACGCCTCATGCACCTTTCTCGCAGAGACTAAAGCGACAGATGGCGACCGGCACCTGTCTCTTCACAGGAACAGAGCCTCCTTGCATCCCGTGACGGGCCTTCACGAGGGAGCAGCCTACGCCGTGGGCGCGACGAACTCCTTCGGCAACTCGCCACCGCTGCCAAAGAAGAAATCATTCATCTGCTCGACGAGGAACTCTTGCGCCTCCCGCGTCCAGGGCTGCAGACGATACTCGTTCAGCAGCATCTTCTGCCGTTCAAGCCACTCGCTCCAGGCCTTCTGCGAGACGTTCTTATAAATTTTTTGCCCAAAGTCGGAGTCGAACGGCGGCTCGTCCAAGCCCTCCATCTCAGCCTTGTACTTCGTGCAAAAAACCATGTGCGCCATTGTGTCCCTGTCCCCCGGCTTTAGTTGCGTCCGCCTCCAGTGTAGCGCGGCGGCCTGATGGAAAAGCGAAGGCCAAGGACGCGGAGGAAAAGCGAACGCCATGGACGCGGAGGGAGCCAAGGTGGATCTTCGCGGCCTCTGCGACCTTTGCGAAAACCTTGGCGTCCTTCGCGTTCGTTTTTGCTTCTCTTCATCAGCCCGCAAACCACCCTATAATCCTCCCGATGCCCGCGCCCAAAGTCTCCACTCTCACTTCCGAACATCTCACTCCCGAACAACAAATCGACTTACTGCGCGAGGAACTTCGCCATCACGAGCACCTCTACTACGTGCTCGACACCCCTACATGGACGGACGCGCAGTACGACGCGCGCATGAACGAGCTCAAGCGCCTCGAAGCCGAGCACCCCGATCTGCTCACGGCCGACAGCCCCACACAGCGCGTCGGCGGCAAGGTCAAGGAAGGCTTCCGCAAGGTCCCGCACTCGCGTCCCATGCTCTCGCTCGACAATGCCTACAATGAGGCCGAACTGCGTGCCTGGGTGGACCGTGTCACCGGCACGCTGGGCGAAGGGGAAGGGCTCCGCTATGTCTGCGAACTCAAGCTGGATGGCCTTTCGCTGGCGCTGCAATATGCACCCGGGGAGCGCGGCGAGGCCGTGTTGCAATCGGGTCTCACACGCGGCGACGGATCAGTCGGCGAGGACGTCACGATCAACGTCCGCACCATTCGCACCGTGCCCCTGCACATCTCCGCGGCGCGGCTCGCCGATGCCGGCCTGCCTCAGGCCTTCGAGGTGCGCGGCGAGGTGGTTCTGCCGCAGAAGGCCTTTGAGAGAATGAACGCCGACCGCGAGGCCGCCGGCCAAGCCCCCGCCGCCAATCCGCGCAATGCCGCCGCGGGTACACTGCGCACGGTTGACCCCAACATCGTCGCCACGCGCCGCCTGGAGCTCTTCGCCTACTTCCTGCTCCGTGACGGCGACATGCTGCTCGCCGGGCAGTCCGGTGCCCTCGAAGCCCTGCGCCGCGCGGGATTTCTCGTCAACAAAAACACCCGCACCACCGCCGACCTCGATGAAGTGCTGCGCTTCATCGGCGAGATGGAGAGCCTGCGCGACAAGCTGCCCTATGAGATTGACGGTGTCGTCATCAAGATCGACACCGTCGCGCAGCAGCGCAAGCTGGGCTTCACCGGCAAGGCTCCCCGTTGGGCCATCGCCTACAAATTCGCCGCGCGCGGTGCCACCACGAAGCTCGATGACGTGTTGTTTCAAGTGGGCCGCACCGGCAAGGTGACGCCCATCGCCGCGCTCGCCCCCGTGTCGATTGGCGGCATCACCGTGAAGCGCGCCACGCTGCACAACCCCGACGAGATTGCCCGTCTCGGCGTACGCATCGGCGACTTCGTTGCGGTCGAACGCGGCGGTGATGTGATCCCCAAAATCACGGAGGTTGTCGATGATGCCGGGCATCCGCGCGGCACTCGCGAGATCGTCTTCCCCACGCATTGCCCGGTCTGCGCGAGCGAGCTCGTGAAGGCCGAAGGCGAGGTGGATCTGCGCTGCGTCAACGCAATGTGCCCGGCCCGCGTGCGTGAAGAGCTGCTGCACTGGGCCGCGCGCGGCGTGATGAACATCGAAGGCCTCGGCGAGGCCATGGTAACGCAGCTGCTGGGCCAGGCTGTCGACGCCACTGGGGACGAAGAGGCGCTCGAAGACGGCCAACCCGTGCAAACCCGCGAGCCCTTCATCCACTCCGTCGCCGATCTTTACCGCCTCACGCGCGAGCAGCTGATGTCCATCGAGCGTGTCGGCGCAAAGACGGCCGATGCGCTGCTCGCACAGATCGCTCGCTCCAAATCCGCAACCCTCGCCCGTGTGCTCTTCGGCCTCGGCATCCGCTTCGTCGGCGAACGCACGGCCACGCTGCTCGCCACGCACTTCGGCTCTGTCGACGCGTTGATGGATGCAACCGCCGATCAACTGGAAGCCGTAAACGAGGTCGGCCCCCGCGTCGCGCAGGCCATCGTCGAGTTCTTCGCCGAGGAGGGCAATCGCGCCTTGGTGCGCGATCTGCAAGCGCTCGGCTTCACCATGCCCGCCCCGCCGCGCGTCGCCGGCGGCGCACTCGAAGGCAAGGTCATCGTCCTCACCGGCACCTTCCCGACGCTCTCCCGCGAGGAGGCCAAGGAGCGCATCGAGGCCGCGGGCGGCAAGGTGGCCGGCTCTGTCTCCAAGAAGACCAGCTTTGTGGTCGCAGGCGAGGAGGCCGGCTCCAAGCTCGACAAAGCGCGTGAGCTCGGGCTGGAGATCCTCGACGAGGCTGCGTTGCTTGAGCGTCTGAGTTGAAGAAAACAAAGAAACGTCTCAGCTGAGAAAGAAAGGTCAAGCTGCCAAGTTCAAAACAACTTAACGGGGAAGATGAAAGGGGAATGATGAAGTAATTACTGTTAAAGCAGCTCGCGCACGCGTTTGCCAACGCCGGGCACCGCGCGATATACCAAGATGCCATCCTTTATCGTTGACCTAGCGCCCTCCCCGGAGCCCCCATGTCCCGCAGAACCACTCTTGTCCCCTTTTGTCTTGCTGCTGTTCTCGCCCTTGTGCCCGCTGCTGCCAACGCCCAAACCGCTCCTGCAGCAGCGGCCAACCGCCCGTGGATGAACACTGCGCTCACCCCCGACCAGCGCGCCGACCTGGTGCTCAAAGAGCTCACGCTGCCTGAAAAGATTCAGCTGGTGCACGGTATCGGCTGGGGTCCCCTGCGTGAGGGCGATCCCGTGCCCGCGGACAACAACGGCGGTGCCGGGGAGGTGCTCGGCATTGAGCGCCTCGGCATCCCCTCGCTGCAGCAGGCGGATTCCGCCGTGGGCGCGCGCATGGCCGCCAAGTACGGCCGCTACGCCACGCTGCTGCCCAGCGTGCTCGGCGCGGCGGCCAGCTGGGACCCTGACGCCGCCTCGATGTACGGCGATGTGATCGGCCGCGAGCTGCGCGCGCAGGGCTACAACCAGTCTATCGGCGGGGGTGTCGATCTCGCTCGTGATCCACGCAATGGGCGCTTGTTCGAGTATCCCGGCGAGGATCCGGTGCTTGCCGGTGTCACCGTCGGCAATCTCATCAAGGGCCTGCAAGCCAACAACATGATGGGCGACATCAAGCACTTCGCCCTCAACGATCAGGAGACTGGCCGCACCGTTGTCGATGTGCAGCTCGGCCATAAGGCCATGCACGAAAGCGATCTCTTGGCCTTCGAGATCGGCATCCGCATCGGCCATCCCTCGTCCGTGATGTGCTCGTACAACAAGGTCAATGGCGATTGGGCCTGCGAGAACGACTATCTGCTCAACAAGGTGCTCAAGGGGGAGTGGCACTACCCCGGTTTCGTCGTCTCTGACTGGGAAGCCACGCACACCACCGTGAAGGCCGCGCTCGCCGGCCTCGACCAACAGGAGCCTGGGGAAGAGTATTTTGGCAAGCCGCTGATGGAGGCTGTGCAAAACGGCCAGGTGCCGCAGGCCCGCCTCGACGACATGGTGCACCGCCTGCTGCGCTCCATGTTTGCCGCCGGCGTCATCGATCATCCTGCCATGCCGCGCCTCGTCGTCGATCCTTTCAAGGGCCGTGAGAACGCGCAGCACATCGCTGAAGAGAGCTTGGTACTGCTGCGCAATCAAAACAACACACTGCCGCTCGAGGCCGCCAAGCTGCGCTCGGTTGCCGTGATCGGCGCGCATGCGGATGTGGGCATCATGAGCGGCGGCGGCTCCGCGCAGGTCGATGCACCCGGCGGCAGCGCCATCACACCCGGCAAGCAAACCAAATGGGGCGAGCCGGTGTACTTCCCCTCCGCGCCGCTCAAGTACATCCGCGAACACGCGCCCAATGCAAACGTGCAGTTTGATTCCGGCACCGATCTCACTGCGGCCGCGGCGCTCGCTGCAAAAAGCGACATCGCAATCGTTTTTGCCGACCAGTACATGAGCGAAGGCGGCGATGCCCCCACGCTCGCGCTGCCGAACAACCAGGATGCCTTGGTGGCGGCGGTCGCCAAGGCCAATCCACACACGGTTGTGGTGCTCGTCACCGGCAACCCGGTCAGCATGCCGTGGATTAACGAGGTCGCCGGTGTGATGGAAGCGTGGTATCCCGGCATCGCCGGCGGCCAGGCCATCGCGAACGTGCTCTTCGGCACAGTGAACCCCACGGCCAAGCTGCCCATCACCTTTGCCAAAACCGAGGCCGATCTGCCCCACGCGCGCATCTTCGGCATGACCTACAACACGCCCGCCAACGGCGGCCTGCCTGAGCACTGGGTCGCGGAGGACAAGAAGGTCACCTTTCCCGCGGACCTGACTGAAGGCGTGCGCTTCGGCTACAAGTGGTTCGAGTCGGAGAACAAGCAGCCGCTGTTTCCCTTTGGTTTCGGGCTCTCCTACACGACCTACAAATACGCCGACCTGCACGTAGACGCTGCGCAGAAAGCGGCTACAGTGACGGTCTTCAACACCGGCGCACGTGCCGGCACGGAGATCGCTCAGGTCTACGTGCAGCTACCCAAGAGCGCCGGCGAACACTTCCGCCGCCTCGCGGGATGGCAGCGCGTCGAGCTTGCCCCAGGGCAAAGCAAGACCGTGACGATCGCCATGGAACCGCTCGCGCTCGCGAACTGGGATGATAAGAAAGAAAGCTGGATGTGGCAGCCGGGCGAATACACCGTCTCCGCCGGTAGCTCTTCAGAGGAGTTGCCGCTTACGGCAAAGATGTCGATGAAGTAAGGCAGGCCGGAACACGAAACGCAGATTCCCTGCAGGAATGACAACAAGGAGGCCCAGTATGGGGAGGTTCCTCGCCCTTTTCTGTCGTTCCCGCAGGGAATCTGCGTTTTCGGCCTTTTGCACGGGCACCCTAGGCTTGGCTTTGAAACAGAGTCTTGATCCTAGGCTCAAGCACGGTAGCGAGTCGATCGAGATCCGTTGTATTCGCATCTATACCAACATCCTCGAATAGATTCCACTCTTCGATTAACGTCAAAGAATCTCCGGTCGCCACCGCCCGATGCGGTCCCAGCAGCTCCAGCTCTTGAAAAGCCCCTTCGGTGTAGACCTCGTTGTTCACCTCATAATCCGGGTAGCTGGCCCGCTCATCATGCGTGAACTGCTTCACAAAAAGGGTGTCGTTCACAAGGTGCGCACACCAGTTCTGCTTGTTACGCAGGCCGAGCTTCTGCGAATTGGCCCGCGACGGATCGCAACGCAGCAGGATGTACTTAAGCCCCAGCGTGAAGCGGGGGTCTTGTAGATCCGTAAAGGCACATAGAGCCAACGGCTGCGTGACGGGCACATACTCATCGTGCGTCTGAAACGGCTCGCGCGGCAGGATCGATGTGCCACCCGCCACAATGCTGATCGCCCAGGCCGCAATGTCGATCGGCCACAAATTATGGTTCGTGATCGTCTGTTCCACACGCACCTTCGTGCCGTCTGGCGCGAGCGTCAACCGAATCTGCTTTTCCATGCCGGCCTTGTCCACGGGCTGTTTCAGCAGCAAGCCAAACTCGCCTTCCGCGGTGTGCTCAATCGGATCGTTGTCTGGGGCGTAGGTGGCGGGAAAGACCTCCGGCCACACCCATAACCGGTGCCCGCCATAGGGCTTCCAGGTGCCGAGCGCCGTGTCTTTGGAGGCCTCGGGGTGATGCCCGAATACGTTCTCTCCACCGGTTGGTCCATAGAACAAAATGCGTGGTCCCACTTCGGTGGTCGCGATCACGTCCACGCTGCCGTTCGATAGCTTGATGCAGTTCTTCAGGCCCATGTAGGTCAATGTTTCCATGCTCACGCGCGCCACCAATCCCGTCTGAGATAAAAGCTAAACAGCCGTCCATCCACCATCGATCAGCAGGGTATGTCCCGTAATCAACGACGCCGCGGGCGACGCCAGAAACACCACGGCACCGGCAACCTCGGCCGGTTCACCAATACGATGCAGCGCCGCAATCTTGCTTACGGTCTCTGCGTAAAATTCTGGATTCGACAATGCCGGTGCAGTGCCGGGCGTGCGAATAAATGTCGGCGCCACGGCGTTCACGTTGATGTTGTACGGCCCCCACTCCACCGCGAGGCATTTCGTCAGATGAGCAATGCCCGCCTTTGTCATGCAATACACAGACTCGGTCGGCAAAGCCACAGAGCCTGCCTGCGAACCCATGTTGACGATGCGTCCCCCGCCATGTTCCTTCATGATCTTTGCCGCTGCCTGACAGGCGAAGAAGGTGCCCTTTAGATTGATATTCAGCGTGCGGTCGAAGTCCGCTTCGGTTACATCGAGCGCCAGGTTCACAGGGGCGATCCCCGTATTGTTCACCAGCAGATCGAAGCGCCCAAAGTGTTGCATCACGGCATCCATGGCTCGTCGTATCTGCCCGAGATCGCCCGTGTCCATCTGTAGCGGCAGCGCTTTGCCGCCCAGCTTTTCGATCTCCTCCACCACGCCCGCGTCGTGTTGTTTGTCGCGCAGACCGACGGCTACCGATGCTCCCGCCTCCCCAAGCGCCAGAGCAATCGCGCGACCCAATCCACGTGCCGCCCCCGTAACCAACGCAACCTGTCCGTCAAGACGGAACGACGGTAAAGCTCCCATGTTTGCCTTCTCCAAAAACTCCGCGCGATGCGGCTTGTTGCACGCCCCGAATGGCACCGAGGGCTCGTCTTCCGAAGTCTACGCGGAGACTGGGCCCTGTGCAGGCGGCACCCACCACTGGCCCGTGATCGTACTCACCTGATAGCCTCGCTCGGAAGCCATTCCGAAGCAAATCTCGATAGGCGCAACGAGGTCCGATGAACCCGAAAGCTCTCCTTCTGCTGTTTACTCTCGCGTTGTTCACCGCCCCGCTGCGGGCGCAGACAGCACCGCCGGTTGCCGGCTCGTTTGCCGGTCCAGCTGCCGGTCCGGTCGCGGGCAAACTCGATCCGGCCGTGGAGGCACGCGTGAAAGGGTTGCTAAGCCAGATGACCCTCGACGAGAAAATCGACCTTATCGGCGGTCAGAATCCCTTCCGCATGCACGGCGTGGAGCGCCTGCACATCCCCGCATTCCAGATGGCCGACGGCCCCGTGGGCGCGCACATCCCCGCACCCACCATCGCCTATGCCGGCGGCATTGGCCTGGCCGCGTCGTGGGATCGCACCCTAGCGCGCAGCATCGGTGTGCAGCTTGGCCGCGACTCGCGTTCACGCGGGGCCAACTTCCTGCTCGGCCCCGGCGTGAACATCTATCGCGCACCCATGAATGGCCGCAACTTCGAATACTTCGGGGAAGATCCCTATCTCGCGAGCGCCATGGCCGTCGGCTACATTGAGGGTGTGCAGTCCACCGGCGTCTCCGCAACCGTAAAGCATTTTCTCGGCAATAACTCCGAGTTCGGCCGCCATGTAACCAACTCCACCATCGGCGCACGCGCGCTGCGGGAGATCTATGAGCCCGCCTTTGAGGCCTCCGTAAAGCAGGCGCGTGTGGGGGCCATCATGGACGCCTATAACCTGACCAATGGCGCACATATGACCGAGAACAAGCCCCTCAACATCGACACGGCCAAGCGCGATTGGGGGTTCAACGGTATCGTCATGTCGGATTGGAATGCGGTCTACGACTCGGTCGCGGCCTTTAACGGCGGCATGGATCTCGAGATGCCGTTTGCGCTGTACTACAGCCGCGAGAAGCTCCATGCTGCGCTTTCGAGCGGCCAGATCACTACCGCCACGCTCGACGACAAGGTGCGCCGCATCCTGCGCGTTGCGGTCGACTTCGGCTGGCTCGATCGCCCGATCTTCGATCCCACCATTCCACGCTATAACCTTGACGGCAAAGCGGTCTCTTACCAAGCCGTACTCGAAGGCACGGTGCTGCTCACAAACCAGGGATCAACGCTGCCGTTCAATAAATCCCAGATCAAGCGCCTCGCCCTTATCGGCCCCAATGCCGCGCTCACGCAGACCACCGGCGGCGGCAGTGGTGAGGTGGTCAGCTTCGCGCCGCAGAGCCTCCTCGTCGGCCTCTCGGACAAACTCGCCGGCAGCGCCGATGTGCTCTACTCACGCGGTCTGTATACGGCTTCGCAACTCGCCCGACTGACCCACTTCAGCGTCGACGCCGCGGATAAAACCGCCGGCATTCAGCACGACTTCTTTCCCAACGGGACGCTGGAAGGCGCGCCGGCCAGCTCGGCCGTCGACCAGACGATGACGCTGCCCGGCACCACGCGCCGCGAGCCCGAAGAGCAGGAGGTGCTCGCGCTCCACTCCACGCTGAGCACATCGGTCTACAGCCAGAAGCCCACGTCGGATCGCTTCACGGGCTACTACACCGCGAAGAATGCTGAGGACCATCTCATTTACGTGCAGACCGAGCGCCCCTTCCGCATGCTCGTCGACGATAAGATCGTCTTCGACAACACCGTAATCCCCAAGCAGATCCTGAGCCAAACGCGCCTGCCGCTCACAAAGGGCGCGCACAAGGTGGTGCTGGAGCTGCGGGGTGGCGGACGCACCGGTGGCCTGCGCTTCTCGCTGCTCGTCGGCATGGCTCCAGTCAGTACACTCGTCGATCCGCAGACGCTTGAGGTTGCAAAGAAGGCCGATGCCGTTGTGCTCTCCGTCGGCTTCAACAACAGCTCCGAAACCGAGGGCGGCGACCGCGGCTTTGATCTCCCGCTAGGTCAGGATGAATTGATCCGGCAGATCGCCGCGTTGGACAAGGCTGCGGGCAAAAAGACCGTGGTCGTCCTCAACGCCGGTGGGGGTGTGGACATCACACCGTGGATGAAGGATGTGGGAGCCATTCTGCAATCCTGGTACCCAGGCGAGGATGGCGGTACCGCACTCGCCGAACTCCTGTTCGGCGACGCCGACCCCTCCGGGCACCTGCCCATCTCCTGGGAGGCGAAGCTGACCGACAATCCCAGCTACGAGAACTACTACCCGCAGCCCGGCAAGCTCGACATCGACTACAAGGAGGGCATCTACGTCGGCTATCGCGGCTACGATCATCTGCATCGTAAGCCGCTGTTTCCCTTTGGCTTTGGTCTTTCGTACACCAGCTTTGCATTTTCCGGCCTGCAGGTATCCCCACATGGTCCGGGACTGGCGACGGTCAGCTTTATGGTGAGGAACACCGGAAACGTCGCCGGAGCCACGGTCGCGCAGCTGTATGTCGGTGCGAAAGCGTTGAAGATCGATCGACCCGAAAAGGAACTCAAGGGCTTCGATCGCGTTCTTCTCCAGCCGGGGCAGAGCCGCACCGTCAGCCTCGAACTGGCACCGCGCGACTTCGCCTACTTCGACACAGAGGCGGGCGAGTGGCAGGCGGGGGCAGGGCAGTACGCGATCCGTGTGGGCGACAGCTCCGGCACTCTGCCGCTCGAAGGGGAGTTCTCGATCCGCAAGGATCTGCACATCCCTATCTCCGAGTAAAAGAGCCGGTGCTGGCCCTGCCTCAGCGAAGTTCTTCCTGCTGCAACCGAGCTTTAAGCTCCGCGATGTGCTCGCGCAGACCACGGAGCAGCTGCATGCCTTTGGGGTCATGGACGCGGTGCAGCCGCTGCTGCAAAGCCCGCTCATTCTCTTCGGCCGCTTGCAAAGCGTGAGCCGTTGCATGAGCCGGCACCTCGCCGGAGACTGTGTGGTGCTCACGGCGTTGCGCATCCAGGGAAGGCACCGCCGGCTGCCCGGGGCTACTCATGGGGGACTTCGTGCTTTGCATACTTAGCATCTCGTTTACCGCCGTTTTCACGCTAGTCTTCGCCGCCTAAAGAAGTCGTAAGAGAGACATAGGGATTGCGCAAAAACGACCCGTCGCGCACATGTGGACGGACGCTGCTAGATTTCTTGTCCCCGGCGGCCAGGAAGTGCCATTTTGGAACGGCTGGCTCGTTTCTGAACGCAACTGATCCATTTGCAGTGGAAACATCCCCAGGTTGAGGGATGTTCGCCCACCACCGCGAACCTCCATTCTGCATACACCCGCACCCGGCCCGAATGCACCGGCTCCGCCGCGGATGGATGGTTCATGTCGCAACGTCACGCCCGCAAATCGCTAGAGCCCGCCCGTATCCAACACGCCCTCCGATGCATGCCCGGACGCATGCTCGGAGGCACCGTTGTCTGCGGTCTGCTCTTGGCAGGACTTCCGCAGGCAGCCCTCGCGCAACGCATCGGCACCGTGGTGCCGCTGAGCGAGCCGGTTCCCGCCATGGCAGCTCCCGCCGCCGCCGCCGCCGCCGAGGCAAAAGCCACGGGAGAAATCCATGGGATCGTGGCCGATCCTAATGGCGATATTGTGCCCGGGGCCTCCGTGACCCTTGAAATCAGCAGGGAAGGATATTCCGACGTCAGGACGCAGACCACGCAGGCTTCCCCGGAAGGAGCCTTTACGTTCACGGCCGTCGCTGGAGGCTCCTACCGTCTGTCCATAAACGCTGCCGGATTCAAGCCCTGGACTGCCCTGGGTACCCTGGCGGAGGGCCAGAGTCTCGCCCTGCCGGAGATCGCCCTTCCGCTGAACACAGTGGCTACCGAGATCGAAGTCTCGGCCTCCAGCCATGAGATTGCCGCCGCCCAGTTGAGCCTGCAAGAAAAGCAGCGCGTGCTCGGCATTTTTCCGAACTTCTACGCTTCGTATATCTGGGACGCGGAACCACTCTCGTCGCGGCAGAAGTTCTCACTCGCCTGGCGCTTTTCGGTCGATCCTGTCGCCTTTGGCATGGCCGGTGTCGTCGCCGCATCAGAGCAGGCCGAAGACACCTTCAGCGGCTACGGCCAGGGCGCACGCGGGTATGGGAAACGGTTTGGCGCACTGTACGCTGATGGCTTTTCGAGCACCATGTTAGGCCAAGCCATCTTTCCCGCCATCTTCCACCAGGATCCACGCTACTTTGTGAAAGGAACCGGCTCTTTCCGCGCACGCGCGTTCTATGCGCTTGCGACCACGGTCGTTTGCAAGGGGGATAACCGGCGCTGGCAGCTGAACTACTCGAACCTTCTCGGCAATGTTGCCTCAGCCAGCCTCTCCAACCTCTACTACCCGGCCAGCGACCGCCACGGTGCCAGCCTTACCCTCCAGAACTCCATGATGACCACGGCTCTTGGCGCAGCAGGCGGCCTGATTCAGGAGTTCTTTCTACATCGCATGACGCCGCACATCCCCGACTACGGTGCCATCGCTCACCAGTGATTCAAGGCTATGCTGTCCCGTTTGGGAATAGGTTCGGCTCGCGGTGGCCAGATCAGGAGATCGATTCGAGAAGGCGCCGAAACTGATCGGGCGTCAACTCTCGCGCCGGCCGGTTCGCCAAGTCGATCAACTCCAGCACCTGCCGCTCCCGCCGTACTGCAAGGTCCAGTTCATGGTTCAATCGCTGGCCCAGGCTTTGTGGGGTGTTGGTGGGCTGCACCTCTGACGAAGTCATGACCACACCGAAGCCGGGCTGTCCGCGTAACTCCTCCAACAACTGCTGACCGTCCGGTGCGTTTCTCGAGAGACCTTTTGGGTCCGAGGCTTCCGGCTCCGCGGTATCGGGCCCGTGTGGCACCTCCGCACCTGCAGACTGTGGAACAGGGGATTGCTGACGCGGTAACTTCGCAGATCTCCACATGGAATCGGCTTCTCCGTCTCGCCACGAACCTCCGTGGGCCAGACTGGTCTGGGATGGTTGCCATTCCGTTTGCACCGGGATGGCTGGGTCGTCCCGCCTGGGGGAGCCCGAATGCTTGCTCCTAGGGTAAACGGGGGAAACGGTAACCCTGGAATAGGTACGAATGGCGTAAGGCGGACGTGTACCAGTAGCGATGTCAGCGCAGCCCATTCATGAGTGCGGGAAACGCAAGGAGATTGCTCAAGCTGATAGGAACATGAGGGAAGGCGGATAGGTCATTGTTGGCAGCTTCATGCAAGCTGCAGGTTTATTCCACTGTGCCTGGGGATAGGTACAAAACAGTGATCCCCGATGTAGCTGGGC
>CAXTUW010000004.1:30173-184974 GCA_964247595.1 uncultured Acidobacteriaceae bacterium | reverse complement strand
GGCGGGAGCTGGGGCCCTGTGGGGTGTGTGGGCTCGATCTGCGCGGGGGGGCGGTATGGTGGTCGCCGGTGGCGGATGGGGTGACGTGCCTGGACGATCGGCGGCCGCAAAGCGCATGTTTAAGTGCGGGATCGGTCGCAGCGGTGTACACCATGGCGCATAACTCGCTGCCGGGCATGCTGGCGGGGGAGGCATGGGCGCGCGAGGGGGCATCTGATTTGCGGGGGTTCGCGATTGGGAACCTGGAGCGACACCTCGAGCGCCGTTTGCGCAGCGCAATTGCCTTGATGCGGACGTAGGCTGGAATCTAGGGCTGTAGAGCTTTGGGTGGTGCGATTGTTTGCGTTTCGATGGTCGGAACACGTTTTGCGTAGGGGATCCAGGGACGGGGAGACAGCGTGAACACAGGAAGACCGGCGGAATCGCGAAACATGCTTCTGGCTCTGGGCCTGGTGGCGTTTGTGATGGCCTGCGGATTGGGAGGCATGCTGTTTGGGCGGCACATCTTTCATCCAAATGCGGCCATTGCGGCTTCAAACACAGCGGCGGGGGCTTTGGGTGACGGCGCTGTCAGCGTGAAACCTGCGCCGGCCCCGGCGTCGGTGCCGACCCCGGCGTCGAAGGCTGTTCCAGCGGCGGACCGCTCGGAGGCAAAGCTGGAAACGCGGCTGGACAGCATGCCCGTGATGGCGCGGGGAGCAGATGCGGGGAGCGCAGGCGCAATCACAGAGCAAAGGGAGATTGGGCTGGCGCTGCACCGTTGGCAGGAGGCACTGCTCTCGAACGATGCCAAGCAGATTGCGCCTTCGTATGCGGCAGAGGTGGATCGCTACTTCCTTAGAACAAATGTGGATCGGGCCTTTGTACAGAGCTACATGGCCAAGGAAGAGGATCGCGGCTCGTGGCTACTGGCCTATGAGTTGCGGGATGTCTCGATTGAGCGGACCGGGGAGGCTGCGGCGGAGGTGCACTTTGTCGCGAGTTTTACAGTGAGTACGGCGCATGGGGAGCGGACCGGGCATGCACGAACGGAGTTGAAGATGCGTCGCGAGGATGGGGACTGGAAGATCTTTTCGGAGCGGGATTTCCGGGGATGACGAATATTAAATAGTCAGGCCCGCAATCGCTTTCCATGTGGTTCTACAGCACAGGGCGGCAGCGTAGTTCAATATCTGCGATGGTTTTACAACCTTCGAAGAGGTCTCCGCTGTATTCAATACGATCTGACCGAATAGCCAGACCTCCACTTTGTACAGCTAGATAAATCATCCATTTGTTTGTATCGGTAAGCATTGTAGTCAGGGCTTTCAGGAGTCCTGGCTTGAGGTTTTTAGGACCCGACTCGACGCGATGATCGCGGTCCGTATCGTTGTATTGGTCGTCCACGACAAAAAAGTCCGGTTCATCAGAGGTAGTTCCTAGACTTGGGTTCCCGGGGCGAAGATACCTGCAGTCTTCCAGCGAGGCTTCCCCCATCGGACCTACCGTACCGAATCTCCGAAGTACGGCCAAAAGGCGGTTTCTTACGCTATGGAATTCGACACAACTCACAGTTCCGTGCAGAGCAAACTCAATATCGCGTGTACGACGTGTGGGCTCTACATAAGGACCCACAGAGATGCTTGGCTCAGTCATATCGACATTTTAGTGCTGGCTAATTCCTAGCAGCTAGAATCAGAACGAATCATATGACGAGTTCAAAGCATGCGTTGACGTTCCAAGAACTTTTATTTGCCCTGCAACGTTTTTGGGCGGAGCAAGGCTGTGTGTTGCAGCAGCCGTATGACCTGGAGGTGGGAGCTGGGACGATGTCGCCGGATACGTTTTTGCGCGTCCTGGGGCCGAGGCCGGTGCGCATCGCGTATGCGCAGCCCTCGCGGCGACCGGCGGATGGGCGCTATGGCGAGAACCCCAACCGCCTGTTTCGGCATACGCAGTTTCAGGTGATTCTGAAGCCGCCGCCGGAGCGGGTGCAGGCGCTGTATCTCGAGTCGCTGGAGGCGATCGGAATCGATCTGCGGCAGCACGATATCAAGTTCGAAGAGGACAACTGGGAGTGGCCCGTAGGCGGGGCGTGGGGCGTGGGCTGGCAGGTGATGCTCGACGGGCAGGAGATCACGCAGTTCACGTACTTTCAACAGTGCGGCGGGATGGATCTTGACCCCATCACAGGCGAGATTACCTACGGGCTGGAGCGCATTGCGCAATTTTTACAGGATCGCGATTCGATCTATGACATCGTTTGGTCGCGCGACCCGGCCACGGGCAGGGAGCTGACCTATGGCGAGGTGCGGCTGCATGAGGAAAGGCAGTTCTCGGCGTACGCGTTTGACTATGCCGATGTCCCGAAGCTTTGGGAGCACCTGCGCTTATATGAGGCGGAGTGTCTAGCGCTGCTGGAGCAGGGCAAGGCGGTTTTCGGCGCGTTGACGAGTGAGCGAGGGGGCGCGTTGGCGGATAGCTTGCAGGCCGAGCGGTTTCCCACCCTGGGAGCCTATGAGCTGGCGCTGAAGTGCTCACATTGCTTCAACCTGCTTGATGCGCGGGGGGCGATCTCAGTGACGGAGCGCGTCGGGGTGATGGCGCGGATCCGGACGCTGGTGGTGGGTGTGGCGCGGATATATGCGCAGCAGGAGCGGCTGAGTGCGGTGGGAGCTGTTGCGGCTTAGGGGCCGTGCGGGCGAAACGCGGATTTCCTCTGGGAATGACAACCAAGATAAAGCGATCGTTGAGAGAAGCGGGAATGCCTGATTTTTTGTTGGAGATTGGAATGGAAGAGGTGCCGGCGCGCATGATCGCGGGTGCCGAGGCGGAGCTATTGCGGCGCACGGTGGCGTTGTTCGAGCGGGAGGGTTTGCTGGTCCCCGGCGTGGTGATCGGGGAGACAGGCGCGCGGTCGTTTTCGACGCCACGACGGCTTGCCGTGCTGGTCAAAGACGTGCTCGAGCGACAGCCGGATGCTACCGAGGAGATAAACGGGCCGGCAACAAAGATAGCCTTCAGAGATGGGCAGCCCACGGCGGCGGCCGAAGCCTTTGCGCGCAAAGCCGGCGTATCGGTTGCGCAATTGAAGACCGTGACCACGGCCAAGGGCGAGTACCTGCAGGCTGCTGTGACAAAGGCCGGGCGGAGCGCCGCGGAGGTGATTGCGGCGGAGTTGCCGCGTGAGATCGCGGCGATCTATTGGGCGAAGAGCATGTATTGGCTCAGCCCCACTGGACATCCAACGTCCGGCGGGAACCCCGTTCGCGCAGGCAAGCCGGAGCGGTTTGTGCGCCCGGTGGAGTGGATTGTGTGCCTGCTGGATGACCGGGTCGTGCCGTTGCAGTTTGGCGGTCGCGCGGCCGGGCATGTGAGCTATGGGCACCGCGTGCTGTCGACGGGGCAGCCTTCGGAGATCGTAGTGCCGGAGAGCTATCTGGCGCAGCTGCGGGGCGAGTACGTGATGGCCGATGCGGAGGCGCGGCGGTACGCGATCCGTAAGGAGCTGGACCGCGTGGTGCGCACGATCGAGGGAGCGCGCTGGCGTGAGGACGAAGCGCTGGTCGATACCGTGACGCACCTCACCGAGTGGCCGACGGTGCTGCTGGGCAGCTTCGGCGAAGAGTTTCTGGAGCTGCCCGAGGAGGTGCTGGTGACCGTGATGCGCGATCACCAGAAGTACTTTGCGGTTGAGGACAAGGCAGGCAAGTTGCTGCCGTATTTCTTGACGGTGCTGAACATCGAGCTCGATGAAACCAACGCGGGGATCATTCGGCAGGGCAATGAACGGGTGCTGCGGGCGCGGTTCAACGATGCACGCTTCTTCTGGCAGGTAGACCGGCGGATCTCGTTGATGGATCGCGCGGCTTTGCTGGAGAACGTTACGTTTCACAAGGATCTGGGCAGCTACGCGGCAAAGACGGCCCGCATGCTGGCTTTGGCGCGGCGGCTTGCGGACGTTGTGACGGCGCAGGGAACCCATGTGGATACGGCGGCTTTGGAACAGGCGGTCACGCTAGCCAAGAGTGATTTGACGACAGAACTGGTCAAGGAGTTCACAGAGCTGCAAGGGATGATCGGCGGCCTGTACGCTCGGGCCGAAGGCGCGTCCGAGCGGGTGAGCGAGGTGATCTACGACCAATACATGCCCGCGGGTTCGGAGGGCCGGGTGCCGCGGTCGGTCGAGGGGGCGTTGCTGGGTATAGCGGATCGGGCGGACACGCTGGCAGGGCTGTTCCGTCTGGGGCTGGAACCGACAGGTTCTAAGGACCCGTTTGCTTTGCGACGGGCCGCCAACGCGATCGTAAAGATTCTGGCGGAGATGGAACTGCCGCTCACACTGGAGAACATTGTGAAGCACGCCGCGGCGAACGAGGCCGTGGCCGAACGACTGCGAACGTTCTTCACCGAGCGGCTGAGCTTCTACCTGCGCGAGGTACGTGGGTTTGCCTATGACGTGGTGACGGCGGTGCTGGGGCCGGATGCGGAGAACGTGCGGGATGCGGTGGCACGAGCGGAGGCTGTGGGTGCCATGCGCGACAGCGCTGACTTTCTGGCGGTCAGCGCGGCGTTTAAGCGTATGCGCAATATTCTGGAGCAGGCCATTCTGGAGCAGGCCATCCCGGAGCATGCCATCTTGGAGCAGGCCGCGGCGATGGAGGGCAATGTCGCAGCGGGAACGTCCGAAGTCGCTGAGCAGGCTGCACTCGCGGCGAAGGCCTATCTGGTCGGTGCGCGGGTGAACGGCTTCGTCGCCAAGCGGGAGTACAGATCGGCGCTGGAAAGGATGGCTACCCTGCGGCCCGAGATCGATGCTTTCTTCGACAAGGTGATGGTGATGGATCCGGATCCGGAGTTGCGAGCGGGACGGTTACGATTGCTGGCGCAGATTGTGCGCAGCTTTTCGGGCATCGCGGACTTCGCAGAGATTGTGACGGTGGGTTAAGACGAAACAGGGTTCATCCTCTGGGCGGACGTGAAGGCGACTCGCTTTGGTCGAGATGCCGGGATAGGCAGATTCGAGGGGGATGCCGATTCCCTTTGGGAATGACCGTAAGAAGTGCCAGCCGCAGCTTGCGGAAGGTGTTTGCTGTCAGTTTGAAGGGCCCCCAGCCTCGGGAGAATGCAGCTGTTTCTGTAGCGAGTCCTTGGGCGAAGCAAGGGCATCTAGCTTTCTGTGCGCTACCGGCGCAGGGGAGACGCTTCATGCCGCATTTGCTGGATCCGATACAGGTGGGGGCTTTACGCTTGCCGAACCGTGCCATCATGGCACCCCTTACGCGTTTGCGCGGCACTGTGGACCACATTCCAACGCCGGTGATGATTGAGTACTACACACAGCGCGCGACTGCGGGTTTGATCATCAGCGAGGGCATCCCGGTGAGTCCGCAGGGTGTGGGTTATGCGCAGGTACCGGGGATCTGGAGTGAGGCGCAGGTAGCGAAGTGGCAGCTGGTCACAGCAGCCGTGCACAAGGCCGGTGGACGCATCTTCGCGCAGATCTGGCATGTGGGCCGGATCTCGGACCCGGCATTCCTGCATGGCGAGATGCCGGTTGCGCCAAGCGCCATCAAGGCTCCAGGGCATGTAAGCCTGCTGCGGCCGGAGAAGCCGTTTGAGACGCCGCGGGCGCTGGACATCAGTGAGATTCCCGGGATCATTGCGGAGTACAAGCGCGGTGCAGAGAACGCCCAAGCCGCAGGCTTCGACGGCGTGGAACTGCATGGGGCCAATGGATATCTGCTGGATCAGTTCCTGCAGGATGGCACCAACCACCGCACCGATGCGTATGGCGGCCCGATAGAGAACCGGGCGCGCCTGATGCTCGAAGCGACCGACGCCGTGGTCTCGGTATGGGGAGCGGATCGGGTAGGCATGCACCTGGCCCCGCGCTCGGACGCGCACGGCATCAGCGATTCAAATTTGGCAGACACCTTCGGTTATGTCGCGCGCGAGCTTGGGAAGCGCAAGATTGCGTTTCTGCTGGCGCGTGAACATGAGGGGCCGGATTGGCTGGGACCGCAGTTGAAAGAGCAGTTCGGTGGCGTGTACATCGCCAATGAACGGTTTACGCACGCCAGCGCGGATGCGGCGATTGCCCGCGGCGACTGCGACGCGGTGGCCTTCGGCAAACTTTTCATTGCGAACCCCGACCTGGTCACACGTTTCTCCGAAGGTGCGGCGTTGAGTGTGCCGGATCCGGGAACGTTCTATGCCCATGAAGCGCATGGGTATGTGGATTATCCGGTGCTGCAGACTTTGGCTGTGTAATGCAAGCTACAACAGCGTCGACGGACAGGAGTGTCGCGGAGGTCCGCTTAGAGTGTCGATCAGGGCTGGGGTGTGAGGTGCGAGACTTCTCAATGCAGGCGTTGTAGGCGGGCTATGAGTTTTTCGGCCAGCGGCTCGCCGCTTTCCGTCCAAAGCAGACGGCTGGAGATCCCGCAATGTTTTTCGACGGAAAGGGTGAAGGCCAGGAGCTTCTCCACGTTTTGTCCAATGCGAAGGGCTGAGGCGCGGTCGAGCCTCTGGTCTTCTTCCTCCTCGTTTTCAAGGGTAAACGGGGTATCGAGGCCGAAGTCGACGCGGATGTGTCCGTTGGACTCGTAGGTGCCGTTGTCGAAGTCGGGGCCGAAACCGAGGACGCGGACGCGTGTGGGTTCGAGGCGCCATCCCTTGTCGAGCTGAGCGTCTTCAGGCTCGTCGTCAACAGCGTCGGACTCACTGACGGACTCTGGGAGCCAGAGGCCCCAGCGCATTTCGAACTCATAGGCGGTGTCCTCGTGAAGCTGTTCGGTGGCCTCGGCGACGGCATTTTCGATGATGGAGCCTTCGGTGTCTTCAGAGCTTTGAGCGCGACCGTCGATGACGTAGACGCGCTGATACACGGGTGACTCGGTCCAATCGATGGGATAGGCGCTGGCGGCGGCAACGCGGCCGAATTCGCTGTTCAATTGCCCGCCTGTCGATACCTTGGTGAACTGCCGAAGAACGGCGGTAAGGGCGGAGGGCAGAGCGGCGAAGCGGAAGTTGGGATACCACAGGCTGAGATAAAGCTGGTCTGCCATACGTCTTATTGTAGGCCTCGCGTATCCGCCTTTCGCAAGGCTGGGGCAGCCCCGGCGCGGCGGACGCAAGCGTGTTCTGTCCCGTTCGAAGGCACAAGACGGGATACCCCATCGGTTCTTAAGGGCTGGTGATGGGGGTGAGAAGATAGAGGCACTTCGATGCGTTTGTCAGCCGAAAAACTTCGTTGGATTTTGTTGAGCGGAGCCGTGCTTCTGGCGTGCGCTCTGGCGGCGATCTTCGGTCTGGCGAACTACCGTGCAGGCAAAATCTGGCAGCGCATTCTGGCGCGCAATGGCGTGAACCTGAAGCAGGAGACGAACGGGTTTACGTATTCGCAGTCGGATGGCAAGCGAACGATCTTTACATTGCATGCGGCGAAAGCTGTGCCGCATGGCAAAGGGAAGTGGAGCCTCAGCGATGCGGTGCTGGTGCTCTATGGCAAGGATGGGCGTACGGACCGCATCTACGGCAACCAGTTCGATTACGACCAGGAAGCCGGCGTGGCGCGCGCGGTTGGGGAGGTGCACATGGATTTGCAGGCACCGCCCACGACGGGCAGGGGATCACAAGCCAGCAAAGGGTCACAAACCGGTGGAGGCGTGCATGGTGTGACGGCTCCGGACCTGAGTTTCACCCCAGGCAATGAGGCGAACGAGGATCCGTCGCTGATTCACGTGCGCACGAGTGGGCTTGTGTACAGGCGCAAGCTGGGAGTGGTCGCCACGCCCGAACGGGCAGAGTTCCGCTATGGGGGGCTTACGTGCACCTCACGCGGGGCGGAGT
This sequence comes from uncultured Acidobacteriaceae bacterium, assembly GCA_964247595.1. Lineage (GTDB taxonomy): Bacteria > Acidobacteriota > Terriglobia > Terriglobales > Acidobacteriaceae > Granulicella. The sequence goes on along the minus strand of CAXTUW010000004.1, from coordinate 177,141 downwards.
TCGATGCAGGAGGCAACATTCTGAGACTGCTGGCCGAGGTGCAGCTGGAGGGGAGGTTGCGCGAGGTCCCATTCCGCCTGACTGCGGCCCATGCGGACTTGGACCGAAGTACCGAGGAGGCCGACCTGCTGCGGCCTGTGCTGGTCTCCGGCGAGCGGAACGCACGGGCCGAGCATGCGGTTCTGCACATGCGGTCGGGCGGTTCGCTGCAGACCGGGGACGCGGACGGCGGTGTGGAGCTGCGGGCGGGTACGCAGCGGGTAAGCGCGCCCCGGATGCATGGCGAATTTAGTGAGGAGAATCGGCCACAGCACGCCTTGCTTTCGGGCGGTGTGCAGTTTGCCGATACCGATGCGCGCAGGCCGGCGGGGGGCTCGGCGAAGGACCTAGATCTGGGAATGACCCAGGCGGGCGTGCTGCGGACCGCGACGGCGGCCGGGGAGGTACATCTGCTGGCGAAGGCTGTAGGGGTAGAAGGGGCGGCGGCTACACGGCAACTTCGGGCACAGCGGGCGGTGGCGGATTTCGCTCCAACGGGCAGGGAAGGACGACGCTCCCAACTGCGAACGTTGCATATGACGGGGAATGCCGAATTTTTTGGAGAGTCACCGGCCACAACTCGTGAGGGTGCGCCGGGGCTGACACGGGTTGACGCGGACGACCTGCTGACGACGTTTGCGAACAGCGAAGGCCGCACGCCTGAGCCACAATCCATGGTTGGGACCGGGCAAACGCGGCTGGAACAGAACGGAGCCGATGGGCAGCGTCAACTGAGTACGGGGGATGGCATAGATCTTCGCTTTGCGGAGCGTCTTGCGGCCAGTCCGAAGGCCATGGGTGGGTTGCTGGAGATGGTGTCGGCGACCCAAACCGGCCATGTGGTGCTGCGGTCCTGGACTGGAGCAAAAGCAGGAGCAACGACCGGGACGGAGACTGGGTTTAAGAAAACCGCCGTATTGCAGGGATTCCCGACCGATGGAGGCCAGCTCAGTGTGGGTCACGCACAACAGGCCGTGTATGACGCAGCGATGGGAACGCTGACGCTCACAGGCTCCCCGGAGGCTCATGCCGATGTGTACGACGGGACGACGCAGCTTTCCGCTCCGTCGATTGCCCTGCACGAGGGGACGGGGGACGATGAGGCCAGCGGAGGGGTCGTGGCCACAACCGGTGGCGAAGGAGAGACACCGGCGACGCATGCCGTAGCGGCCCGAGCGGCGCTGCTGCATCGGTCCGGGCTATCGCAGTTTTTCGGTACGGATGCTCAACCGGCACGGCTGTGGCAGGGCAGCTCGCAGGTACAGGCGGCCCGGCTGGTGCTGGATGGGCCCCACCATGCGCTTTCAGCGCGGCCGGAGCACAAGGGCGGTGCGATCCATGCCGTTTTCGCGAACGCCCATGCCGGGGATGCCAAGCGACCTGCGGCGGCGGGCGTCCCCCCCCGGCCCGGACGCGCCGGGGTGAGCGCCGAAGCCCGTGAAGGGGGTGGGCTTATGCCCGAGGCGAGCAGGGATGCAGTCGAGGTACGCGCGGCGGCGATGGACTACAACGACCTGGCCCGTGAGGCGACCTTCAGCGGCGATGTGCGGCTCCGGGGCGCGGAGGGAGACATCACCGGGGACCATGGGGCGGCGTTTCTGGCACCCTCGGCCCAAGCCGGTGATTCGCCCATGCCGGGGACATCGGGGCTGGGCGGCAAGCTGGAGCGATTCGCGATCCTCGGGGATGTGCATCTGGCGCAGCCGGGGCGCACCGGTGCGGGCGAGCAGCTGACCTATACAGCCGACACAAACAGCTTTGCCCTGACGGGCTCCAGCGCGAATCTGCCCCGGATTCATGATGCGCAACAGGGACTGGTGACAGGGGCGACTCTCGTGTTCGGGGCAGCGGATAGTAGCATCGTGGTAGCAGGGACGCCGGCAGCGGGTCAGGTAGCCGGTCAAGTGGTCGGGGCGGCGGCGGCCGGTAAAGGAGTCAAACCGACGCGGGTGCATACAGAGACAGATTTGAAGCAGCAGTAAAGAGCTTATGGAGAGTAGAAGGCCCCAGTGGCTGAAACCAGGGTGTGGCGGGGTTATTTATGGCGGACTGAAATCCCGCTTTTTCAGAGAAGCCGCTTCGCTCTTGATAGAGCAGCTCCGTTAGGTCCAGTGAGGCAACAGAACGGCTACAGGAACACAACGGCCATAGGAACAGAAGCATAAGCGGACAGAACGGCTATAAAACAGCGAAACAGCAAGGAAGCATGCGGACCCTGGCAACCGAGGAGATTGGCAAAGCGTACGGCGGCCGGCAGGTGGTACGCGGGGTCAACCTCGAGATCCGTCAAGGCGAGGTGGTGGGGCTGTTGGGGCCGAATGGCGCGGGCAAAACGACCAGCTTTTACATGATTGTGGGTTTGGTGCGCCCTGACTCCGGCCGTGTGCTCGTCGACGGCTTGGACATTACACGAACGCCGATGTACCTGCGAGCGCGCGAGCATGGGATCAGCTACCTGCCGCAGGAGCCCTCGGTCTTTCGCAAGCTATCGGTCGAGGACAACATTCTGGCCGTCATGGAGACGCAGCCGGGAACGTGGCAGGGGCGGCGGCAGCGCACAGAGAGCCTGATGCAGCAGCTCAGCCTGGGGCATGTGCGCAAAACGCAGGGGTTTGCGCTTTCCGGTGGGGAGCGCCGGCGCGTGGAGATCGCGCGCTGCCTGGCAATCAACCCTGCCTTTATTTTGCTGGACGAGCCGTTTTCGGGCATCGATCCGATCGCCGTGCTGGAGATCCAACAGATTATTCACAATTTGAAAGCCCAGGGCATCGGTGTCCTGATCACGGACCATAACGTCCCAGAGACGCTGAGCGTGACGGACCGGGCGTACATCATCTTCGAGGGCAAAATCTTCCGGTCGGGAACGCCGGGGGAGCTAGGGCGTGATCCTGAGGTGAAACGGATCTACCTGGGCGAGAACTTCTCATTCGGCAACGACGCGGAGCCGGCACCGTAGGCGTTGAAGGTGTATATGGCCCCTGACGTGCATGTCACCAGCACCTTTGGGGCAGTGCAGGCGGCTCCGGACAGAGTAGACTGCTTTCAAACGAGCCTGCGCTGCAGGTTTTCAGCGCTGGCCTAGGCGCCGCTGCAAACTTCAACCCCTGAACCGCTGTTGTTGGAGCGTCCCCGTTGTTGCAGCAGAGATTGAATGTGAGGCTCTCTCAGCGCCAGGTCCTGACCCCAGGACTGGTGCAGATGGTAGGGGTGCTTGCGCTCAACAATCTCGAGCTGAAGGACATGATCAACAACGAGCTGGTCGAAAATCCGGTGCTCGAGGAGATCGAAGAATCCGGGGAGACGATCGGCGAGCGTGCCGGACGGGAGGGTGACCGGGAGCGCAGTGCGGAAGCGGTCGCGCTCGAAGGGGAGAGAACCGAACTCTCAAAGGGCGACCCGTTTGAAGAGGTCGATTTTGGAAGCTACTTCCAGGATTATCTCGACCCTGGCTATCGTACAGCCTCGACCTTTGAGGAGTATGACAAGCCCTCGTTTGAGCAGTTCTTAGCCAGCCCGAGCACGTTGCGCGATCACCTGGTATGGCAGATCGGTGCCAAGAGCCTGTCGCACCATTTGCGCGGGGCGGTCGAACTGCTGATCGGCAATTTGAACGAGGATGGCTACCTCACGGCGAGTACAGAGGAACTGCTGGGGCTCGGCATGGGTGAGCTCTGGGCGAGCTCAGAAGATGGCCGGCGCTGCCTTCAGGCGGCACGGCATCTGTTGCAGACACTCGATCCGGTCGGCATCGGCGCACGAGACCTGCGGGAGTGTCTGCTGCTGCAGATTGCGGCGCTGCAGGCCGGCAGTGGTAACGGGAATGGAACTGTGGCGAGTGGTACGGCGCGCGGGGTGCCGGCGCGGATATGGGAGCTGGCGCAAACGATCATCTGTGAGCATCTGGTGTTGCTGCAGCGGCGTGACCTGAGCGGCTTGGCAAGGCTCTGCCGGGCGACGGTCGATGAGGTGAGTGCGGCGGCGGAGGCGATTCGCAAACTGGATCCACGGCCAGGGCAGAAATTTAATGACGCCACCACGCGGCTGATCGAGCCGGATGTGGCGTTTGTAAAGCGGGATGACGAGTACGTCATCGTGATGAACGATGAGGATCTTCCCGCGCTGCGCCTCAACGCGGGCTACCGGCGCATGATGCGGGAGAGCAGCGTCGAGCGCGATGTACGGGACTACGTGAAGGAGCGCTACCGGTCCGCGATCCAGCTTTTGCGCAATCTGGAGCAGCGCAAAAACACGATCCTGCGCACCTGCGAGGTCATCGTACGACGCCAGCAGGACTTCCTTGAGATGGGGGTTGAGGGATTGCGGCCGATGATGATCAAGGAAGTGGCCGAGGAGATTGGGGTGCATCCCTCCACGGTCAGCCGTGCGGTGGCGAATAAGTATGTGCACACGCAACAGGGCGTGTACGAGCTGCGATTCTTCTTCTCAGAGGCTGTGAATGGGCCGGAGGGCGGGGATCTGCCGCTGCTGCTGCTCAAGCGTAAGGTGAAGAAGCTGATTGAAGAGGAAGATGCGCGCAGGCCGCTGACCGACGATGTCCTGGCTGCGGAGCTGCAGCGGCAAGGCATTCAGGTAACCCGGCGGACGGTGGCCAAGTACAGGGAAGAGATGGGCCTTCCGAGCACGCATCAACGCCGCCAGCGTTAGCGGCATCGTACTGCGTTGAGGAGTTCATGCATGCACATTGAATTCGTTGGACGGCACTGTGATGTCACGCCGAAACTGAAGGCCGAAGCCACAAGCTACCTGGAGCGGATTATTTTGATCGCAGCCACGGCGACGAGCGCCAGGGTTATTCTCACAGAAGACAAGTACCGTCGTATCGCCGAAGTGGAGTTGTTGATTCCAGGTGGCGATCTGGTCGCCAAATGCGAGGGTACGGACATGATGCAGGTATTGCATGATGCGTTGCGCCGCATCGAGCAGCAGGCCGTGAAGCACAATCAGCGGGAGCAGACGATCCGCGATCACAAGAAGCCGGAGATTGATCCGGATGGGGAGATGCGTGGGTTGGCGGAGAGCTTGAACACGCAGTAATGGCCGCGTCTTCATATCGTGTCCTCTCGACCGGAAGCTTAGCTGCAGTGGAGATCCCTGTCATTTCGGTTTGTGGCTTCGCAAAATCCTCGGAGCGCCAAGCGAAGTACAGGGGCCTTTACACTGCGCAGACAGCGGAACTATCTGCTTCGGTCGAGATGACACCGTTTGGCGGTGCTTTGAGTATTGTGTGCAGCCAAGGTGCCACAACTACAGGGCATAAGCGATGCTAGGATGCCCTCATGGCGACGCGCCGTACCTCAGAGAAGAAGCAGCCTGCGAAGAAGCAGGTTGTCCGGAAAAAGCAGCAGCAGGTGGTCGGTAAGGAACAGCCGGAGGGCAGCGAGCGCGAGCTGGTTATCCTGACCGGGCTCTCGGGTTCAGGCAAGCTGTCGGCCCTGAAGACGTTTGAGGATCTTGGATTTTATTCAGTGGATAATCTGCCGCTGGAGTTGATCCCGCGGTTCGCGGACTTGGTGGCGAAGTCGGCCGAGATTACACGCGCGGCGCTGGTTGTGGATGTGCGTGAAGGCAGCCGCCTGGAACGCTTCCCCTCCATTCTCAAGCAGGTGCGCAAGGTCCTGCCGACGCGGGTCGTCTACCTGGAAGCGGCCGATGATGTGCTGGTGCGGCGTTTTTCTGAGACGCGCCGGCCGCATCCGTTGGGACGCGGCGATACGGTGGTGGCATCAATTCAGGCTGAACGCAAACGGCTGGATCCGGTGCGCAACGTGGCCGATATTCTGCTCGATACTTCAAAGTTCAACGTCCATGAACTGCGGGCACATCTGAATGCGCAGTTCGACTATGTGGACGGATCAAGCGATCGCAATCTCACGATTGCGGTCAACAGCTTCGGCTTTAAAAATGGTGTGCCGACCGATGCCGACCTGGTCTTCGATGTACGGTTTCTGCCAAATCCACACTTTATTCCGGAGTTTCGGAAGCTCACCGGGAAACATCCCAAGGTGGCGAAGTATGTGCGGCAGTTTCCACAGACGCAGGAGTTCCTGGACAAGGTGACGGATATGCTGACGTTTCTACTGCCGCATTACATCAAGGAAGGGAAGAGTTACCTGACGATCGGCATTGGGTGCACGGGCGGCCAGCACCGGTCGGTGATGATTGCGGAGGAGTTGAAGAAGCGGCTCGCCGCGGCGGGCTACCGGGCCAAGGCGGGGCATCGCGATATGCCGCGCAAGGCGTAATGTTCATTCTGCCCAGGCTGTACCCGATTGCTGATATCGAGATGCTCGCCAGGCGAGACATGACGCTGGAGACCTTTGTGCGGCAGGTCATGGTGGGTGGGGCGGAGATCCTGCAGTTGCGGGACAAGCTTGGATCGCCGCAAGAGGTGCTTCAGCACGCGGCTGTGCTGACGGCGGCTCTCGGGGAAAGCGCGTGTCTGCCCGTGATGAATGACCGGGCCGATCTGGCCGTGTTGGCGGGATGGCGAGCGGTGCATGTAGGGCACGAGGATCTGCCACCCGATGCGGTGCGCCGCGTGTTTGGCCCCGGCTCGGATGGGCCGGTGATTGTGGGTGTATCCACACACACGGACGCGCAGGTTGTAGCTGCAGAGAAGGGCTCAGCGGACTACGTCGCGGTGGGGCCGGTGTTTGCGACGGGGACGAAGGCGAATGCGGAGCCGGTGATTGGGCTTGCCGGCGTGCGGCGGATGCGGGCTCTGACGTCCAAGCCGATTGTCGCCATTGGCGGGATCATGCTGGCGAACGCGGCGGAGGTCATGATGGCGGGAGCGGATTCCGTGGCGGTGATTGGCGGCCTGTTTGCGGCAGGGTACGACGTGGAGCGGACGGTGCGGGACTTTCTGAGCCTGTTGCGTTAACGTGGGTGCAACACTCCTTCATCGCGGCGCTTCGTCTCCGACGCCCGCAGAAAAGCAGGTCCTTCGGCTTTGCCTCAGGATGACAAGTTGATACGTGCAGGCGCCGAGAGCGGTGTCGCGGCTGCGGGCAATGCTGTGGGCAACGCTGCGAACACCGCTCCGGGCACCTCGGCGATGTCGGCGTCGGGTGGCGCGCACCTGGTGCAGGGCATGGGGCTGTTTTCGGCGACGGCCATTGTGATGGGTTCCATGATCGGGTCGGGCATCTTCATCGTCCCGGCGGATATGAGCCGCACCCTGGGATCGCCTGCGCTGCTGATCGCCGCGTGGCTGGTGACTGCGGCGATGACGATGATCGGTGCGTTGAGCTACGGCGAGCTCGCGGCGATGATGCCCAAGGCCGGTGGCCAATACGTGTACCTGCGTGAGGGGCTGGGGCCGATCTGGGGATTTCTGTACGGCTGGACGCTGTTTCTGGTCATTCAGACGGGGACGATCGCGGCCGTCGGTGTGGCCTTCGGCAAGTTCCTGGGCGTGTTCTTCCCGGCCGTGAGCCAATCGCATTGGCTGCTGCACATAGGGAATGGCAACATTGGGTTGAACACGGCGAATCTGGCGGCCATCGCCGTAATTACGCTGTTAACTTTCACCAACACGCAGGGTGTGAAGCTGGGCGCGGCGGTGCAGAACGTGTTTACGAGTGCCAAGGTGTTGGCGCTATTGGGTGTGATCGCGGTAGGTTTGGTGGCGAAGAACGCCACGGCGATCGCGGCAAACTTTGGGCACGCGTTCTTTGCGAATGGAAACCTGCACACACAACATCAGGTCGACATTGGCTCGTTTTTGGGGATGGGTGGCGGATCGACGACCGTCGGCGTGTTCACGCTGATCGCCGTGGTGCAGGTGGGTTCGCTGTTCAGCTCCGATGCCTGGAACAACGTGACGTTTACAGCCGGGGAGATCCGCAATCCTAGGCGGAACCTGCCGCTATCGCTGGCGCTGGGCACGGGTGTCGTGCTGCTGCTCTACATCTTTTGTAACCTCGTGTATCTCGCCGTTTTGCCGATGAATGGAACAGCGGCGGCGACCACGCTGGCGGGAAGGGGGATCGCGTTTGCCGCGGAGGATCGTGTCGCGACGGCGGTGATGGAATCCGCGTTCGCTGGGCTAGGCGCAAAGCTGATGGCCGGGGCGATCCTGATCTCCACCTTCGGATGCGTGAACGGCATGCTGCTGGCCGGGGCGCGGGTGTACTACGCCATGAGCCGGGATGGGCTGTTCTTTGCGGCCACGGGCAAACTTGACGCGCGAACGGGCGTGCCGCGGAACTCGCTTTGGCTGCAATGGGCTTGGACCTGCCTGCTCTGCCTGAGTGGAAGCTATGGGCAGTTGCTGGATTATGTGATCTTTGCGGTGCTGGCATTTTACGTGCTGACGATCCTGGGTTTGTTTCGCTTGCGGCGGACGCAGCCGGATGCGCCGCGGCCGTATCGGGCGTTTGGATATCCCGTGCTGCCCGGTCTGTACGTCGTCATGGCGGTGTGGATTTGTGGTGTACTGTTGCGATACAAGCCTCAGTACACGTGGCCTGGGCTGCTGCTGGTGCTGCTCGGCGTACCCGTGTATCTGCTGCGGGCGAGGCGAATGACTTCAGAACTGATGTAGGGAGCAGGACGACACGGATGGCACAACTGTTTGCGAAGAAGTCCATGAATGCGCTGCTGGCCGAGGCCGGCGCCGAGGGCGAAGGTACGCTGCAACGGTCTCTGGGGCCATTTCAACTGACGGCATTGGGCGTTGGCGCTGTCATCGGCGCGGGCATCTTCGTGTTGGCGGGGCTGGGTGCGCACTATGCCGGGCCCGGCTTAATGTTGAGCTTCGTTCTGAGTGGGCTGGGCTGCGCCTTTGCCGGGCTCTGCTATGCCGAATTTGCCGCCATGATTCCGCTGGCCGGCTCAGCCTATACCTATGCGTACGCGACGCTGGGCGAGATCGTTGCTTGGATCATCGGCTGGGATCTGACGCTCGAATACGCCATGGGCGCGAGCACGGTGAGCTCCGGGTGGTCCAACCACTTCGTCGAGCTGATGGAAATCTTTCATATTCATTTCCCGTTGTGGCTGGCCTATGACCATTGGACTGCGGTTGGTGTGGCCGTGGACAACATCGCACGACGTGTGATGACTTCCACCTATCCGAGTCTTGTTCCAGGATCCACGGCTTACATCCAGCAGCTGGGACAGCTAAAGGCTGCCCCTACGGCCGATATGCTGACGCGGGCGCATCTGCTGTTGAATGCGCCGGTGCTCTTCGGGCATGAGATTGGGTTGAACCTTCCGGCCTTGCTGATTGCGCTAGTGGTAACAACGATCCTGGCGATCGGCATTCAGGAGTCTGCCAAGTTCAACTCCGGTATTGTGGTGGTCAAAGTTGCTGTGGTGCTTTTTGTGCTGGCGCTAGGTTCACATTATGTCGATACAGCGAATTGGGGGCATAGCTGGCACCAATTTGCACCGTTCGGTTTTAGTGGAATCGGCGCGGGTGCGGCGTACATCTTCTTCGCCTACATCGGTTTCGATGCAGTCTCGACGACGGCGCAGGAGGCCAAAAATCCGCAGCGTGACTTGCCGATCGGCATTATCGTTTCGCTGATCATCTGCACGGTCCTGTACATCGGTGTGGCGGCGGTGCTGACGGGCATGGTGCCCTGGCAACAGGTAAATATCGAAGCCCCCATTGCGCGGGCATTTCTTGACCGCAACTTGACTTGGGCCAGCGATATCATCACCGCCGGAGCGCTCGCCGGGCTCACCAGCGTGATGCTGGTGATGCTGCTGGGCCAGACGCGGGTGCTCTACGCGATGGCCAATGACGGGCTGTTGCCCAAGAAGTTCTTCGCCGAGATTCACCCCCGATTTCGTACCCCCTTCAAGAACACCTTTCTGGTGGGCACCATCGCGGGCATCGTGGGCGCGCTGACGCCGATCGACGATATCGGCAAGATGGTGAATATCGGCACCTTGCTGGCGTTTGTGATTGTGTGCATCTCGATCATGGTGCTGCGGGTTCGTGAACCGGGCAAGGAGCGTCCGTTCCGCACGCCGCTAGCCTGGCCTGTGCCGGTTGTGCCGGTTCTGGGCGTGCTGTTCAACGGCTACATGATGATCAAGCTCGGCTGGTTGAACTGGGCGCGGCTGATTGTCTGGCTCCTGATCGGCTTGATCGTTTACTTCACCTATGGGCGCAAAAACAGCCGGGTACAACTCAGGCTCAATGCGACTGAGCTGGATGAGCAGGCTCGGCTGACCGCAGATCTTCGTTAGCCAAAGCCTCGACGGCCGCCCATCTGCAAAGGCTGAGCTCTTTCTGCCTAACGAGGGATGGCGAAGCGCGCATGGGAGGCGCTGGCTTGCGTGGTCACGGTCGTTGTGGGCAGTGTCGCGGAGTTCACCGGGTTTGGGTCGTCGCGGAGCTTCAGGAAGAGAGTGCCCGCGGAACCGGCCGGATGGGGAACCGGCAGTGTGCCGCCCGTGAAGCCATCCGGGACCGCGTCCGGACTGGTGAAGGCCGGGTCGGCGCTGATGGCCTGAAGCAGAAACAGGTTGGATCCGGTGAGATTGCAGCCAGCGGCTATATCCGTCGAGCATTGCAGACGAGCTAGAGAGGGCAGACGGACGAGGGTGCCGAGCGGCAGCCAATCACTGATATCCATCAGGTCCGGATCGACTGCCTGGGGCCCCGTACCGGCGTCGTTCGTCTTACCAGTCTGCGCGTCCTCGGTGGGCGAAGTAGACGTAACATGCTTCGATTTCGATAAATTTCCGGGAAACACGAAGCGCAGCTGCAGAGAGCCAAAGGCGCTAGGGCCGAAGGATCGCGAGGGATCGAGGCTGGCTACGACCGTGTGCGGGTCCTGTAGAACGAGACCGCCGGCAGGAGCGAGCGTCAGCACAGTACGCAGGGTGCCATCGAGCGTCTGAACCTCAACTTGGCCGTTGCGTGGGAAGTTGCCGCGGCTCTTTAAAGTGAAACTGATGTGCGATGCCAGCGGAAGGTCGTCGGGGCTGGATAGGTTAATCAGCGAGCCCGGGACGGGGTCGAAGCTGCGGCTCAGAAGTGAGGCAGAGGGGCGTGGTGGCAGTACCGTGAGCGAGAGGGGCAGCTGCCGGCCGTCGTTCAGGGTGATCTGCGCGGTAAGGTGATCGCCCGGATGTGTTGGCGGCGCAGGGGCATTGGCGGGCAGGCTCAAGCGGAGTGGTGTGTTGCCGTCGGCACCATCCGGCGAAGTCTGCGGACGAAAGACGAGATCGCCGAGGGTGAGTTTATCGATGGCGGCTAGATTGGTGCCCAGGAGCGCCATGGCATGATCGCCGGCCGGGAGTTCGATCGCGATGACGTGTGGCGGATCGGCAAAGGTCCGCGCGGCGAGACCGTCAGGCTTGGGCTGGCCGTATTGCTGGATATCGAGATGGAGGTTGCCGGGGCTGATCTCCCCATTGCTGGGCAGTGTGAGGGCAAGCAGGTTGGGGCGATCCGTGTTCAGCGCGGGTTTGAAGGCGACGGGCAGTTGGGTTTCACTGCCTGGTGTCTCCGCCGCAATGGTGTGCACGCAGGCGCTGCCGGAGGAGGTGAGAAAAATCTGAGCGTTCTTGCCGGCAATTACCTCAGGGGCTGAGCCATCCGGGCTGACGATGTGCCAGTCACCACCGGGCTGCTGTTGCAGTTTGAGGGTAGGCCCGGTAAAGGCGTCGAACCCCCACCGGCCCTGCACGGTACCGGTCAGGGTGGTGGGTTCCGGCACGGGCGCGGGCTTGTTCTCGCCCTGTACCGGAGGGGTGGTGGTCGGGGCAACTGGAGTAAGCGGTTGGCGATCATTGTGCAACGGCACACGATGAGCCGGACCCTGCAGCACAAGACCACCCTCGAAGGCATCGGGGGTGAGAGGGATGTCGGCCTCGGCCGGAGCACCTGGAGGCGTGTTCAAGTGCAGCGAGAGCCCGGTCGCAAAGTCGGTCGAGAAGACGAGAGGGGCACCGTCTACGGGCAGCACAACCGATGGTTGCAGCAGGCAAGCGACATGAGTCTCGTCAGCCGGGCGCAGGGGAGGGTTCTGCGCTGCTTGAATGCTGGGAAGACCGATCACCAGCACCGATTTCGGGTTATGGAAGGAGGGCGGTGTATTCAGCCGGAGGTTCAGGGCTTGATCCTGTGGGAAGGCGATGGCGGGGATGTACTGGTACTGCGCCGTGTGCAGGTTCGCCATGATGCGCACAAGATCGACAACCGCGCCCACGTAGGCCGAGTAGTTGCCTGCGCCCAGGGCCTGCGTGTACGTTGCTTGATTGATGAAGTCGGAGTTGGGGCCATTGGCAAGCGCTGTAACGATCGAGTTGCCATGACCGTCATCGAGCAGCACCTGCGACCCGGTCTGGGTGAGGCAGTTGAACTCCTGATCCATCGGGCGCTTAAAACAATCGGCATTGGGCTTCAAGGCGAGGGTGCGCGCCAGAAGGTCGGAGCGCTTTTGCAGCTCGGCAGCATCTGACGGCGGTACACGGCGGATGTCGGTAAGGTAGCGCTCGATGCGCGCCTGTTCGAAGCCGGCCTCGGCGAGGTCCTGGGAGGCGCGGACAAAGACGCCGGGGCGACCGCGGACGGCAGATTTCAGCGTGGAGAAGTCGCCTCCTGTCTCTGGAGCGAGGAACAAAACTGCCTGTTGCGCCTCTTTGGGTACGGTGACGAAGACACCCTCGTCGCGCACCTTCTTGTTCCAAGTTTCAATCCGGATAAACCAATCCTCCGGGGGAGGGTTGGTGCTGCCGCGCAAAAACACGCAGATAAGGAGGTACCGGACCGATTGTGTAGGGGGCAACTCTGGATGGAGCCAAATCTTATCGCCGGGCTGTAGGTTCGGGACAGAGGCGATGGGCAGAGTTTCCGGCCCACGTGTGACCTTTACATCCACCTTGGGTCCAAGCAGGTCAAAACGCGCATCGGCAGCGAGAGCCGGCAAAGAGCAGCCAACCAGACAGATCGCGAAAACAAACCGTTTTGCCCACGTCACCATGCTGACCCTTTGGATGCATAGCTTCGCAGAGAATCTCCACAAAGACACTTGCTCGAAGGTGTGAGGGGCGTTAACGTTTGCGGCGGCTTGGCCCATCACTCTCTACAGACCCGTCGCGGATGGAGATGACGCGGTGGGCGTAGTCGGCGATATCGGGCTCGTGAGTGACGAGCACGATGGTGTTGCCTTTGGCGTGCAGTTCGTCGAAGAGTGCCATGATCTCTACGGAGGTCTTGGAGTCCAGATTTCCGGTCGGTTCGTCGGCCAGGATGATGCTGGGACGATTGACCAGGGCTCGGGCAATGGCCACGCGCTGGCGCTGACCGCCGGAGAGCTCGTTGGGCTTGTGGTGCATGCGGGGGCCGAGGTTCACGCTCTCCAGCACGGATTTTGCCCGTTCGAGACGCTCCGCGGAGGGTGTGCCGTTATAGATCAATGGCAGTTCGACGTTGTGCAGCGCGGTCGCTCGGGCGAGCAAATTGAAGGTCTGAAAGACGAAACCGATCTCCTTGTTACGGATCCGGGCAAGCTCATCGTCGTTCAGCTCGGAGACATCATGGCCGTTCAACCAGTAACGGCCGACGGTGGGCGAATCGAGGCAGCCGATCAAATTCATCAGCGTGGATTTACCGGAGCCGGATGGGCCCATGATGGCCACGTACTCATTGTGCTGGATGCGGATGTCGACCCCACGCAGGGCATGAACCTGCTGATCACCCATGACATAGGTTTTCCAGAGGTTATCCGTAACGATGACGTCCCCGGGGTGCGGTCCGTCCGGATTGGCACCTACACGCTCCTGCGCGCTGAGCTCGAGCGGTGCCGTCGTTGTAGCCATAGAGGCAAACTCCTCCGTACGTTCGGGCGAGGCGCGCTGCAGAGGCGGCCTCGCTCTCCCTTTAGCTTAGCCCAACTCAGCTGGAAGTATCCGTAGACGCAGGTGCTGGGGAGGTATCGTGCTTCACGGGCGTGCCGCTTTTGAGTACGCGCAGCACCTTGAAGCGACCGGTAGCAACCTCATCGCCTGCCTTAAGGCCGCTTAGAACCTCGATATCGGTCGCGCCGGACACCCCGGTGGTGACGGGCACGAACTTGGCACGAAGCTTGCCGTCGTCCTGAACGACGATGTAGACCCCTTCCGTGTTCGCCGGGCGGCTCGCCGCAACGACGGAGTTGGCCGGCGCTGTGCCATGATTGCGGAACAGAGCAGCCTCCGTGGCCGGGTCGCGTTCCACAAGGGCCTGGAGGGGCAGGGTGAGCACATCGTGCTTCTGCGCTGTCGTAATTTTGGCTGAGGTGGAGAGGCCCGGTCGCAGGTCAGGCGAGGACTGGTCCAGGGTGACGACGACCTTGAAGTCCTTGGCCTCCTCGGTGCCGGTAACCGACTGCGAGGTGGCCAGCCCGGTGGTGCGCAGCAGGGCCTGGTCGCCGACCTCGGTAACATGCCCTTTAAAGACACGGCCAGGGAAGGCATCGACGCTGACATCGGCGGCCTGGCCGATCCGCACGTTGACGATATCGGTCTCATCTACCTTGATCTCAGCCGTAATGACGCTCATGTCGGCCAGCGACATGAGTGTGGACCCGCCGGAATTTTGAATGCCGATCACGACCGTCTCGCCCTCACGGACCGGGACGTTGGTGACGAGTGAATCGAAGGGGGCCCGGCTGACCGTTTTATCAAGGGAATCGAAGTTGGAGCGTTGGGTCGCGACGGCCTGCGAGACGTGGCCGCGCGCCGAGGCCGTTTGCGCCTGGGCCTGAGCCGCGGCAGCCTGACGCTCCTGCAGGGTAGCGGTCGACATATCGTAGGCGGCTTTTTTGCCGTCGAAATCCTGTTTGGCAATCAGCTTACCGTCGTAAAGCTGCTGGGCGCGGCCGTAATCGAGCTGTTTTTGCTCGAGATCGGCCTTGGCCTGTTCGACATTGGCTTCGGCGGTTTTTTCGGCGGCCAGATAGGAGTTCACGTCGGTGCGGCTGCTGGCGATGGTGGCCTGTTGCGCGGCCACAGTGGCCTCTGGCTGGACGTTTTCCACCGTAGCCAGCACCTCGCCCCGCTTCACGCGGTCGCCCTCCTTAACATAGAGGTGGGTGATGCGCCCAAAGGAGGTAGCTCCCACGTTGACGTAGGTTTTGGGTTTGATCTGCCCGGTTCCGCTGACGGTCGCGGTGAGGTCCTCGCGCACAGCCTTGGCCGTGGTAATTGCGGTGACGTTGGAGCGGCTGTGGAGCACAGTGCCTACCACGATGCCGATGCAAAGGAGGACGCCTAATGCGATAAGAAGAATCTTCTTCGTGCTCATGGGAAGCGTTCGCCTGATTCGGTGGAAGTCTTACTCTTTTGTATACGGATCTTGTGAGATTTTGATCCCGAATCGTACGAGGTGTGCCATTTCGGGAGTTCGGTACGCATTCCGACCAGGTTGGGGCGCGAGCAAGTGGGCCGGAAAGGTGAAATGCTTGTGCCTGCGATGTGTAGACCGTACACTAAGCGCAATCTGTCTGGAGTCCGGTCCATGCGCTTTCGCCATTTCTTCATCGCACTTACCGTCTTTTCGCTGTTGGATGCATCCGCGCGGCTGAATGCGCAGAGTGTGCCGCCAGCGCAGGACAATGGCGGAGTGTCCAAGACTGCGCCGGTGGAAGAGCGTCCCGACCCGTTGAAGCGCCGGCTGAGCGACAAGGAAGAATTTCAGCGTAGAAAAGCCATCCGCAATGAGTTGAGCCCGGAAGACAAAAAGTGGCTGAACGAAGATGTGCGCTGGATCATAACCGACGAGGAAGCGCACGCGTTCAAGAACCTGTCCAACGAGGAGGAGCGGCAGCAGTTTATCGAACTCTTCTGGCAGCGTCGCAATCCGAATCCGGACAGCCCGGAGAATGAGTTCCGCGATGAGCATTATTCCCGGATTGCTTACTCGAATGAGCACTTTGCGGCCGGCAAGCCGGGCTGGCTGACCGATCGCGGACATATCTACATCGCGTTCGGCAAGCCCGACAGCATCGATTCTCACCCATCAGGCGGTACCTACGATCGTCCCATGGAAGAGGGTGGCGGATCGACCTCGACCTTTCCTTTTGAGGTTTGGCACTACCGCTATCTTGCCGGGGTGGGCGATAACATCGACATCGAGTTCGTCGATACTTGCATGTGCGGCGACTACCACGCCACCATTGACCGCTCTGAAAAGGATGCCTTGAAGCATACGCCTGGTGCTGGGCAGACCCTCTACGAGAGCATGGGCCGTGCCAAGCAGGCGGACCGGTTCAGCGGCGGATTGGAGCAGCTCGGTCCGGGACCGATGTCTTCTTCTCTCCAGAGCAAGCAATTCGATCGCCTGGATACCTTTGCCAAGCTCATGGCCCCGCCTGCGGTCAAGTTCGCCGATCTGGACCAGTTCCTCAGCTCGGAGAAGATTCTTAGCGGACCGCCGTTCCTGTTCGATGTGCGCACAGACTACGTCAAGCTGACCAACGATACCGTTCTGGTCCCGGTGACCTTGCAACTTCGGAACAGCGATATCAGCTACAAAACTAAAGATGGTGATGCTACCGGTGTGGTGAACATTCTTGGCCGTATCAGCAACATCAATCACCATGTTGTGCAGACCTTCGAGGATACGGTCAAGGTCGAGACGCCTTCGGACCTACTGGACCGCACGAAGACCAACACTTCGGTGTACTGGAAGGCGCTGCCCTTGGCCCCGGGCCGGTACAAGCTCGAGATCGCCATCAAGGATGTCAATAATCCGGAGCATGTCGGTACCTGGCGCCGGAGCGTTGACGTTCCTAAGTTCGACGACGATCGTCTGGGACACTCGTCGTTGATTCTCGCCGACCAAATGGAACGCGTGCCGTCCAAGGAAGTCGGTGCTGGGAATTTTGTGATTGGCAATACCAAGCTGCGGCCACGCGTACCCGCAACGGTCTCCACGCCTGTGGTGTTTCATCGCGGGCAGAACCTGAACTTCTGGATGCAGGTCTACAATTTGGGTATAGGCGATAACAAGCGCAATGACGCCAGTATCGAGTACCAGGTACTGGATGTTGCGACCAATAAACAGGTTCTGCAGTCTGAAGAGTCCGCTGCCAAACTGAATCCGAACGCCGATCAGTTGACGCTGGAAAAGACGATGCCCCTCGGAAGCCTGGAACCTGGTCGGTACCAGGTTGTCATTAAGGTCAACGATGGCGTCACCAAACAGCAGATTGCGGAAAGCGCGCCATTTGTTGTGGAGCAGTAAATCATTGAACTAGGGCAAGGATCCGCGGGATAACAAAGGCGGGTACGGTCCAGAAGCATGCTCTGCGGCTGATTTTCGCATCGAGTAGCCTTTCGGAGAGCCGCAGACGCGCGCAAAGGAGTACCAGGCGCGGTGAAGCGAGTCGTAACAAGCGTTGCCCTTGTGCTGTTGGTGCTGTGTCCTGCCTTTTACCGCGCCGCGGCGCAAGGGACGTCAGCCGTAGGCGGTGTCGTGCGCGATGGGCACGGGACGCCGCAGATGGGCGCGCTCATCGAACTGATTGGTCCGGGGGCTATCGTTGTCGCACAGACGTACAGCGATGACCATGGGCGATACCTGCTCGGTGCTCTCTCTCCGGGCCTTTACCAACTGCGCGCTTCGGCAGCCTTTCTGCTGCCCTCTCTCCGGCCCAATCTACGTTTAAATCCAGGGATCCACTCCATCGCTAACCTCACCATGACCGCTCTGATCGAGGTGGGTACCTGGTTTCCTGCACAACGGCGAGGTGTCGAGGAGCCGACAGATGATTGGCGCTGGACGTTACGCTCAGCCGCGAACCGTCCGCTATTACGCCTGGATGATGAAGCAGGGACAGAACCGGCCGCAGCAGAGCAGATCCAACTGCCAACCACACAAGTGCGATACACCATTACCGGAGGTGACGGGACGTTCGCAAGCGGTGGGATGCGCCAAGCATTTGCTCTGACGCATGAGGATCACGACAACGGTTCCGAGATCCTGCGAGCCGGTTTTAGCGACTTAGCCGTGCCGGGAAAGGCCATTGCCTTTGACTTGAGTGCTGGGTTCGAACGCCATAGCGCTCTCGGAGGAGAGACACGGGTGATTGCCGGATTCTCTTCCCATCCTGAGGTGGCGGGTCCCGGAAGTACCGGATTGCAGGCATTTACTTTGGCGTCGAGCGAACATATGGCACTAGGGGATGCGGTGATGATCGACGCAGGTACCCTGCTTTCCGCTGAACGCTTAATAGAAAATCGTGTGAGCAGCGCCCCGTTTCTGCGGGTGGTGGTGACACCCATCGACGGTTTCGCCATCATGTACCGTTATGCCACGGAACGTGCGGTACAAAGCTCCGATGACCTCGTAAAGAATGGAACCGAATCTGAGATTCTAAGCGATGCGAATGGTCGGCCACTGCCGTTCGGCAGCCGGCATCAGGAACTTGCTCTTGCGCACACAGTGGGTATGGACAAGGAAACAGTGACGGTGTATCAGGACGACATCTCCGCAGCCGCTATCGTGGGCGTGGGCAGTCTGGAGACGCAGGACAGGGTGACATTGCCGGCATTGGCAGATTTAAGCACCAGCACCTTGCGCGCCACGGTGAACGGCTATAAAGCGCAAGGCTTAAGCGCGTCCTGGACGCATCAGGTAATGCCGTCGTTAGCTTCGAGCATCGTGGCAGAGATCGGTTCCACGCTCCAGGCTGGAGTGCAGCCGCTCAGTCTGCAAGGTCTCCAGCAAAGTCTTGTCCTACGCATGCGCCCGGCCTTCGCGGTATCGGTGGATGGGCACGTGGAGCGGACGGGAACGGCCTATCGGGCTCAGTATCGCTGGCAACCGGCAAAGACCTTGAACACTGTGGACGCCTATAACACCGTGCCGGAGCAAGGTTACCTCAGCTGTTCCTTACGGCAGAAACTCTGGTCCGGGGGACGCCTGCAGGGTCTCGATGCTGTGATCGAGGCGACAAATCTGTTGGAAGAAGGCTATCAGCCAGTAGTCGCCCCGGACGGAGAGACAATTTTCCTGGCACAGGTGCCCCGTGCCATGCAGGCTGGACTGTCTTTCAAGTTCTAGGTTGCCCGGTTCCGCTTCCAGTGCAGAACTAACGGTAGGCGCAAAGCGCACAATGGCCGCCGCCCGAGAAGTGGTACGCCACCCCTAGGGTGACGAGATTAGGTGCCAAGGGAGTAAGTGGAAAGCTGAACCAGTGCTGGTGCTCGAAATCAACACGCAAGTTGATGGCCCGAGTCAGCGGAAGGTCGGTGCCTACGCCTATGCCGTATAGGTTGTAGGCGAGGTTCGCAATGTCATAGGGATAGTTGAAGACCCCGCGTCCGTACGTTGCCCTCGCATACGGTCTAAAGCGTCCAAGCGGATACACGAACCGTCCACCCGCTTCGTAAGTGCGTTCATAAACGCTATTTCCGTAGCTGGGAGAGGTCTGCCGAAAATCGAGTTCCGCACCGAAGTGGGGCTTAAAGTCAAACGTTCCGTACACATTCAAGCCGCGAAGGCTTTCTCCTCCTCCGCTGAGCATGGGCCTGAGACTGCTACCAACCTCGGAGGTGAGGTAGTCGGAGCTGCCAAACGAAATACCCGCCCCCACCTGCAGGTCACCGGCGCGGGACGCAGTGTACCTCGCCTGCGCCGACGCATGTTGTAAGAACAGGCAAACTGTAATTGCGAGTGCTGTTCGCGCCACATGACGCGATAGCGAAAGCAGCGACCGAGAACCGAACTGTATGCCACAAAAGTGGGATCGACAAGTCATGGGGCGTACCCGCATGCTATCGCGAATAGGGCTGTAGACAAGTCAAATTTGACGACGTGCCGCTATCCTTGCAGTGATATATTCCCAATTCGGAACCGATGAGAAAAGATGGTGGACGCGGAAGGAATCGAACCTTCAACCTGTCGATTAAGAGTCGAATGCTCTGCCAGTTGAGCTACGCGTCCAGGTGGGTAAGGTGCGCCTCGGTTCTACCGCGAAAGGGTAGAGGCCAACGCGCAACTCAAGTAGAGTAACACGACTATCTTTGGAGAGCGGAACTCAGCCGACGAAGTCAACCTTGGCCCGGAAAGGAATGATGCCACGTTCGAAGCCCATATCCAGCAGCCTACGGATGGCCTCGCGCCCGTCCGCACCGTAATCTATCGTCCGATCGTTGACGTACATACCGACAAATTGGTTCGCGAGCGAGACATCGAGATCGCGCGCGAACTGCATGGCATAGGCAAGAGCTTCATCACGATGGGCTAGGGCGTGGCGAATGCTTTCACGCAGAGCATCCGTGACGATCTGTTGCACGTCGTGGCCCAGCGAGCGGCGAATTGCATTGCCGCCAAGAGGCAAGGGCAGACCCGTCTGCTCCTGCCACCAGATGCCGAGGTCAAGGATTTTACGCAGACCGTCGCGGCCGTAGGTCAGTTGCCCCTCGTGAATGATCAAACCGGCATCGAACTCACCCGCGAGCACGGCTGGAATAATCTGATCGAAGGGCACGGTGGCCGTCTCAATCTCTGGCGCGAACAGCTTCAGGGTGAGATACGCAGTCGTCAGGGTACCCGGGACAGCTATACGGACACGTTTGATCTCGTCGAGGGTATAGGGTCGCTGCGCGATGATCATCGGGCCGTAGTTCTCACCCATGGATCCGCCGCAGGCCATTATGGCGTAGTTCTCCTGGATGTATGGATAGGCATGGAAGCTGACCGCGGTGACATCGTAGGTCTGCTCCTCGCGGGCCTTGCGGTTCAGCATCTCGATATCGGTGAGGGTGTGCGTGAAGCGATAGCCCGGAACGCGGACCTTATTGGTGGCGAGTCCGTAAAACATGAAGGCGTCGTCGGAATCGGGGCTGTGAGCGATGCTAATTTCGCGAATGTCTGAAGATGTTGCAAGCATAGAGAGATCCATTTGACTAGAAGACAGGGGTTGAGCCTAGCGCAAGAGCGGGCGCCTGAGCGCTCGATAGATGCCGGCGGCGGCGAAGGCCTTTACAGCCTCGCCAGGGAGAAAAGGAGCAACGCCGGCGATCCAAACGGTTGCGGCATTCAGATGTGCTACATGGGCGAGCCATAGGGCACCGGCGGCGAACAGGAGAACGGTCGCGGCGAAGCAACCGAGAAGGGCGCTCATGAATATCGAGATCGATCGCTCCAAATAACGCGTCACCATGCCGGCTGCGAAGCTGACAAGGGGATAGCACAGAAGATACCCACCTGTCGGTCCTAAGAGCTGCAATACACCGCCGGGACCGGTTGGACTGAAGACGGGAAGACCGGCCGCGCCCTCGGTCAGGTAGGCCAGCATGACGAAAAAGCCGTCCATAGGTCCCAGCGCAAGCCCGACGCCGAGCACGGCCAGCGGCTGCAGCGTGAACGGCACGGGCGTGAAGGGAAGTGGAAATGCTATGTGAGCCGCAACGGCAACGACGAGTGTCGCGCATAACCCCACGAGCAGGCGACGTGCGACCTCAGTGGAACGGCTGGACGGCGAAGAAACGAGGGCTGAAACAAGAGTCGGCATAGTCATCCGTGAGCGTGAAAGCTGGGTGCCTGAGCTGGTGGGCGCGGTTGCGGCGGTTTGGGAGTGGCGGCGCTGCGAAGGTCAGAGTCTTGCTCCAGACCGCCGAACATGCCCCGCCCCGTAGAAAGAGAGCGAGATACCGGGTCGGCGTGCACCTTTCTCATGGCAGCCGAGGTCTCCTGGCCGGCTTTCGAGGTTAGAAAAGGCCCAGAACGAGAAGCACGGCCATGGTGCGCATTCAATAAAGCAGAAGCGACCTCACTAAGAGGATCAATCTCTTCTTCCAGTTTCGCTTCGTACATCGCTTCGACGGGTGGCGGAGGCGCAGTTTCGGCTCCATCTGTACGTGCACCTTGGTCGAGCTGCTGCCCCACTCTGCGCTGTCGTCGCGTTCGCCGAATATGTCGCGCGGCTGCGAGCGATGCCCAAAGTAGGCCTGCAAACGCCAACACCAAAATCGCGAAGAGCAGATGCATACAAACTTAAGACTAACAAACAGGTTTACGATCCAATGAATCACCTGGTTTGGCTCTTGTTGTTTAGGTTTGGGTTTACGTTCGTTTGGGCCTGAACTGATAGGAAGCGTATTGCGGAGTAGCAATCGTGGTTCCCTTTCAGCAGGCGATCTACACCGGAGAAGGTGGGCATCGGCGATACTAAGAGTCCGTCGAGGTCTTTGTGCACAACTCCCTTCATCTGCGGAACCGCTCCCGAGCGACGTTTTCAGGTCCGCCACGGGCCCGGACAGGCCTGTGGCGCAGACGCGCGGCGACGATCGTGGCTGCTGGATTGGCATTTGGCATGGCGTACGGCGTAGTGTTCGGCCATAACGGACTGACGGCTTTTGCCAAGAAACGCGAAGAAGAGCGAACGCTGCATTCCCAGATGCAGCAGTTGGAGCGCGAAAACGAACGCCTGCAGGGCCATGTCGAACGCCTGCAAAAAGATCCAAGCGCGATAGAGCACCAAGCACGCGAAGAACTTCATTACACCCGCGCTGGTGAGGTCATCTACTCCTTGCCGGAAGCGACGGCTGCAAAGTCACAGCTGGTCCCAAATCAGTGAGGAGCGCTCCAGCAAAGCTGTGACCCAAGCGGCCCGGTTGCTGGTTGTTCTTTTTCGACGCCCGCAACGTTTGTTCAGGGCGACGCATTTGTTACACTCCTGCTGACCGGTTCATCCGTCTAAACAGCGAAAGGAACTCGAATTGCGGGTTGGCGTAGATTTAGGGGGGACCAAGACCGAAGCGATTGCACTGGATGCCCATGGCCGGGAGATGCAACGCCTTCGCCTACCGACTCCCCGCGGCGACTACGCTGGAACCATTGCCAATATTGTTTCTTTGGTCCGGCAACTCGAGAGTTTTTCCGGACAGGTTGGAACGGTTGGGGTAGGCATACCGGGCACAGTGGTTGGATCCACAGGGCTGGTGAAGAATGCTAATTCTACCTGGCTGAACGGTATGCCGCTCGAACACGATCTCTCCCAAGCGCTGGACCGTGAGGTGCGCTGCGCCAACGATGCCAACTGCTTTGCCGTGAGCGAAGCGACAGATGGTGCGGCGCGGGGTGCCGATGTTGTATTTGGGGCTATTTTGGGCACTGGCTGCGGTGGTGGCCTTACGCTGCATGGTCGTGTCCACGCCGGTACGAACGGCGTAGCAGGGGAGTGGGGGCATACCCCGTTGCCATGGCCGACGCCTGACGAAATACCTGGACCGCCCTGCTACTGCGGGCGGAATGGCTGTTTGGAAACCTGGATCTCCGGTACTGGTGTTGAACGAGATTTTCTGGCTTCTACAGGTCAGTCATTGCGAGGTCTTCAGATTGCGGAACTTGCCGCCAACGGAGATCGAGTTGGGGTGATGGCCTTGGACCGTTTAGTGGATCGCCTTGGACGTGGGTTGGCGGTTATCGTTAATCTTTTGGATCCTGATGTCGTGGTTCTGGGTGGAGGTCTTTCCAATCTGGATAGGCTTTACACAGGCCAGCTTGAACGAAATATTGCAAAGTACACGTTTGGCGGCAGTACTCAAACACCGGTGCTGCGCAATATGCATGGCGACTCAAGCGGTGTGCGCGGTGCCGCATGGCTATGGCCGCCAGTCCAGTGATTTGGTGATGATTTCACGCATGGCGCTGTTTAGAGGCCAAGTGCATGTTTCCATTGCCATGGGCTATCTACAAGTACAGCGGGTCCAGCAAGGCGGATCGCTTCCGGTGCTAGGCCGTAGGTGCAACCCAACGTGTACACACCACAGGCCTTCCCGACCAGTACATCGGCCTCTGAATCTCCAACCATCGCCACCCCATTAGGAAGTAGATGGTTTCCGCGCTGGCTTCTTGCCTGTTGCAACAATCGTGCCTCGTGCATGATGGCTTGCAGACCTTCAGGTGCAGGCTTCTTTGTAGAAAAAGAGTCTCCTCCGTAGTTCAATTGAAAATAGCGAGACAGCCCGAGTGCATCGCAGATCTCTCGGGATGGCCTCACGGGTTTATTGGTCAGTACCGCCATAACAAGTTCAGGGTAAAGTGAGCGGATCTCCTCCAAGCTCTCCATCACACCTGGATACACCTTCGTCGTATCCAGCTTGTGAGCGCGATAGTACTGAAGGAAAAAGGCGAAACAACGTTGGAACGTTACTTCACCTACTGCTAACCCTGGCAGCCCCATACTGGCCTCCAGAGCGCGCTTCACTAGTGCGGCGGCACCGTCACCGATAAAGCTCGAAACAGCCGCCTGGGACAACTCGGAACACCCAACATCATGAAGTGCGGCATTCACGGCAGAGCAAAGATCACGGGAGGAGTCGATCAAGGTACCATCGAGATCAAAAACGATCAGCCAGAGCGTCTTCCCTACACCATGCGACGTGGTGCTGAACAGCTCACGGTCGCTTGTGTCTGCATAGCTGTCTTGTGGCATGGAAAATTACGCGTACTTTCGGAGAATGCCGAGAACGCGACCTTGGATGCTCACATTCAGCGCTGGTGCGTAAATGGGAGCCATCTCTGCGTTCGACGGCTGAAGGCGAATGAGACTCCCCTCGCGGTAGAAACGTTTGAGGGTGGCATCGGCACCATCGACCAAAGCCACGACGATCTCGCCTTCCCTTGCTGTCCGTGTACGCTCCACCAGCACAAAATCACCGGAGACGATATGCTCATCCCGCATGGAATCGCCTCGAACCTCGAGAGCGAATACCTCTCGAGTACCGATGATGTCGCTGAGCGAGATCGTCTCTGCCGTTTCAATTGCCTCGACGGGCCGGCCTGCGGCGATACGCCCGAGAAGAGGAAGGCGGTCTGACCCGCCTCTTCGAGTTGAGCGTTGCGGCAGAACATCTATCGAACGGCTTCGATTGTGAGATCGTTGCAGCAAGCCTTTACCCTGAAGATTGGTGACATGCTTATGAACCGTTGCGAGTGAATTTAGGCCAAGACCAGACGCGATCTCCTCGTAAGACGGCGAGTACCCGTTTTGAGACGTAAAACTCGAAAGGAAGTCCAGTACCTCTTTCTGTCTTCGTGTAATAGCCATCCGCTGATTGTAGCGAAGGAAAAGCGAATCGCAACAGAAAAAATTGCGAAGGCTGGCTTCTTGAGTTTCCCAATTTGGTACCTGTTCTAAGCGTGCCAAATCGGGCATACGTTTTCGTCTATTTTTCGCTTTTTCTCTCCGTATCGCCTTTCCTTCGTGGATCCTTAGGAGCATGTCGCCAGGACGTTGGTGGCACTGGACCCCTGAAATGCTTGGAGAGTAGACAATGCACATATTGATCGTTGAGGATAATCGCGCACTCGGGCTCTTTTTGCAGAGGGGTTTGAAATTAGAAGGTCACGAGACGGCTTGGGTTGAGGATGGCGATGCCGCCATCGAACATCTTCGTGCTAATCAAATCGACCTCATGGTTCTGGACCTCAGCTTGCCTCGACGGGATGGTATAGAAGTCTTGGAAGAACTACGGGCACTGTCGCTGGAGACTGCGGTACTGGTCCTGACAGGCCGCAATAATCTGGAAGAGCGAATTCGCTGCTTCAACCTCGGCGCGGATGATTGCCTGCTCAAACCGTTTAGCTTTCATGAACTTACGGCCCGGTGCCGCGCCATCCTGCGTCGAAGTTCGGGAGGTCAAGAAAACGTGCTCCGTTTTGGAGAATTCGAAATGGATCTGGTAAGCCGGGGTGTGAAATGTCATCAGCACGACGTTGAGCTCACCCCAAAGGAGTTTTCTTTACTGGAGTTCCTAGTGCGGCGCAAAGGAGCTTGTTGCTCCAGAGACGAAGTTGTAGAGCATGTATGGAAATCTAAAGCTGAAAGCACTACCAATGTGGTTGAGGTTTGTGTCACTTCGTTAAGAAAAAAACTGGCTACAGTGGAACAGTACAAACCATGCCGTGCAAGCCTGATTGAGACTGTACGAGGGCGTGGTTATCGCGTTCTAGGTGAACTTTCAAAGTCTAGCCAAGCTATAAATACCTGTTCGCCTCCATTACTAGCTCGGGGAGCGTAACTCTTTGCTGCACGTTACACAGTTAGTGTCTGGAGGCTTTGCTTGAACAATTTAGCAGCAGTCGGATTCATATCGGCCCTTCACCGTGAGTTGCACGATATGGTTCAGCCAATCGCGGTGTTACAGTGTCGCCTGGAGATTGGCCAGATGCCAGGTGCGCAGACATCCGCGACTGAAATAGTAGATGAAGCTCTGGGAGACGTCCAGAAGTTAATTACTTCTATCTCCCGTATGCGTGAGATTTTAGAGTCTGTCGAAGAAGGTCAATAGTTCAGATGAGACAAGTGGCGATAGATCGTAGGGTGATTCTTGCCAGTTCCGATGTTGCTTGGCGCGCTCATTTAGGTATTGCTTTGACTAGCATGCACTGGCAGGTATGCGAAGCGAACGGTGGAGCAGAAGCGATGGCGTGTCTGGAAGAGATGCCTGCGGAAGCGTTACTGGTGGATGATTGGCTACCCGATCTTGAGGTCAGTGCTTTTACTAAGATGGTACGACAAGCATATCCGTCATTAGAATTGCTGCGACGAGACGGGTACGTAGAGAAAGGTGTAGCTCGCAGCCAGTTTCGCCATGAACTGTTACAAGCCATTCGTGAAGTGGCGAAGCCCATAGGCGTAGGCACACTTCCCCCATTCACTTCTGGAGATAAGGGGTGGGGAAACGGCATCGGCAATCAAAATTCTGGCTCAACACTGGACAAGGCACAAAATCGGCCCCCACTTCAAGCTGACACAGGGCCAGTATCAAACGGCAGTGCCCAATTTATGGACATCCCGGGCCTAGTCGGACAAGGACGGGCGATGCTCGAGTTATTCCGTCTCATACGACTGGTTGCCCCACATAGCGCCAGGGTGTTGATTGAGGGGGAAACCGGTACTGGCAAGGAGCTTGTAGCCAAGGCGCTCCATACGCTCAGTTCGCGATCGAAGAAGCCGCTCGTGGTACTCAATTGCGCTGCAATTCCTGAAGCACTGCTTGAGGCTGAGTTATTCGGGCACACGCGCGGGGCGTTCACCGGCGCGGTTCAGTCAAGAATGGGACGGATTGAGGCAGCTCACGGCGGTACGTTGTTTCTGGATGAGATAGGTGAAATGCCGTTGCTATTGCAAGCTAAACTCCTTCGCTTTTTAGAAAACGGTGAGTTGCAACGCATTGGTGATAATGATGCTGTTCGCGTGGACGTAAGGGTAGTGGCCGCTACCCATCAAAATTTGGATCAGTGTGTAGAAGAGCGGACCTTTCGCTTAGATCTTTTACACCGGCTGGCGGTATTCCCAATTGAAGTACCAAGACTTCGGGATCGTTTAGAAGATATACCGCTACTTGCGGAGCACTTTCTCTCAGAATTTGCCAAGGAGATGCCTCGAAAGCGATTAGGCGCTGACGCACTACAGCGCTTATGTGCTCATACCTGGCCGGGTAATGTACGGGAGTTGGGACACGTTCTACAACGGGCGACGATTCTCTCCGATTCTCGTGCCGAGATTACCGCAGCGGAGATTCTAGTGCGACGAACAGAACGGCGCTGATCTCGTAATAAGCATGTCTTACGTGTACGTTGACGCGGCAGTTTGTATCGCATGTCTACTGTTGTTCCTACATAGCACGACGATGCGTTCAGCTACGAAGGCCCTCCTTTACGGGAGGGTCTTTTGTTTTGAGAATACTTAATCGCGGTGACTTAACACACCGTTGCCTCGTGAGCGTCAAGATCACTTATTGAGGCAGCGCAGCTAATTACGCTAATCCCGGCAAAGTTAGAAAAACCTAATGCAAAGTGTGTCCTATTTGGCATCAGTCGTGCTTGTTATATAGGCGTTCAGCTAAGTCCAGAAGGTTGAAAACCTTTGGGTCTTAGTGATACCGGCATCGCCGAATTTAAGGGCAGTCGCCCCAGGAGCACGCAATGCGTAAACAACAATCAGTTTCTCAGAAAGACATCGATAACTTTGGAGTTCTGCGCTTCTCTGCAATCTCCCATGCTGGCATGTCGTCTCCAAAAACAGAGATGCTGGCTGAGGCAGTTCCGCGCAGCTTAACCCTTGCCGATCGCGATCGGTTGATCATGGAGCACATGCCGACGGTTCGGTTTATCGCACGCCGTTTGCACGATCGCCTACCGCAACATGTCGAGTTGGAAGAGCTTGTTTCAGCGGGAATCGTCGGATTGATCGATGCTGTACAGAAATTCGATCACAGCAAACAGATTCAATTTAAGAGTTATGCGCAGTTTCGGATCCGCGGGGCGATATTGGATTCACTCCGTATGTCGGACTGGAGTCCGCGGGAACTGCGTAGAAAGGGCCGGGCCATTGAAGAGGTCATCCGTTCGCTGACAGCGGGTCTGGGGCGTTCTCCAAATGAAGGTGAGATTGCCTCCAAGATGGACCTGTCGCTTGACCAATACCAGCAACTGTTGGGGGAACTGAAGGGGTTGGAGATCGGTAGCCTCAATATGGAACGCAGCGAAGAGTCTGGGGAGGAGGAACTGAACTACATTCCCGGTCCAGTAACGGATGACCCACTGTTTCGCTGCATGGAAGGAGAGATGAAGGAGCGTTTGATTGCAGCTATCGACACTCTCCCGGAAAAGGAACGTCTGGTTCTGACCCTGTATTACTTTGAAGAACTCACGATGAAAGAGATTGGCACAACGATTGGGGTTGTGGAATCGCGTGTATCTCAAATTCGAGCTTCAGCGGTTGTGCGGCTCCGGAGCGCGTTGGGGGCTGCACCAAAAGTTTCCGCAAAGCGCGCCTCGCGTCGCAATGAAAACTGAGGCGACCGGCTGATTAGCTTGGGTAACTGTATTTTCATGACCCTCAAATTAGGCTGCGAGTTCGCTTTCATAAAAATTTCTTAATCTTTCCTGATCAAGGCTCAAGTTTTTTCGTGTGCTGCCGATAAGGATATTAGGGAGCTTTTATAATCATGTGTGTCGATTACAAGTCCAGCGAGTCAGCGGAGACGGACAAGGGCGTGAGCACAGGGGCGGGTGCGGGCGAAAAAAGGGGAGCTGATATCGCAGAGCAAACAACAGATCGGCAGCGCAGATTGGAGGAGCTTAAGAGGTGCATTGAAGCAGGGACGTACCACAACCCATCGTCTGAGTTGGCAGTCTGCCTGATGCGGCACATGCTTGTACGCGCGCGAGGGTCCAGCCGTGGGCTGTAATCTTAGGGCAGGACCGAAGGCATTGACTTGGCTGCAAGAGCCGGAGGTATGCCAAGGGGCACTGTTGATGGAGGATAAGCAGTATGGGTGAGTGGAAGCGGTTAAAGGCGGCCGATGGGCACAAGCTTTCGGCATATGTGAGTAGGCCGGAAGGGGCTGCGCGAGGCGGTTTGGTGGTGGTGCAGGAAATCTTTGGCGTGAATGCCCATATCCGCTGTGTTGTGGATGATTTCGCGAAAGAGGGATACATGGCGATTGCGCCAGCTCTGTTCGACCGCATCGAGGCCGGGGTCGAGTTGACCTATGAAGGCGAGGACATGCAAAAGGCGGTTGGCTATCGCCAACAGTTAAAACCAGAGACAGCGATTCTGGATGTAGCGGCTGGGTTCGAGCAGGTCAAGCGTGAGGGTGCCGGGGCAGGCGTGGTGGGGTACTGTTTTGGCGGTATGATGAGTTGGCTGAGCGCTACGCGCGGGCCTGAGAACGGATTCGAGCCGAAGGCCTGCGTGGGGTACTATGCCGGCGGTATCGGGTCGGTAGCGACGGAGCAGCCGTCATGCCCAGTATTGCTGCACTTTGGATCCAAGGACACGCATATCGGAACGGATCAGGTTGAAGCAGTCCGGAGTGCCCATCCGGCCGTGCAGATCTATATGTATGAGGGAGCGGAGCACGGCTTCAACTGCGACGCTCGCGGAAGCTACAACCCTAACGCGGCCGCGCTCGCGAGACAGCGAACCTTGGCGTTCCTACAGCAACATATAGGGTAGGCCTTGAGCTAAGTTGAAGGAAGGTCATCGCCTGTCGAGAATATCCGTGGAGCGATCCAGGGCTCGTCGAGATTCCAGGGATTCTAGAAACGACCGTGCCCGCGTGATATTCTTACGTCTGGACACTGAGAGAAGTGACTACAGCATAGAGAATCAGGAGTAAGACCCGCCGTGTTGGCATCTGCAAAGAAAACGGACATCATTACAAAATTCCGCACGCACGACTCGGACACTGGAAGTCCAGAGGTGCAGATTGCGATCCTCAGCGAGCGCATTGGCGAGTTGACGGAGCATTTCAAGACCCATAAGAAGGATCATGGTTCGCGCCGTGGTCTGCTTATGCTTGTATCGAAGCGACGCCGCTTGTTGGATTATTTAAAGAAGACCGACAGCGACCGTTACCGCGAGGTTATCGGCAAGCTGGGCATCCGCAAGTAGCGAGCAGGCAGCCGCGAGATGAAAGAGCTGCAGGAGTCGAATCATTTCAAGTTCTCCCACCGCGAAGGTTTCCTCGGATAGCCAAACGTGCCTTGCCGTGGCAGGTCACAGCTGCGTCCGTGGGTATGTCTTGACCTCGCGTTACTGGAAAATGTAAGACCCGGAGCCCCGCCAGACGAAACGTCGGCGGGGCTTTCGATTTTGGCTCCGTACCCAGCGCAGTAAAGAGCGCCGGAGAGCCCACACAAACACCTCAACTGGATTCAAGAGATCAAGATAAGGACGACATCATGCAAGACGTAACAGTTGAGCTTGCCGGCGGCAAGCACATTAAATTTGAGACGGGGCGGATCGCTAAGCAGGCATCCGGAGCCGCGTTTACAACGAGCGGCGACAATGCCGTTCTCGCCACTGCTGTGGCCTCGCCGGATCCAAAGGAAGGCATTGATTTCTTCCCGTTGACTGTCGAATACCGCGAGTTTACCTATGCTGGAGGCCGGATTCCGGGTGGTTTTATCAAGCGCGAGGGCCGTCCGAGCGAAAAAGAGATTTTAACGAGCCGGCAGATCGATCGTCCTATCCGCCCACTGTTCCCTGAGACGTTCCGCAACGAAACGCAGGTGGTGGCTTTTGTGTATTCGGCGGACAAGGCGAACGATCCGGACGTTCTTGGCATCAACGGCGCGAGCTGTGCTTTGGCTCTAAGCGATATTCCTTTCCATGGCCCGGTAGGCGCGGTACGCGTCGGCATCGTTGATGGCGAGTTCGTGGTGAACCCGACCTATGCGGAGCGGTTGGTCAGTACGCTCAACATCATGGTTGTGGGAACTGAAGAGGGAATCACGATGATCGAGTCCGGCGCGCGGGAGATCCCCGAAGAGCGTGTCGTAGATGCGATCGAGTTCGCTCATGGCGAGATCAAGAAAATTGTCGCAGCAATCAAAGATTTGGTGAGCCGAGCCGGCAAGCAAAAGCGCCAGGTCTCTGAGGTTGAGTTCGACCAGGCCTATGCCGACGAGCTGCAGAGCAAGATGGGCGAACGTCTCAAAGACGCCCTAGACACCCAGAAATACCCCAAGTTCGACAGTTACGCCAAAGTGAAAGAGATCAAGGACGAGTTGAAGAAGGCTTTGCCGGAGGGTGATGCGTCCGCAGGCAAGAAGCTTTCGAAATATTACGAACTGCTGCGCGAGCGTATCTTCCGCGAGCAGGTCTTGCAGGAACGCATTCGGCCGGACCATCGCGCTTTTGACGAAATCCGTAAAGTCACGATTGAGACTGGCGTGCTACCCCGTGTTCACGGGTCGGCATTGTTCACACGCGGTGAAACGCAGGCGCTGGTTTCGGCCACGCTCGGCACCACCGATGATGCGCAGCGGATGGAAAGCTACGAGGGGGAGCAAAAGCGCCGCTTCATGCTCCATTACAACTTCCCACCATTTTCGGTCGGTGAGGTTGGCCGCATGACGGGTGTTGGGCGGCGCGAGATCGGCCATGGGGCGCTCGCGTGGCGCGCGATCGAAGCTGTACTGCCTGGCGAGGATGAGTCGCCGTACACGTTGCGGGTTGTATCGGACATTCTGGAGTCGAATGGATCGTCGTCGATGGCAACGGTCTGCGGTGCCTCATTGGCCTTGATGCAGGCGGGTATTCCGCTGAAGGGTTCGGTTGCCGGTGTGGCCATGGGACTGGTGAAGGAAGGCGAAAACTACGCCATTCTGACCGACATTGCCGGTGCGGAAGATCACTACGGCGATATGGATTTTAAGGTCGCCGGCACACGCAAGGGTATTACGGCCTTACAGATGGACATCAAGATTATGGGCATCACGGCCCAGATTATGCGTGAGGCGCTGGCGCAGGCGCAACGCGGCCGCATGTTCCTGCTGGACACGATGGATGCGGTCATTGCCGGTGCCAATCAGGAGAAGTCGCAGTACGCTCCGCGCATTCATACATTGCAAATCCCGACGGACAAGATTCGTGACCTTATCGGGCCGGGTGGCAAGACGATCCGAGGCATCATCGATGCAACAGGCGTGAAGATCGATGTGGAGGATTCGGGGCGCGTCAATGTGGCATCGTCCGATGCTGACGGTCTGGCAAAGGCAATTCAGATGATCAGCGATCTGACCGCTGTGCCCGAAGTAGGAAAGACGTACCTCGGTAAAGTGGTGCGTTTAGCCGAGTTCGGTGCCTTTGTGGAAATTTTTCCGGGCACCGATGGTCTGCTGCATGTCTCGGAGATCGCGGAGCACCGCGTCAAGGAAGTGAAAGATGAGTTGCGCGATGGTGATCAGATCCTCGTGAAGGTGCTGGCCATCGAAGGTAATCGCATCAAGCTTAGCCGCAAGGCTGTGCTTCGTGAGCAGCGCGCCAAGCTGGGCTTGCCTGAGGTGCCGGAAGGTGCGGGCAGTGATGGCGGTGGACGCAGTGAGGGCGGACGTGGTCGCGGCGAGCGTTCTGAACGGCCGGAACGCCCGGAGCGTGGTGAGCGTCCGGCGCGGGCTGAGGCACCCCAGCCTGAGGAGACGATCACTATCGACGGTGGTGAGGACTTCGATGATGAGGATGATGATCTCGAGGGCGAGGAAGAGGGAGCCGAAGAGGGAGAGCTCGTGACGACGCAGCCGGCAGCGGATGGAGCGCAGGGCGGCGATCGTGCGGCGGGTGCGGGTCGTCGGCGCCGGCGCAGAGGGCGGCGTCCAGGTTCGGGGGGTGGAGCAGCACCGGCTACTTCGAACTCCTAATCGTGCTTTCTTTAATGAACAGCCGCGCTCCCTGCGCGGCTGTTCTTATTTGTACCGTTACCGGGTGTAAGGAAACCATGACGAGGGCTGGAGCCGAGAAGTGGTCGTTGATTTGGCCGATGGCCTGTCTTTGTCTGCTCACAGGAAGCCGATGGTTGCTGGAAAGTGCTCATCCAGGAGCACAGTCCACCGCGCTGACCCAAGGCGTGGGGTGCTGGATGGCGGCGGGTGTGGCTGCATTCACGTTCGGGGTACGGCATCAAACTCGGCACCTCCAGGAACTGATGATCGCTGAGTCTGCCTTCCGAGTGTCAATTTTGGGGTACGTCGGTGGCTCGGTTGCGGTAGTCGGCCCGGCCCTGGCAGTAGCGATTTTCAGAAGAAATGTCAATGCGAGCAATGCGACGCTGGCGTTGGCCTTGACGCCCTGCGTCATCGCTGTAGCAACTTCGGCGTTGATGGGCGAGGCGCATGAGGATGTCACTGCACGGCTCTGGCCCGGGCTGGCAGGGACGGCCGGTCTGCTCCTGTTGTTGCCTCAGCCTGTGGTTCGCGATTGGCAATTTGGCCTGGCGCTGGCGGCCATGCCCTTGCTTGCGGGGCTCGGGGCCACTCTGTACTTCGTATCACGCACTTCGGAGCAGGCCGGTCACTTCTCATCGGTGGTGATATACCGACCGGCTATTTCTCTCGCGTTTGCAGGGTTTGCCTATGGCGCGCTGGCACTGCGAGGTCTGGGGCAGGGAGCCGTTCCGTTTTCGTGGGGTGTTGCCGGTGCCGACGGACTGCTTGCCCTATTGACGGTGATGACGTTGGAGCGTCTGGGGCCGACACGATGGGCCGCGCAGTTCTTGCTTGCCCCTTTGTTGACGCTGGTGGAGG
This sequence comes from uncultured Acidobacteriaceae bacterium, assembly GCA_964247595.1. Taxonomy (GTDB): domain Bacteria; phylum Acidobacteriota; class Terriglobia; order Terriglobales; family Acidobacteriaceae; genus Granulicella. The sequence continues at coordinate 143,081 of CAXTUW010000004.1, read as the reverse complement.
GCGTTGCCTTTCTCAGGCCGCTGTTGGATCTGAGATCGTGGTTGGCATTCGGACTTCTAACGATCAGCGCCACCTATCTGCTTGTAGTTGGGAAGGTCGCTTCGCCAAATCGCGCATCATTTTCCAGATCATGTGGGCGTGACGTTCCGGATGCGTAGCTCACCTCATGCATCAGATAACGCAACGAATTTTGTACACTCTTGGCATGGCGGCTTCCATGTACATTGTCGTGGAGGGTGAGGACCCGGGCTTCGACATCTACGTGAACGGTCGGGCGCTGGCACGCCAGGAGGCGGCAATCGATCGGCTGGCGCACACGTTGGGGGTACGTCCCCTGCTTGAGTTTTTCTCCGCGGACCAGAACTCGATGGCGCTGCTGATCGAAGAAGGCGCAGGGGACCCGGATCTGTTGCATCGTCTGCCGACCTCGCAGTGGTTTCCGCCGGAGGATGGATTAGAGACCGTGCGCGGCCTGATCGAAGCCCTGGAGCAGGAGCCTCGGCGAGTTGGCAAGGAGGGGGCAGCGGTGTTGAGTGAGCTGATGGAGTATGAACGGGTGCTGGGCAAAACGGCCGCGCGCGGATTGAGGTGGCATCTGGCTTTCAGCTGGCGTTGAGATATCACGCAGAGCTTCTGAGCAGACTACCTCTTAGTATGCAGCCTCTAATGCGCAGCTCTTTTGTCTGAAAACGCAATCACTCCGGTCTTGGTTGGCCGGACGTCAGTGAACAGTTAAGTCACCGTCGAGATCGACAAGAAGCATGTCTCCTTGAACGGCCATGGAATGGATGGTAAGCGTACCCAGGCTGAGGTCGTATCCGGTTGTCTGTGCGGAGGTGGAGAGCAACTGACGCACCAGATCGGCTGCATTGACCTTCATCTCCTGGGGGAGTTTGCGGCTCAGGAAGGGCTCGAGAAAGACGTTGAGTTCCTTTGATTGGCTCAGGTTCTCGACCCGGGCTTCGCGGAATCCGATCGTTTCGCCTTCCGCGTCGGGTAGCAAGGATACGTCCGCTGCAACACCCAAGGCTATACCAAGGCACTCGCCGTGCAGGCTGGTACCGAACTTAGCGTGGGTTTTCACATGCACGACGACGCGGTCGTCGCGAAAGCTCACCTGGGGCTCCGAGGCGTAAATGTAGCAGCCTCGGTCCGCATGACCGCGCATGTAGTAGCGGCCCTCCGGGCCCTTGAACAGCTGTTTCTGCAGCGTGCGTTCGAGTGCCTGTGCGGAGATACGAATCGTGATCGCGTGCGCGGCCGACGCAGCACCGAGAAAGGTGGCAAGAGCGAGACAAAATGAGCGCAGCTTCACATGTTCAGCATAGCCCTGGCTAACCGGAGGAGCTATGATCCATTGCGTTAAGCGCAGCGAAAAGGGAGCCAATTAGCTCTCTTTTCCTATGTTTTCTCGTTGAGAACCGAGCAGCAGGTTCCTAGAGTATGGCGGAAGCAACGGCCGGAATACATCTTCAGAGCGTTAGCTCTAGGAGAGGTCTAACTCACCGTCAGAATGCTCCTCAGCGGCAAGCCGGGTTGCAGATGCTGCATCTATGGCTGGACTGAAGTCCTACCCTCCCAAGAGCGAGGTGATCGGAGCTTGCCTAGTAGATGCTGGGACCGTTGAGGGTTGGTGCGGGCACTTGGGTCGCGGTGGCGGCCGCGACGGGTGCGGCTCCCGGTCCAAGGCCGAGCTTGATTAGGGCGCGGGAGTCGGGCACGAGCTTGGTTTGCCAGCCGTTGTCGCTCTGCAGCTTCTGCATGGCAGCGAAGCTGGCCGAATCCCAGGAGCCTGTCGGTTCACCACTGAGATAGCCCTTGCCGATAAGCGCAGTTTGGATCTCCGTGGCTCGCTCGGGGGTCATGCTTAGGGAGGCATAGGCGTGCGTGGGGCGGGTATAACTTGCATGGCGAACCATGGCGTGCGATGCGGAGTGGTGGTGCGGTCTGGCAGCTGCGGGGGAGGAGAGCGGAAGCAGCAGCATACCTGCGGCACCCAAACATCCAAAACTGGCGCTCAGACCGGTAGAAAGGCCGGAAAACGACACACGCATTCAAGGTACCTCGCAAAGCTGAAGTGGGACGCGGCTGCGGCACCGCGCGACTCCCAGAGGGTATCGCATTACGACGCTATGCGGCAAGTCAACCGTTCGCGGGAGGGTACCCCCTAAAAGGGTCACACAAAAAGCCCCAAGGCAGACGCTCTGCCTCGGGGCTTTCCTTGTGATACTCGCGATGAAACTTACTGCAATGTGCCGCCTACGTAGGATGAGCTGTGGCTTGGGTCCTTTGGATCGCGAAGGACGAAGACAACGTCGTCTCCTGTCTTAAGTGCAGAAACGATATTGCGGTAGTCGGCTTCGCCTGTGACAGGCTTACGGTTGATTTCAACGATCACGAAGCCTGGTGCCAGCCCGATCTCCTCGGCGAATGAGCCAGGGCGGACGCCGGTCACGGTTACGCCGCCTTTAATGCCCAGCTTGGAGAGCGTATCGGGCTTGGTGGACTGTTCCGTGATGCCCAGCTTGGCCTGCCCTGGGTCGGGCTGGTCTGGGCTGGGTGCCTCGTCGTTGTTGGCCTGATTGGCGAAGAGCTTGGAGCGGTCGGCGATGCTCACCTGGGCCGTTTCATGCTTGCCGCCACGCAGATATTCCAAGCGTACGGTAGAACCGGGTGTGCGGGCGGAGATGATGCTGATCAGCGTGTCGCCATCCTTTACGGGCTGGCCTTCGACCGAGATGATGACATCCTGCGGCTGCAGACCGGCCTTGGCGGCGGGGCCGTTCGGCACGATGCTGCTGACGAGCACGCCGCCGTTCGAAAAGCCATAGATACGGCTGACTGCGGAGGACTGCTGCGCCTGGAACTGGATGCCGATCGAGCCGCGGGTGACAGTGTGGTTGGGGCTGATGAGCTGGTTGTACACATTGATCAGCAGGTTGGAGGGCAGAGCGAAGCCTACGCCCTCGGAGCCGGCAGATTGCGTGTAAATGGCCGTGTTCATACCGACGACTTCACCGGCCATATCGACCAGCGGACCGCCGGAGTTGCCGGGATTGATGGCGGCGTCGGTCTGGATGAACTTCTGGAAGGAGGATTGGTCGATGCCGCCGCCCTCACCGCCCTGCTCCAGGTTGGAGCGATTAATGGCGGAGACGATGCCGGCCGAGACAGTCTTTGACAGTCCGAAGGGGCTGCCGATGGCGAGCACCCAATCCCCGACCTGCGCGCTGGTGGAGTTGCCGAGCTTAATAGTCGGCAGCGCCTCCTTGCTTTCAATTTTGATCACGGCGATGTCGGTGGCGAGATCGGCCCCGATGACCTTGGCCGGACGGCCCTGGTCGCTACTCGAATCAGGATCGGTGGAGAGCTTAACGTAGATGTGATCGGCTTTATCGATGACGTGATTGTTGGTGATGATGTAGCCGCGCGGGTCGACGATGAAACCGGAACCCAGAGCGCGGCGGGTGCTGAGGTCAGGCTGACCGCCCCCACCCCCGCCACCGAAGAAGCGGTTGAGGAAGTCCTGCATGTCGCCGCCGTTGGGCCCGTTGCCGTCATCTTCGCCGCCATTGCCCCCGTTGCCGCCATTCGGCGGAGCTTCCGGTGCACCGCGGCGGTTGCGGTGAGCCGGCCCTGGGGCCTGCTTGGGGGTAGATTCGGTGTTGATGTTCACCACCGCAGGACCGACCTGCTTGACGATGGTGGAGAAGCCGTTCGAAAGGATGACCGGGGAAGGGACGACCAGGGGCCGCGCGTCGCTCGAGTCGATACCCTGGCCCTCCTTGCCGCTCACTCTGCCCGAGAGCATGGAGCCTGCAAGAATAAGCGCGGAAAGGCTACCGAGTGCCGTAAAGGTGGTGGCCGGGGTCAAGCGGCGGCGCATGCGCTCGGAGAGGCCGCCTTGGGGAATGTCGTTAGATGCCATGGATGCTTCTTTCCTCGTATGCCGTTTCTTTTCTTCAATCGTAAAACGTAGGTGCGCACCCTGGCCGTGAGCTCGCCTCGGAGGCCGGTCCGGGTACACGTCGCACATATAGACGCCCGCCGCCACGAAAGGACGCTTTCGCTTCGGTTTCAGAGTTCCATCGGTAAGAGTACGGCTTCAGACACGGCGGTTGGCCCAAGTTCGGCAAGAACGATGCCCCCGAGTATCAAAATGGCACCGAAAAGTGCGCGGCGTCCAAGACCCTCGCCGAGAAATAGCCAAGAGGTGAGCCAGGCGAAGACAGGTTCCAGCGTGAAGATGAGAGCGGTGTGCGAGGCCGGTAGATGATTCTGTGCCCAGCTTTGAATCGTAAATGCCGCTGCTGTGGCGAGCACCGCAGTCACCCCGAGTGCGGCGATGACTGTGCCATTCCAGTGCAGATAGGGATGCCGGTCGAGCGGCAACCACAGCAGCATGAGGGTGGCGGCGAAGACGATCTGCAGCGTGCCGAGCGCGCGCGCCGAGACGGTGCCCGCGCCCCTTGCCAGCGTCAGCAGGTGGAGGGCAAAGGCGATGGCACAGCCGAGGGTGAGCCACTCGCCTTTGCCCATGCCGGCAAGCAGCGCCAGGCCTGCGCCTGGCTCGCTCGTGAGCAGAACGATGCCGGCGAAGGCGACGAGGGCGCCGAGATAGGCAGAGATCTTCGGGCGGGGTGTGCCGGTGCCGCGGATTCCTGGCAAAGTGCTAAGCAGGGGCACAAACACGACCACCAGGCCCGTGAGAAAGGCGGATTTGGATGGCGTCGTTCGCGTGAGCCCTACCGTCTGCAGTTCGTAACCAAGCGCGAGAAGGACGCCCGCCACCGCACACAGCCTGAGTTGCGGGCGCGTGAGGCCGCGCAGGGTGCGCCAATTGAAGACCAACAGTACCGCTGAGGCCAGCGCCATGCGCAGTTCCGTGAAGAGCAGAGGGGAGACGTCGCGCAGCGCAGCTTTGACCAGCGAAAATGTCGTTCCCCACACCAGGGTTACCGCCCCCAGCAGCAGGTGCGCCGTGAGGCTTTGGTTTTTGGGCGCTGTGCTTGGCTGGCTCATGGAAGCGCCGTACCGGGGACTGAGGAAGGTTCGCCGCGATAACGCGTGACCCCTCCAACGACCGTAAGGACAACCTTGGTTGCGAGCAGTGCGCGGGGTTCCACCTTTGTAATGTCGCGGTCGAGCACGACGAAGTCGGCGAGGTAGCCGGGCTCGAGGCGGCCTTTGCTGCCTTCACGGAACTCGGCATAGGCGGGTGCTTGGGTGTAGGCGTAGAGGGCCTCGCTGAGACTGAGGCGCTCCTGCGGTTGGAAGGTCTGCGTGCCGGCTTCGTTCTGTCGCGTAACTGCGGCATAGAGGCCCCGAAACGGCGAAATGGACTCAACCGGGTAGTCGGTACCGAAGGCCAGGAGAACGCCATGGTCGAGGAATGAGCGCCAGGCATAGGCCCTCTTCACGCGCTCTGGGCCAAGCCGCCCCTCAGCCCACGCCATGTCGGTTAACAAGTGGCTGGGTTGCATGGAGGCAATGACCCCAAGTTGGGCGAAGCGATCGAAGGCACCGGGGGAGACAACCTGGGCATGCTCGATGCGGAAGCGGAAGTCCGCTAGCTCGAACGGGCACGCCGTATTGCTGTTTTGCTCGGAGGTTTGGGTTGCGGCTGGGTTCGATACTGGGTTTGATGCTAGGCAATGCTCCGGCATTTGGGCCGGCGTACCCGCCTGTTCAGCGGTCTCAAAGGCATCCAGGGCGATATCGTTGGCGCGGTCGCCTATAGCGTGGAAGCCGAGTTGAAAGCCATCATGGGCTCGCTCCGCTGCCATGTCATTCAGTTTTTCGGAGTCGTAACGGGGGAGCCCCTCGTTCTCGCCATCGTCAGTGTAGGGACCATTCAGCGCGGCGGTGCGTGAGCCGAGCGAGCCATCCATAAAGCCTTTCAGTTGCGTGAGGTGCAGGAGCGGGTCATCCGTCGGATGGCTCGCACGCCGTCGTTCGAGCACAGGAAGCGGCAGGTTGAACTCGATCCACTCGGCAAAGCGCAGGGGCAGTTTGCCGGTATGTTCCAGGCCTTCGAGCACGAGCCAATCGTCCCAGTCGGAGAAGTCCTGGACACTGGTGACGCCTTGGGAGAGAGCATCCTGAATCGAGAGCGCGAGCGCCCGTTTGCGGGTCTCGGGATCGAGCGGCGGGATGTGTGACCCCACAAGGGCAAGTGCCGGGGCCTCGCGAACGATGCCGGTAAGTTCGAATCCGGGAGCACGATCGAACTTGCCGCCTTTGGGATCGGGGGTCGTGTGACTTAAACCGGCAGCGGCGAGCGCGGCGGAGTTGACCACGGCGATGTGACCGTCAACGCGATCGAGAAGCGCCGGATGGCCAGCCGTCGCAACATCGAGGTCCTGTTTGGTGGGTAGCGTCTTCGAGGCCCAGAGCGTCTGATCCCAGCCGCCGCCCAGGATCCATTGCCCGGGCTTCACCGTGCCGGCGTACGTGCGGATGCGGGCTTGCATCTCGGCCAGGGAGTGCACCCCCACCAGATCGACGGCCAAACGCTGTTTGCCGGCCTGCGCCATGTGCGTGTGGGCGTCGTTGAAGCCGGGCATGACGAAGGCACCGTGGAGGTCGACCACAACCGTCTTTGGCCCTTCCAGAGCAAGCAGCGCCCCATCCGCACCTACAGCCGTAATACGGCCATCACGCACAGCCAGAGCCGTCACGCGGCCGGGCGTGGGATCGGTATCGCCGGCCTTCAAGCGGGTGCCGGTGAGGATGTCGCCATGAAGGAAGAGGGTATCCGGCGCGGGTTGTGGTGCCTGGGCGGGGCTCGTCGAGGACGCACCAAGCAGGGCGAAAGCAACGCACGCGAGCAGCGTGGAAAATGGAGGTTGTCCGGGCTTCACGCCTCAAAGTCTACCGCGTGGCAACAGCCGTCCGGGCCGCTGTTATGGCCCTTTCACGCTCAAGCGGGAGCATGGAACAGGTGTCGAGCAGCAGCATAAGAATGCGCCGGTGCGCGAGTTCCCGGCCGGTGGTGTCGTACCACTCGCCGGAGGTATGCATACCGCCGCCCCCGCCGCCGGCACCGATGGCCAGCGCCGGCGTGCCCAGCGACAGCGGGTGATTTGCATCGGTGGAGCCGATGCGCGGATCGGTCGTGATGCCGAGGTGGCGGTCGACGGCACGGAGGCTGCGCGCGAGCACGGTATCCGGCGCGAGCGCACCTACGGCGCGACGGCCGGTGCGCTCGATGCGCAACTGAAGACGGTCGTGATTGCCGAAGGGCCGCATCTCGGCTTCGATCTCGGCGGAGAGCCGGTTCAGGACACTCAGTTCCAACCGGTCCAGCTCCAGTTCGGAGGTGGAGCGAAGATCCAGGTCGGCCATGGCCGAGGCGGGGATCGAGTTCACCGAAGTGCCACCCTCCAGACGGCCGATGTTGAGCGTGGTGCGTGGTTGGGACGGGAGAGGCAGATCGGCCACCGCCAGCAGGGCGGCGCTAAGCGCAAGAATCGGGTTGGGCCGGCCGGCGTCAGCCCACGAATGGCCGCCAGGGCCGGTCAGTGTGGCGCGCAAACGCCGGCTGCCCAGGGCGCGGTCCACCACAAGGGCGTTGCCGGCGCCCTCCAGAGCGATGGCCGCCTTGAAAATGGCCTTTTCCGGTGGGTGGGCGAAGAGGTGGCGGATGCCGCGAAGGTCACCCTCGCCCTCTTCACCCACATTGGCCGCGAAGACAACCGGGCGGCAAGGACGCAGATTGGCGTGCTGAAGGGCTGCGATGAGGCCCAGCAGGGCAGCCAAACCGGCACCGTTATCGCAGGCTCCTGGGCCGTGGATCACCAAGCCGTCTTCACGGGGCGTGCAGTCGGTTCCGTCGGGGAAGACGGTGTCCAGATGAGCGGAAACCAGAACTGCGCCCTCGGACGCTGAGATTCCGTTGTCTGAAGGGAGCAGGGCCACCGCGTTTCCCTCGGCGTCAATGTGTGGGCGCGTCAGCCCAAGGTTCGTAAAGCGCTCGCAGAACCAGAGGGCGCGTGCGGCTTCACCAAAGGGTGGAGCGGGGATGGCGAGAAACTCGAGCTGCCAGCGGCGCAACTGGAGTTCATGGAGGTGCAACCAGCGGAAGGCGCGATGAAGGCCCGGCCCAGAGGCCAGGGTAGCCAGGCGTTGCTGGTCGCTAAGGTTCAGGATCGGGCCTCCAAGGCAGCCGGGTCAAAACGGTCGGTGTCTCTCCCTTGAGATGCTTCGCTGTAGTCAACCTGTACAAGGTACAGACCGCCGGCGGGAGCGGTGGGTCCGGCCTGCGAACGGTCTCGCGAAGCAAGAATGCGCGGGAGGTCCTCAAGGTTCAGGCTCCCCCTGCCGATATCTACCATGGTGCCCACCAGATTGCGCACCATGTGATGCAGAAAGCCGCTCCCGCAAACCCGATAGATGAGCAGACCGTTCGCGCGGGACCAGGTCGATTGGAAGATCGTCTTTACCGGATTTGGGCGGCCCTGGATGGGGGCGTCGTCGTCCTCCTGTGGCTGGCGCGGCATCCGCCAAGCCGCGGCCATCGCTGTGAAGTCCTGCGTGCCGAGGAGCAGAGCGGCGGCGCTCTGAAGTGCGTCGAGGTTCAGCGCCCAATGGCAATCCCATACGAACGGAGCGAGAAAGGGAGAGCAGATCCGTTCCACCCCCGCCGGGGCGTCGGCGGAGGAGCGCTGCTCGAAGATGCGGTACTCATAAAGCTTTCGCCGGGCCGAGTGACGAGCGTGAAAGCCGGCATGAACCAACTCGGCACCGTGCACCCGGATGCCGGGCGGCAGGACACGATTGAGCGCACGTTGGAGGTTGTGGGGCGGAATGGCCACCGCCATGGTGAACGAGCTTACCTGGGCCAGTGCATGGACGCCCGCGTCCGTGCGGCCCGAGCCCTGCGGCAGCACGATCTCTCCCGTGATTTGCCGGAGAGCCGCCGCCAACAGGCCTTGCACGGTATGCAGTCCGGGCTGCACCTGCCAGCCGTGGAAGTGTGCGCCGTTGTAGCTGAGGGTGAGTTTCCAGTGCGGCATCTGGGATGGTTGGAACTCCTGACGGGACATCGGGCACAATCAATGCGGCCCAAGAACTTTGCGCCTCTGCCATTATCGCGTTTGACAAATGCTTGGTGGTGATCCGGAGATCGAAAGCTATACTGGCCCCATCTGACCACTGTTTTTCTGTTTCTGGACAAACGGGAGAAACCCTGCGGCGATGTGTGCCGTACCGGTGTAGCGTGGGCGTCAGCGAAGGATCCGAACGTGAATAAGCAAGGTAAGGTTTCGAGAACTTGGCACGCGCTCGCGTGCGTCGCATTAACCGTATGCAGCGGCTTGTCGCCGGCACAGACGGGTAGCACGCCACCCCCGGCGCCTCCCGCAGGTGCAGGGAGCAGTCAGCAGACGGGCGCTGCGGCTTCTCAGGTAAGCCCCACGGTGCCCGCCGTGCAACAGCCCGTGCAGAACGACACCACGGGCGCGCCTGGACTTCCGCAAGCGCCCAAGCCGGCTCTAACGGAACCGTTGTACCTGCGCCCTACAGGGATTGATTACACGCGGGGAAATCACTTCTTCCCGAATCCTCTGGCAATCTACGCCGCCAAAGACTATCCCGCACCGCGGCTAAGCAACACGCCGCAGCTCGACGATCTGCTGCGCGACGGCAAGATCTATCTCGGCCTTGCGGATGCCGTGACGCTGGCGCTTGAAAACAACTATGACATCGCGATCGCACGGGTAAATCTGGATATTGCCGATACGGACATCTTGCGGGCGCAGGCTGGATCGACGCTGCGCGGCGTCTCCACGGGGCTGATCACCAACACGCTGGGCGGATCGAGTTCCACGATCACGGGCGGTGGCGGTCCGGCGGGCACAACCACGGCTTCGGCCGCCAGCACAGGAGCCTCCGGCCTGGTGCTCACCACGAACGGGAGCGGCCCGTTGCCGGAAAACTTCGATCCGGTCATTCAGGGCACAATCCAGTACGAAAATGCGCGCATTCCGCAGAGCATTACCTTTCTGACCGGAACGCTGAACCTGCAGCAGAACACGACCACGTACAACTTCCAGTACACGCAGGGATTTGCCTCCGGCACAGCACTTTCCGTTACCTATGACAACAGCCGGCAGACAACCAACAGTGACGGCGCGGTGTATAACCCGCAGCTCCAGTCGAGCTTTCGGGCAACGGCGACGCAGCATGTGTTGCAGGGCTTTGGGCCATGGATCAACCGCCGCTTCATCGTGCAAGCCAAGAACGACCGGCGCATCGCCGATTCCGCCTTTCGGCAGCAGGTGATCTACACCGTCACGCAGGTGGAAAGCATCTATTGGGCGCTTGTGAGCGCCTATGAGGACGAGCAGGCCAAGAGCCGGGCAGTGGACCAGTCAACGCAACTGGTGGCCGACGATCAACGCGAGGTCGAGATCGGCACGCTTGCCCCGCTGGATGTGGTCAATGTGCAGTCTTCGCTGGCCTCGGACAAGCAATCCCTGATCTCATCGCGCAGCAATCTGGAGTACCAGCAGCTGTTGATGAAGCAGGCGATCGCACGCAATCTGAACGATCCGAAGCTCGCCAACGCCCCGGTGGTGCCGACCGATCGCGTGGGCCTGGACACCTTGCCTGAGGAGGGTGAGAAGGTCGAGGATCTGGTGCGGCAGGCCTACACGAACAACCCGCAGGTCGAGCAGGCCGTGCTCTCGATGGACAACAACAAAATCACCATTCGCGCGGAAAAGAACGGTCTGTTGCCGATCGTAGACGCGTACGGCTTCTACGGTGCAGCGGCCTTGGGTGGCCAACAGAACGCGTTGCTGAACTGCGGTGGCACGTTTGGCACGGTGGGAACACCGACCGCACCTGTGGCTTGTCCTCCCAATCTGGTGCCGACACTCGGGTTTACCTCGGAGCTGAACAATCTGGTCAACAACAGCTATCCCGATTACGGGGTGGGTGTGAATGTCACAATTCCGTTGCGCAACCGACAGGCGCAGGCCGACCAGGCGCGCTCGCAGATGGAGTACCGCCAAGCCGAGATGCGGCTGCAGCAGATCTACACGCAGCTGCGCATCCAGCTGGTGAATGCGCTCTATGCGCTGACCAACGATCGTGCCGGTGTGGTGGCCTCACAGGCGGCGCGGGAGTATGCCTCGCAGTCGCTCGAAGCCGAAAGCAAGAAGCTGCGGCTGGGTGCGTCGACAACCGCCAATGTGTTGCAGCAGGGCCGCAATCTTGCCGGCGCGGAGAACAATCTGAACTCGGCGGATGCGGCCTATGCACGCGACCGGTCTTCCTTGAACCAGATCCTCTCCAATACGCTGGACCGGTATGGCGTCACGCTGGGCGAGGCGGTAAACGGGACGGTCGGTACGCCGCCGCATGTTCCGGGGCTCTCCCCACCCGTACCGGCCACGCCACCACAGGCCTCCCTCACCGCGCCGCCGCCTTCAACGCGGTAAGCGTTTCTCGGCATCGGCTTGTTAGGCTGATGCTTGGAGTAGCGCATGGAACAGGCAGCAGAGAAGCACCAGGTGGGCGAACAGGAAAACGGCTTGGCACGGGCGTCTTCGGCCTATTTGCGCTCGGCACGTCACCAGCCCGTGGACTGGCAGGAGTGGGGCGAAGAGGCGTTCGCGCAGGCACAGCGAGAGAACAAGCCCGTGCTGCTCGACATCGGTGCGGTGTGGTGTCACTGGTGTCATGTGATGGATCGTGAGAGCTATGAGAGCCCCGCTATCGCCGCGCTGATCAATCAGCACTTCGTAGCGGTCAAGGTCGATCGGGATGAGCGGCCGGATGTGGATACCCGCTACCAGGCAGCGGTGTCAGCCATTAGCGGGGGAGGCGGCTGGCCACTAACCGCCTTTCTCACGCCCGAAGGCCAGCCCTTCTTTGGCGGGACGTACTTCCCGCCCGACGACCGCTACGGCCGGCCTGGGTTTCCGCGCGTGCTGGCGAGCATGGCCGAGGCGTTCGCGAATCGCCGTGCGGAGGTCGATGAGTCTGCTGGGAGCGTGATGCTCGCCATTGAACAGAACGAGAGCTTTTCAGGGCGTTCCGGCGATTTAGGCGAGCCGCTGTTGCAGAAGATCGTCGATTCGATCCTCAGGCAGTTCGATCCGCGCAACGGCGGTTTTGGGGCACAGCCCAAGTTTCCCCATCCGGCGGCGTTGGATCTGCTGATCGATACGGCTACACGGCCTGGACCGCTGGCCGAGCGTGCTCGCGAGGTGGCGACGGTCACGCTAGAAAAGATGGCGGCGGGTGGAATGCACGACCAACTCGCCGGGGGGTTCCACCGTTATTCCGTGGACGAGCGATGGATCGTGCCGCACTTCGAGAAGATGGCCTACGACAACAGCGAACTGCTGCGTGTGTACACGCACGCCTTCCAGAGCTTCGTGGAGCCGAAACTTGCACGCGTGGCCGGGAGCACGCTTCGCTGGATGGACGAGTGGCTGAGCGACCGCGAGGAGGGTGGCTTCTATGCCTCTCAAGACGCCGATGCTTCCCTCGACGACGATGGCGACTACTTCACATGGACGCGGGCCGAAGCCGCGGCCGTGCTCTCCCCGGAGGAGTTGGAGGTGGCGGGAGCGTTTTACAATTTGCGGCCGGTGGGGGACATGCACCATAACCCAGCCAAAAATGTGCTGCATGCGATTGCCGAGCCTGCGGCGCTGGCCATACGCTTTGGGCGTACAGAAGAGGCGATCCAGACACAACTTGATGCGGCCAGAGCGAAGATGTACGCTGCGCGGCTCGCACGCAGGACGCCCTATATGGATCGCACAATCTATACAGGCTGGAATGGGCTGTGTATCTCGGCGTACCTCGCCGCCGGGCGGGCGCTGGCCCTGCCGGATGCGGTCCGTTTTGCGCTGAAGTCGTTGGACCGCGTTCTCGATGCAGCCTGGCGAGCGGGGACCGGTCTTGCGCGTGTTGTGGCTTATGGCGAGGCGGGCGGAACCGCAAAACCGGTTCCAGGTGTCTTAGAGGACTACGCCTATCTCGGCAATGCCGCTTTGGATGCTTGGGAAGCCACGGGTGAATTGCGTTACTTCACCATAGCGTATGAGCTAGCGGAGACCACCCTGGCCCGGTTTTACGACCCGGCCGGCGACGGCTTCTTCGATACCGAGCAGGGAGGCTCCCCCGAGAGCCGGATCGGAGCGCTGAGCACACGGCGCAAGCCGCTGCAGGACGCTCCCGTGCCGGCAGGCAATCCCATGGCTGCGACGCTGCTGCTGCGGCTGGAGGCCCTTACGGGCAAGGCGCTCTATCGCAAGCGGGCTGAGGACACCCTGCGATTGTTTGGGGGTGTCGTCGAGCACTTTGGCCTGCATGCCAGCAGCTATGCGCAGGCGCTGCGGCGAGCAATCTCGCCGCCGGTGCAGGTGTGCATCCTCGGAGAGGACGCAGCGGCGGAGGAGCTTGCCGCGGTGGCGACAGCCCGCTTCATGATCAACAAAAGCGTCATCCGGCTGCGTCCGGAGCAGCTCTTGGCCTTGCCGCCGGCGCTCGCCGAAACGCTGCCGCATCTGCCGGGTCTCGGTGAGAGAAGTATGGCTGTGGTATGCACGGGGTTCAGCTGCTTGCCTCCGGTGCAGGATCCCGAGGCTCTGCTGGCGTTGTTGGAGGGATTTCAAAGCTAATCGTTGCTGGGCCGGGCCATCGTTGCTGGGCCAGGCCATCGTTGCTGGGCCGGGCCATCGTTGCTGGGCCGGGCCGATATGATTGTCGTCCCGCGTTGTTGTCCCGCAGGGGTTTGCTCCTTTTCCGAAAGGTAGGGGCCGACAGCAGATTCCTGCGGGATGACAATGAGAGTTTTCTATGGACGTTAATGCACGAGGAGGTCTGATCAGGTCTTCCGCACTAGGGTTGGCGGTGAAGGGCCTGGACTTGCTTGGCTGCTTTGGGGGGAATACAGAGATCCTTCGCTTCGCTCAGGATGACGAAGTCAGAGTGAGGCAAGCAGCTGGAAGTTATACTTTTGCTCTACCTGGCGATTCGTTCGCTGCGGGAGGCTGCATCACCAGGGTGCTCGTGGTGGTGCCGAGCCTAATTCCCTCGCGCTCAAAGGCAATAAGAAGGCGGCGGCGCAACTCGCGGAGCACACCGTCGCGCTGGTTTACCCGCACCCGGAGGCTCACCGGGTAGATGACCTCCCCGGCGGAGATGCGGTCCACACCGGGCACGTCCGGTTCGCCGAGCACGACATCGCGAAAGGCCTCGTCAGCGCGCACCTCCGTGGCGAGCTTCCGGATCAGGCTGAGCACCCGATCAGGGTCCGCATGCGCGCCCACGCTGATCAGGAGCGAAGCGACGGCAAAGTCACGGGAAAGATTGGACACCGTCGCGATCTGGCTGTTGGGCACGATGTAGAGTGTGCCATCGCCGTCGCGCAGCTTGGTGCAGCGAAGGGTCAGGTCCTCCACGGTGCCCTGCAGACCGGCGACTTTGACGGTATCGCCGACACTGAACTGGTCCTCGATGAGGATGAAGACGCCGTTCAGCATGTCCTTGAATAACGATTGCGCACCGAAGCTGATCCCGAGGCCGATAACGCCGGCGGACGCAATGAACGGTCCTAACGGAACGCCGATAGCGCCCAGGAATTGCACAAAAACGTAGAAGCCGAGCAGGCTATAGCTCGTGGCGCGCAGGATGCCCGCGACGGTGCGGAGCTGGGCGGCGCGACGGCTGTTACCCACCAGGGCCTCGGCCCGGCGGCGCAGGCGGCTTACGAAAAAGGAGATCAACCGCTGCGCGATCGCGGCAATTACCAACGTCACGATAATTTTCGGCAAGCCGTTCTGGACAAATTCCAGTAGCTGAACATGCCAGCCGTGTTCAATAGCGGGCAGCGAGTGTTCCTCTTGTGGCAGGACGGTTGGCAGGGGCATGATGGTGGGGTACGGGAGCGTTCCCTGTCAGGATACCGAACGCCCCCGGCCCTCACGTCAGGCATGCAGCGCAGACACGTTGAGGAGAAGAGGTCGACGATGACAGACAAGGTGCTTTCTTCGGTTGGGCGAGCGGTACCGGCGTTGCTTATCACCGCTACCCTCCTATTTTTGTGGCCTGTGGGGGCGGGTGCGCGGCAGACAACGGCGGAGGCCCCTGGATACAATCGCAGCCGTCTGCCGAGTCTAGGAACGGAGCCGGATCCCCTGGCCGGCTCGAACAGCATGAAGCTGGAGCATATGCGCCAGGACGATCGCCGCAAGCACTTGATGGCCGACACCGCCAGGCTGCTGCAACTCTCCACGGAGTTGAAGGCGGAGGTGGACAAGACCACCAAAGACGAGCTCTCCCTGGATGTGGTGCGAAAAGCTGCCGAGATTGAAAAACTGGCGCACGACGTAAAAGAGCGGATGAAGAGCTGATCCCTCCATCTGCGGTGCGGTATAGAGGCTGCAGCGCGGGGTTGCCGGAGAAGTCCGCTTTGGAGCATTCGCAGCCTGGACGAGTACAATTTGCCTTGCGGGAACGTTCGAGAGGTGCAGTTGGTGGCGGGAAAAAGGCGGTTGGAAAAAGGGGCCAGCACCGACGGAGTCGAGGCCGTGCGCGACGGCAACGGGCAGCCTTCCCGGAGCGAGGGTCTTTCGGAAGGGCAGCTCCTGGAGTTCTACCGGCTGATGTATCTTTCACGCCGGACCGATGACCGCGAGATCCTGTTAAAGCGCCAGCAGAAGATCTTCTTTCAGATCTCCTGCGCCGGACATGAAGCCTTGCTGGTGGCTGCGGGTATGGCGATGAGGCCCGGCTACGATTGGTTCTTTCCCTACTACCGCGACCGTGCACTCTGCCTGGCGCTGGGCAACACGGTGGAGGAGCAGTTACTGCAGGCGGTTGGCGCGGCCGATGATCCCGCCTCGGGTGGCCGCCAAATGCCTTCGCATTGGACGAGCAAACGCCTCAATATCGTCTCACCCTCCTCCTCCACGGCGACGCAATGTCTCCATGCGATCGGCTGCGCGGAGGCGGGACGGTTCTTCCGGGCCCACCCCGAAGCAGCCGCAAAGCACGAGGGCGACTACCGCCAATGCAAAGACGTAAAGTTTGAGGCCGATGAGGTGGTATATGTCTCCATCGGCGAAGGCTCGACCAGTCAGGGCGAGTTCTGGGAATCGCTCAATACGGCGTCGAATCTCAAGCTCCCGGTGCTTTATGTCGTTGAGGACAACGGGTATGCGATTTCGACGCCGGTGGAGGTGAATACCCCGGGCGGGAGCATCTCGCGCCTGGTGGCTAACTTCCCAAATCTTCATCTGGCCGAGGTCGACGGAACCGATGCCCTGGCCAGCTATGAAGCCATGACGGAGGCCGTGGCGTACTGCCGGGGAGGTCATGGACCGGCGCTGGTGCATGGGCATGTGGTTCGGCCGTACTCGCACTCCCTCAGCGACGATGAGACGCAGTACCGCTCGACGGAGGAGCTGGAAGCGGATGCTTTGCGCGATCCGATCGCGAAGTTCGCGGCTTGGCTGATCTCCAATGGCATCGCCGAAGCGGAGAAGCTGCGTGCTCTCGAGCAGGCCGTCGAGGTGGAGGTGCAGCGGGCGACCGACCGCGCCTTGGCCGCCGCGCCACCGCAACCCGCGTCCATTCTGCGGCACGTCTATTCGGAGGATCTGGTGCCCACTGGTCAAGCATTCGACCAGAAGGTGATATCGGATCTCAAGGGAGCTGCCGAGAGAACCATGCTGGACGGCATCAACGCCTGTTTGCGCGATGAGATGCGCCGGGACGAGCGCATCGTGGTGTTCGGCGAAGATGTCGCGGATGCCACCCGGGACCGGGAGCTGCGCGAAGGCAAGCTCAAGGGCAAGGGCGGCGTGTTCAAGGTCACTGCGGGCCTGCAGAAGGAGTTCGGTAGCGAGCGCGTGTGGAACTCACCCCTGGCCGAGGCGAACATCACCGGGCGAGCGATTGGGATGGCCGTTCGCGGGTTGAAACCTGTCGCCGAAATTCAATTCTTCGACTACATCTGGCCGGCGATGCACCAGCTACGCAATGAGCTTGCCGTGATGCGGTGGCGCTCCAATGGGGCATTCTCCTGCCCGCTGGTGATACGTGTTCCCACGGGCGGTTATCTCACCGGCGGCTCCATTTATCACTCGCAGTCGGGGGAGAGCATTTTTACGCATACGCCCGGTATGCGCATCGTGATGCCCTCGAACACGCTCGATGCGGTCGGACTGCTGCGGACCGCCATTCGCTGCGATGATCCGGTGCTGTTTCTGGAGCACAAAAATCTCTACCGGGCGACCTTCGGCCGGGCACCGTACCCCGGGCCGGACTACAGCATTCCATTCGGTAAAGCGAAGATCGTCAAGTCAGGCAAAGATCTCTCCATCATCACCTACGGCGCGGTGGTGCCGCGAGCATTGCAGGCGGCGCAGCGGCTGGAGCGGGAGCTTGGCCTGGATGTAGAAATCGTCGATCTGCGCAGCCTCGCCCCCTACGATTGGGAGGCGATCGCCGCCAGTGTGCGCAAGACCAGCCGGGTGCTGGTGGCGCATGAGGACATGCTGAGCTGGGGTTACGGAGCGGAACTGGCCGCGCGCATCGGCGACGAATTGTTCCATGACCTGGATGCGCCGGTGCGCCGAGTGGGTGCCATGGACACCTTTGTGGCCTATCAGCCGCTGCTTGAGGACGTCATTCTGCCACAGGCTGACCGGCTCTTTGACGCCATGGCGGAGCTCGCGGCCTTTTAGCAGGTTGGGGTCGCAACTCCGGCTAGGCAGTGCGGGTTAAGGAAGGCAGCGGGGAACCAACTTACCGCCAGCCTTCCCAAAGGAGCCCGCGATGCCAAGCCATAGGGCCCTGCTTCAACCTGAAACTCGGATTCGGACCACCCTCCCCTGCGCGGTGAGCGGTCTGCTGTGTCTGACTCTTCTTGCCCCAGTGGATCTTCTCGCGGCAAGACCCAAGCCGAGCCACTCCCCTGTGCGAAAGGAGTCCCCTGTTGCGATGAATGCGCAACAGCGGGTGCTTCATGCGCTGAATCGCTTGACCTTCGGGCCCAGGCCGGGGGACGAGGTTGCGGTCAGCCGCATGGGTCTCGATGCCTGGTTTGAGAAGCAGTTGCACCCGGACCGCATCCCTGACGGCGATCTCGAAGAGCGGTTGGCAAATTATCCCGCGATGCAACTCAGGCAGGCTGAGCTGCTTCAGCGCTTTCCGTCACCCGGCATGCTGCGGCGATACAGCAACGGCGGGCTCGACGCGCCGGCGGACCCGACGGAGCGCACGATCTACGCCGACGCGGCGCTAAGTTATGCGGAGAAGCGTGAGGCACGGAAGGAGATCGCGGCGACGGTCTCCGTTGCTGCCGGCGCAGGCAGTGCCGCAGCGGTGGCACCTAAATCCGCAACGCCGGTGATTGCCGGAAGCCCTTTGCGGAAGGCCGTACCACCGGCCGATCCTCCCACAATGGACGAAGCCGCAACACGGGCGATTTTGGCTTTGCCACCGGCGGCCCGCATGGGGCGTTTGCTGGCCATGAGCCCGGAGGAGATGCAGGCGCTGCGGGCGGCGCTGAAGGGCAATGGCGAGGGGCAGCTTTCGCAGGGGATGGCCCCGGCCGAAAGGGAAGAGGTCGCCGCCATGCAGGCACCCCTGCGCGTTGTGGGTACAGAGGCAACCGCGACCCGGCTGCTGCGGGACGTGTACTCCGAACGGCAGCTGCAGGCCGTGATGACGGATTTCTGGCTGAATCATTTCAACGTGTACGACCGCAAGGACCAGGATGAGCCGTACCTGCTGCCCGCCTACGAACGCGAAACGATCCTGCCGCATACCCTTGGACGGTTTGAGGATCTGCTGATCGCGAATGCGGAGAGCCCCGCGATGCTGAGATATCTCGACAACTGGACGAGCGTGGGGCCGGGTTCTAAAGCAGCTCAACGCGCCGGCAACCCTCGCCCGCCTGGGATGAGCTCCGGACAGACTTCGCTCCCAGCGAAGCCGGTTTCCGCAAAGCAGGCAGGCAACATGCCAGCGCAAGGCATCAACGAAAATTATGCCCGCGAGCTGATGGAGCTGCACACGCTGGGTGTGAACGGCGGGTACACGCAGAGTGATGTGATCGAAGTCGCGAAGTGCTTCACCGGCTGGACGCTCCAGCCGCCGGCGCAGGGTGGTGGCTTCACCTTTAACCCAAACCGCCACGAGCCCGGCCCCAAGACGGTTCTGGGTCACACGATTCCGGAGGGCGGCGAGAACGAAGGGCTGGAGGTCTTGCACATCCTGGCGGCGAGCCCGCAAACAGCCCACTTTGTCTCCCTGGAACTAGCCGAGCGTTTCGTCAGCGATACACCGCCGCCGGCGATCGTGGAGCGGATGACGGCGGCCTATCTGCGGCATGACGGCGACATCAGTGCCGTGCTGGAGACCATGTTTCACTCGCCGCAGTTCTGGTCTGCCCCCGTCTACCGGGCGAAGGTGAAGACGCCACTGGAGTTTGTGGTTTCGGCGCTCCGGGCCAGCGATGCCGACGTGACAAACCCCGTGCCGCTATTGGGCGCGATGAACCGGCTGGGCATGCCGGTGTATGGGATGCAGACCCCGAATGGATACTCCTGGCAAGCCGACGCCTGGGTCAGCACGAATGCCCTGGTGACACGCATGAACTTCGCGTTGACCCTGAGTGGGAACCACCTCAACGGGACACGGCCGGATTGGGCCCGCGTGCTCGGCGCGGAAACAGCGCCCAACCCAGCGATAGAGCAGGCCTCTCAAGAGGTGATTTTGGAGAAGGTGATTTTGGGCGAGCCGGCCAGCCTGAAGACACGCATGGCGGTGCTGGCGCAGGCTAACGACCCCTCGACGGAACGCGTTGCCGAGCAGGGCTTCAGGGCCATTCCGGTCAAAGCGGAGGGTGCCAGAGTGACAGCCTCAAACCCGCTGGCCGGGACACCACCCGCGATCCAGGCGGCCAGTTCCGCGATGGGAACGCCGATCACAATCATGGCCGGGCTGCTGCTGGGTTCGCCCGATTTTCAACGCCGCTAGGCGGTGTAACAAGGCCGCTTCGGGGCTACAAGCAGACCGGCAAGCTCTGACGAGTGCGCTGATGGAATTGGAAACGCCAGAAAGGAAGCCCATGGCACACAGGATGACTTACACCGACGGAAGCGACTGGGGTTGCGACATGCAGGGCCGCGACGTGAGCCGGCGCAACGGGCTCACGCGACGGGGGTTTATGCGCAACGGAGGGCTGGCGCTCATCGGCACCTCCGCTATCCCCAGCTTTCTGGCGCGATCGGTCTACGCGCAGAGGAACATGGCCGCGGTTACCGGCAAGAAGCTCGTGGTGATCTTCCAACGGGGCGCCTGTGACGGTCTGAACGTTGTGGTGCCCTACACGGAAACGAACTACTACGCAATGCGGCCTACGATCGCCATCAAGCCGAACGAGGTGCTGGATCTCGACGGCCAGTTTGGCCTGCATCCGGCGATGGCCGCGCTGAAGCCGCTCTATAGCGCCGGGCACCTGGCGGTTGTGCACGCGGTCGGCTCGCCGGACCCCACGCGCTCGCACTTCGACGCACAGGACTACATGGAGTCGGGTACACCGGGAGTCAAGTCGACGACCGACGGCTGGCTCAATCGCGCGCTGCAGGTCGAGCCCGCGTCCGGCAAACCGTCCCCGTTTCGCGCGGTCGCGCTTGGCTCAGGGGTGCCGCGGACCTTGCAGGGACGTGTGCCGGCGATCGCAGTGGCAGATCTTGCGGACTTCTCGATAGCCGGCAAGGGACCGCAGCCATCATCCGTTGCCAATGCGTTCCAGTCCATGTACGACGCGAGTTCGGACACGGTGCTCCACGGCACGGGGCAGGAGACTTTCGAAGCGGTGCGGATGCTCAAGGCCACCAACCCGGCGCACTATACCCCGGCGAACGGTGCCGTCTACCCCAACACACCCTTCGGCAACAGTCTGAAACAAACGGCGCAGTTGCTGAAGGCGAACCTGGGCGTGGAGGCAGCTTTTGCGGATATCGGTGGCTGGGACACCCACCAGAACCAGGGCGGTGCCAATGGACAGCTCGCCAATCGGCTAAAAGAGTTCTCAGAAACCATAGGCGCGTTCTGGCAGGACATGGGAGACGGCGCGGAACAGGTCACTTTGGTGACCATGTCAGAGTTCGGCCGGACAGCACACCAGAACGGTACAGGAGGAACGGACCATGGCCATGCGAACATCATGCTGGTGCTGGGAGGGGCGGTGAAGGGAGGAAAGGTCTATGGCCGCTGGCCTGGGCTCTCCAACGAACAATTGAATGATGGCCGGGATCTTGTTGTTACCACTGACTTTCGCCACGTGTTGGGAGAAGCGGCTTACCACACGCTGGGCACGCGCAGGTTGGAGCAAGTCTTTCCCGGTGTGAACCTCCATTCGTCCGAGTTCCTGAATTTTTTTTAGCCTTACGCACCCCCTACGAAGTCACTAAATGGCTAAAAGATGACACATCTGTTTTTTTGTAGCTTTTCTGTTACGAAATGTGGAAAACTGAAGAACCTTTAGAAGGGACCTGCGTCTGAAGGTGTAGCACCTGCCGGGCTAGCACTCCCCTCGGTTACCGGCCTCCCCTATCCGCACCACCCTCCCCCTACCTGATATCCAAGGCTCCCAGAACACCGGGAGCCTTCACGCCTTTGCTGCCGGCTTAGGAGTTTGGACGAAGAATCGCTGGTGGATGCTGAACGTAGGTGTCCAGGAAGCGGCGAATGACTCCGGTGATCTCCGGGCCTGCTGTACCGGGTGGAAGCTCCGCAGTGGTCTTCGGGTCGGCTGCCCGCGTCGCATCAACGGGAGCGCTGCCGCCGGTAAAGCTCAGGAAGAGCTTGGGGGTAGGCAGGCTGCGCAGCGGATCGGCGAGGGGGAACTGCTCGTGAAAGAGCAGCCAGACAGGGACGACTCTGGCGCGCGGATCGCGCGCTACCCGGCTCGTTGTGTCCCCATCCGCTGATTGCAGGATGATGGCCGGGATCTCCGGATGCTCTTTGCACAGAGAAACAGCCAGTGACGCACCGAGTCCCGCGCCGTAGATGACGATGGAGCGTGGGCCGATGCCGCGGGTGGATGTGAGGTACTGGAGTGCATCGGCGGTGTCGCGACGCATGGCCGATGCAGTGGGGTGCGCTCCAGAACTCTGGCCGTAGCCGCGATAGTCGAACAGGAGCACGTTGAGCTGGGCATCGTGCAATGCGCGCGCAGCCGGAAGCGCATCGCTCATCGAGCCGTCGCCGCCATGCAGCATGAGCACGGTCGGGTTATTGAACTGACTATTGGGCTGGTCATTGAGCTGACCCGTGGGAATCCACCAGGCGGCGAGTTGCGGCTTTCCTGCTGAATCGACACCGAAGCGTACCGGCTGAAACGAAAGTCCCACGGAGGAGGGCGTCTTTGGCACGACGCGTGAGGGATTCAGCACAAACTGCCATTGCTGGTTGTAAAACAGGCCGCACACCGTCAGATAGGCGCAAAGCAGGCCAAGCGCAAAGACGGCTCCCACGGCCTTCAGCAACCAGCGCGGATCGACTGTCTCGGGCGGGGGTGGCGTCTGGGCCGGTCGACGATGCGGTGCAGGCCGTTGTTTGGACTGTGCGGTTGCCATCTGTGCAAACTTCCCCATCTTGCATCTTACGTGGCGAGAACGGGAGGTTGCGTTGGCGGAATGGGTGAGGTTGTGTGCGGTCGAAGAGGCACCAGCGCCGGGCGACCTGCGTGAGGTGGAGATCGGTTCGCAAACCGTATGCTTAGCAAACATCGACGGGGAACTCCATGCGCTCGACAACCTGTGCCCGCACCGCCAAGGACCGCTGGGGCAGGGATGGATCGAGGGGCAATCGGTCGTTTGTCCCTGGCATGCCTGGGCCTTTGATTGCCGGACAGGAGTCGCCGAAGAGCCGGAGAACGCAAAGGTAAAGGTCTTTCCGGTGCAAGCCGAGAACGGTGAGATTCTTGTGGACCTTCTTTGATTCCTAACAATATTTGGGTAGGGAACAAACCTTACGCTTCGCGCTATGCTCTCACCATCGACGGCCGACGGAAACTCAGGCATCGGTACGACAGGAGAATCAAGGAAATGACTTTTAAGCGAGCCCTGCTCTCGATCTTCGGCTTAGCGGTTCTATTTGGAACCCTGAGCTCTGCAGAAGCGCAGCACCATCACCGTCATCACCACCACCATCATCACAACCGCTAAGCCTTCATGGCGGTTGGTTTACAAACCCAAAAGCCCGGCATGCCGGGCTTTTGCTGCGTGCGGCGAGCTGGGAATCGAAGCGCGGCTGGTAAACTGAACTGACCGCTGGATGAGGGAAATGTGATGCAGGCTATGCTTGCCCTGGAAGATGGGCGTGTGTTCCGAGGCCGAAGCTTCGGGGCACCGACAGAGCGTGTCGGCGAGGTCGTCTTTAATACCTCGCTGACGGGATACCAGGAGATCTTCACCGATCCTTCCTATGCCGGGCAGATTGTGGTGCTGACCAACCCACAGATCGGCAACTATGGCACGTCGCCCTTGGATGCGGAGTCGGCCCGACCCTACATCGAAGGCCTGGTGGTACGGGAGTTTTCTCCGATCAGTTCCAACTGGCGTTCCACGGAGGTTGCAGATGAGTACCTGGAGCGCAACGGCATTCCTGTCATCGCCGACATCGACACACGGGCGGTGGTGCGGCATCTGCGGGCGCATGGGGTGATGCGCGGTTGTCTATCGACCGTAGTTGACGCTGCCGAGGCGTTGGTGGCGAAGGCCCGGACGCATCGCAAGATGGACGGCACGGATCTGGCGAGCGCCGTTTCAACCAAACAGAGCTACTCGTGGAACGCCCAAGAAGCGCGCATCGAGACCGGAAGTGTATACCTGCCGGAGAACAATGCCGCCGCTGCAGGCGAGATGCATGTGGTGGCCTATGACTTTGGGATCAAGCAGAACATTCTGCGCATGCTGGCCCGGGAAAACTGCCGCGTGACTGTGGTTCCGGCCAAGACACCAGCGGTGGATGTGCTGGCGATGCATCCGGATGGTGTGTTCTTTTCCAACGGCCCCGGCGATCCGGAGCCTCTCGACTACGCCCAGCGCAACATCCAGGAGTTGCAGGGCAAGACGCCACTGTTTGGGATCTGCCTGGGACATCAATTGTTTGGGCTGGCGCTTGGCGGCAAAACCTACAAGCTGAAGTTCGGGCACCATGGCGGCAATCACCCGATCAAGAATCTTGAAACCGGCAAGGTCGAGATCACGGCGCAGAATCACAACTTTAATGTCGATCCGGAGAGCCTGCCCGGCGATGTCGCCGTGACGCATATAAACCTGAACGACAACACGCTGGCCGGGCTGAAGCATAAGACCGACCCGATGTTTAGTGTGCAGTACCATCCGGAAGCGAGCCCCGGACCGCATGATTCGCATTACCTCTTCCGGGATTTCCGTAAGATGATGGAAGAGTGGAGGAAGTGAGCTTGATTCTTCTCGGCATAGAGCTTCATGGGAAGTGGAGCTTTCAGTTCACGGCTACCGCCAGCAGAAGCACGATTTGAGTCTGAAGGCCATCCCTCGTTAAGGATGGCTAAACTTTAATGGGAAGGGGCAGGGCTTTAGTCCCGCCGTTCATGCAGGGTGAGAATGGGGCTTCAGCCCTTGAGGGAAATGTGCGGCCCAAGCGCGAAGTGTTCCGAAAAGGCGGTAAGACCTACTTTGTCTCGTTTCAAACGGCGCGACGGCAGCCCTTTTTCCGGCATGATCGCTGGGGCTTGTTCTTTCTCAACACTTTGGGGCATTACCGGAAAGATGTTCAGCTTCATGCTTTTGTTGTGATGCCTGACCATGTTCACCTACTAATGAGTCCTGCCGAGGCTTGGGAACGAGCCGTGCAGCTCATCAAAGGTGGCTTTTCTTTTGCCGCCACACGCGAGTTCCAGTGGACAGGTGATATCTGGCAGGCAGGATTTACTGCTCAGCGCATTCGTGGTTTAGCTGATCTTGAGCAGCATGTCCGATACATCCGTAAGAACTTTGAATCTTTGGGTGAAGGTGAGTACAGGTTTTGTGGAGCGCACGCTGGATTGGTGCTCGATGCAGTCCCTCAGTGGCTAAAGCCACATGAAGTTCCGGCGTTGGATGGCGGGGCTGAAGCCCCGCCCCTTCATGCTGAAGCGCCAGTGCCCCATGCTGAAGCGCCATCGCACCATGCTAAGGCGCTACCGCCCCATGCTGAGATTTCGCTTCCTCATCCGTATCGCCCGGTCCTGCACGCTGAGGGAAAGAACTGAAATGCCACGCAGAAATGATATTGCCAAGATCCTTGTCATCGGCTCCGGGCCGATTGTCATCGGTCAGTCCGCCGAGTTCGATTACTCCGGCACGCAGGCCTGCAAGGCGCTCAAGGCCGAGGGCTATGAGGTCGTGCTGGTAAATTCAAACCCGGCGTCGATCATGACGGACCCTGAAGTGGCCGATCGCACCTATATCGAACCGCTGACCGAGGCGTACCTCGAGCAAATTCTGGAACTCGAGCTGGAGCGGATGCCGGCCGGGAGCGGGAGCTTTGCCTTGCTGCCAACCGTCGGCGGGCAGACCGCGTTGAACCTGGCCGTCGATCTGGCCGATAAGGGTGTACTCGACAGGCTCGGCATCGAGTTGATCGGTGCCAAGCTGGAGGCCATTAAGAAGGCCGAGGATCGTCTACTCTTCAAAGACGCGATGAACAAAATCGGGCTCGATATGCCGCGGTCGATGCTTGTCAATAATATTCGCGATGGCTTGGAGTTTGCGACCAAGCTGGGATTTCCGGTGGTGATCCGGCCCAGCTTTACGCTGGGCGGCTCGGGCGGCGGCATTGCCTACAACCGCGAAGAGTTGATGGAGATTCTTTCGCGCGGGCTCGATCTTTCGCCGGTGCACGAGTGTCTGCTGGAAGAATCGGTGCTCGGGTGGAAGGAGTACGAGCTGGAGGTGGTGCGCGACCTCAAGGACAACGTCGTCATCATCTGCTCGATCGAGAACTTCGATCCGATGGGTGTGCACACCGGCGATTCGATCACCGTCGCCCCGGCGCAGACGTTGAGCGACCGCGAGTACCAGCGCATGCGCGACGCGGCCATCGCGGTGATTCGCGAGATCGGGGTCGAGACCGGCGGCTCCAATGTGCAGTTTGCTGTCGATCCGCAGACAGGCCGCATGACGGTGATTGAGATGAACCCGCGCGTCTCGCGATCGTCGGCGCTGGCCTCGAAGGCGACCGGTTTTCCGATTGCCAAGATCGCCGCGCGGCTGGCCGTGGGCTACACGCTCGACGAGTTGCAGAACGACATCACCAAGGCCACACCGGCGTGCTTTGAGCCCACGATCGACTATGTGGTGGTGAAGATTCCAAAGTGGCAGTTTGAGAAATTTCCCGGAGCCAATGAGGTTCTCGGGCCGCAGATGAAGTCGGTTGGCGAGGTGATGGCGATTGGGCGCACCTTCAAAGAAGCGCTGATGAAGGCTGTGCGTTCGCTCGAGACCGGCAGGAGTAGTGGCACCGAGAGCATTGATCCGCGAAGACAGACACAGAGGCTGGTGACGCCGCATCCGGAGCGGCTCAGCTACCTTCGCTATGCCTTTGAGAACGGCATGACCGTGCGTGAGGCAGCGCGGCTGACCGGGATGGATCCATGGTTTCTGCATCAGATGAAGCTCATCGCGGAGGAGCAGAAACAGCTTGGCGAGCGTGGACTGGATCAGCTTGACGGCTTCGATTGGCAGACCGCCAAGCGTATGGGCCTATCCGATGAGCGACTAGCTTCCCTTTTCGGCCTGGAGGGCAAGTCCGGTGCGGCGCATGTGCGTGCGACTCGAGAGCGGCTTGGCGTTAAGCCCGTCTTTAAGCTTGTAGATACGTGCGCGGCGGAGTTTGAGAGTTTTACGCCCTACCTCTACTCCTGCTATGACGAGGAGGACGAAGCGGCTCCGACGACGCGCAAGAAGGTCATCATTCTTGGCTCGGGGCCGAACCGCATCGGGCAGGGCATCGAGTTTGACTATTGCTGCTGCCATGCGGCGTTTGCTCTCAGGGAAGACGGCTTCGAGACCATCATGGTCAACTGCAACCCGGAGACTGTCTCCACGGATTACGACACCTCCGATCGCCTCTACTTCGAGCCGCTGACCTTTGAGGATGTGCTTGCGGTGTATGAGCACGAGGCCTCCGCCGGTGCTGAGATCGGGATGATTGTGCAGTTCGGCGGACAGACGCCGTTGAATCTGGCGCTGCCGCTCAAAGCTGCCGGCGTGCCGATCATCGGCACCTCGCCGGAATCGATTGATCTGGCCGAAGACCGCAAGCGCTTCGGCAAGCTCTTGCAGGACCTCGACATCCCCCAGCCACCCGCGGCCATGGCCACCTCCGTCGAGGAAGCCCTTGCAGGGGCCAAGCGCGTGACCTACCCCGTGCTGGTGCGGCCCTCGTATGTGCTCGGCGGACGGGCCATGGTGATTGCTTACAACGATGACGCGGTGCGCCGCTATATGGTCACGGCGATCGAATACTCGCAGGAACGTCCGGTGCTGATCGATCATTTCCTCGAAGATGCACAGGAGGTCGATGTGGACGCGCTATGCGATGGCACGGATGTGGTCATCGCGGGCATCATGCAGCACATCGAAGAGGCCGGTGTGCACTCGGGCGATTCGTCCTGCGTGCTGCCGGCGGTTGATCTCACGCCGGAGGTGCTGGCAACCATCCGCACCTACACGCGCAAGTTGGCTTTGGCGCTGAACGTGATTGGGTTGGTGAACCTGCAGTTTGCCGTACAGCGCGGCAAAGTGTTCGTTATTGAGGTGAACCCGCGTGCCTCACGCACGGTGCCATATGTCTCGAAGGCTACCGGCGTGCAACTGGCGAAGATCGCCTCGCGGCTGATGACCGGGCAACGGCTGCGTGATCTCTTGCCCGAGCAGCTTGCCAGTGGCGAGGACCTCAGTACAGGGGACCACTTTTTCGTCAAATCCCCGGTATTTCCCTGGGCGAAGTTCCAGGGCGTCGACCCGATCCTGGGACCGGAGATGCGTTCGACCGGTGAGGTGATGGGCATCGGCAGCAGCTTCGGTGAAGCGTTTGCCAAAGCGCAAACTGCCGCAGGGCTGATTCTTCCCACCAGAGGAACTCTCTTTCTAAGTGTGAACGATCGCGACAAGGAGGCCCTGGTGCCGCTTGCGAAGGCGTTCACGAATGCCGGTTTCAGCATTGTCGCCACCCATGGCACGGCGGCGGTGCTGGAGGCGGCCGGCATGCAGGCCGAGCGTGTGTACAAGGTGGACGAAGGACGGCCGAACGTCGTCGATCTCATCAAGAGCGAGCGCATTCACCTCATCGTCAACACGCCTACCGGACAGGGCGCTGTGTTCGATGAGCAGGCGCTGCGGCGTGCGGCGGTTATGGCGCGTGTGCCGATGATCACCACGGTAGCGGCAGCGCGGGCAGCGGTGGAAGGTATTCAAGCGCTGCAGGGGGGCAAGACCACAGTGGAATGTCTGCAGGAGCTGCATGCGGCACAACGCGAAGCCGCGCCCCCGGCCTAGAGGGCGGCTAGACTAGGAAACGATGCTGCTGCAAGGTCTCTTCGTCCCGCTCACCTGTCCATTCACCCGCGACGGGGCAAGCTTTCCACACAAGCTGGAGAGCAACGTCCGGCGCTACTCGCTCGCACCCGTGGCGGGGCTCGTTGCCTTGCCGCCGGGTGGCGAAGCTTCTTCGCTTACCCATGCGGAGGCCCTGGAGGCGCTGCACACGGTGGGCAGTGCTGCGGCGCAGGAGAAGGTGTTGATTGCCGGGATCGAGCGTGCGAGCGTCTATGCCGCATTGGAGTTAGTGCAGGGCGCGTATGCTGCCGGCTTCGATGCGATTTTACTGGCACCCCCGACCGATTGGGCGAGGCTGGTGCATGATGATGATGCGCGCGAGCTGCTGGTCTTCTACCAGTGCGTGGCAGATGGCTCGCCATTGCCGGTTGTGCTGTGGAGTGCTGCGGCTGTTCCGTCGATCGCGTTGCCTGTGAGCCTTATTGAAGAGCTGGCGCGCCATCCAAACGTGATCGGCTTGATGGATGCCGACCTTACGCCGGAGCGGTTCGACGCGGTACGCCTCGCAACTGAAGCGGTGCGACATGATGTGACGGTGACGACGATCTTTGAAGCTGTAACCCGGCGGATGTTGGAGCAAACGCTCGATGTTGCCGTACCTGCCGTGCAGACCCCGGTCGAACTCGGTGGTGGGAGCGCCACGTTATCAATTCTACAGACCGCGACTGCACCACCCTTAAAGACACGTTCCAAAAGTGTGGGTTTTCAGGTGCTTTCGGCCGGTCCGGCTCACGCGCTGCCGTCGCTGTTTGAAGCGGGTGTACCCGGGGCCGCCCCGGCGCTGGCGGCTGCGGCACCACAGGGCTGTTTTGAGGCCTATGCGGCGTGGAAAGACGGTGATCCCGCGCTTTCCGCCGAGCGTGCCGCGCGCCTGAAGAGCGCTGACCAGGTAATTGCGAAGCTCGGACCGGCGGGACTGAAATATGGCTGTGACTGGAATGCCTATTTCGGCGGATCACCACGGCTGCCGCGGTTGCGGCTCACGGCTGAGGAGCGTGAGGCTGTAGAGAAGGCGTTTGGCGATGTACGGAATTAGACTGCTGTACTCCCCATGCAGTACAAGGTAGATCGGTAGGCAAATTGTTTAGTCGAGCCGTCCACGGCTCCGCGCTGTGCCGCCTGATGTATTTAGCCTGGCCTTTGCCTGGGCAGCTTCGGGTGAATTGGGGAAGCGCTGCACGAGGGCGCGCAACTCCCGTTGGCCGGCTTCGGTCTGCTTGAGGGCAATGAGCGCCTCGCCCTTGTGGAGGTGGGCCGCCGGGATCTTGGCATTATCCGGGTAGCGCTCCAGCACCTGGTCGTAGTCCTTCACCGCGGCACTGGGCTTGGCGGAGCGGTTGCTGATCTCACCCAGGTAAAAATACGCGTTTCCCGCGAGGTTATCGTCCGGGTAAGCCTTGATCAAATCGTTGAACTCCGAGGAGGCAAGCGGGTATTTGCCGGACATGTAGTCGCCGTAGGCCGCTCGGTACAAGTCGCTCGCAGACGGACCGTTCGCCGTGGGACCTGCAGGGGCAGGCGGAGCGGTGTTGTCCGTTGTGGGCGCAGCCGGGCTTCCGGCCGGGACGTTTGCGGGTGCCGCTGCGCTGGGCGGGGGAGCCGACCGGGAGCCGCTGCTCGGGGCAGCCCCACCCGTACCGGGAAGATTGCCCAGCGCGGCGTTCGTGGATTGGGCCTGGTTTTGCAGGTCAGCTAGGGATTTTTCCATCCGCTGCATGCGCGCCTTCATCTCATCGAGCGAATCGTTCAACGATTGCACCTGGCCGGAGAGCTGGTCCTTATTTGCAGCCTGAGCGTCAGCCTGATTCTGCAACTTGAGCTGCATGACGTTCACTGCGACTGACATCTTGTTGACCGAATCGACCGTTTGCTGCACGAGGTCTTTGAGCACACCGGCCTGCTGGTCGTTCGACTGCTGCAGGCGCGCGACATTGTCAATCAATTCCTGCACCTGGGTCTGCAGCTGCACCATCTCCTTGCTGACGGCGAGGGCGGGGCGAGCGCTCAGCAGAAGGAAGACGGTGAGAACAGGGGCGAAATGGCGGCAACTACGGACGAGCTTCATGCCTGAGAACTCCTGGCGTCAGTGGTAATACACCGCGCCGAACGCCGCAGCGAGAAGGCTGAGGATCCGACGCGGTGCGTGTGCAACTTGCACCGTGGCTTGAGAATGAGCCTAAGCGTGCGGGTTAGCGGTCAAGCGAGAATTGGCCGCGCCGATTTTGCCCCCAGCAGCTTTCGGCCTCCTCGGTGCAGAACTGCCGCTCCTTGCCGTAGCTGACGACCCGGATGCGGTCGGCACCCACGCCGGCGCTGACCAAGGCCTCCTTGGCGGCGTTGGCGCGGTTCTCACCGAGCGTGATGTTGTACTCGGCCGAACCGCGGTCGTCGCAGTAGCCGGCAATCAGCACACGGAGGTTCGGATGGGCTTGGAGATATTGGGCACTGGTAGCGACACTGGCCTGGGCGTCGGGTGCGATCTCATAGGTGTCATAGCCGAAGAAGATGTCCTTCACGTTGGCGTGGAAGGCGGCATCGGAGCCGGCATCCGCGTCAGCCGTGTTGCCGGCGGGCACCTGGGGCACACGCACCGTGACGCGCACACTGGCGTCGGTGGTGCCACCATCCCCCTTGGCGACCAGGTGAAAGTTGGTTGAGTTGGCGGGAGAGACGGTTTGCGTGCCATTGACGGCTACATCGCCCACGCCGTCGATGCTGACGGCCGTCGCATTGGTCGTTCGCCAGTTCAGGATCACAGACTGACCAAGATCGATCGCCGTAGGATCAGCCGTGAGTGTCGCCGTCGGAGCCGGGCTGGTAGCAGCGGGAGGCAGCGCATTGGCCGGTACTGGCGCAGTCTTCTTGTGGCAGCCCGCAACCGTCAGGAGCCCCAGGCTCAGGGGCAGAAGTGCTTTGGACAAGAGGGAAGCTGGTCGTGACATCCGAGAAACCTGTGAATTCCGTGAGATCATCGTCTTCTTTCTCCGGCGTGCAGCGAAAGAGCTATGGACATACCGGTACCTGCATTAGTGTAAGCCGCTCATGAGGCTTCATTACGCCACATTGTGGTGTAGTGCCTAGCGGGAGCTCCAGTTCGGCATATCGGAGCCGCCCGTCGTGAGGTCCTGACGTTGCGTGCCGTCGGCAAGCATGCTGATCAGGTGCGAGTTGCGCGCGCCGCTGGCATTGGCAAAGACGATGTGGCGGCCATCCGGTGACCAGGAGGGGAAATCGCAGCGGCCGATATCGTGCGTGAGCTGAATCCAGCGTTTGCTGGCAACCTCCATCACATAAATATCCTGCCCGCCGGGAGCACCGGGACCGTACTTGCGATTCCAGGCGTAGGCGATGAACTGGCCGTTGGGCGACCAGGAAGGTGAGGTGGCATAGCCGCCGTCGGTCATGGCCTGCACGCCCGAGCCATCCGCATCCATGATGTAGAGCTGCGGCAGGCCGCTACGGCCGCTGATCCAGGCAATCTGGGCACCTGTTTTGGGATTCCAGGTCGGGGAGACGTCCGGGCCTTTGAAGCTGGTGATCTTGTGGGCACTGGAACCACCGACATCTGAAACCCAGATCTCCGGGTCGCCCGTGCGCGAGGAGGAGAAGGCGAGCTGCTGGCCGTTAGGGGCCCAGGCCGGGGAGATATTTGTACTGCCCACTGCGCTAAAGGCCACAGGACGATTCAAGAGCAGGGAATACATCCGGATCTGGAAGCCATCCTTGCCCAGGGCGCTGAAGGCAATGCGTGAGTTGTCAGGGGACACGCGCGGGGAAAGGGCAATCTGACCGAGATGGGTGACGGCATGCTGGTTCTGACCGTCATAGTCCATCGCCCAAATCTCCTTGTTGCCGTCACCGGTGAAGTGGACATAGTAGATTTTGGTTTCGGCGATGCCCTGAATGCCGCCGCCCAGCCACGTGATGATGTCGTCGGCGAACTTGTGCGCAGTCTGGCGCGCGCCGTTGACGTCGGCCGTGTCGGCATATTGCTTGCTGAAGACCTGCGGGAATTGGGCGTTGTGGGTATCGTCCAGAATGCCGCTGACGTGGACTTGGCTGGCGGAGACACCGAGACTGCCGAAGGCGACCATCGCGGCACTGGAAGGAGCGGCCGACCACTGGCCGAGGTTGATCTGGTTTTGCGCGCCCGGTGTCGCCTGGGGCTCCATGCTCTTCGAAACCATGTCAAAGATGCCGGCGTTGGCAAGATCGGCAGAGAGCGTGGTATCGAAGGCGTGGGTCAGCTCGGCCGCGGAGGCGTCGGCGGATTGAAAATTGGCTGCGGCAAGGCGAAGGCGCTCAGCGCCGGTGCTGGTCTCGAGGTGGAAGGGATCCTGCGCCTTTGCGTGAAGACAGGGAAAAATCAGCGATCCGAGACAAGCAATACGTACGAGGCAGCGCCGGAAGGCGGTCGAACGAAAAGGCGTGAAAGCAACGGCCATGGTCACCACTCTAGCGGTAGTAAGCGACCGGAGGCGAGGGGGAGAGTGAACCTGGGCAGATACGCTACTTCCTAAATCCGTTTTCCGGATCCGTTTCTCAGATCTGTATAGCGCTCACAATGGAAGATCCACATCACACGCCGTCGCCTGATCAGCGCTGCTTTTTAAGCGCATCAACTCTGCCTTCCAGTTTCCCAGCCAGGTGGTAAAACGGTCGCATGTCGCTTCAAAAACAGAAAACCGTGCTGCCAGTTCTTTTGTTGCCGACCAGTTCACCAACAGGCCCGCCCGGATCAGTACTGTCGTAACTCCGATCGATACATAGAGCTGCACGTTCGTCATGGGTGACGGCTCCACGTAATGAAAATAGCAGTCGAGCGACTACAGCAAACAATTTCTAAAAGGGTCGCGTGCTTCCAGCAGCACGAAAGCCTAGCTCTCCTTTGGAGCTCTTATGGCGCACGGTAGTCGAAGGCGAACTCGATGGTGATCTGATTCCCCGAGGGAAGTGGGCCGAAGCCGTCCACCCGTTGCACCGCATGCAGCGCGGACTGATCGAGAGAGGGTGAGCCGCTACGGTTTTCTACCCGAACGTTCAATGGGTTGCCGTCCCGATCGATATCGAACAGCAGCGTCACGCGTTTACCCTGCGAGACACGGCCATCGGCTTCACTGGCCACCCAGTTCTGCGAAACCTTTTGGCTCACAAGACGCAGGTAGTAGGCATAACGCGACCCGAAGGCGCGGTCCTGTACGGTGGCGGTGGCGGTGCCGTTCTTCAATTGCGAGATGGCTTCCGGCAGCTGGGTTGCCGTGGTCTCGCCGGTCTCCGCTTTGGGGGTCGGCGGTGCCGGCTGTGGGTGCTTGATGGGCGGAGTGTCGCTGGGTGTGCTGCGCGGCTGCGGCTTGGCCGGAGCCTCCGTGTGTGAGGCTGCGGGTTTGGCCGGAGCCGGCGGTTTGGCCTTGATCAGCACATCGGTGGACCGAGGCGGGGGCTGCGTGGCCTCCCTGGGCGGCGGCAGCGGTGCCTGATTCTCGTTCTCGGAGGCGAGCACCTGTTTCTCGACCGGCTTGGCATGCGAGGGTAGCGGAATCGCCGACACCATCGACGCCTGGATCGCACCTACGGACGATTGGTTTTCCCCCCAGCGATCCGAGGAGTGCTGGCCAAAATATGCTGCGGCGATCAGGCCCGCTGCGATTAGTAGATGCAGCCCGACAGCGCCGGCCATCCCGCCGCCGAGGCGGTCAGGGGCGTAAGGATCGTCCGCGCGTATGGATTTTGCAGGATTCATCTAGGTAAGTTGTCTCTACTGTGTCATTTCGACCGGAGCGGGACGGCTTTATCGTCCCGCGGAGTGGAGAGACCCCTGTATTTTGTTCTCGCCTCTTGCACCGACATCTGTGGCGCTACGAACGGATACAAGGGTCTCTCCACTGCGGCTGCGCCTGCGGTCGAGATGACGCGTCATGGTGGCATCCATAGCTACTTCAACGGTTGGGTAACGATGCTGATATTCGCGATGCCGGCCTGCTTGATGGCGTCCATCACGGTGGCGAAGGCACCAAAGGGAACGCGACTGTCGGCCCGCACATAGACAGTCTGCTTGGCCTCATTGCCGTGGGAAAGCAGCTCCGGCAGATCGTGGACGTTCGCCGGCTTGTCGTCCAGAAATACGTTCTGCTCCTTATCCAGCGTCACCACACGGTGTTGTTCCGTGAGCTGATTGACCGTGCGGGTCTGGGGCACGGCCACTTCGACGCCGCTCTGCAACACCGGCGCGGTGACCATGAAGATGAGCAGCAGGACGAGTACGACATCGACGAGCGGGGTGATGTTGATGCCTTCTAGCGAGCTTTGGGTGCGTCCGCGGGCGGTCGTGAAGGCCATGGCTTAAAACGACCTCCGGCGGGCCTCTTCAAACGCTGGGGGAGCGGGAGGCGTTTGAGGGGACGGAGGTACCAGCGCGGCGTTTTCAATTGCGTTTAGAAGCTCGCGGCCGAAGTCATCCATGCGGGCGGCAAAATCGCGAAGCTGCCCTGTGAGCTGGTTGTAGCCGACGACCGCAGGGATCGCGACGACCAGGCCGGCGGCCGTGGTGATCAGCGCCTCGCTGATACCCGGGGCGACGGCCCGCAACGTAGCCGCGCCAGCCGTGCCGAGGCCGTGAAAGGCGTCGATGATGCCCATGACCGTGCCGAATAGGCCGATGAACGGAGCGATCTGCGCGATGGTGGCCAGCCAGGTAAGCCGGTGTTCCATGGACGTGAGCGACTCGCTGGCGGCGGTCTGTGCGGCTCGTTCGAGGGCCTGTGGGTTCGGCGGTGTACCACGTCCACCGGCCTGGCGCTGGTACTCGTCGTGAATCTCGTTAAAGACGGAAACCAGCGGGCTGGGCCGGAACTGCTCGGTTACGGCGGCGATCTCGCTCAGCCGGCCGGACTTGCGAAAGGCGCGCACAAATTTCTGGTTTTGTGCATCGGCGGCGCTGAAGGAGCGCCATTTCGAGATCATGATCGCCCAGGAGAAGATGCTGGTCACGAGCAGTAAGGCAAGTACCGTGAGCGCCACAGGACCGCTGTTGTGCAGCATGTCGCCGAGAGCGCTTGAATGGGCGGGGACGGGGGACGCGGCCGCGGGGAGCGCGGCGGCATCCTGTAGCCAGAAAGCTGGAAGGTGCAGAGCCGTGTGGCCCAGGGCGGAAAAGGAAACAGTCATACGCTGCCCACAGTGTACTGCCCACAGAGCCCTGCGCTCCCTTCGAGCATCAAGCTAGATGACGGGTTCTAAGCGGTCATCGTGCTACGCTGGCGAGGCGAAGCCGTGGCGAAGGTTGAGGTCCGTTGAGTCTGAATGCTGCTCGAACTGAGAGCTGAAAATTTCGCGGTGATCGACCGGACAGTGGCCGAGTTCGGGCCGGGGCTCAACCTGCTCACCGGCGAGACCGGTGCGGGCAAGTCGATCCTGATCGATGCGCTGGTGCTGCTGCTCGGCGGCAAGGCTTCAAGCGACCTGGTGCGGCATGGGTCGGAGAAGGCCGTGCTGAGTTGCGTCTTCGAGTCGACCCCGGGGGCGGCAGCTGTTCTCGGGGAGAACGGCCTCGATGTTGCCGAGGAGGGTGTCGTGCTGCGGCGTGAGATCGGTGCCACGGGAAAAGGCCGCGTCTTTATCAACAATCAACCCGCGACCGTGGGTGCCCTGCGACAGTTGGCCCCGGAGCTGGCGCTGGTGCATGCCCAGTCTGAAACCACCATGGCCTTCGACACCGCGCAGCAGCGCTTGCTCCTGGATCGCTCCGCGCAGATCGGCACGGAGCCTGTAGCCGTTGCTTTCGGACGCTGGCGTGCCCTGCGCGAGGAGTTGGCCGCGATGCAGAGTGAGGAAAGTGACCGTCTGCGACAGGTGGATCTCTGGAGCTTTCAAGCACGGGAGATTGAGGCGGCAGCTATTGCCGACGCCGAAGAAGACACACGGCTGGAGGGCGAAAAGCGTCTACTTGCCAATGCGGAACGCCTGTTCTCGGGAGCGAACGCGGCGCTCGATCTCCTCTACGAAGCGGAGATCTCAGCCGAAAGCCGGCTCGGCGGTGCGCTGCGGCATGTGGAAGACCTGGCTCGCTTCCAGGCAAGCTTTGCGGAGGCGAGCGCGCAGTTGCGCAGCGCGCAGGCGGCGGTGGAGGATGTCGCGGCGACCCTGCGGGATTTCGCCGATCGCGCAACCGCCTCTCCGGAGCGGCTGGCGGAGATTGAAGACCGTCTAGCGGTGCTGGATCGTCTGAAGCGGAAGTACGGCCCGAGCCTTACGGAGGTGATCGCCTTTGGAGATGTTGCGGCCGCTAAGCTGAACGACTTTCAAAACCGGGATGCCCGCGCCGCGGAGTTGCAAGCTGCCGTGGACGGTGCCGCGAATGCCTATCGTGAGGTCGCAAGCGCTCTAACCGCCCAGCGGAAGGCGGCGGCGGAGAGGCTTGCCAAAATCGCCGAACGCGGGATCAACGAGCTTGCCATGCGGGCACGGTTTGCCATTGAGGTCGGAGCCGATGAAGACGCCACGCACTGGACTGCTGCGGGGTGGGATGAGATCGAGTGCCGGATTGCGACCAACCCGGGCGAGCCGATGAAGCCGCTGACGGAGATCGCCTCGGGTGGAGAGATGTCGCGGGTAATGCTAGCCCTTAAAGTGGCGGTTGAAGAACAGGCAGCCAAGCTGTCAAGAAAGCGGGGTGCGGTGCTGCCGCGCACGCTGGTCTTCGATGAGATCGATATTGGGATTGGGGGCCGGGCCGCAGAGGCGGTAGGGGGAAAGCTGAAGGCGCTCTCCCGCACGCAGCAGGTGCTTTGTATTACGCATCTGCCCCAGATTGCGGCGTTCGCAGATAGCCATCTGCTCATCGAGAAGAGCGAACGCGCGGGCCGTACGCGGACCGGCGTTCGGACCATGGCAGATCCGGAACGCATTGAGGAGATTGCACGCATGCTTTCAGGCGCAAGCCTGACCGAGGCCTCGCGTGTGCACGCCCGCCAGATGATGGAAGCGAGCCGCTAAGCCGATAAGGCGGGGCAACAATGGCCCGGCGATCCGCCTTATACAAGCAGACGTACAAGGAGCTTTTCGATGGCTGAAGCGAAGAAGTGTGCACACCCGAAACTGTAGCTGTACCGTGACGGAAGGCAAGTACTGCTCGCAGGTTTGCGAGGACTCGAGGGGATCCACAACCCTGGGCTGCGATTGCGCCCATGGGGGATGCACGGGTCGCATCTAGCCCGGAGACGGACCCTGGAGGGTCTCCGGAGGGCATCCAGGGTTGCCCAAGCAGTGGCTTGGTACCCGGGCTCCCTCAGGCCGAAACAGCATGTTTCGGCAGGGGTTCGGGGGTATACTAAGGTTTGTGACGACCACCACTCTCGACCCCGTCAATGTGCAACCGAACGCCGGTTCCACACAAGCTACAAAACGCGTGTTGCTGCTCAAACCCAGGGGTTTCTGCGCCGGTGTGGTGCGTGCGATCGACATCGTTCGGATTGCTTTGGACACCTTCGGTGCCCCTATTTATGTGCGCAAGGAGATCGTACACAACTCGTATGTTGTGAACGACTTAGCGCAAAAAGGCGCAATCTTTGTGAACGAGTTGGACGAGGTTCCGGAAGGTGCCCGCGTCATCTATTCGGCGCATGGCGTTTCGCCCGCCGTGCGGGAGCGTGCCAAGGAGCGTGGGCTCAAGGTGATCGACGCGACCTGCCCGTTGGTGACGAAGGTGCACGTTGAGGCAATCAAGTTTGCCCGGCAAGGCTACTCGTTGATCCTTGTCGGCCATCGCGACCACGAAGAGGTTGAGGGTACGCAGGGCGAGGCACCGGACGTGACCCAGGTGGTGTCCACGCCGGAGGAGGTCCAAGCTCTCAATGTTCCCGATCCCGATAAGGTGGCCTACTTGACGCAGACCACGCTCTCGCTGGATGAGGCGGGAACGATGATCGAGGCGCTTAAGAAGCGTTTTCCCAATATCGCCGGACCGCACGCGCAGGATATTTGCTACGCCACTGAAAATCGCCAGACGGCGGTCAAGAATGTGGCACACGGGGCTGATCTAGTGCTGGTGGTCGGCTCGCGGAACAGTTCCAATTCCAATCGCCTGGTGGAGGTCTCTCAGAACCTTGGCACGGGTTCTTATCTGATTGACAAGGCGGAAGATATTCAGCCTGCCTGGCTGCAGTCGGTGAATACGGTTGCCATCACCGCCGGCGCATCGGCTCCCGAGATTCTGGTGCAACAGGTGGTGACCTTTCTGCAAAGCCGAGGGTTCGGCTCGGTCGATGAGGTTGAGGTTATGCCTGAAAACGTGCGTTTTGGGCTGCCGCCAGAGATCGTGCAGGCCATCGCTTCCGCGCCGCCGGTTCAGGCTGCACGGTAAACTTTCGCCGGTATCCGGTGTTTTACCCGTCACAACACGAGAGTGCATGAGTACATCAGGCAAGAACCCGCAAGGAACGAAGCAGCCCCGGTTTGGACGCCTCGATCTTGGGATGGATCAGGTTAAGAAGGCCATCGATTCCTCAGTCGCCTGGATGCTGGGCGAGCAGCACGAACAGGGCTACTGGTGTGGCGAACTCGAAGCCGATTCCATGCTCGAGGCCGACTACATCTTTATGCATACCCTGCTAGGTACGGGCAATGCGGGCCGCATGCACCGTTGTGCCAATGAGATCCTGCGGCATCAGAACGCGGACGGCGGCTGGAGCCTGTACCCCGGCGGTGCCTCCAACGTCAGCTACGGGGTGAAGTGCTATCTGGCTTTGAAGCTGATGGGCTGGAAGGCCGACGACGCGGTGATGGTGCGGGCGCGGGAAAACGTGCTTTCGCTCGGTGGCGTCGTCGAGTGCAACACCTTCACGAAGATTTACCTCTGCGCGCTCGGCCAGTACGACTACGATGCGGTGCCGGCAATTCCCCCGGAGATCGTGCTGTTTCCAAACTGGTTCTATTTCAACATCTACGAGATTAGTTCGTGGTCGCGCGGCATTCTCGTGCCCCTGTCGATCATCTATGCCAAGAAACCGTTCAAGAAGCTGGCCCCGGAGCAGGGCATCGACGAGCTTTTCGTCGGTGGTCGTGAGAATGCAAATCTTCATCTGCGTTGGGAGAAGAAGGTATTCTCTTGGCGAAACTTCTTTCTCTTCTGGGATCGGGTGACGCACTGGGCGGAGCGGGTGCACATTCGGCCTTTGCGCAAGAAGGCCCTCAAGCATGCCGAAAGATGGATGCTGGAGCACTTCGAGCGCTCCGATGGTCTGGGTGCCATTTATCCGGCCATGCTGAACTCCATCGTGGCTCTGCGCTATTTGGGCTACTCGCAGGACGATCCGCAGTTCATCCGCGCCATGGATGAATTCGAGAAGCTGGGTATCGACCAGCCGGAGGGCACACCCGATTACCCCACGCCCACATTTCGCATGGTGCCGTGCTTTTCGCCGGTATGGGACACGGCGCAGGTGCTCTCGACCCTGGGTGATGCCGGTGTATCGAAGACGGACCCTCGCCTGCTGAAGGCGGCGGATTGGCTGCTCTCCAAGGAGGTCCGCCATAAAGGGGACTGGGCGGAGAAGGTGCGCAACGTCGAGCCGGGCGGATGGTACTTCCAGTACAACAACGAGTTCAACCCGGACGTCGATGATACCGGGGAGGTTTTGCTGGCCTTGAAGGCGGTCCAGAACCCCCGCGAGCGCTATCAGCATGAGGTCGAGCAGCGCGCCATCAAGTGGGTGCTCGCGATGCAGTGCAAGGAGGGCGGCTGGGCGGCGTTTGATAAGGACAACACCAAGAGCATCTTCCAGTACATCCCCTTTGCCGATCACAATGCGATGCTCGATCCGCCGACGGTCGACATCACGGGCCGGATCCTCGAGATGCTGGCGGCTTACGGCTACACGCGGCGCGACCGGGCCGTGGAGCGGGCGATCCAGTTCATCCTGAAAGAGCAGGAGCCGGATGGTTCATGGTTTGGCCGCTGGGGCGTGAACTATCTGTACGGCACGTTTCTGGTGTTGCGCGGCCTACAGGCAATGGATTATTCGCATCTGGAGCCCGCCGTACAGCAGGCCGCCGAGTGGATTCGCATGGTGCAGAATGCCGACGGCGGCTGGGGCGAGACCTGTGGCACCTATGACGATTCGCTGCAGCGCGGGGTTGGGCCTTCAACACCCTCACAGACGGCCTGGGCACTGCTGGGACTGCTGGCCGCTAATGACACGCGCTCTGATTCCGTAGCCAAAGGGGTACGCTGGCTCACCGAGCGGCAGCACGAGGACGGTAGCTGGGATGAGTTGATGCCGGGCCGTAACGGCGAAAGCTACTACACCGGCACCGGTTTCCCGCGCGTCTTCTACCTTGGCTATCATTTATACAAGCAATACTTTCCGCTTCTCGCCCTGACGACGTACCGCAAGGCGATGGAGCGCGAAAACGCCGAAGCGGAGACGCTCGCAGCTTCATCTCACATGAGGAAGCCGGCGGCATAGTCGTGGCCACCGCAGGCAAAGGAGTTCCAAAGCATGGCTGTTCCCGTAATGCAAGCGTTGACTGTCGCCGGCTATGTGCTGAAGCAGCGATTCAAAGGCCGAAAGCGCTATCCGCTCGTCCTGATGTTGGAGCCGCTGTTTCGCTGTAACCTGGCGTGCGCCGGCTGTGGCAAGATCCAGTACCCGGCTCACATCCTGAAGGCGGAGTTGACGCCGGAGCAGTGCTTCAAGGCCGTAGAGGAGTGCGGGACGCCGATGGTCTCCATCCCCGGTGGCGAGCCGCTTCTGCATCCGCAGATGCCCGAGATTGTTGCCGGCCTGGTGGAGCGCAAGAAGTACATCTATCTGTGCACAAACGCGCTACTTCTAAAAGAGAAGCTTCACCTCTTTAAGCCCTCCAAGTATCTGAGTTTTTCTGTGCATGTGGACGGGCAGAAGGAGCACCACGATTTCTCCGTCTGCCGCGAAGGCGGCCACGATATCGCCATGGAAGGGGTTCGTGCGGCCGTAGCTGCCGGTTTTCGTGTAACTACAAACACCACGCTGTTCGACGGTGCCGACCCGAATTCCGTGCGCGCGCATTTTGATGAGTTGATGGAGGCCGGGGTCGATTCCATGATGGTCTCGCCGGGCTATACCTACGATAAAGCGCCGGACCAGAACCACTTTCTAGGCCGCGCGAAGAGCCGGAAGCTATTCCGTGCCATTCTGTCGAACCGAAAGAAAGAGTGGCAGTTCAATGCTTCGCCCATGTTCATGGAGTTTCTGATGGGGCACAAGGAGCTGCGCTGCACGCCGTGGGGCATGCCGACGTACTCCATCTTCGGCTGGCAGAAGCCCTGTTATTTGTTGCAGGACGGCTACGCCGATACCTTCCAGGAGCTGATGGATGAGGTGGAGTGGTCGAATTACGGTACGGAGAGCGGCAATCCCCGCTGCGCAAATTGCATGGTGCACTCCGGCTATGAAGCTTCGGGTGTGAACTACACCTTCGGGTCGCTCAAGGGTCTGTTGCAAACGGCTAAGGGCTTCTTCTCCTCTTATGAGGATGAGGGTGCCGACAAGTTGCTGAATGACTGGAAGCCGGAAGGACACTTCCCGCTGGTGCAGATTGCGAGCGGCCACGCAAGCAAGCCGACACCGGTGGTGGTTACGACTTCCGTGGATAACAAGCTGACCGGTGTAGCGGGAGACTGACCATGGCGACGATCGACCAGGAGCACCTGAAGGTGGAGCAGTTGCAGCATGCGAGCCCGGATGAGCTCGAACATGCAGCCGGGCGGGAGCGCGAAAATTTGGAGGGCTGGATCCCGGAGCTTGCCAGCGATGCTGAGGTGCGAGAGGCACTGGAAAAAGCCTTTGACTATCGCGGCGATGTGACGCTGACGCGCAAGGATGGCACGATCGTCGAGGGCTATCTTTATGATCGCAAGGCCGGCCCGACGCTGGAGACCTCGGCCGCGCGCCTTATGCCGCAGCCACCCAAAGGATCACCGGCCGGCACCCCGATCGAGCGAATCACCATTCCCTATACCGAGATCGCTGCGCTGAAATTCTCCGGCCGCGATACGGCCGCCGGTAAGACCTTTGAGGCCTGGGTCAAAAAGTATTGGGAGAAGAAGGCGGCCGGGGAAAAAGACATCCAAATTGCGCCGGAAACGTTAGACTAAGCATGGAGGCGACATGGCCACGCAAGCTGTGCTGACATTTCATGACGGTAGACTCGACGTTCCCAAGCAGCTTCAGGCTGATCTGAACCTGCATGAGGGAAGCGAGTTGCGTGTAGTGTCGTCTTCGCCTGCTCATGTGTTGCTTGAGTTTGCCCAGACACCCAAGCCTGATCTGCCGAAGGTGATAGAGCTTCTTCATTCCTTGCGGCACAGTGTTGCCGACCGGCGCACTGCTGAGTGGGAGGCTGCTGCCTCGGCACGTAAGGAGTGTGCCAGCCGTGAGTTAGATCGGCTTTATGCGTCCGGAACGGCTACCCCGGCCGAGTTGCTTCATGCAGAGCGTGAGTGGGAGTTGGCGGACGATGAGCTTGACTTCGGACCCTTCCCGCAGAACTGATGCGTACGTGTTGGACTCCTGGCCTTTTCTTGAAATCGCGCTGCGAGGGGCTTTTCTGCCTCGATTTGAAGCCTTGATGGCGCGGGCGGTACACGATCAAGCGCTACTCTTCATGAGTGAGATCAACCTAGGCGAAGTTTTCTATCTCGTCGCAAAACAAAACGGCGAAGCAGAGGCGGATGCCGCACTGCAGAGCGTCATCCAGCTACCAGTGCGGATCGTACCT
This sequence comes from uncultured Acidobacteriaceae bacterium, assembly GCA_964247595.1. GTDB lineage: Bacteria > Acidobacteriota > Terriglobia > Terriglobales > Acidobacteriaceae > Granulicella. The sequence continues at coordinate 99,696 of CAXTUW010000004.1, read as the reverse complement.
GTATCTCACGGAGATGTGCTGCAGGCTGCGCGACTGAAGGCGAGACATAGAATTTCGTATGCTGATTGCTTCTGCGCCAGAGTAGCTCTCACATACGATGCTGCGGTTGTCACTGGCGATCGAGACTTCCTGGAGTTGGAACGAAGCGGGCTCCTGCGAGTCGAGTGGCTTGGCGCATGAGGCTCTTCCTTACCGGCGCAACTGGCTTCGTAGGCGCGCATGTGGCACGGCTGGCGGCGGAGGCGGGCGCAGAGCTTCGGCTGCTCGTGCGGCCCACCTCCCATCGCAAATACCTTCCTCCTTCTGCGGATCTGGTCACAGGGGACCTACGCGCGCCGGAGAGTCTGGCCTCAGCGCTACAAGGCTGCGATGCCCTCCTGCATGTGGCCGCGGACTACCGGCTGTGGGTACCGGATCCAGCGGAGATGTACAAGGCCAACGTCGAGGGCACGCGGAGGCTGCTGCTGCTCGCACGCGAAGCCGGAGTTCCGCGGGTGGTGTACACCTCCAGTGTAGCGACCATGGGCTTTCGCCACGATGGCACGGTTGCGGATGAAACCTCGCCTGTCAACGAAGCGGACATGATTGGGCACTACAAGCGGTCGAAGTGGATGGCCGAACAGGTAGCCATCGAGGCAGCCCGTTCCGGGCAGCATGTCATCATTCTCAATCCGACGACTCCGATTGGCGCACTTGATGCGAAGCCGACGCCGACCGGCCGTATCGTCATTGACTTCCTGAATCGCAACTTCCCAGCCTATGTCGAGACCGGGCTGAATTTGGTCGACGTGCGCGAGATTGCGCGCATGCACCTTCGGGCGTTGGAGGTAGGTACGCCGGGAGAGCGATACATCCTGGGCGGCGAAAATCTCACGCTCAAGCAGATTCTCGATAGGCTTGCCGGCTTCACGGGGCTGCCTTCGCCCAGGATGAAGGTGCCGCATGCGGTGGCTATGGCGTTTGCGTTCTTCGACGAGACGATCACAGGGAAGCTGCGGGGCAAGGAGCCGCGCGCTACCGTGGAGGCTGTGCGCATGGGTAAAAAGCTGATGTTTGCGAGCTCCGCCAAAGCGGAGCGGGAGCTGGGCTTCCAGGTGCTTGCCGTAGATGACGCGCTGCGGGAGGCGTGTCACTGGTTTCTTGCCAACGGCTACGCGCCGCCGCCGCCCCAAGCCGCATGAACGCCGCACCGCGCCTCGCGATCATCGCTGCCTTACCCCGTGAGGTGCGTGGTCTGGTGAGTGGTGTCCCCCCGGATGGGGACCTGCTGGAGCGCGGTATACACCGGCACCGTTTCGGTTCCGCAGTCGTGGTGACCGCCGGCATGGGCTCGGTTCGAGCGTCCCTCGCGTTCGAGGCTGCGCTCGCAAGCGGCCCGCTGGAAGTGGTGATCTCCGCGGGTTTGGCCGGCTCCTGCATCTCGGAGTTGCGCGCGGGCACAGTGGCCGAGGCGGGGGTGGTAATTGATGCGCGCACGGGTGAGCGGTTCACTGCCGAGCACAGGGCGACCCACATAGTGCTGACGACGACGGCATCGATCGCGAGTGTAGGGGAGAAGGCTCGCCTCGCCGCCGCTTACAGCGCCGCCATGGTCGATATGGAGGCCGCGACCGTCGCGAGGCTGGCACGGGCACACGGACTGCCGTTTCGGGCGGTGAAGGGCATCTCGGATGCGCATGACTTCGAGCTGGCGTCGTTGTCGCGGTTTGAGGGCAAGCACGGGCAGTTCCGGACAGCAGCGTTTACGCTACATACGGCGTTGCGACCGCATCACTGGCGGCCTGCGGCAAAGCTGGGACGCGAAAGCAACCGTGCACTTGGCGCATTGTGGGTGCGGCTCCGAGAGATCCTTGACCAATCGGCGTAACGGAAGCGTCACAAGTGCTGTGAGGTGAGGGCTTGGCATTCTTTGCAGTTCTGATAGCGATTCTGGCGGGTGCGGCGAACCCACTTCAATCGGCAACGAGTGGTCAGTTGAACAAGCAACTGCAGGCTCCGGTGTGGGCGGGCATCGTCGTGTACGTGACAGGGCTCATCGGCATGCTGACCGTTCAGGCGTTCACCCGCAGTCCGCTGCCGATGGGCAGGGCAGGCTCCGTGAGCTGGTGGGCGTGGACGGGTGGCTTGCTTAGTATCTTCTCGACCCTCGCCGGATTGACCTTGGTGCAGCGCTTAGGGTCGGGCGTTTTCACCAGTCTCAGCATCACGGCTTCGCTGGTGGTTTCGGTATTACTGGACCAGTTCGGATTCCTCGGTTTGAAGCAGCACGCGGCATCACCGGGACGGCTGATCGGCTGTGGACTGCTGGTTGCGGGTGTGTGGCTCGTGAGCCGGTCGTAAGCCGCTCGAAGCTCGGTAGACTGGAAGAGCGATTATGTCTGACATGCTTCCCAGCACCATGTGTGCGGCGGTGTACCGCGCTCCTGACCAAGTCCTTAGCGAAACTTTGCCTCTGCCGCAGATCGGGCCGGGTGAGGTGCTCGTGCGTATCGATACGTGTGGAATCTGCGGGACAGACCTGAAGAAGATCCACACCGGGTCACACGCCGCACCCAGGGTGTTCGGCCACGAGATGGCGGGAACGATTGCCGCCATCGGTGCAGGTGTGCGCGGGTTTGCAGTGGACGATCGTGTGATGGCGTTTCATCACATCCCATGCGGCCGATGTTTCTACTGCCGCAAGGGGACGTTCGCGCAGTGCGAACAGTACAAAAAGGTAGGAACCACAGCTGGACTGGGAGCGGCGGCCGGCGGAGGATTTGCCGAATACATTCGCGTGATGGATTGGATTGTCGGCGATGGCGTGACTCTGGCTGGTCTGATCCCTGTGCCGGACGACATCCCGTTCGAGCAGGCCGCTTTTATCGAGCCGGTAAATACCTGCTTTAAGGCCGTAAAGCTCCTCGCGCTCGAGCCGGACGAGACCGTGCTGGTGATCGGGCAGGGCAGCATCGGCATTATCCTGGCGGCACTCGCGCGGCAGACCGGGGCCACTGTGCTGACGAGCGATATGTATCCGGAGCGGCATGCGATCGCGGCGCAGTTTGGTTTGACGCACCCACTCGATGCGCGAGGCGATGTCGTGGCGGCGTGCAAGGCAGCGACTGAAGGGCGTGGCGCTGATGTCGCGCTGGTTGCGGTAGGATCCGATGCGCTTATCGGGACCGCGATGGACGCAATCCGGCCGGGTGGGCGCGTGATGCTGTTTGCCAGCACGCAGCATGGCACGGCCCCGTTCGATCCCGCGGCTGTTTGTATGGAGGAGAAGACCCTGATGGGGTCATATTCGGCTTCGGTGGCGATCCAGGGAGAGGGAATCGACTTGGTGTTTGAGGGTTACCGGAGCGGAAAGCTGGATTTTACAAAGCTGATCTCGCACCGGTTCTCGCTGGAGCAAGCAGCGGACGCGGTGGATCTTGCGGCACATCCGCAAGCGAATTCGATGAAGATTGTGCTGAAGCCATGAAAGCAAATGCACTGTGACGTACGTATCGCTGGTCAGGTTCTAGGTGTGAGTTGCGGGGTTTTGAGGGTCAGCGATTTTTGCGCAGCAGGAGGGTTCCGGCTAGAAAGAGGCTGGAACCGAAACCGGCCAGCAGCAGAATGGCGTGACGGTAAGCCGCTTGTACCTGTGGAGGAGTGGCGCGGGTGCTGTCAAGGCATTGGGCGCAGCCCTGCGCATGCAGGTGGGATGTCACAAGGAGCAGTAGAAAGGTGGTCAAGAAAACCCGCAGGACGGCCTTGAGATTCAGGATGCAACCTGGCACGCCGCAGAGCATTATTGGGCAAACTCGAGCAGGGCGAAGAGGAAGACCCACAGCACGCCCATCACGTGCCAGTACCAGACGGCGGAATCAACAACGACCTGGCGCGTGGCCATCTGCTTGGAGTAGTACAGCAGCCAGAGTGCCCACATGACGCCGCCGATACCGAGAAAGAGGTGAGCGGCGTGGGTGAAGGTGATCAGATAGAAGAAGTGGCTGGATGGGTTGGAGTGAAAGAAGACATGCTGCATCGCCAACTGATTCCACGCAAGCCACTGGCCGGCGAGGAAGAGCAAGCCCAGAGCCAGCGTGAGCGAGAGCCAGATCATGGCCCGTTTGGAGGTGGGGCGGCCAAAGCCGAACCACTCGTCCATGACGTGGTGCTCGTGGAACATGGCGCGGCGGGCGAGTTCGGCAGTCACCGAGCTAACCACCAGGACGGCAGTGTTCAGCCATAATACTGAGGGGATCGAGGTCGGGAGCCACTCGTTGATATACCGGTCATAGGCGTCGAAATGACCGTTTGCCTTCGTCACAAAGAAGACGCTGACCAGCGCGACGAAGAACATGAGATCGCCGCCGAGAGCGAAAAACAGACCCACACGGGCAGAGGCCAAACGTTCGCGGGGACCGCGTCGGCCCTGGGGGCGCTCATGCCAATTGTCGCCGTCACCGTTGCCGCCGGTGCGTTTGTCGGTGGGCGGTTTACGGCCGGAACCGTTGTCACCTTCACCTGTGCCGCTACCGTGGCGGCGGTCGATCTCGGGGGGCGTCAGGATCGTCGGCATGGCTTGCCTTTGGGCGCTTGGGGGATACGTGCTTTTCCAGCTTACTCCGGTTTTGAGGGTGTGTCGTGCTCTGGGATGGGTACCGGCTTCCACTGCGGTGAAAAGGTTTCATCCGTAAGGCTATAGGAGCAAGGCATGCGATAAACCTTGAGGTTTGTCGGCACATTCTGTGCGCTTAGCGTCATCTCGGGGGCCCACTCGAGCGTCGTGGCGTTCCACGGATTGGCTTCTTCCTCGCGTGGTTTGCGCAGCACCTGCAGGAGTGCCAGCAGAAACGGCAGCTGCGCCAGGCCAAGACACAGAGCGGAGCCGCTGATGTGGCGCTGCAAGGGAAGTGTCGACGCGAGGAGGTCGGTAGCCGGCCCGGGGACGGAGCTGAGTTGCGCGTAATGACGCGGCTCGCTGGCGAGGCCTGTGAGATGCATGGGAAGAAAGGTCGAGTAGGCGAACAGCAGCGTACCGGCGAAGTGGACCCGGCCCCACGTCTCGGAGAGGCGGCGGCCGAAGAGTAACGGAGCCCAATAGTACGTAGCGCAGAACAGGCCGAAGACGCCGGCCATCGCCATGATGAGGTGGAAGTGCGCGACGACGAAGAAGGTGTTGTGAAGGTACTCGTCGAGGATGGGCTGCGCTAAAATCGGCCCGGATAACCCGCCAGTAACAAACAGCGAGACAAAGCCAAGCGCGAAGAGCATCGGCGTGGTAAGCCGTGGGCGGGACCGCCAGACCGTGGCCAGCCAGCTAAGGACCTTGGCGGCCGAGGGGATGGCAATGGCCAGCGAGGCGGCACTGAAAACAGTTCCGGCAAAGGGGTTCAGGCCGGCGACGAACATGTGGTGTCCCCAGACGATGATGCCCAACAGCCCGATAAGGACAGTGGTGGCGATCATGAGGCGGTAAGCAAAGACGGGTCGACGGGAGAAATTGGCGAGCACCATCGAGGTCAGGCCCATGCCGGGAAGGATGGCGATGTACACCTCCGGGTGGCCGAAAAACCAGAAGAGATGCAGCCAAAGCAGCGGAGAACCATCCCCTTTGTGCTGTAGCAGGACACCGTTCACCAAATCCTGTGCGGGGACGAAGAAGCCAGTGTGCAGGTGGCGATCGCAGAAGAGCAGCAGTAGTGCGGCGAGCAGGACGGAAAAAGCGAGGACAACCAGAAGGGCCGTGACGAACCAGGCCCAGACCGTAAGAGGAAGCCGCTGCCAAGTCATACCTTCGCACCGGAGTTTGACGACGGTGGTAAGCGTGTTGACCGCGCTCATAGAGGAGGCGATCGCAAAGACGGCAAGGCTGGCGAGCCAGAGGTCCAGGCCGGTACCCTGACCGGGGCCGGCGAGTTCCGTCGTGGAAAGCGGAGGGTAGGCTGTCCAACCGGAGATGGGCGAGCCGCCGGGAACGAATAAGGCGGAGAGCAGGATGGCGAGCGCGAGCGCGGTTAGCCACATGCCCGTGGCGTTTAGGCGCGGAAACGCCATGCGATCGGCCCCGATCTGCGCGGGAAGGATGAGATTGCCGAAGCCGGACTGCGGCGCGACGGTCATGACGAAGAAGAGCATCATCGTGCCGTGCATCGTGACCAGGGCAAGATACTCCTCAGGCAAAATGGGACCATGCAAGGGTAGTTGCCAGGCGGGCCAGGCGAGGTGCAGGCGCATGATGAGCGACAGGATCGTGCCAAGTACGAGTGCCACCGAGGCGATGAGCAGATAGCCGATGCCCACCGTGCGGTGGTGGGTAGAAAAAGTTCCGCCCAGCTTTGGGCCGCCGTCCGTGCCCGTCGCGAGTGTGCGGACGCGGGGCTTCATTCGCCGGCTCCCAGGTTGCTTGGATGAATTGAAACTTCGTGGTGAGCACGGGGAGGCGAGGTCGGCCGCACGGAAGAATACAGAGTTCCTTCCCCTTCGATAGGCTCAGGGTCAGGATGACGATGAAGGAGTTTGAGGGCCGGTGCGGGAAGCGTGTTGGTGGCGGATGCTGCTTTTGCCCTCCCTAATTCGCGTTGGGAAAGCCACTGCTCAAACTGCGGTTGGGAAAGAACGCGCAACACCGCATGCATGCGGTAGTGGCCAAGGCCGCAGACCTGGGTGCAAAAAATGGCGTAGTCGCCGGGAAGTTCGGGGGTGAAGTGAATATGGATTTCGCTGCCGGGCACGGCGTTCTGCTTGAGGCGCATCTCCGGGACCGCAAACCCGTGAATGACATCCTGGGCACGGAGGGTAAGGTCGACCTCGCGGCCGGCCGGAAGCACGAGTTGGCCGCCCACGAGGTCATCCTTGCCATAGGCATCGTGCGGATCGATGCCGAGCGGATTGCCTGCGGCAGCATCCACCAGCGCGAGGCTTGTGTGGCCGAAGGCGCGGTCATCACCGGGGTAGCGGAAGTACCAGATGAATTGCATCCCGGTCACCTCCACCTGCATGGCGGCGGGGTTGGCACCGGTATAGCGCTGCGCGGCCCAGAGCTGCTGGGCGCGCAAACCAAGCCATGTGAACAAGACGGTGAGGGCAAGAAGAGGGAGGTACTCGAGGGTCAGCTTGTGGATAGGCCGTGGGGCGTGGCGACGAAACAACAACCCTCCTAGCAGCAAAGCGTGCATAAGAATGAGCAGGCCGAGGAGGATCCAGAGGTTGAGAAGAAGATGTCCGTCGAGCGCGGGGCCGTGGCGCGAGGCGTCGGCCGGCAGATGCCAGAAGCGAAGACCGGACGCAATAGGCTGCACGAACGCCATATCTCCATTGTATGAGGGAGAGCCTAAGCGGAGAATTCCTGACTCTCGCTGTAGAAGCTAAAGAAGGCTGAATTCTTATTAGGTGAGAAGAAAGTCTGAGTCTCTCCACCGCGCGGAAGGTAAGCCGGGTTCAGCGATAGCGTAAGCGCTGAACGACATCGGCCAGAGCGCCACGCGTTCACGCTGCCGTCAGCAAGATGCAGTTAACCTGTGCACTTAAGGGATGTCTGCAGAAGGAACGTGGGCGCGCGTTTTGCCTGTTCAGACTTCATTTGTAGTGCTGGCGCGGACGAGATCGAGGAAGAATTGGTGAACGCGGCGGTCCTCCCCCAACTCTGGATGAAAGGTTGCGGCAAGAAGATTCCCTTGGCGAACGAGCACGGGATCACCATCGCGGACCGCGAGAACTTCCACCTCTGGACCGATGCGGCTCAGGCGAGGCGCACGGATGTACACCGCTTCGAGCGGGCCGCCGGGCAGGGCAGTCTCTTCGAGACGAATCGCGGAGTCGTTCTGCCGGCCGTAGGCATTGCGCTCGACAACGGCATCGAGCACACCAAAGCTGCGTTGGGGCGGGTTGGTCACCTCGCGGGCCAGCAGGATGCAGCCGGCGCAGGTACCGAAGACGGGTTTGGTGCGGACAAAGCTTTCGAGCAGATCGTAGAAGCCGGCGCGTTCCAGATGTTTGAGGAAGGCCGTCGATTCCCCACCCGGAATCACAAGGCCGTCGAGCCCATCGAGATCTTCTGGCTTACGCACGAGGCGGGTCGTTGCGCCGAGTTCAGCGAGACGCTTGGCATGGACGTCAAAGGCTCCCTGAAGCGCCAGTACACCGATGGTGGGACTGACAGGGGAGGGCATCACCGGCCAGTCCCAATCGACTGAAAGTTTTGCGACTCGGTCCGCAATCGTCTACCAGCCGCGGGTTTGCATCAGGTGCTGCTCCTCGATGGCCGCGGCGGCCAGACCCTTCATCGCGCCGGTCACCGCCTCGCTCGCCTCGGCAACGATTTTTGCGTCGGCGAAGTGGGTTGCGGCAAGGACGATGGCTTTGGCGCGAGACACGGCTTCTGCGCGCTCTTCGGGGTTGCGCGGCTGGCCGACGTCGGCCTTGGTGCAAAGGCCGATCTCAGCGTCTGTGGTGCTCCACAGATCGACATCGAGCGGAGTAGCGCGTTCCTTCATGAAGATGCCCGAGCCGACGAAGACCGTTTCGGCACCGAGTTGCATCATCAGCGACGCGTCGGCCGGTGTGGCGATGCCGCCAGCGGAGAAGTTCGGCACAGGCAGCTTGCCGGTCTTCGCCACCATGCGAATCAACTCATAGGAAGCGCCATGGATCTTGGCGGCGTTGTACAGCTCCTCATCGCCGAGCGCGGCAATCTGGCGAATTTCACTTGTGATCTGGCGCATGTGCTGCACGGCATGGACAACGTCCCCTGTGCCCGGCTCGCCTTTGGTGCGAATCATCGCGGCACCTTCGGCAATGCGGCGAAGCGCCTCGCCGAGGTTGCGTGCGCCACAGACAAACGGCGTGGTGAAGGCATGCTTATCGATGTGGTACTTCTCGTCAGCGGGGGTGAGAACCTCGCTCTCGTCGATGAAATCGACGCCGAGAGATTCGAGCACCTGAGCCTCGGCGAAATGGCCGATGCGCGCCTTGGCCATGACGGGAATCGTGGCCACGCTCATAATTTCCTTGATGAGTTTGGGGCTGGCCATGCGGGCAACGCCGCCTTCGGCACGGATCATGGCGGGTACACGCTCCAGCGCCATGACCGCCACGGCACCGGCCTCCTCGGAGATGCGTGCCTGCTCCACGCTCATCACATCCATGATGACGCCGCCTTTGAGCATCTCAGCCAAGCCGGTTTTCAGACGTAGGCTGGTGGGAACGGCGGCGCCGTTTGCATTGCCATTGGAGCCATTGATCGGGTGCTGTGCCATGGTGAGGTCTCCTTCTGAAGAGAGCGCGGCGGTGATTGCATGACGCCTTGCGAGAGCCCCAGTTTAGCAGGGTATGCGCGGCCTCCTGATCGATATCCGCAGTGACCTCGCGCATGACTGGCGCTGTGTCCCCGCGCCTTGTTGCCGTGTGAACATCTAGCCTTGAAACAAGGCTGGCCTTGCTCCTACACGCTCTCTTCTTTCGTGGCCGGACGGTTACTCATGACACTCTCCTAGGCGGCTGGGGAAGGCGAGGCAGAACGGCCATCCAAAGGTGCTGACCGCAACTCATGCTGTTTGGACTGAAGTATCATCCAGTCCTGAGCGGATAGGCGTTCACCTTCAGTTTGAGCCTTGGGGCGGCGGTAGGATCCATCTTCGTGCAGGACTCTGCTCTTTACCTCATCCTTTAAATAGCTTTCGAGAATCTCATGGCGCAGCCGGTGTGCTGCGGTTGGGGTACGTACGGGATAGACGACCTCGCAGCGCTCATAGAGGTTGCGCGGCATCCAGTCGGCGCTGCCGGCGTAAACCTCCGGTTCGCCGCCGTTTTCAAACCAGAAGATGCGGCTGTGCTCCAGAAAACGCCCGATGATGGAGCGAACCCGGATATGTTCGCTCAAGCCGGGAACGCCCGGCCGTAGCGCGCACATGCCGCGGATGATCAGGTCCACCTCAACCCCTGCGCACGATGCCGCATAGAGCGCGTCGATCGTCTTGCCATCCAGCAACGCATTCATCTTGGCGATCAACCGAGCGGGCCGGCCTTCCTTGGCATGTTCCGTCTCCCGGGCAATCAGCTCCAGCATGTCCGCCGCAAGCGAGATGGGAGAGACCAGAAGCGGCTTGTAGACGCGCGGGTCAGCCGGCCAATCCGCCGTGAGATAGCGAAAGACGTTCTGTACAGCCGCGGTAATCTCAGGTCTGGCGGTAAGCAGACTGATATCGGTATAGAAGCGGGCGGTCACCGGGTTATAGTTCCCCGTGCCGAGGTGCGCATAAGACCGCACTGAGCCGTCCGGTTCGCGCCGAGTCAGCAGGGCCAGTTTGCAATGGGTCTTCTGTCCCAAGATTCCGTGAAAGACCTGGACGCCGGCCTCTTCCAACTCACGCGCCCAGCGGATGTTGGACGCCTCATCGAAGCGAGCCATCAGTTCCACAACCACGGTCGCTTCCTTGGTTTGTGCGGCCTCCTTGAGTGCGCGAAAGATGGTTGAGTTCGCGCTCGTGCGATACAGGGTCTGCTTTACGGAGACCACGCGCTCGTCAGCCTGCCCCGCCTCAATAAAACGCTCCACGGTGGCGTAGCTGTCGAACGGATGATGCAGCAGGATGTCGGCCTGCTGGAGCTCACTAAACATATCGGCAGATCCAGGCGATAACTTTAGGTGGCGACCGTGAAACTCCGGAAATTTTATGTCGGGCCGGTCTGTAGCGCTGTAGATCTCCATCAATCGCGACAGGTTTACAGGCGCATCTGTATCGAACACCTGCCAGGGCTCGAGCTCGAAGTTGGTAGCGAGGCGCTCAGTAATCTCCTCGGAGGCCGACGCGTCGATCTCGAGGCGCACCGCATCCCCCTTGCGGCGGTTATGCAGTTCCTCTCGCACACTTTCAAGCAGCGACCGGCTTTCCTCCTCCTGCATGTAAAGATTGCTGTTCCGCGTTACGCGAAACACAGCATCGCTGAGCACCCGGTAGCCACGAAACATGCGTTCTGCCTGTGCCTGAATTAGAGCTTCAAGCGGTAGAAAATCTCGGCGGCCCTTGCGTTCCGGTAGCGAAAGCAGTGTGGGCAATGTGCGCGGAATCGTGAGGACGCCCATGACCTGGGGAGCACGGCCGCGTGTCTTGCGCTTGGTTCGCAGCAGCAATGCGAGGCATAGTGCCTTGTTGAGCACCCGCGGGAATGGGTGCGTCGGGTCCAGGGTGACGGGGGTCAGAAGCGGATCGACCTGCTCCTGAAAGAACTGTGTCGCAAAGGCGCGGTCCTTGGGACGGAGCTGCTTCCAGGTAACGATCCGAATATTGGCCTCTTCGAGAGCCGGAGCGATCTGCTCTGTCCAGCAGGTCGATTGCTTACTGGAGAAAGCGTGCAACTGCCGGCGGAGGCGATCCAGGCGTTCGGCCCGCGTGAGGCCACCTTCGTCTATGCTGTCCGGAAGTTCGCGGCCTTCTTCGATCTGCTGCAGAATGCCGGCCACGCGGATCTCGACAAACTCATCGAGATTGCTCGCTGTAATCGCAAGAAACTTCACCCTCTCCAGAAGAGGATTGGTCGTATCCTGAGCCTCCTCAAGAACGCGCTCATTGAAGAGCAGCCAGCTCTCCTCGCGGTTGAAGTAGCGGTTCTCCGAAGGAGCAACGGTGGCGTGGGCGAGGCGAGGAGCTCGCGCGCGTTTACCCGGTACCCGAGTCATTCTAGGGGCAGCGCTCATCACGAAAGCTTAGCGTAGACATGTGAAACCGGCATTTGGAGGCTGTAAAGGCGCTGTTGCGGGTACTCAGATGCAGGATCTCGCTGTCACGTAACAGCAGGGAACCGAAAAAGCTATCACCCAAAGTGTGCAGAAGGTAATCAGAAGTAACATAAAAATGGCGAAAGTGCTCTGTTTTCAGCCAAAATCTGATATACGCTAGGAAAGCACAAATCACAGGAGATAGTGAATGCCGGGCACGCGTCGCAGTCATAGGTCTCGCCAAAAGCGAAATACGCGATGGATTGTTCTTGCCATCGTGATGTGCTCGGCGATGAGCTGTGTAGCTCCTGTTCTTTATGCGTCTACGGATTGCAGCCGCTGGCTGGCCGAGTACAAGCAGGGCATCCTGCAGAGGCGGGCGACCCGCCGGCTGCGCGCAGCCAAGTACCGGCTTACCGTTCTGGTGCACAAACCCGCTCCGGTGCGCACATACCCTATGCGTCATCGGCTCAGCCCGCTGGAGTCCCTGCGCCGCTTTCAGATCGATTGCGGAGATTTGGAAAATACGCCCGCACCCCCGGCTAATGCTGCGGTCATTCCGCCACTACCAATTGAGCCGGTCTTCGCGCTGGTACGGTTCGCGGATGCACCACCTGAGCTTCCGGCACCAGGAGAGCCTCTCCTGGTAGCGGATGCCCCCGTACCTACCCTGATCAATGTGCCGAACATTCCGGTAGAGAACCTGCCTTCGCCAGGCGAGACGCCTGAGCCAGGCAGCCTCCTGCTGATGGTTACAGGCACCGCATTAGGAGCAGCGATGCTACGGCGGAAGTCAAAAGCAAGCAGTGTTGTCGCTCAAGCCATCTAAGTGACCCGTGACGCTTAAGCGAATGATATTGAAATGAGAAGGACGCACCTACGGGTGTGTCCTTCTTGCATTTAGATCAGTGCGCGTCAGGCCAGATGCTTGGGCATACCTATATGGGCTTGCCTTGTGCTCTAAGAACAAGCTCGGCGCAGCAATTTATAAAGCGCAGAGATGAACCTTAGATCTGTCTCTACAGTCACGGTGCGGCTGGATGTCATAGGGCCGCTCTCCACCGGGACATCGGGTTATGCAGCACAAAGAACAGCTAGGGGATAGAGTCAGTCAGGCGTTCTAAGGGCTCGCGCGCGAAGTACCTGCGCTATGCCAGTGTCGTCCGTGTAGAGAAGACCCGCCGTTGGCTGCCGAAACGCAGAGTCCCTGCGGGATTGACAGAAGAAAGGCAACAGCGCCTGCACACCTGAAGGTATTCTCTAGCGCAGAAGCGCCTGCTGAACCTGACCGGCGGCTTCGAGGCTTACCATCTGCGCCTGGATGGCGTTCTCGTCATCCGTCTTCAAGAGAATCGAGGCGACCTCATGAGCGACCACGCGACGCAATCCATGTGCCTCCGTGGAGTGAAGCCGATCCTCACGGAAGTAGGTGGTTTGCTCAACGCGGTTGGTGTCGGCAGAGGCACTCTCCAGGGCCGCTTCGCCGCGGGTAGAAAAAGCGGTGTAGCTCTTCCAGCCCGCTTCGCCGCAAACAACCACGAAATGCCAGCCCTCAGGGGCATGCATCGTGGAGGCCACATTGCGTACCGCTTGCATCGTTGCGCTGCATGCGGTCCGATCTGCTGCGGAAAGCCGGTCAAGATCGCCACCGATGCAGAACCGTGTCTGAGCTACAGAAGAGGCGGAGAGGGCGGCAGCGGAGGCGAGCAGTAAGGCAGTGGAGCGAGTGCGCATAATGGGATCTCGATGTGTGCGGCGTGTTTTGGCTTGTGTTGCTTGAACTTGGGCTGAGTCTAGCAACGGGAACCTGGATAGGCACTTAGCACGAAGGGGGTAGTCGGGACCCAGTCAGGTCAAGCAGACTACGTTTCTGTTCCGAAATGACACAGACGGTATCCAACCAGGCAAATATGTCGTCATAAGACGGCATATCGTCGCAGTCTCGGCCCGGAAAGGTCATCATTCTGCGAAGTCGATCCATGTAGAAGGCGTGCAAAGCAAAGCGGGATGGCCCGAAGGCCATCCCGCTGAAAGACAGAGTTGTCGCTTGCTAGCAGCGTACGAGGTTTTGGGCCTTGATGCCCTTGGTAGCGTTGCGTGTGTCCACAACCAGCTTCGAGCTCTTCACAATGTCGGCGTAATCATAGTCAGAGTGGTCCGTGACGATGAGCACGCAATCGTACTGATCAAGCTGCTCGAGCGGGGTGGAGGTCATATTGAGGCTGTAGTGCCGTCCCTGGCCCACCTTGGGGTGATAGGGATCGTTGTAGACGACCTCGGAGCCTGCCTCTCGCAGCAGTTCGATGATCGTGAGGGAAGGCGACTCGCGCAGGTCGTCAATGTCCTTCTTGTACGACATGCCGAGCATCATGATGCGGGATCCGTTCATCGCCTTCTTGTGGGTGTTGAGCGCCTTGGCAACTTGGGTGACCACGAACTCGGGCATAGCCTCATTGACCTCGCCGGCGAGCTCAATAAAGCGTGTATTGAAATCGTATTCCTTTGCCTTCCAGGATAGGTAGAAGGGGTCAATTGGTATGCAGTGCCCCCCAAGGCCTGGACCCGGGTAGAAGGCCTGAAAACCGAAGGGCTTGGTGGCTGCCGCGTCGATCACCTCCCAGATGTCGATGCCCATCCGCAGGGCAAGGATTTTGAGTTCGTTCACTAGGGCGATATTGACGCAGCGATAGATGTTTTCGAGCAGCTTGGTCATTTCCGCGGCGCGGGTTGTGGAAACGCGTACAGCGCGGGTAAAGATGGCTTCGTAGAGGCTGGCAGCAAGCTCGGTCGCCTCCGGGTCATGGCCGCCGACGACCTTGGGAACAGCCGAGCGAGCGACGCTGGTGTTGCCCGGATCTTCGCGCTCAGGGGAGAAGGCCACATAGAAACCTGGGCCGCTGTCGCCGGGCGTGTGCGCTTTCAGGTGCTGCGGATTGCCTGCTTCCAGGATCGGGATCAGGACATCCTCGGTGGTGCCGGGATAGGTTGTGCTTTCAAGCACCACAAGCTGGCCGTCGCGCAGCCATGGAGCGATGGCCTGACCTGTCTTCTCGATGTAGCTGAGGTCTGGTTCGCGATGCGTGGTGAGCGGCGTCGGTACGCAGAGGATGACGGCGTCCTGATCAGCCAGACCGGCAAACTGCGTGGTGGCGCTGAAACCCTGCTTGCGCGCCGTCGCGATCTCTTCGGCCAGAATGCGAAGGATGTACGAGCGGCCTGCCTGGAGGTCGTCGACCTTGCGAGTGTCGATATCGAACCCCGTCACCTGAAACCCTGCTTCCGAAAGAAGCAGTGACAGTGGAAGGCCTACATAGCCCAGGCCAATGACGCCGATCTTGGCCTCTCTGGTCCGGTAACGATTCAGCCGCTCGGCTGCGGAAGGGGCGTGGTCAGGGAGGGTTTCTGTTTGCATATCGGTGGTCATTATTGCATCCTAAAGTGCACTGCAAAGGGAATGGGCCCCAAGGGAACCTAGTCAAGTTTCTCATTGCTTTGCGTTTTTCTTTACGAACGGAAGTGGCATTGACCCCGCAGCGAGCTCACCTGTCACCTATATCGAATACGCAGATAAGTGCCCTGCCTCATGCCATGGGCTGAGCCGGGGTCGGAGGATTGGGATGGCGCGGTATCTGATTACAGGAATGGCCGGATTTATCGGCTCAACATTGGCGCGGTCGCTACTGAACCAGGGCCATACCGTACGGGGCATCGACAATCTCTCCACCGGCCGCATGGAGAACCTCACCGAGATTCTTCCCTCCGTTGAGTTTAAAGTTGCCGATCTGCAAGATGAGGCAGCGATGCGGACAGCGTGCGAAGGGATTGACTTCGTGCTGCATCAGGCAGCGTTGGCGTCAGTCCCGCGTTCCGTCAAAGATCCTGTAACCTCGCATGCTTCGAACATCAACGGGACGCTAAGCCTGCTGGTGGCGGCTCGTGACGCCGGTGTGAAGCGCATCGTGTATGCCGCCTCGTCGTCCGCTTACGGGGACCAGGAAGGCCAGAAGAAGCATGAGGACATGATCCCCCGGCCGCTTTCACCGTATGCCGTGCAGAAGCTGACCTGTGAGCATTACCTGCAGGCCTTTTGCCGGGTGTACGGCATGGAAGGCGTATGCCTGCGTTACTTCAACATCTTTGGGCCGCGGCAGGCGGCTGATTCGCCGTACTCCGGCGTCATCGCGCAGTTCATCTTCAAGATGCTGGCAGGGCAGACTCCATTGATCAACGGGGATGGCTTGGTGAGCCGCGACTTCACATTTGTCGACAATGCCGTACAAGCAAATCTTTTAGCCTGCACAGCGCCGAGTGAGTTTGCGAATGGGCGCGTGTACAACGTTGGTACAGGCAATACGCACACCTTAAACGAGCTCTATGCCGGCCTTGCCGAGATCCTTGGTTTCCGTGAGCAGCCC
Source organism: uncultured Acidobacteriaceae bacterium (assembly GCA_964247595.1). Lineage (GTDB taxonomy): Bacteria > Acidobacteriota > Terriglobia > Terriglobales > Acidobacteriaceae > Granulicella. The sequence goes on along the minus strand of CAXTUW010000004.1, from coordinate 83,592 downwards.
AAGTACGGGCCCACGCGGCCCGGTGACATTCTGCACTCCCAAGCGGAGATCAGCCGCGCCGAACGGGAGTTGGGCTATTGCCCGCATGTCGGGTTCCATGCGGGACTGGAAAAGACAGCGGCGTGGTATGTCAGTGAAATGAAGCCGGAGCTGGTGTCCGCATAGGCTTTTAGACTTGAAGCAGATCTATGAAGTGGGTTCCGGTATCAACCCGGAACCCACTTTATTTTGGCGAGATCTATTGCGCTCCGCGTCGTCGGAGGATCGTCTTCACGGTCTCGAACATGATGAGAAGATCCAACCCGAGCGACATGTGCTTGATGTAGTAGAGGTCGTATTCGAGCTTTTCGCGGTTCTCCGCCATCGTGGCACCGTAGCCGAAGCGCACCTGGGCCCAGCCGGTCAGCCCGGGGCGGACAAGGTGACGGAGGTAGTAGAAGGGGAGCTGTTCCGCAAGCATGGGGACGAACTCTGGGCGCTCCGGCCGGGGACCGACAAAGCCCATGTCGCCGCGCAGAACGTTCCACAGCTGCGGGACTTCATCGATGCGCGTCTTGCGCATCAGCATGCCGAACTTGGTCACACGAGGATCGTTTTTGGTCGCCCAGCGTGCCCCGCCGGCCTCGGCATCGATAAACATCGATCGAAATTTGTAGACGTAGAAGTTTCGTCCACCCTGGCCGACACGGGTCTGGCGGAAAAAGATCGGGCCTTTCGAGCTTAAGCGAATCAGCAGCACAACGATCGGGAAAAAAGGCAGGAACAGCAGCAGGCCGATGGTCGCCGCAACCATGGAGACGAGCTGCCGGATGAGCTGCTGCGAACGGTTGATGCGGAAGCCGTCGCTGTATAAAAAATTGCTGGGACGGATACCGCTGAGTTGAATTTTGCCGGACAGCCGTTCGTGAAGGTCCGTGGCGTTTTCAACCGTGATTCCGGTAAAGCGCAGATTGAGAAGATCTTGCACGGGTAATTCGTCGCGGGCATCTTCCAGAGCAACGATAATGCGATGGATAGCGGGACGCTTCTGCGCGAGCCTAGCCAGTTCCTCCATCCAAATCTGTTTGCGCGCGGGCTTTTCGAGCAGGCGGATATCCTGCCAATCAGTCACTTCCATGCCCAGCTCCCGGCGCAGACGCAGGCTGGTTACGATTGAGCTGGCGTACTCCCCGGCACCAAGCACATATACGCGCTCGCGGAAGAGTTTCTTGCCGACAATCCATTCATAGATGCGTCGCCAACCGATGAGTGAGGGTGTGAGCAGGAGAAACGCTAGGGCGTAGACATATTTGGCAATGGCGATACTGGGAAAAAACAGGATCAGGACTGACAGCAGGAAACAGTCAAACCCCAGTACCAGGAGAATGCGAAAGTAGATCTCAAGCGGCGCGGAGACAATCTGCGGCTCGTAAAGATCGAAGTAGTAGGAGAACATCAGGCTGATCGCGGTGATGGCCGCAATCTTGATATAGCCCTGCTCGTAATTGAGGGCCAGATAAGCGTCAGGACCCAGCAGCACCACAGTCGCGAGCAGAAAGCACCCGCTAACAATGAGGGCCTCGCACAGAAGCAGAACAACTGTGCGGGTAGGGTAGTAAACGTTTAAGAAACGAATCATGCTGAACCCTGGATCCGGCTACGCTTCCGCTCGATAGGTTTCGTAGCTACCGTAATAGTCCCCTTTGGGCAGCTTATGAACGGCGTTGAGCACGAAGCCTAAGACGTTGGCACTCTTGAATTGCAACTGTGCTTGTTGTGCCGTCTTGTACTTGGTGACGCCTTCACGGCACACAAGTAACACGCCATCGCAGGAGTGCGCCAAACTGACCGCATCGGAAACGAGATTCACAGGCGACGAATCGACAATGATCCAGTCAAAGGCCGGGCTGACCGTGCTGATCAGCTGGGAGAAGCGATTGTTTGTGGCGAGGTCTCCGGCTTTATCGGCATCCCTGCCGCCCCCGATAAAGGTAAGGGAAGAGAGTCCCGGAGCGAGCGGTTGCCCCGCAATGGGGGCGGGTCGCTGCATGACGTCGAGGATATCGGCTTCGCCTGAGAGAAACTCCGTCAAGCCGGGCTCGCGAGGGGCGCCAAGCAGCTTGTGCAACGAGCTGCGCCGCATGTCGCCATCGATCAGCAGGACGCGATTTCCCTTGTGACGTGCAAACGCGATCGCCAAATTTAAGGTCACAAAGCTTTTGCCTTCGCCGGGCAGCCCGCTGCTCACGAGGAGTGTTTTTAGAGGCTTCTGCTCGCGGAACTCCGTAATGTGTGAACGGAGACTGCGGAACTGCTCTACGCCGGATCCCCGTTCGCCGAGGGCCGGCAAAGCCGTAAAGGACGGATCCCAGGAACGCAAGGTGACCTGCGAGAGGTCCGGCGATGCGACGTAGCTGCCCACATAGGGTGAGCCATGCAGCGGATCCGACAAGGAAGACGGAAAGCTTTCGAGCTCGTCGGCTGTCGCGGACTCGTCGGAGGGCAGCAGAACATCATGAACGGCAATCGAGGATGCATTGACCGGTTGCCCAGTCGACACGGCGCGTTCGAGTTCTGCTCTTAGGAGAGCCTCATAGATCTTGCTCATCGTACCTTCCTCTGTGTCGTTTCATCGGTTCTCATGACCTTGAAACTTTGCCGTTCTGTACTGTGCTGCGGTCGTCAAGCTTGCGTCACCGTGCCACATAATCGGGTGGGTTCACTTCTTCGGCTATCCCGAGCTTCAAATCCTGCACCACCAGGGATACATGACTGGGCGTTACCTGCTGGGACTGATCGACATAGGCGAAGATGAGGGAGTTCTCGCAAATCAGATTGATCAGGCGGGGAATGCCGCCACTTGCCTCATAGATCATCTGTATGGCGTCGTGCCGGAAGAGGGCTTCGGACGAACCCGCGACCTGCAAGCGGGCAGCGATGTAGGCCTGAGTCTGCGTTTCATCTAACGGCTGCGTGCGGCACCATAATGAGATCCGCTGGCGGAGTTGACGTAGATCCTTTTTCATCAACCGCGCTTCAAGCTCCGGCTGGCCGGAGAGAATGATTTGCACCAGCTTCTCTGAAGAGGTTTCCAGGTTGGTCAGCAATCGAATCTCTTCAAGCAGTTCCCCTGATAGGTTCTGCGCCTCGTCGACCACAATTACGCAAACCTCCCGCTGTCGAAACCGCTCAATCAACCAGCGATTGAGCTCGATCAGCATCCCCGATTTGGTGCGGGTCGCGGGCGTAAGGCCAAAGTCGCTCAGGACAAATTCGAGGAACTCGAGCGTGTCCAGCCGCGGGTTGAAGATGAAGGAGCTATGGATACGCGTGCGATGCAGGGCATTCAACGTGTGGCGCAGCAAGGTCGTCTTGCCCGTCCCCACTTCACCGGTGAGGACCATGAAGCCTTTTCTGGAACCGATGCCGTATTGCAGGGAGGCAAGCGCCTCCAGCGTCTGCGGCATCATGAATAGAAAGCGTGGATCCGGGTTGATGGTAAACGGATCGCTCTCCAGGTGAAAGTAAGACTTGTACATGGTCAGCCCTGTGCACCCGCAACTTGGCGTCCCTTACCGAAGGGAAACAGCTTTCTCCCTCGGGGAGCAACGGTATTTTTTTCCTGGATCACGTCATCCGAGTAACCGATGAGACCCAGGGTGGGAAGCTTGGTGAAAGCCCAAACATCACGTTCGGAACGCAATGAGGTGTCCCGATATTCGAGCAGTCCAGAGACAAGCAGGCCCAGTACGAGCCCAAAGGCGGCACCGCTGCCGAGAAACACGCCACGCTTGGGAGAGAACGGCGCATCGGGCAGGTTGGCTTGGTCCATGACGCTGAACTGTTCGCCTTCTTGGCGCTTCTCGAGATCGGTCGCCATCTTGGACTGGTTCATCTTGCCGAGCAAATCGTCGTAGAAGCCCTGCGCTGTTTGGTAATCGCGGGTGAGTTGCTTGTATTGCTCCTCGATGAGTGGGCTGGACTCGATGCGCCCCTGATAGTTGTGAATGCTGGATTCGATGCTTGCTTGTTCTTTGCGCTTGCCGTCGATGCCGACATCGGCTGCGCGCAGTTGTGCGCGCAGTTGCTGCATGCCCAGAGATTCACGGCTCGGGCCCGCCGCACTGGCGGAGTTGCCGGCAGAGGAGCTTCCCGCGGGTTTAGCCATCTGCTTGCGCAGGTCGGCAATCTTACGCTTTACGGCGATCACATCCGGGTAGTCGTCGGTATAGTGCGCTGACAGCTCGGCCTGCTGCGCCTGCAGGGTCTGCAACTGAATCTGGTTATCCTGCTGGGCCTGCGATATATAGGGCGACGGCGCGGAGTTCGGTCCGGCGATGGATGTAGCGGCCCCGGAAGACTGCTGCGTGATCATCGTCTGCAGGTAGCTCCGGTCCTGTTCGGCGCGGCTGAGCTGCTGCGTGACCGCCTCCAGCTGCGTGTTGAGGCTGCTCAGCATGTCAGAGTTGGAAGCCTCCTGACCGGGCAGGCGGCCGCTGTACTGCTGTTTAAACGTGGCCAGCTTGGCATCCTGCTCATCAAGGCTGCGCTTGGCATCGTTCAGCTGGCCTTTCAGGAAGTCGGTTGTTCCCTCTGCGGAGGCCTCGCGCAGCTTGAGATTCTCATTCAAAAAGAGTGAGGTGATGTCGCTGCAGACCAGTTGCGCGGTATGCGCGTCATCTGCCTTGAAGGAGATGAAGAAGCCAGGAAGACCGCCGGAGCGGGCAACGTCCGAGTGGATCGGCTTGATGTCGATATCCCGGCGCACCATGTCGATGCGATCGTCCATGTCCATCTTGCCTGTGCCGTAGAGGTTGTAGCGTTCGATGATGGGCTGCAGATGGGAACGGCTGAGGATCTGCTCGCGCATGGAGGCGAGACGGCTGTCCAGGTCGCTCGAAACAACTGGCTTGACATAGTTATCCGGAACCTTTTGACCCTCGATAAGAACGAGCGTCTGCGAGAGGTACTGCGGGGGAATCGTGTAGCTGAACGCATACGACAGAATCGGCAGGATGAACAACGGAAGGAGGACGATCCACCAACGGCGTTTGAGGATCGCGAGATAGTCCTCTGGAACCATGGGACGATGACCGAGCATGTGGGTACCACTCCTTTTACAACTACCTGCTAAGAAATAGGGAACCGGGTGAGTAGCTCACACCGATGCCGAAGATGTTATACGTGCCGCTGAATGCATTCTGCGCCGTGCCGATGTTTGACGTGGTCTGGTGTTCCAGCGTGTAACTGGCATAGGCGGAGAAACGCCGGCCAAGACGCCGAACTCCCTGTGCGCCGATGCTGACGCTGTCGTAGGCAAAAGGCGCTATCGTCACACCCGGAATGCTCCGGGAGCGGGAATAGCCCAGCGATCCGGAGACACTCCAGTCCCGGCCGAACTGCCGGTGAGCGGCCCCGACGATGCTGTCCGAGAAAGCCCCGGCCGTGACACCGGAACCATTGTTGGCTCCCCGCGAGTAGTTCAGGGTGTAAAACGCGATTCGGCCATCGTAGGTAGCGCCTGCTCCCGCCGCGACTTGGGTGGAGGGTTGCCCGAAGGCGGTACTCGAGTTGGCGATGCGTTGCGGGCCGGCGTAAACCTCTGTCGTGAGCCGCCGGGACCACTGGCGAGCGTATTGCACCGTCCCGCTCTGGGTTGTGAAGCCGTAGTTCAGACCGCCGTAGTTGAATTTTGAATAGCTGTAATTTCCAGTAACCGTGCTTCGGCCGTTGATATGGTATGTGACCCCGCCTGTTCCACCTTCGCCGGAGTTATCAAGGCCCAGCCCCGAGTTATCGCCAATGAATCGCTGTACCTCGTCATAGCCGCTGGCCTGTGCCGAAAGATGTCCGCTGATCACTCGGCTGACGTTGCCGGTTACCGTGTTGCTGACGCGGGGACCATAGCTTGTGAGAATGCCGATGCCGGCATCCGGGCCGAGCGGCGTTGGATTGATGCCCAGATCGCCAACACCGGGTATCCCGGAAAGACCGCTGACCGGGCTCTCGGGGAGGTAGCTGACCGCGTCCTGGATGGAGAACACCCAGGTTTTTGTGACGTAGCTCTGAGACAAGGCAAGACTCTGGTAGATAGTGGTTGGCTGACCGGAGTTTGCAACAAGGACGCCGCCTGAGTAAATGGCACTAAAGGGATGCCTTGCGTTACCCGAAAGGTAAGTGGCATCTCCGGATAGATTCGTGCTGTAGGCCGTTCCGCTGCTGTAGTAGCCGGTTGTCACGATCTCCGAGGCATTCAGGGCATAGTTGAAGCTGCCGCTGAGTTGAGGAACCTCAAACCCAAGGTTGGGCGCGGAGTCCACACCGGCTGGGATCGACTGAGCCAGGGCCGAAACGCATGGAAGACCGTAGATAGCGAGAAAAGCGGATGCGAGTTTAAGAAATTTTGTCATGGAACCACAATGGTGTCACCGGAGATGAGCGTGACCCCCTGAAGATTACCGTCTTTGATCGCCTTCTTATAGTCAAAAGGGATCTTGAGCTGCTTTCCACCCTGGGTTCGCAAAATATAGATGTGCTTTCCATTTGCAAATTGGGTCAAACCGCCGACGGAGGCAATGGCTTGTAGGGGATTCAGACTGGGTGTCAGCGGAAGCTCGCCCGGTTTGCCGACCTCGCCGAGAATGAAGATGTGCTTACTATTTACGCCCAGCACCGTCACGGTCACGGAAGGATCGTTGATGAACTTCTTCAGGCGTTCCTGGATCGACTCGCTCAGGCGCATGGGAGTGAGACCCGCCGCCTGCAGGTCGCCGACCAGCGCAAGCGAGATCATGCCATCGGGGCGAACAGGGAGCGTGCCGGACATCGTTGGTTCTTTGAACACGTTAATCTCCAACGAGTCGCTTGGGCCGATGACATAGTCGGACGATTGTGCCGTTGCCTGTACTGCGGCCTGTGCCGGAACACCCCCCAGTGCCTGACCGGCAGAGGTGGCCGCCGGTTCCGGTGGAGTCGTTGAGGGTGCGGAGGCAGGAGTTTGCGCCCCTCCGGCTGTTGCGAAGGAGACGACGAGGGCGAGAGTAACGCTAGACTTGTTCATACACTTCCGGGTCGCCTTGATTGGTGGACTTGACGAAGAAACAGCTCAGCATGGATGCTTCCGAGTGTCTCTCGACGGGCGAAGTGAAGCAAGTGTCCCACCAAGTGCGGCAGCCTGACGAAGTATCTATGTCACCATGCAAAGCTCCCCAGCCGAATCCCTCAAAAGAAGCAGTTCTACCTTCGTCAACTCCTAGTATTGTGTAAGGGATCAGGTGCGCGCCCAACCCCATTCTGTGCTTTCCGGAGCCATTGCCACTTCCCAAACCCTGCCCCGGCAGGGTATTGCGGAACAGGTGCCGCGGCGCACCGGTTTTGGAGCAGCCATTCTGCTTTCCGGACTCCTGTTAGCCGCTCTGATCGCCCTTCTGTACCACGCGGTCGCGGTAAAGCTGGTGACGGACTGGTACGAGCTGCCGGATTTCTCGCATGGCTTCCTGATTCCTTTTTTTGTGGCCTACCTCCTGTGGGAGAAGCGAGAGCGGCTGCGAGGAACGCCTGTTAAACCATCCTTTGCGGGCCTGCCCCTGGTTTTGCTGGGTCTCTTCGTTCTGCTCACAGGCATATTCGGCGCGGATCTCTTTCTTTCCAGGTTCTCCTTCGTGCTGCTTGCCGCCGGCATCATCTGGACCCTGGCGGGCCGGGCCATGCTGGCTGAAGCGGTGTTCCCGCTTTTTGTCCTGCTTCTCGCTATCCCGCTGCCAACCTTAATCTTTAACAAAATCACCTTTCCGCTGCAGCTGCTCGCCTCGCAGTTTGCCAGTGCGCTTCTGCCCTTGGCAGGTGTCCCCGTTTTGCGGGATGGCAACGTCATCCAGCTACCCGCGATGCAGCTGGAGGTCGCGGAAGCTTGCAGTGGCATCCGGTCTCTTCTAAGCCTGTTTACCTTATCGGTCATCTACGGTTACTTCATCGAACGCAGCTGGAAACGGCGCGCGTCGCTGGCGTTTGCCAGCCTTCCCATTGCGGTAGCGGCAAATGTCGCCCGCATCTTTGGCACGGGACTCTGTGTTCAGTACTGGAATCCGGACAAAGCCCAGGGCTTCTTCCACGAATTTTCCGGCTGGCTGATGTTTCTGGTATCGCTTGCACTGCTTTACCTCGTACACAAGGGAATCGACCTGGTTGGCAACCGACGGGGAAGGCAACCGGCATGAAATCTCCGCAGTTCTGGTCTGTCATCACCTGTCTGTTTGCTACCTTGCTCCTGCTGCACGTACGCGGCGATGTGGATCAGGTTCCGCCTAGCGCTCCCCTGAATGAGATGCCAGTCACCTTCGGTCACTGGACCTCCCAGGAGATTCCGATTAGTGCCGCCTCCCTGGAGGTCCTCGGCAAAGGTGATTTCTTGAACCGGGTCTATACAGCGGATGGAGCTTCTACGGCCAAGCAGGCCGTGTCCAGCAACGAGGCAGCACCGGTACAGCTTTTTATCGCTTACTTTCCCACACAGCGCACAGGTCAGGCGATCCACTCGCCGCAAAATTGCCTTCCCGGCTCGGGATGGACCTTTTTATCTTCCGGAGTAACCAGCTTCACCGACAATGCCGGTAAAACCTACCGGGTGGGGGATTACCTGATCTCCGATGGCCGCTATAAACAAGAGGTTCTGTACTGGTATCAGACCCACGGTAACAGTATCGCCAACGACTACATCGCCAAGATCCACATGCTTGCCGATTCGATTCGCCTTGGCCGTACCGACGCCGCCCTTGTCCGGGTGCTGACGCCTGTTGGAGCCAATGAGGGACTGGGACAGGCTCATGAACGACTGGTAAATTTCGCGAAGCTTGTCACGCCATCCCTGCCCGCGTACATTCCAAACTAGTTCAATGCAGAAGTTTCAGGGTCAGATGCTTAGGGGGTAGGTTCGTATGTCGACAAGGTGGGATCAAATGCCGCGAACAAAGCAGCTAGCGGCGTCCGCCATGCTGGCTTTGGTTGGGCTTGCCGGTTGCAAGCACGATCCAAATGTGCAGAAACGAAAGTATTTTGAGAGCGGCAAACGCTATGAGGACGAAGGCAAGCTGCGCGAAGCGGCGATCCAGTTCTCGAATGCGCTGAAGGTCGATCGTAACTATAGTCCCGCCCACTACGAGCTTGCGAAAACCTACATTCAGCTCGGGTCGATGATTGCGGGCTACCAGGAACTGCAACGGACGGTCAGTCTCGATCCTTCCAATATCCAAGCGCGCCTCGATCTCGGCAACATACTGCTGGCCGGCGGTGTGCCTGAAAGAGCCAAGGACCAAGCAAAAACTGTCCTCGCAGCGCAGCCCAATAACGCGGACGCCTACTCGTTGCTTTCCAGAATTGCGCAGCGGGGAGGAGACCACGATCAGGCCTTAGCCCTGATCCAACAGGCCCTCCAGATCGACCCAAATCGGGCGGCATTTCACACCTTGCTGGGGCTGCTCCAATCGTCAGGTTCAGATAGCAAAACCAATGGGGAGCAGGAACTGCAGAAGGCCGTGAGCCTTAACCCGAAAGACCCGTCCGCAAGGCTCGCACTCGCCGCCATGCTGGCCAAAAGTGGCGATACGCAGGGGGCCGAGCAGCAAGCCCAGGCCAGTGTTCAGGCGGCACCGGACAGCCTGCAGGCTCGCGTGGTGCTGGCTGAGCTCTACATGCACGAGAATAACCAGCCAAGGGCTGAGCAGACGCTTCTGCAGGCAGCCGGGGATATGCCGGACAAAGATCAGCCCGCCGACATCTTGCTTCGGTATTACTTGCAGACGCGGCAGCTGCCGCATGCCGAAAGCGTCTTCGCTGATCTCCACAAGCAGCACCCGAAGAGTACGCCACTCGAGTTGGAGTATGCGCGCGTTCTGCTGCTGAACAGCAAGTATGACCAGGCCGGGGATCTTCTCAAAGAGATCAGCAAAACCAACGGCAACAACCCGCAGGTGCAGCGCCTAAATGCGGACGTTCTGCTGCATGCGGGAAAGAATAATGACGCGCTCGTTCTCTTGCAGAAGGCGGTCGGCAATGCACCAGACGATGTGTCCCTGCGGTTGATGCTCGCGCACACGGCCGAAACCCTGGGTAAGACCGCGCTGGTGGAATCGAACTTGCGTGATGCGATACGGCTCGATCCTCGCAATCTGGAAGCAGCCCGCGGGTTGGCTACGTTAACGCTCGGGCGCGGGGATATGGACCAGCTCGGGCAGCTTGCAGAGAAGGCCATTGCCGCGCATCCCGATGCTCCCGATGGGTATCTCTGGCGAGGCGCGGTTGAGGCTCGCCACCAGCAACTCGCACAGGCAGAGAAGGACTTCGAGACGGCGCGGCAGAAGGATCCCAATAACGAAGCGGTAAACCTCGATCTTGGAGAGCTGCGCCTAGCGCAAAAGCGGACAGCGGACGGTAGCGCTTTGCTGGAACAGGTGCTCGATCGTGATCCGAACCAGATGCAGGCTCTCAACTCCCTTGTCTCGCTGGATCTACAGGCCAAGCAGCCCGAGAAGGCTCTTGGTCGCATCCAGGCACAGCTCGCGAAGTCGCCGAACAACCCGGCACTGTACAGCGACCTGAGCGCGCTGCAGATGCAGCTAAAGGATCTCAGTGGAGCGCAGGCAAATGCACAGCATGCGTTGTCTTTAAACAAAGCTTACGAGCCGGCTGTGCAGCTTTACTCGCAAACGCAGGTGGCGTTGGGCAACACGGACGGGGCAATCTCTACCTGGCAGCAGTGGCTCGGTTCCCATCCGGATGACCCTAGGGCGAATACGCTGCTGGGGTCGTTGGAGGAGACCAAGGGTGATGTGGGCAAGGCCATGGAGTATTACAAAAAGGCTTTGCAGCTCGATTCATCGCAGGCGGTCGCTGCGAACAACCTTGCCGTGCTGATGGTAGACAATGGCGACAATAGCGATGTGGCTCTAAGCTACGCTCAGACTGCAAGGCGAGCCCTGCCCAACTCGCCGAGCACCGCCGATACCCTGGCCTGGGTCTACTACCATAAGGGAACGTACTCGCTCGCTCGCGATCTTCTTGAGGACGCGACGAAGGCCAATCCCACTGATCCTTCCATCCATTTCCACTTGGGCATGACGTACGCCAAGCTTGGGAACAAGCCGGATGCTCACGTCCAATTGCAAAAGGCGGTGGAGCTGGCATCGGGCGCGCCGGTCGGAAAGCAAGCTACAGATGCCCTGGGCAAGCTCTAAGGGCCAGGGTAGCAGGTTAATCAGTAAGTCTGAAGAATTGTTTAAAGTCTAAGGTTTACGTAGTGCCGTAGATGAATCCGAGAGGGACGGCCGCCTGAATTAATGGCCGTCCCTTTCTCGCTGCGATGCCGACAAAAGCTCTTTACCCACTACCCTGAGTCGTGTCGTTTTGCCTTACCCGACTTTGGGCGGCTGTCTCCATCTGCGATCTATAAGCCGTTTAGTACACAGAACGCGAATGTTTCAGTCGGCAGTATCGGCTTGGTAGTGGGGTAGCGGCTTGGTGGTATGGAACTGGATCTTGCCTGGTGTGGCACCAAGCTCGCGGGTGACTCTCGATTTAGAGATCCTGCTCAATCATGTAGAACATAGCTTGCCGAGCATACTAGCAAGACAAAAGCGCCGCCCGAAGGCGGCGCTCTTTGCAGCAAGATTGTTAGATCAGGTTGTTGGCATTGCGGCGGCGCATGAAGAGCATGCCCGCGGCACCAAGGAGACCGGTGCCCATGAGGACGAGGCTGTTCGGCTCAGGGGTGACAGCAGCAGGCGGGGTCAGGGTCGCCGTGCCCGAGAAGGACGTGGTCGCTGCATCTGCAACGTAAACGCCGTTCGGTCCGGGCTCGCCCTGGGTGCTGATGAAGAAGTTCGACGCGAGCTGTCCGGGCATGTTGGCACCCGTAAAGTAGCCCATACCTGTGATGTTGAGGTCAACATAGTTCGTGTTGGACTTGTCCGGAACTAAGGTGCTGCTTGCGCTGGTCGCGTAGAAGCTGTCCGTAGATGATCCGTTCGAGACGGAAAAGATGTACAGTCCGCCTGAAGGATAGCCCGATGCAGGCGTGGTGTACGCCAGAGGCATGCTGGTGAAATTAATGCTGTTAAAGCCCGAGAAGAAGCCTCCGGGGGTGCCGGCACTCGTTGCCACGGCGGTAACGATAAAATTAGGGTCGAACTGGATGACGTTGTTATCGAAGCTGGCACCGCCAGCTGCGGAAATCGTGTCAGCTAAAGCAAAGGACGACGATGCGGCGAGCACCACACCGAGAGCAAGGGTCTTCGTAAAACTCTTCATTACTGCCTCCAAAAAATGCCGCGGATGCGGTTCAGTGATTAAGTTGACACACAACCAGAGCCTTGCCGTACCCGCACGCCCTGGTATGCTTGCCATTTGTAGCCGTCCTTCAGTCACCCTGACACATAAGCCAGGAGATATACACAGTCAGAGGGCATCCCCCTCAGTGCTACCTCGTAGGACCGAACGGCTTGATCATACCCCAACGAAAGTTGTAGTCAAACCTAATTTCTGAATCTTTAGTAACCATTCACATGGGCCAAGTTAGGGTTACCGTGACCGCTGGATTGCGACATATATTTCCAGAGTCTTACGCATCATCGCGTCTGTGCTAAAAAGCTGCTGCACCCTCTGCCGGGCTGCTTCTCCAAATTGCCGGGCCAGTGCAGGGGAGGCAAGTACCTGCTGGAGGGCCGATGCGATCGCCAGCGGGTCCTCTCGGGCGATGATGATGCCCGAGGCATTGGTCTTCACGGCTTCACTGTTTCCGCCTACATTTGTGGCAATTACCGGAAGTCCGCTCGCCATGGCCTCAAGCAGAGCATTCGAAAAACCCTCACTGCGTGAGGGTAGGACAAAGATATCGGCATGCCGTAGATGGGCCGGCAAATCGGTGATTCGACCGAGAAATCGGAAGTGAGACGACAGGCCAAACGACTCGACTAAGCCCTGCAGTTCCTGAAAATAGTCAGGCTCCAGCACCTCGCCCGCGATGCTGAACTGAACGTCGGGGAAAAAGCGAAGCACCTCAGCCGCCGCTCGAATGAAGAGATCATGGCCCTTCACCCGGCGGATGTTTCCAACCGTGGTGACGACGATGGGCCCGGTTTCACGCATACCGGGGAGGCGCGTAACGGCGTGGAGATCCAGGCCGTTGTAGACCGTGTGCACGCGAGCTGGGGAGATGCCATCCACGGTGATGGCATGCTGACGGACTTGCTCCGAAACGGCCAACACGGCGTGCGGCAGGTGACGCATGGCCCTGTAGGCTGCGGTATGCTTTGCGCCACGCAGGATGCCCATGTCACGCCGGCTCCAGACCAGTTTTGCTGAGGAAAGCACCCGCGTCAAAAAGCCTGCCCACAGGTCTGAGCTTTCGAAGAAGGTTTGGACGATAGCTATGTTTTCTCTGCGAATCAGGGCACGAAGGGCGAAAGCTCCCTTCCAGGCGGTGAGGTCATAGGTTTTGCGCAAAGGAAGGAGGTATAGCGGGCAAGGCGAGTCCCCGACCTGAAATTCGCCTTCAGGATGCAGGGCGAGGGTAAGGATCGAAACACGGTACCCGTAGTGAGGCAGCAACGCTGCAAGTCGCAGCACGATACGTTCCCCCCCACCAAGGGTCTTCGGAAAACCGTCCAGTACGAGTAGAACGTGAGGCCGCACGTCCGGTTTCGCAGAACTTGCAGCATGGCCTCCCGTAAGACGCACAATGGGGCCGACATCGTGTGAAGGGTCGCGTGCCTCAGCCGGCATAGGCGTACTCGCCTGTTGGCAGCTTGGCTGGACTTGCATCGGCCTCCGGTGCTTCGGCCTGCGTGAGGGCCTCGGCCCTCACCGCGGCACCGATCAGGGCCCAGAGCAGACCGTTGATCTCCAGGTAGGTCCACCGGTCGCCGAAGAAGTTGGTGATGGCCAGGGAGCAAAGACACACGAACAGACCGAGACCAAGCCCCCGATACATGGGATCGCGCGCCTTGCGGAACACACGAATCGCCAGCGAGAACATCTGCTGCAGCATGGCCATAGCCATCAGGAAGCCGATGATGCCCGTTTCCACCAGCAGCTTTACATACCAGTTGTGGGTATCTTTTAAGTTGTCGACGTGCTCGCCAAACTGAAATGTGGCAAAACCGGAGCCGAAAACGGGGTACTGCAAAAAGCTCTTCTCGGCATCTGCCCACAGGTCAACCCGTTCCTGAGCGGACGCTTCGAGCTCACCATCCTGATTGTGAGTCATATTGACGCGTTCCGTCACAGCTGTCGGGACAATGGTTTGCCAGCTAAACAGGAACAGAGCGGCAATGACGATCAGCTTGCGGTCTTTCACCAGGCCTAAAACAATTACGCTGACCACCACGGCCAGGTAGGCTCCTCGCGAGAAACAATACATGGTGGCGAAAAGTGTGAGCGCGGTAAGGCCGTAGGCGACAAGCTTGAGCTTCTTGCGCAGGAACTGACCAAAGCCCCAGAAAAAAACGGCAAACTGCGCCAGAAAGGCCGCAGTCTGATTGGATCCGAAAGCAAGGGGTCCGCCGCTGCGCTTGTTTTCATCGAAGTTTGCCCAATTGTGCGAGAGGCTCTCGAGCAAGGAGCTGCGGTCGATGGCAAACACCGCAATGGCCACGATCATGATGCTGGTGCGGATTGCTTTACGATCTTCCAGTACGAGCGATGCCGCTACAAAGACCAGCGGCATGACCAGGTAGTCCTTCCAAGTGACGAAGTTGGCGTCGGAGAGCCAGATCGGCGCGGGAGCGTTGGTTAGCGCTGTGCCTAGCCACATGGAACAGTACAGATAGATGGCATAAACGACCCAAATCACGTACAGCTTGGACTTGGGTAGCCGCTTGCCATGGAAAAGCGCTCCGATCACGATCGAAAGTACCAGCAGGGTAAGCATGTTGCCCCCGAGCGGGTAATCCGTCATGTGGTCGCGGAACGTCCGGTAGGGCAGAAATGGCAGCATGTAGTAGAACGCCTGCCGTGATCGTCCGAACAGGGAAGCAAAGATGGCAATCCAGAAGCCTAGATAGGCCACCAAAGGGATGTAGTGTCCTAATCCTGTCCCCATTGCACCGTCTCCTGGACTTCTCGAGTGAAGGCTACGCCCACCGAGTCCGGCCTCCCAGAAAATTGTAGAACGCGACCGTCGCGGCGACGTTCAGCATGGTGAAGGTATACGCGATGGCAACGAGCCGCTGCCGGCGGATAGGTGGCACGATATACCCCAGCAGCGCCGCGGCGTAGAACAGAAGCTGCGCCACAAGAATGCCACGGTAGAAGCTGCCTGCGGCAGTGGCCGAGGCGAGCAGGAGCAGCATCAGCAACAGCGGCACGGCAAGCCTTAATAGTTTATGGCTAATCAGCCGTAACAACAATGGATTGGCGGGCGTAAGCAACCAGGGTGCCAGGCGTAGAAGTTGATAGTTGCCGGTCAAGGTGCGTACTTTACGACTGAACTCCTTGGTTGCATCCGGGAAGACACAATCGCGCGCGATCGCACCGGAATGGAAGAGCACGCGACGGCCGGCACGGGCGATCTGCATCGGAATCAGCACGTCATCGAGCAGGGTGCCCCGCGGAATCGGTGTGAAGAGCTCCCGCCGGATCGCATAGAGAGCTCCAGTAGCGCCCACAACGGAACCGGTTTCGGATTCCAGTTTGCGGGTTAGTTTTTCGATCTTCCAGTAGATCCCCAAACCGTCGGGTGAGGGCGTGCCATCGGTGCTTTCGAGCATGAGTTCTCCACTGACAGCGCCGACGGAGGGATCTGCAAAACAGGAGACAAGTTCGCTGACGGCATTGGGGTCGGTTGTTTGCCGCATATCGAGAAAGACGAGGATCTCGCCTGTAGCCTGGGCGATGCCGCGGTTGAGTGCCTCTGCCTTACCGACTGCATGCTGTAGCAGGACGGGCAGAACTTCAGGCTGCGCCTGACGAAGAAGCTCCGGCGTGCAATCTGAGGAGCCGTCAGAGACGATTACGATCTGCAAGAGCTCCCGCGGGTAGTCTAGGGAACGGAGAGACTGCAGTTTACGGGGCAGGTTCTGTTCTTCATTGTGAGCAGCAATGACGATCGAGACGCGAGGCGTTGCTCGACCCATAACAATCGGCTTTTTACCTGCAAAGACCCTCAGCAGCATCAGCAGCATGGGGTAGCCCGCGTAGGCATACCCGATGAGCATCGCTGAGACCCAAAACACCAGCCGCATTTGCTCTTCTCAATCCCGGATCCTATCTTAGCCGACTGAAGCCCCTGCCTCACACACCTCTTCCGTTGTAGCCGGGGAGGTGTCGTTGTCGCGGATTCAGGCACTTCGCGCCGCTATACTGGGCAGGGCAATGGGGCACTCATGCTTCGAGCAAAGCCTTGGCCACGCTGTCTTCAGATGCAACAGGCCGGATGAGCGGGAGACCTTTGTGCAGTTACGCCTTCGCCATGTAGCGCGAAATGTCTTGTCGAACTGGCTGGCCACAGGGGCCAGCATGGCGGTCGGTTTTTTTCTCTCGCCCTATATCGTTCATCGTCTCGGCAACGAGGCCTATGGCGTATGGGTGCTGGCAATCTCATCCATCAACTACCTGGCTCTGCTGGACCTTGGCATGCGGAGCTCAGTTCTTCGTTTTGTCTCCAAGGGTCGAACACAAGGCGACCACGCCGGCGCTTCGGCGGCATTCTCCTGTGCGTTATGGGTACGGTTGCAGATCAGCGTTGCGGTGCTGGTGCTGGCAGGTGTCCTCGCATATGTCTTCCCACTGCTCTTTAAGGTGACGCCTGCGCTCGCCGCTGATGCGCGGATCGCGGTCATGATTGTCGGGCTGAATCTAGCTGTCGGAATGTCGATGAGCGTCTTCGGCGGCGTGGTCTCGGGCTTGAATCGCTATGACTTGCAGACTGTCACAACGCTGGTGCAGATCATCATCCGGGTTACGGGGGTGGTGTTTGTGCTGCGCCATGGTCACGGCATCGTGGCGATCGCTGTTTGCGAGTTTGCTGCGACGCTGGTCGGCAACAGTCTGCTGATTGGCTTTGCGCGGCGACTCTACCCTGAGTTGCATGTAACGCTGCAGAAGCCGGACCGTGCCGTTCTGCGATCGCTTTGGTCGTACAGCTTCTATGCCTTCCTCACAACGGTGGCTGTGCAGCTGGTATACCAAACCGACAATCTGGTCGTGGGCACCTTTGTTTCCGCATCGATGGTGACCTTTTATGCCATCGGAAACTCGCTTTGCCGGTACACAGATCAGTTCACCGGCGCGATGACGATGAGTTTTGTTCCGGCCGCGAGCACCTTTGAGGCGGCGGGCAATCTGGACCGGCTGCAGGCACTGTATCGGGTTGGGACACGTTCGATGATGGCGCTGTACCTGCCGATACTGACAACATTGATCGTGAGGGGGCGATGCTTTATCGGGCTTTGGATGGGGCCGCAATATTCGAGGATCTCGGGAACCGTGCTCATCATTCTCGCCACGGCGCTGATCTTCTCCCAAGCAAATAACACAGCTTTTGCGATTGCGTTTGGGACGGAAAAGCACAAGCCGATTGCGAAATGGGCTATCGGGGAGGGTGTTGTCAATCTGGCGCTTAGCATCACCCTTGTGCACTGGATCGGAATCTATGGCGTGGCGGTCGGGACGTTGATCCCGAGTGTGTGTGTGCAGCTTTTTCTGTGGCCTCGCTACGTCAGTAAGCTCATCGGTATGAGAACGCTCGACATCATTACAGGTGTTTGGGGACCGATGTTTCTTTGTGCTTTGCCGTTCGCGCTGGCTTCATACCTTGTAAACGTCTACTTTCCACCGAGAACCATGATGCTGTTCTTTGTCCAAACCGTTGCTATTTTACCGGTGTTTCTTCTGGCCGTGGGTGTTGTCTTCCGGGAACAGGTGCGCACAGGTTTTAAGCCCACGTTACGGGGGCTGCTGCAACGCAAGAGCAGTCTCTTTGCACAATGATGACTAGGCACGTGTTGGATGGTGGCCCGTTTCCGCGAACCGGCAAATGTCGCCGCAAGCAAACGCCGTTCACCGGTACCCACGAAGAATTTGGCCAACGAGCTTGTCCATTCCCAACTTCTCAGCGTAGCGGAATACCCGGTGATTCAGGGGCCAGCGCGGGCTCGCAACAAACGGCAGTTTGTATACGGCCACCTCGGGCTGCCTCGTCCAGTCGTCCTCCATGGTCGTTTGCAGAATAGCCTGTGAGCGTGCATCGGCTGCCGGCAGCACGGGGATTTGCGCGACCGGAAAGTAGGGCATCTTGGTATAGAACTTGCCAAACAGCTTGCTCGCGGCGCAGCGATAGATCTCCAGATCCGGGTTAAGCAGTTTGGCAAAGCTGGGTAACGCTGACGAGGTTTCGAGGACGCCGGCACAGCGTGAGAGCAAGACGCAATCGAGCATTGCACGATCGGCCTTCTCCGCCCGTGTGGTCGTGTGTGTGGAGGCCATATGGAATTCAACCTCGCCCAGGGTGAGGACAGGAAGCTGAAAGGTCTCCCGCAGGCGAGCGATAAAGGAGAACTCATCCGTGGCCGCGAAGATGAGGTTGAAATCGCTACGGGTTCTTAAAAATTCGGCGATCAGCGAGAGGTACTGATCCTGTGTAATCGGGTTGGTGTCCCAGGTCGCGGTCTGTTTATCGGTGCCGCGAAAGTGGATACCTAAGGTGCGCCCGGGAAACTTAATCGCATCCGCTTCTTCTAGAACACGCCCCGGAGTTCTGAAGTAGGCACTCCATAGGCTGTGAAGGGCAGTCCAGTCGTTGCCGATGACGTGGGCGTGCCGACGACGCAGCTCCGCAAGGGAAAGTCGGTGGAAGGGACCGGATGGAGGCACATAGGCAAGGTCGAGTACGCCGGGAATGGTGACAAAGTCAGGCGGATCGCCATAATTTTTGGTGCGCAACTCCCAAGCGGGAAAGATCGATTGCTCGTACAGATACGGAAGAATTTGCAGCACGTAATAAAAAGCTTGGCCGAAGAGACCCTGTTCCAACTCGTCCGGTTCACAGGTGATGCAGAGGGCTTTATGCATGATTCTCAGAGGTATCTTTGGCCGCAGACGGTGGGGAGCGGCAGTATGAAAGGGTTAGCCCTTGGCGTAGAGCTTGTCGAGGCGGGCGAAGTGCTTGCCATAGACGAAGCCGAGCAGATCCCACAGGGCGAGCTCATCGGCGAACGCCTGGCCTTTGCCGCCTTTGCGAACGCGGTGAGCAGGAATGGACAGCAAGCCTCGAGCCGCACGGCCGATCCGATGTCGCGGCAGCCCGAACAGGTATGTAACCGGTTCCCGCAGTTCACGATCGAGCACACCTTGCGAGACGGCCCGCCAATACGCCCAGCGACGATGGTAGGTGCGCGTCAGCCGCTCGGGGGCGATGTAATGCAGGATCGTAAGGTCCGGAACATACATGCCATGAATACCTGCCGCCTGAAGACGGCGGTAAAATTCCGCATCTTCTTCAGAAAGCAAGCCCTTACCGCTCCGCCCCAGATGAGGAGCATACATGCCCACGCGGTCGAACACGCCCCGGCGAAAGACGGCGTTGCCACCCATGAGATTGCCGGAGAAATGCTTGTCAAAGGGAGCCCTCGGCTTAGGCGGAATCGCGCCTATCGCGGCGTGATAGCCGGGTGGCAGCCAATCGGGCACGTCGGAGACCCAGTTCGGGAGGTAGGGGCCACCTATAAAGTCGATCTCGGGAGCTGAGAACTCGCGGGCGATCACTTCGTACCATGTGTCGCCAATCTCTTCATCATCATCGATAAACCCGACAAGATCCCCCTTCCCGGCAAGGATCCCCGCATTGCGTGCATGCGACAGCCCCTGGCGTGTCTCTTTCACGTAGATGAGGCGGAGCGGCGCATCGCGCTGCAGGTTCTCGACAACGAAGGCAGTGTCATCCTTGCTGTTGTTATCGACGACCAGAACCGTTACCTTTAGTTCCGCAGGAACGGCTGCGCGGAGAAGACTATCCAACGTGGTCCGCAGCAGAGCGCTTCGATTGTAGGTGGGTACAACGACATCGAGCTTCATGCTGATGGTGAACTCCTCTTCATTACCGATACTGTGTCCTCCCACAGCACCTTGTTCACGTACCCCGCGGAGCCGTTCATCGAAACCACTTTCCCTGGATTGCCAAGAACCACGGCACCGCAC
This sequence comes from uncultured Acidobacteriaceae bacterium, assembly GCA_964247595.1. Classification (GTDB taxonomy): domain Bacteria; phylum Acidobacteriota; class Terriglobia; order Terriglobales; family Acidobacteriaceae; genus Granulicella. Next base: position 63,429 of record CAXTUW010000004.1, on the reverse strand, counting down.
GGCACATCAAAATTTACATAAGCACCAGGAGCGATGAGGGCCTCACGCCCGATGGTGATTTTGCCCACAACCGTTGCGTTTACCCCCACCCAGACGCGATCCTCCAGCGTAGGTGCACCCCGGCGCGCTCCTCGGCTTGTGGCGCCGATGGTGGCCCCTTTAGCGACGTTCACATTGGCTCCCAACACGGCATAGGGGCTGATCACGACACCGCTGAAGTGTCCGAGGTAGAACCCCGGTCCAATGCTAGTCGTTGCGGAGATGTCGAACCCATATCGAAAGCGGTAGTGGTTTAACAGAATCCGGTTATAGACATACCCAAAGATGCCGAGGCCCCGCTTGCGCTGCTGATAGTAGGACACCTTGCGCAGGTACCAGGTGAATCGAAAGCCGGGCTCGCGAAGCCAGGCCACAGCAAAATCCTTCGTGGAGCAGCCTCCACGATAACGAAACACATCGGCACGCAACGTGCTCCAAAGCCCGGTCTGCAAACTGAAATCCTTCACAAAGGCAATAACGATATTGTATCGGCTGGTCTGGAGCTTATCTCTGGGACGGGGTCTCAGGATGGCCATCAGAAATCGTGGCGGAGAACTACGTTGTTCCGCTCCTCAGGTTGCTGCCACGGGTTTTGGTGTGCCCCGTAACGCCACCACGGTGGTGTAGGCAAAAAGTGCGGTGAGCAGAAGAACGTTCACCGACAGTGCCCCGAGATGCACGGCAAGGTCAGTCGCCGCGCGATTGAGGAACGCGGCTAGAAACCAGAAGATCAGGATCCCAGAGACGATGGGCATTTTGGTCCGAAGATCCTTCAGCGAGAGGGCAAAACAAAGGGGGATCGCGAGAAAGACGTAATCATAGACGAGGTGCTTCAAGAAGAGCAGACTGGCGAGGCTCACAAGCGTAAGTTCAACAGCCTTCGACAGCTGAAAGCGGCTTAATAAAATCGCGTAGCTCGCGCTTGCCACCAGGGCAAGACCATAAGAAACCGACTTTGCGCGAGCCGGACCCAGGCCCGAACGAAGACCGTACTCGGAAAGTGTCATGATGTCCGCAAGACCTGGGCTAACGGCGAACCGAGACACCTGGAAAGGTTCACGCGCCAGTTGAAAGAGTGGCGTAGGGACCAAGAGGTGGCAGCCGAGCAGCGCCACAAGGCAGACTCCCGCGGCAACGAACAATAGGATGTATCGGCGTCGCAGCAAAAACAGCACAGCGGCTACAGGAGAGAAGCTGTACTTGACGAGACTAATTCCGAAAGCTGTGCCCGCCAGAGTGGCCGAACCTGCGGTAAACGTCAGGCATAGGAAAAAGAGCTCGAATAAGCTCATCTGCCCGACCTCAAGAACCACGCGAAAGGGTGAACTCATCCAAAGCAAAAAGAGGACCAGCACGCCCTGAATCCGGCTCAGGTGAAATAAGCGGGTGAGGAGATACACTGCCGCCAGTGAAAAACCGATGCTCGTGAAGCACCACAGCACCTCGGCCGTACCGAAGCTGAGAGACGCAAAGGGCAGAAACAACAGATAGAGAAGGTGTAGGTAGTTGGGCGGACTGAAATGGCTGACTTGGTGCGGGTAGTTTGTCAGCCGCTCCTGCCAGGGGTCCATGTGCAGGCTGAGAAGACGGCCCCCAGTCCATTGAAGGTCATGACTGCCGTAGAGAAGCGCATGATGAAAGCCGGTTCCAAGGGAAACAGCGCCCCCAAGCGCAAGCAAAGCCAGTCCGGCGATGTGCAACGCCCTCTGATTTGTAGCGTTTGGGGTCGACTTTGTCACAGCGCTCCGAGGCACAACATATAGACATGGGCCCGTATCGCGGGCTGAATTGCTTTCACCAGAAGCATCCTGAGCAGGGTAGCCGATCTTAGCGATCCTGCCGTGAGCGGATACCCTGCCACGCCGCCACACCCAGGGCGCCCGCACACAGGCAAGCTACCGTCCGGAGACGCACATGCCCAGGCAGTCCCACCAGCCTGTGGGCACTGGGAATGCCACTACCTGGCTCTTGCTTCTCACTGATCGACGCTCCGCCCCTGGCGGGGGACATGTCGCCATGACCATAGTTATGCCATGTTTCATCGACGAGATGGGGGTCGCCGCAATGGGCATCCTGCTCACCGCTGGCCGGACATCTCCAGCTGCTATTGCCATGGAAGGTGGTGTTGCCGGAATAGATGCTGCCCGCGCTCTTGAACGGGTTCACGTCGATGCCCAAGTAGATGGGATTGCTGTACTCATCCCGCCCTCCGCGGGCGTAGCCGTGAGCAGCGTCGTTCCTGAAACCAATGAAGATATTGTTGCGGAATTCTATTTTGGAACGCGAGCTACAGGACTTCTCAGAGCATTCAACCTCAATGCCGGTCGCGCTTGCGGAATAAATAGTATTGCCGACAAACTTGAGCGGAGCATTGTCGTTCACGCCAATAACGACCCCGGCGTCAGCGGCGCGACAGAAGTCGCTGAGCTTGGCGTTAAAGCCATGAGGTGTACCTGGGATTTCTCCCCGCATGGCGTTGCAACTCGTGACGACTTGGTTATCTGTGATCACGCCGGCCGCGCCGCCCACCTTGATCTGCTGGCCCATATTGCCAAAGGCGAGCGTGTGACTCACGGTCATTACGGAGCCCGCACCATAAATGTGGAGCGCATCCAGGCCGTCCTGGGTATTGTAGGAGACCGTACCCTGGTCAAAGGTCACGTGCCAGGCGGGATGACTTTCCACCGTGGCGGTACCGAAGCCGTCGCCATAGCCGCCGCCATTGTCATCAGTGCACTGATCGTAGGGAAGCGGATCCTTGATCGGGTACTCTTCAGCACAGCCGTTCCAGCTGATGTTGTAATGCTCGACCTGCAGAGAGCCGGAGCCGGTGGTGCCATCACTGGCATCGGCGTTCCAGCCGGAGCCGGCATTGCCGAGGATATCCAAGTAGCGAAAGACCGCGCCGTCCCCGGTCGGGCCATACATGCCGCTGCCCGCGAGCCCATGAATATGTACGTCTTCGACAGTGTCATGAGTGGATTGATTCGACCACTCGATACCGCTGCCGGCGTAATCAGACAGCGTTCCAGGCGATGTGTTGCACCCGGTTGCCTGCGCAGCACGGCCGCAAGGGCTGAAGTCGGTGATGTCTAGGCAGGCAACGTCGACATAGGACGCGCCGCGCATGCTGAGGACCGAATTGACGCCGTACCCACCATGAATCTGTGTCTTCGCGGAAGCCGCGTGGCAGGCAGCATAGTTTTCCCCCAGGATGCGGGTGTGCTGGTCAGCCGTGCCGGACGGCGGAGGCGGCATGCCCGAGCCATAGGGATTGCCGGCCAGGCCGTAGTACAACTTCTTTTCCTCATCGTAGGTGTTCTTCGGGTTATTCCAACCTATCCGGTAGGAGACACCCTTCTCAATCGAACCGCGCAAGATATAGGTGTCCCCACCCTTGCCGATCCAACCCCAGGCAGGGAAGCTTGTGCCGTCGGCATACGAGCCATCCTGAAAAAGAAAGCGCACATCATTGAACGCACAGTGATGATTGCTGCCGGAACCAGGGTAGGGCGTATCGGCAGTTCCGTCGCACTGGCCTGTGGTCACTTTGCTGGAATATCTTGTCCCGCCGTCTGGGCGCACGTACCAGGTAGAAGCAAATAGCGGGGAAGCCACCAAGCTGCACAGGAGTAGGCAGATCAGGCGAACGGATGGGATCACTGGCGCTACACTCCGGCGGCAGGGTTGCTGACGTTCCCCTCACTATAGCTGGAGGACGCATCCGTTCCGTGTTGATTTGTTCTTTGAATTCATCTGGAGACCCAAAACGGAAATGGTCGGACATCCCAGGAGGATGTCCGGCCATTTCGGGTAATCGAACTTCGGTTATTCCAGAGCGCCGATGGTGGAAGGCGTCGCTCGTGCTGCGCCGCTGAAGTCGATTGCGACACCGGCGAGGGTAGCGCCTTTGGCAAGGACCGGCGAACCCGCGATAGGTGCAACATTCACATAACCGTAGTTGGGCCAGGACTCGTCGGTCAGTTTGGGATCGATGCAGAGGCCGTTTACGGAATCCAATGCGGGGCAGGTGAAATTGCTTTTGCCGTGGTAGATCACATTGTTGCTGAACTCGCTGCCCGTGCTGCCAAAGGGCCACAGACCGGTTCCGTCGTAGATCGGGTTGCTGTAGTCGTTTGTACCGCCGTTGATGTAACCATCAGCAACGTTGTTGGTGAAGCCGACAAAGATGTTGTTGCGGAAGTCGACCAGGGATGTGCCGTCGCATGCGCCCGCCGTGGGATCGCACTCAACTTCAATGCCTGTTGCCGATGCAGAGTAGACGGTGTTGTTGTCGAAGGTGGTCGTGGCACCCTTACCGACGGTGAGAAGAACGCCGGTATCGGCAGCGCGGCAGAAGTCGCTGAGGTTGGTGTTATAGCCCCTCGGTGTGCCGGGGATCGGCTGCCGGAGAGCATTGCAGTTGGTCGTAATGATGTTGTTTTGCGCCGTGCCCTTGGCACCGCCCACTTTAATCTGCTGGCCCATGTTGCCGAAAGCGAGCACGCGGGTGATCGTCATCGACGAGCCGGGTCCAACCAGATGCAGGGCGTCGAGGCCGTCTTGCGTGTTGTAGCTCACCGTGCCCTGATCGAAGTGGACCTGCCAACCCGGAGCCGGGCTGAGGAGGGTTGCTGTGCCGAAGCCATCGCCATAGCCCCCGGAGTTGTCATCCGAGCACTGCGTGTAGGGCAGCGCATCGACAATGGGGTACTCCTCCGCGCAGCCGTTCCACGAGATGTTGAAGTTCTGAATCAGCACGGAGCCAAGCCCGGAGGTGCCGTTGTCCGCGTTCCACCCGGAGGAGGCGTTGCCGAGGAGGTCAAGATTGGTCATCACGGTACCGTCGCCGGTGGGGCCGTTCATGCCGTCACCGGCTAGACCGTGGATATGGACGTTGCTGAGGGTGTCGTTCGTCGCCTGGTTATTCCACTGAACGCCGACCTGGGCGAAATCGGAGAGACTGCCGATGCTCTTGTCACAGGGCACCGTCGCGCTGCCCACGAGAGAACAGGCGGAGAAGTCGGTGATGTCCAGGCAGGCCACGTCCACGTAGGACGATCCCTTCATGCTGAGAACCGTGTAAAGACCGTACCCGCCATGCAGCTGCGTCTTGGCACCCGCCGTCGAGCACGAGGCGTAGTTCTCGCCCAACACCCGCGTGTGCGCCGTCGCCGTACCGGATGGTGGGGGCGGCATGAAGGAGTCGAACGGATCGCCGGAGAGTCCCCAATACTGCTGGGTGGCGGAATCGTAAGAGTTGACAGGATTGTTCCAGCCGATGCGGTAGGAGACGTTGGTCTCGATCGAACCGCGGATCAGATAGGTATCTCCACCCGAGCCCAGCCAGCCCCAGGCGGGAAAGCTCGCACCCGTGGCGTAGGAACCATCCTCCCAGAGATAGCGCACATCCTTGAAGGCGCAGTGCTGGTTTTGCCCGGAGCCGGGATAGCCGACGTCAGCCAGGCCATCGCATTGACCTGAGGTCACATTGGTTGAATAGCGAGTTCCACCGTCCGTCCGCACATACCAGGTCTTTCCAGTGCTTACCGGAGTGACGGGGATAGATGAGATCGGCGTGGTCACCGGGACGGGCGTCACACCAGTGGGCAAAACGGGCGTCGGCACAGGCGTCGGCGTCGGCACAGGCGTCGGCGTCGGCACAGGCGTCGGCGTCGGCACAGGTGTGGGTGTCGGCGTTGGCGTCGGCGTCGGCACAGGCGTTGGCGTCGGTATAGGGGTTGGCGTCGGTGTCGGCTTTGGGGCCGGTGTTGGCGTAGGTTTGGGCGCTGGCTTTTTGGCAGCCGGAACGACCTGAATCATGGTGGTCTTGGAGGTCAGACCGTTCGGATTCCGTACCTGCAGGAGCACCACATTGTCCGGAACTCTGGGGACGTAGGAGATAGCGACGCCCTGCCGCACGGCGGTGGGTTCGACCTGTCCGTTGATCAGAATCACGGAACCCTGTTTCAGGTTGGTCCCTGTGATCTCAACCGGGACAAAGGTGGCTCCAGCCGTCATCGAAGAGGGGAGTACGGCCGTGACAGACGGGGTGGCCGGGGTAGTGGCTGCAAACGCGTGCGTTGCTGAAAACGCAACACAGATGCTCGCCAAAATGCGGTTGAAACTGGTCATGCAGTGGTCTCCTCGTCGCGACGGCAGCGGAGCTTCCAGGCCTTCTGGCTGCTGTGGCCTGTTCAGGGCAGTGAAGGTGCAAGCCGGCGATAACGAAAGGTTGAAGGCAGTTGGTCGGTGTAGAACATCACTCAAGCGCTTCACGCGACAAACTAAGGGCGGGATAGGTAACCCCATGCGGGGTACCGGAGTGTTCCCAATTCAGGAAACAAATGACGCGGTCGTCCCCTGACCACTCCACAGATTGGTCAGAGAACTTGCTTAAAGGGAGAGAACGAACGAGAGCTGGCGCCCCAATGGAAGTCAGGATTGACCCACAAGCGTCACGTTACATTGCAACCTTGAATTGCTGTGCAAGGTGCTCGCATTTGGTTTGCAATGCTGCATTTCGCACTCTGCATTGGAGGCATACGCATTGGCAGGCCAGAAAGCGCACACTGCAAACTGCATCGACTAACGTGAGCGTACGAGGCGCACCGCAAGCGATGCGGCCGTCCGTAGATTGTCCGTGCCGATCGGCCAAACAAACGCGGCTCGCAGGGCGTTTAGAACCGCCCGCCAGGGCTGGCCGCGTTCGCTCAAGGTCTCCCCGCGTTGCTTCCAGACCCGCGACCGTGCAACGCGGCGAGCAATCCAGCCGCACCCCGGAGCGCCGAAGTGCTTATCGATGAAGCGGAACTGCGCACGCATCATGCGCTCGGTATCCGTTGACATGGAGTTCGCCGACATCCGGTAGTGCGCAATCACCTTCGGCACGAAAGCAACTTCGTAATGCAGTGCCACCCGCAGCCACATATCCCGATCCTCGGTGGCGCGCATGGTCTCGTCGAACTCGCCCACCTCTGCTAGACAGCTTCTACGAATCGTAATGGTGGGGCAGGGCAGTTCCACCTTGCGCATGTAGATGTAGGGCGCGATCCTGCCCTCGGCGAAAGCAGGGTTCCCCATGAAGGTCTCCAGGACCGCACCCTTCTCGTCCACACGCGCGATCAGACCGTAGCTCAAGCCTGCTTCCGGCCTTTGGGTGAGTGAGGCAAGCGACTCACGCAGGCGATTGGGCAGCCAGATGTCGTCCGCGTCAAGAATGGCCACATACTCGGCTGCGGCTATGCGCAGCGCCGCATTGCGTGCCGCCGGCAATCCAGCGTTGGCCTGGGTGATCGTGACCATTCTGGTGCCGAGCTGCCGGTTGTACCGGGCCGCGATCTCGGCTGTGCCATCGGTGCTGCCGTCGTTCACCAGCAGTATCCGCCAGTCGTCGAAGTCCTGCGCCATGACGCTCTCAATGGCCGCCGGAAGATACCTGGCCGCATTGTAGGCGGGGATGATGATGTCAAAGGTCGCCACGCGGTGCCAGTATCCCACAAGGTTTGAAGAAAAGCCGTACTGCGGAAGTGGTGCTTACCGCGGAGCGGCCGAGGAGTCAGCAAGAACGCGGTCGTAGACCGCCGCCGTCTTCTCTGCGATCGCCTGCCAGGATTGCAATGCGAAGTTCATGCCCGCGACACTATCGATGAACTGCTGCCGCAACTCATGATCGCTAAGAACCTGCACGATCGCGGCCGCAAGCGCCCCCGTGTCTCCAGGCGGCACCAGCCGCGCGTTTTCTCCATCTGTCAGCAACTCCCGAAAGACCGGCAGATCGGTAGCAACAATCGCCTTTCCCAAAGCAAGACCGGTGGCCAGCGCGCCGCTCGTGGTGATGGCCCGATACGGATACACGACGGCATCCGCATCGCGATACGCTTCCACGAGTTCCTCGGTCGAAGCAAAGCGCAGATCCAGGGCCACCCGTTGCAGGCCAAGGCGCCGGACCTGCTCACGCACCTCAGTCAGCAACTCCGGCGCACCCGTCCCCACGATGATAAGGTGCGCTGTACAGCTCTCCTGCTCGACCTGCTTCCATGCCTCGAGAAGCAGGTCGAGTCCCTTGTACGGGAAAATGATGCCTTGCCAGAGCACGATCTGGTGTTTCGCAGGGATACCGAGCCGGCTCCGCGTGCTGCTTGCGGTCGACGGGGGCAGGTCAAAGAAGAACGGGCCGTGCGGAATGACCGCGATCGTATCGCTGCTGATGCTGAACTCACGTTCCAGGCGCTCGCGAATATGGTCGGAATGGCAGATCAGCCTATCGACACGTTTGTAGAGCCGCTCGAAGACGGCCCGATAGCGGTCGGCGGTATCGTGCGGCAGCAGGTCATGTACGGTAAGCACGACCTTCGATCCGCGCCTGCTGCATAGCCTTACAAACCACAGGTCAAGCGGAACTGGCCAACGCAGCAGCGGCAAGTATTGAACGTGGATGATCGCTGCCGGCTTGAATGCGAAGCGCAGCGTGAGCGCGGCCAGATTCACCACAAATTCAGCAAGCTTCAGCAAGCGTCGCGGGGCAGGGGAGAGATCCATGCCGCCGACGACGTTCAGGCATCCAGGCTGCAGGCGTAGATGCCGTGTGGTAAAGCAGCCGCGGTCGAGATAGTAAGTGATCGAACCGATCCTTACGTTAAGCCCAGCGTTGAGCAGCGCTCGCGAAAGATAGGCTGTGTAGTACGGCACCGTCGCCAGAAGATCCATCATGAAGATCTCCGCGGTGCGCTTTCGATTCGTGGGCAAGTAAGGCTGGGCCGTGGCATCCTTTGCCAAGGAGGCATGGGGGCCGGGCATGGCTGGAGTGCGTATTTCCTTGGTGTTCAACGGGAGCCTGCTTTCGTCACGCCTTCGTAGACCCTCAGATAGTCCGAGGTCATGCGCTGTGCCGAAAACTCTTCCTGCACGCGTGTGCGGGCTCTCATGCCCATGCCCATGCGGCGCTCCGGATCACCCAGCATTTGGATGATCGCCGCAGCGAGCGCCTCGGGTTGTCCCGCCTCCACCAGCAGGCCTGTACGGCCTGACTCGACCACCTCCGGCACCTCGCCCACCCGCGTGGCCACAACTGGCAAACCGCTCGCCATTCCCTCCAGAAGGGCGATCGGAAGGCCTTCCTGTCGTGATGCTGAAACGAGCAGATCGAGCGAAGCGAAGAAGCCGGGCATGTCTTCATGACGCCCCAGCAGCGTTGCACTGCTTTCGAGGCCAAGCTCCACGCGTAGAGCTTCCAACACAGCCCGATCCGGCCCGTCGCCCGCGACAAGAAAACGCACAGTTGGGATCTGCTCCCGCACCAGCGCCGCCGCTCGCAGAAACAGGTCCACGCCCTTCTCGGGTGCAAGCCGTCCTACCAAGCCGACCGTTGGAATGCCGACCGTTGGAATGCCGACCGTTGGAATATCGTGCGCCGGGATCTCACCTTCCCTAGCTAGCCTGACGCTACGCTGCGCGGTGGCAAACGCATCCGCGCTGATGCCGTTGCGGATGGTAAAGATCCGATCTTGCGCCACGCCCGCGCTCGCCAGGCTCGCCCTCACTTCTCGCGATACCGCCACCACAGCCGCGAAGCGGCGTAGGACTAGGCGATCGATCATGCCATAGAGCCGCAGTGCAAGGTCGTTGTCGTACCACGTATGGCAGGTAGAAACCGCGGGAATGCCGGATCCCCGCAGAGCCCAATAGGCATAGACATCGGCCTTATACCCATGCGCATGTACCACATCGGCGCCGCTGCGTTGCACTAAGTTGAGGATTTGGCGCGGCACGGTTCGGTCGAGCTGACCACGGCAAAGAATTGGGTGTGTTGAAAGATCGATACTCCTTGCCCTACGCCGGAACTCCGTATCGTCGTCCGGCGTGGAGGCAAATACTCCAAGCAGGCTCGTGTGACCACGCTCCCGCAAACCGCGAGATAAGTCGAGGATGACGGCCTCTGCGCCGTACATGCCTCCGCTGCTGATGATGTGGAGAATCTTCATGGGTTCTATGCGGGATGGTCGCCGGCTTCCGGCTTGTTGAGCAACGCCCATAACTTCATATAAAGCCCATCGCCCAAAGTCCGCTGCGCTGCATCCTTTAAGCGGTATCTGAATTCCAGCTTGCGGAGTTCACCGCTCCCTGGCGCAAACAAGGTTTGCAGCCAAGGGACCGTCACACTGGCATGGAGATTGATTCGCCCGACCAGCGCGGCCCTAGGTGAAGTTTGCACCTGCGGCACGGAGGTAAAGACTTGCCTATAGCCGGCGCGCGTACAGGCCTCAAGAACCCGTCGATCAAAGCGGCCACCGGGAAGCGAAATTGTCGTGATACCAATTCCCAGCTTGTCTTCGAGTACCTGCCGAGCGGTGTCGAGCTCGGTCGCAAGCTCCGCATCCGAGCAGTGCGTGAGCAGCTTGTGCGACCAGCCATGCGCACCGATCCTCTGGCCGCATCGCACCATCTCTCGTATCTGCTGCCACTCCATGTACTCGCGCCGTACGGAGGTCCAACCCACAGTGACAAAAAAACGAGCCGTCAACCCACTCGCCTGTAGGCAGGGCAGAGCTTGCTCAAAATTTGAGACATGACCGTCGTCAAAGGTAATCTCTGGCGCAAGGCGATCCACTCCTTCGGCTCGGAGCGCGCAAAAGAGTTGGAGGTGTTCACGAAACGTGTTCGTGTCCAGCGCATAGGTGTAACCGCTCTTTAGAGGGCGGAGCTCGTGATAGAGCAGCGAAAGGGCCGGGCGGTACTGGCCTACACTCTCGCCTTCGCCGGCGGGCGGTGCATTCTCAATCTTGGCGGCAGAATGGGACATGGAGGACGAACCTGAATCGCAATTGAAACACGACGAAGCGTAAGAGGCGATGCTGCTTTCGGCCCATGCCGGCAAAGCAGCCATAGCCGTGCTAAAGCTTAGCGGCTTCGACGTCTACATCCTTCCACTCGCCTTTGGCAATCCCCGCGCGGATCTCCGTGGGTGTTTTGCCCTGCTGCGTTTGCTGGTAAGCATAGACCGCCTGCCGCATGCAGGTCGCACAGACCGCTCCGTGTGTGCCCTCAAAGCAGGAGTGCAGCGACTTGTGTTTCATCGCCAAATCACATCGGCAGTAGCACGGTTGCTGGAAGAGAACACGCTCGACCTTGGCAGCCATGTCATACGCGATGATCTGGTAAGGATGACTGAAGTACGGTCCACTAAGCTGATCGCCCTGCATCAGCGGCGGATATCCGTGTTGTGGCGCGACGCTGTAGTAAGCTGGCGTCGTCTCCGTCGGTCCCACCCACTTCACCGTCGCCGAAGTGGCCACCATAAATAGAACACCGTATCGAACGAACGCACTCACGGCTGTATTGTCTCATCTTCCTGCGCCGAAGTTCATTCCCAAATCGGAAGGCGCGACGTACCGTACCGCCAATACAGCGTCTGTCCGCTGAACTGATGGGCTTGGCCTTTTATACGTGTTTTCACCCAGCTTTGGATGTAGGAATTTCATACACGATGCGCGCCGCGGATGCCACTAACGAGGAATGCCAACCCTGATCGACTCAGCTTAATCTCATGTCTCAGTGTCAGCACCGGTAACGGAGCGTAACTGCCGAGCCTAAGGATTTGTCTTGGCTCGCGTAAGTCTCGCCTCTAGCCTATGCACTTGCACCTTTGCTGTACGTGAGATGTCATGAAGCCAATCATCGGGTTTATCCTCGTCACCTTCAATCAGCCCGAGCAGACACTGTTTCTGTGCCGGCGGCTGGGACAGATGTTCGGTGACCCGCCGATCGCCATTCACCACGACTTCTCTCAATCCGAGCTTGACCGCTCCCGCTTCCCATTAAACGTGACGTTTGTCGAGCATTGGCACCGTACCAGTTGGGGCTCCATTGCGGTCCTGAACGCCCAGCTCGCTGCGCTGCGCGTGCTGAGACAGGTAGCAGACCCAGACTGGTATGTCTCGCTCAGCACCACGGACTACCCCATTCAAAGTGGAGCGCAGATCCTATCCGACTTGGCTCATGCCCAAGCGGACGTCTTTGTGGATATGCGTTCCATCCACGACCTGGGTCAGCCCTTTGTGAACGAAGGCCTTGGAGAGATGGCCTTCAATCATCCCCGCTATCTCCAGAGCGCATTTAACCGCTACGTCGCTATTCCACTCATCAGTTCCTCCCTCGCCAGACGGTTTAAACAACCACAAGAGGCCTGGGTACTTCGATCCCCCGCTCTGATCAAACGGTTCACGCCCTTCAAGGATGGCGTGCAATGCTTCGCTGGGGATACATGGTTCACCGCGAGCAGGCGCGCCGTTAACCTCTTCCTGGAAGAAACACCACTATGGCGTCGCCTGCACCGGCACTTCGGTTCCCGTGCCGTTCCGGAAGAGGCCTTCTACCAAACACTGCTTGGCAATAGCGGTACTCTTCGTATCTCACATAACAATCTTCGCTACACCGACTGGCAGGGCTGCTATGCGCATCCCCGTGTTCTTGGACGCGGTGATGTACCGCGCCTATTGAAATCCACGCATCACTTTGCACGCAAATTTGCCTTTGACCCCCAATTTTTCGCGGAACTGGACCAAGCCGTTGAAGCCAAGCCTCTTGCACTAATTCCAAAAGCAACGACGGTTTGCTCCGATCCTCCCTTGTCAGCTCCGGAATGGCAGTTTGCCTTTGATCCAACCCGCACGCGTTTACAGGTAACAAGCGCCACATAGACCGTTAATTTCCGTTTCGCTTGGCTCGTCCGCCTCTCTGGAGACCAGTCATAGCCTTGCTGTATTTGTTTCCTTTTCTCTTGTTTGTGAGGTTTCATGCCCGTCCAGTTAGGCTGCACAGGTATCGTGATTGTCGGTGCGGGTCCGGCCGGCTTAGCTCAATTGTTTGCCGCCGCGAGTGATGGTCGTCTGGATACGCTGCTCGATCGAGGGATAACCATCCTCGAGCGGAGCGCCATCCTTGGAAGCGGGGCACTTTCGGAATATGCGATCGCTTCGGACAGCGCCGCCGAAGCCTTTCTCGACATCGTGCTTGACACAAAGGAGCCGCGACTTCGAGAGCTGTGTACACACCCGGTTACGCGCCAGCTGATGGCACTTGGCAAACAGGCTGCCCCGCTAAGTCTTGTGGCCTCGTTTCTCAACCTTGCCGCCCAGCAGATGTGCGGTATCGTCGCGCGCTCACAACGGGGAAGGGTGTTCACCGGCACGGAAGCCCTGTATGTGACCCAAACCAGCCGTTCTGGATGGCGTACCCGTTTTCGGGACCTTGCCTCCGGCTTCGAATATGAACTTGAATCAGCCTCCGTTGTACTTGCCACCGGAGCTCATCAGCCCGCGGGTCGCTTGATGACCGAGGTGGTGGCGGGACAGGTACTCTCGCCCGCACATCAGCATAAAATGCTGCAGTCCGGCACCGTACTTTCGCAGGGCGGGGTAGCCGCCATTGCCCAACGCCTGAGCGGACGCGCGAACCCCCGCATTGCTATCCTCGGTGGATCCACCAGTGCCGGATCCGTTGCCGCGGCCCTGCTTGATAGCACTTCAGGTCTTTCATTTCAGCAGAACGGCATAACTTTGTTGCATCGCAAGCCTCTGCGCATCTTCTACGAAACCGTCGATGAAGCCCTGGCCGAAGGCTACTGCGAATTTTCCGGCAAAGACATATGCCACATCACGGGGCGGCTTTACCGTCTTTCCGGCTTTCGTTCTGCAGCCCGGGAACTCATTCTGGCCACCCGCGGCATCGGGGATCGCCCAAGCGAGCAGCGGCTCAGGCTGTTCCAGCTCGGGCAAAACAAGGATGCCTATGCTCGTCAGCTGCTCGATGAAGCCGACCTCATCGTCGCCTGCTTCGGCTACCGGCCCCGCCTTCTGCCCGTATTTAATCAGTCCGGGCGAGCGATTACCCTATTCTCGCCGGCAGGCGAAACCTGGTCCGTAGTAGACGGACGTAGCCGAGTTCTTACTGGCACGCGTACAGCGCTCGAAGGACTGTTCGCCGTAGGACTTGCTGTCGGGCCTGGAGCGAGTCGCGAATTGGGCGGAGAGACTGACTTTCATGGTCAGGTAAACAGTCTCTGGATGTGGCAACACACATTGGGAGCGAAGATCGCGACTGAACTCCTGGCCTCGAGTGAAGGCCGCAGATCATCGTCAAACTTACCTACAGACTTCCTTAGTTCGATCTCTGGAATCACGTCTCCCGAGAACACTTCCATCTTCGGTCACCTCGCGGAGGCCCAATGAAGCTCGTCGGCACAGCACCGTTTGCGCCAGCCAGCCCTGGACCTCGCACCGGCGACAAGCGCACCGGCGCTCACATTCCGCTAGTGCGTCCTGACCCGCCTAGGCTTAGCCAGCATACATTCGAGCTGGCCGCAATCGAGGAGTCGGGAGTTTTCTCCAACTATGGCCCGACCAACACGAAGCTCGAGCAGGCAATCGTCCACCGCATCTTCCGCCAGGGCCAATGCCTTAGTGTCTGTAACGCGACCATCGGGCTTATGATGGCAATTCGCGAGGTGATCGGCGAAGATCGCCCGGCCGCGCGCCGCTATGCGTTGATGCCCTCGTTTACGTTTGCGGCAACAGCCCATGCCGCATTGTGGTGCGGGCTTACACCCCTGTTCTGCGATATCGATCCGGAAACTTGGCTGCCCAGCCATACAAGCGAAGAGGCGCTCTTGCGAAGGTACGCCGGCGAGATCGCCGTGGTAGTTCCCTATGCCACCTTCGGCAACAATCTAGACCTTGTCCGCTATGGGCAGCTATCGGAAAAGTACGGTGTGCCCATTGTGGTCGATGCCGCGGCGTCTCTTGGTTCTATCGACGAATTTGGGAAAGCATTTGGCACCGGCTTTCCATGGCCGCTCGTATTTTCTATGCATGCCACCAAAGCCTTCTCCGTTGGGGAAGGAGGGTTGATCTACTGCGGTGACCAAGACCGCATAGCACGACTGCGCAGCATGGGAGCCTTCGGCTTCGGCGAATCCCGTAGCGCTTCTATGATTGGACTGAACTCGAAGCTGACCGAGGTAGCGGCTTTGACGGCGCTGCTGCAGTTGGAGCGGTTTCCTGCCGGTGTGCAGCAGCGGGGGAGGGTAGCGCAGTGGTACAGGACGGCGTTGCGCGGCGAATTTCCCCTACAGCGCCGTTGCGGGTACCACCAGGTGTGCGCATTTCAGTCCATCCTGCTGCCCCGTTCTGTCGCCCCGTTCCGGGCAGAGATCCTTGCCGAGCTGGCCAGCCATCGCATTGGGGCTGGAAACTATTTCAGCCCCCACCTCGCGGAGCAGCCTTACTTTCAACGCCAGGGTAGGGCAACAGCGCTGCCTGTAACGGAGGACATCGCGAGCCGTATCGTCTCACTCCCGCTCCTCCCCGCTATGTCGCTCGCTGACGTATCGCTTGTTGCGAGTACCCTTCGTCTGGCCACAAATCGATACAGGTCTCCGCTAAAGGGTGGAGCGTCTGCGATAAACAAACAAAATCCTTCTCCGGCAGTGGAAGGACCTGGCATCGGCCACGGCCTCTCACTTAACCAGCTCATACAGAATGAATCTGAACGAAAGTCGGCATAAATTATATGGGTCTGCAGAGACTGCTCGTGGCGTTTGACTGCAAGAATTGCTTCAGAAAAGCATGGGCGGCCGAAACCGCCCTGGCCCAGTGACAACGAAATTTCGATCAGGTTCGGCGCGCGAAGAATTTCCCGAATCCAGGAACAAGTCTATTCTTCCGAGGTCGTCGGCGCAGTCTTTTTCGCACTCGTTTTTTTGTTTGCTACCTTCTTCGTTGCGGTCTTCTTGGTCGCCGTCTTTTTTGCTGCCGGCGACGGTACACGTCGGTTATACGGCCGCTTGACGGCGCTGGTTTTCTCCTGCGTCACCGGAGCACGTCGCGTGTACTTGCGTTTTCCAGCGGTCTTAACCCCCTGATTTGCTGGGCTCGCGTCCGAGCGCTCCAGCACGACCTCGCTCTGAATGATTGCCTGGACCTGGGTGCGCAACTGCTGCAGCTGTTCCACCTCGGCATCAATCTGCCGCAGATACTCTTCGGATTGTTGAATAAAGTTCGTTGCCATGCGACCAGCCTAAACGAGTGCTGGGCTCAAAGCGCCAACATCTCGCATAATATTTTGAATCCTCCTTCTACATTTGCACTTTCATCGCCATGTCTCGATAGAAATTAGTCAATCGCGGTTGCGAGTGCATCCAGGCGAACCATTGCTGCTCCGCAAGGATGCTGGCTGGTGTTTGTTATCAAAGCAAGGTCCCCGCTGACCGCGAGATCCTGACGTTCTTGCATGCGCACCCGAAGATGTGGGCTACGATGGCGCGATAAATGGGATCACCAGGTTCTCTGAGGAAGTAATTGTTTCCCATGACGAAGCCAGCGTAGCCGTCCTTGTGAATGCAAGCCTCTAGTCTTTTCCGTATAGACATGGAAGTCAGGTAGCTAGCCAATGCGATAAGGCAGTTTGCTTGTGGGTAGCAAGCCAACGCTGACCTATCTAATCGATGCATCCAAGACACTCGCTCCATTGTCCAAGCGACTTGGACGAGCATTAAAAGCAACAATACCCCCTCACTTGGCGTCTTGTAGAGCCGAGGAGACGGTGCAAATGATGTCGAAGTGCTTACTTGGGAGAGCACCCTGCGCCTCGAAGCAGCGTCCCAAAGCTGAGCGCGAGACCATCATCGCGCCGGGGCCAGCCCAGCAGGGAGAGCGACGGTGGCCTTGGACGGTCAAACTTTGGCGGGCACGCGGATTGCGTCTACGCCGCCGCCAGCGAGATGCGCGCGGATGGGTGTGCGCTGGCGTCTTGAAGAGGTAGGCGGGCTATGGCGGAACCTGATTTCCGTCATAGACGTTTACCGGCCTCAACCATAGTCTGTAGTCGAGGGAACAGTTCCAGCTCGTAATGCATATTCTCCTATGTCTTGATTGGAGGGATCATCATGTTAACTGCAGATACGACCGTGGGATCGGGTGCAACGACAGCGTATACCGAAGAAACTGCACATCTAGCAAGGGGACGCGACCGCTCAATCGACTATTTGCGCACAACGCTGACCGTGATGGTACTTGCACACCACAGCACGCTGGCGTACACCACGTGGGCGAGCTTCGATAAAGCGCATGTGCTCCGCTCTACTGCCCCCGTCGTTGACAGTGCACGATGGATTTTCTTTGACTATGCTGAGAACTTCAACGATGTGTTCTTCATGTCCTTGATGTTCTTCGTATCAGGTATTTTCGTATTCTCAGCGATTCGCAGACATGGAACCTGGGGTTTTATCCGGGACAGGCTACTCCGGCTCGGAGTGCCATTCGCTTTTGCTGTCTGTGTTTTCATGCCGATCGCTTTCTTTGCTTCCTGGCAACTCGGCATCCACAACAACGGTTTCTTCGACTTCTATTTCCGAATAGCCAAAACGGGTTTCTTGGTAGGACCGCCCTGGTTCATCTGGGTCCTTCTGCTTTTTGATCTCGTGCTGGCTCTGCTAGTTATTCCCGGGCAACGGTTAATCGAAGCGAGTGGGTATAGCTTCCGTGCATTGAAGAACCGCAGCGTTCTGTCTTTCACCCTGATGCTAGTTTTCTCTGGGTGTTTCTATCTACCCTTGCTCTCCCACTACGGGTTTGGTACGTGGACAGTGCTCTGGACTTCTCCCTTCGCTTTTCAACAGGCACGTATCGGGCTATATGCATTATGGTTTGCCATGGGTGTGCTGGTGGGTGTTCCCGGCTTTAATAACGGACTGCTTTCACGCACAGGCAGCTTAGCTCGGCACTGGCGATGGTGGCTTGGCGGCTGTTTCGTAGCTTACAACCTGCTTTTCTTCGTTCCTCGCTTGCTTGAGTCTCATGGTGTTTCTGTCGCGACCGGACAGGTACTTGAGGCTCTGCTGTGGGTGGTGAGTTGCGTTGCAAGCTGCTTTGGCTTTCTTGCCATGTTCCGAGGAATAGAGATTCGTGCAAGAACATGGATGAATTCTCTAAGCAGAAGTGCTTATGCGATGTACCTGGTGCACTATGCCTTCGTTACCTGGACGCAGAGACTCGTTCTTCGTGCTCCAATCGCTGCCGGACTGAAATTTCTGGTAGTGTTCAGCCTGACATTGAGTCTTAGCTGGCTTACGGCGCAGGTGCTGCTTCGCATTCCTGCATTGAGAGCGATCCTCTAATCCCCGCACGGAGCGCCCCGGAACTGAATCCTTCTAACTAACCCATAAGTACCCGAAAATCGCATTGTGGGCAGTAATGGGAACGACTATGTCCCGCAAAACGTATTTTCCGGACGAATCCTTACCCTCGTAGCATCCTCGTATTGACTGAGCGATACAGGTCGGGGAACTATATGGTCTTCAAAGGACCGGCGGCCTTATAAGTATTGAGGATGATGCCGGTCGGCGTTGCTTTTGTGCTAACGAGCTCGAACGAGCGTGGCGGGTTCCCTCCGCAAAGATGCGCTTGCCCGTGCCCAGCAGGACCGGATAGACGATCAGCAGGACTTGTTCCGCGAGCCCATGCTCGAGCAGTGTCGAGATCAGCGTGGAGCTACCCGAGAGGATAAGGTCCGGGCCGTCCCCCGACTTGATACGGCGGATGTCTGCGACGAGGTTCGGTCCAAGGCCCTCGAAAGGGCTCCATGCAAGACTTTCCGGACGGTGGGTCGCGATGTATTTCGTCGCGGCATTGAGGCGGTCAGATAGTGGACTGCTCGGCGCCTTGGGCCAGAAGCCCGACCAGATATCGTAGGTGCGGCGCCCAAGCAGCAAATCGAAACTCTCGCCATACGCGGCGAGGACTGCCTCTCGGCCGGCGAGGGTCCGGTAGGGTGCGGTCCAGTCGCTGTAGGGAAAATCGTCGTTGTCGGCTGAGTGCTGGATCACGCCGTCCAGCGAGATGTGTTCCACGATTGTGAGCTTTCTCATTTGAGTCTCATGCTCTGGGATTGTGATTTCTATGCTGTTGGCATTGCGAAGAACTCACGAAGAACCTGGCATCTGGCAGCTTCCATCTTTTCGATGAATACATCGGTACCGCGGATCATCTTTCACCTCCAGAGACGGGTTGTGGTGTTCGGGGGAGGTGAATAGCGACTAGGTATTGTGGCACGTCTCTTCCTGTAATCGTCCCAAGATCATGTGCCGATTGACGATTTTTTGGTGAAAATCTGCTTGCCCGGAGCGAGCAGTGCGCGGAGACGGAGGAGGGCTGGGTGTCCGGATCCGCTGTCGAGCAAACTCTACTACTCAACAGAATCTAGAAGCACCAACTTAAGCCTGCTGGTCTCAAGTTGGAATTGGGGTCAATCGGCTGGCACACGTCGCGCCACTCGTATCGTTCGTGGCTGGACGAGACCGGAGCTCCGATGAAGGTGCAGCAGGAGCTGATGCGATATGCTCCCATCCAGACGACGATGAACGTCGATGGACAGGCAATGTCTTCATCGAAGAGGGAAGAGAATGGGAAGATAGTAGAGATGGTGCTCAAGCCATTGGAAGCGAGCGCCTAAACTCCACTTTTGCTATTGGGAGCTTATAGGAGTCTGCCGGTAATTTCAGACTTTCGTAAATTATTGATTAGATTGGTTGCGGGGGTAGGATTTGAACCTACGACCTTTGGGTTATGAGACGACGCAAATCCCTGTAAGTCCTAAATAATAAAGGGCACGAGTGGTAACCCATCGGAACAATCGGGAATGGCCCCAAGTGGCACATTTGGAAAGGGGTAGGAGCAAATAGGAACTTTTGGGCATCGTCCATTGGGAACTTAGTGGGGACTTAAAAAAGCCTTAAGTCCCCATTTTGCCCAAACCGTTCAAGTCCCTATTTGGGGACTTAAACGAGGACTTTTCGAGGCTCAAAGGTCGCGCTCCTAAGTACCTGATTTCAATACCCAAAGCCTCCGGAAATTGAACTGTGGGCCTTTGGGAAATCCCTCTTCTAGATGGCCGGTTGATGCCCAAAGGTCGGCGTCAGAACCAATAAGTCCCCATTGGGGACTTAAACGGAGCCGCCATGAACTCTTTATCAAACAATGTCTGCGAATCAGCAGATCTGCTGGCTGATTTCTCTGACCTCCCTCCGAAGCCGCCGCGTTCGAAACTCGAACCGCACCGCGAACTGATCCGAGAACTCCGCCGTAAGGGGCGGACGTATCGGGAAGTTTCTCGGCTCTTCGCCGAACGGCTTGGGATGCGGGTCGCGCCCAGCACACTGCACTCCTTCGTGAAAGTCCGCGCCCGTCACCGGAAGCAGGTGCAGTTCGAACTTCCTGCCGTCGAGCTTCCGGTTGCCCAACCGCCAGTGAGCGCCCGCCTCGCCGCGTTCAAAGCCAAACCCACAGCGCAGGAGGCAAAGCGTTCCCGCTTCGTCTTCCGCGAAAACGAACCTCTCACCCTGAGCACTGATGGAGGTGCCCGATGACACAAGCAGCAAAGACTCAAACCACAGCAGCGAAGCGCGTGGTCTTCACAATGGGCGGCAAAGGCGGCGTCGGCAAGACGGGCGTCATGGTGGCCCTGGCCGAATGGTTCGCCGCAAACCAGATCCCGGTCACACTGCTAGACCTAGACACCGAGAACAAAGCTCGTGGCTCGCTCAAGCACTTCTTCAACGGGTCGGTCACCAAGGTCAACATTCATACTCCTGCCGGCCTCGATGCCTTTGTCGATCATCTCGATAGCGGGTCGGAGATCATACTGGCCGACATGGGAGCTGGTGCCGGACAGGTGGCAGCGGACTGGTTCGAGAGTATGTATGAAGACGTGGCGGCGACCGGAGTCAGCTTTACCGCTGTCGGTGTTGTCACACCGGACCCGGCGAGCATCGAGAGTATCCTCGCCTGGGCGAACCGGCTTCAGGATCGTGTCGATTACGTGGTGGTGGAGAATGCAACCAGCACGCTCTCCGACTTCACCTACTGGAAGGGAACGGAGCAAGCCAAGCGCTTCCGTGAGGCATTCTCTCCGACTGTCCTCCAGATGGAGTTCCGTCTGGCAGAGCTTGAAAACCCGGTTCGTCAGCATGGGATCAAGCTAGGAGACGTGGCTGACCGCAAGGTATCTGTAGATGAGCTGAAGCGGGCATCGCTTGTGATGCGCGCACAGAGCTATCGTCGGCGGCTGTTCAGCGAGTTCGACCGCACGAAGGAGGTCTTCCTTCCATGAGCACCGTCCCGACATTGCAAAATCACAATGAAGCAGAGGCGGGAGAGTCGACTTTGTTCGACTCTCTCGCTCGGCTTGTACCGGAAGAACTGCAGACGGCCTACTATCGTGTACTTGCACACACCCGGACGCTGAGCCCAGATGACGAGATGCTTCGCATACTCGAAGCTATGGGCATTCTGGCACTGTTGACGCGGCACACGCCAAAAGATATTGCAGATGAGCGCGAGCGCATCCAATCAATGCTGGATGCGCACCTTCAATTCTCCGATGAATCACAACAGAAGATGCTGGAGTACGTCCATTTCATTGAAGGTCGTCTGGCGGGATTGCCTTCTGAGATTGAAGTCGGACTCGACCCTCAGCAGATTGCCAAGATTCTTGGCGAGAGTCTGCGGCAACACTTTGTGAGTTCCGGCGTACCTGAAACCGTAGCAGGACTTCAGGCGACATCTACTGCAATGGGGGATATCCAAAAACAGTTGATCGGCGCGCTACGCAACCTGACGGACAGAGACGGCGGCGTCGCTGCTAGAGTCGAGTCCGCAAATCGTCAAATCGTTCAGACACTCGAACGCCGAACCAAAGCTCTGGATGAACTCTTACACGAATTCAAAACAGACCTGCTCCGAATCTGGATTCCGTCGGCCACTGCGGCGACGATGCTCATCGGGTTGTTCGCCGGGATGGAAATACAGGGGTGTCGAGACTCGGGACCTGCGCCGGTGACTCAGGCGTCGCCTACATTACCCCTCGCACCTTCTGCTCCGGACTCACTTGAAGGACCCACAATCAACACTTACGGCCAACGCATACAGGGACGGTCTCCAAAGCGAGAACAGCATATCGGTAAATGAGTTGTCATCGAAGATGCTCCTCCTTGCTGAATACAAAACAATTCCAGCGCTCAGTACAACAGAAAAATCCCATCCGACCGGGTACTATGCCACCACTGAATTTGCAAAGATGGAGGCCACCTTCGTCCACGCCACAGGCGTGCTGGTTCTTGCTCCCACGAAACGCATTGTGCGCCGTGCCTACATCCATAGCGTCGGCATCGATACTAATCGAGTGTCGATGAGTGACTTGACGATTCGTACTCGTCGAGAGTCATTACTGACGAGAAGGGGGTTTGTCGGTAGCTAACCGGCTTCATCCATCGGATCTCGTCGACCGGAATTGACACGCTAGAACTGTTGTTCAATGCACACTTCATCCAGGATCGAGCAGTCGTCTTCTTGTGAGTAATCCGGCAGGACAGAATGCTGCCTGTGGCGCTCTTAAAAAGCAGATGGCTGATCTCACCTTGTTCGTGCGCCTACGACCTATACTTGCCTCATGAGCGGGAGCGGCGGAGGAGGAGGCTATGACTACCAAGCGGACGCCATAGCTTACGTCGCAGCGCATGCGCTCGCGGAAGTGCCCCTGGGTTGGTTCGAAGACACGGAGGATGTTGTTTCTGCCTGGGAAGCAGAGACAGGCGGTCCCGGTGACGACATCGCGGTCACGACGCTAGCTGGGCGACGGATCGAAATGCAGGTGAAACATCGCTTGCGAAGAGGGTCTGATTACAACGATACGTTTAAGAGGCTCTTTCAGGGTCTCCGTGTTCATCAAGAGTTGCGGGCTGTCATTCTGATCGACCGGCATTCAAGCGAAGCAATCCGGAACAACCTCAAAACCGATATTTCTCGCATCGGTCAAGGTAGGTTGGACGGTCTCAAACGGATCACTCTCGATCTGATCTCCCAATTGCAGATGGAGCCAGATCCAGCAATCTTTGCAAGGTTTCGGATCGTGATCGTCGACCTCGACCAGGGCTCAGACGGGATGGCCGCGGCGCAATCCCTTCTGTCGCGGATCGTACCGGAGCGACGTGCGAAGACAGCGTACGAGCTTCTCGGAAAGCGAGGCCACACTCTCATCAAAACGCGGGGCAAGGATGACACCTTGCGTTCCGCGCGAGCTCTCGATGGGAAGATCGGTCTCATTCCTTCCTCAGTGCTCTCTACGGTCTCTTTAGCTCGTTTCGTTGCATTCGGTCAGGAGACAAATAGACGTTTTTACTCTCCTGCTCTGGGAGTGCAGCTCGACATTGGAACTGCTTGGTCGACAGTCTGTCCCCTCGAAAGCGACACGGAATCGAACTCAACTGAATCCGTAGGTCTGGAGGACGAGCTCAAGAGATACCAAGAATGGTCACGACTAGCGGGTCAAAGAGCTAGGCGTAAGGAAGTCGAAGCGGACCTCCTGCTGGATTCCAGACAGCGTCTCGTGATCGTCGGCGGACCCGGTTCTGGAAAAACGACGCTAAGTAAAAAACTTGCTTACCTGTCCTCCAATCAACATCTCACCTTGCGGGTGAGACTGCCGACTTTGACGGCACTTCTCCGGAAAGGCGAAACATTTGAGGCGGCGCTCATTGAAACGGCTCTTGACTCGTCAACTTTGAACAAGGATGACGGGAGGCGGCTAGTAAATTCTGCCGAGGTCCTGATTGCGGATGGACTAGACGAGTGTGATCCAGATCGAGCTGACGTGGCCGCTGGTTTGATCCAGTGGGGTATCAGCCATCCCGGAACGCACATTTGTGTTCTCACTCGAGCGGTCGGGCATAGTCCAGCCTTGCTGCCCAACTTCTTTCATGCGGAGCTTCAGCCCCTTCAAGACAGTGAAATTCGGAAGATCGCGACGAAACTGATATCCGCTGTCGAACAAAATGAGTCCGTGCGTGGCCCTTTGATCAAGCAGTTTATCGAAGCGGTGAAGACAACGGATTCACGCACGGCAGCAGCAATTGCGGCACGAAATCCGCTCCTGTTGAGCTTCCTCGTAAGACTCTTTCTGGATCATCAGCCGTTGACCGGCAATCGTTCGGCCTTGTTCTCCCGCATTATCGAACTCATCCGCAAGTCTTCGCCGACAGATCGGCGCTCGATTCATGGAACAACGGTGAGTTATGGAGAGGCGTGGGAAATTGCGGAAATACTCGGGTGGATCACCATCGAGTCGCCGGGGCGAACTGCTGAGGAGCTCTACCACGAGATAGCAAATCGGTCTGAGCACAATGCCATCGGGCTAAAGGCAGCTGAAGCCGGCGTTTCCTTCTGGGAAGACCGGGGACTGATCGAACGTGTCTCTATCGGTTCCCGCGATAGCGTCGTCTTTGTGCATCTTTCACTCGGGGAATATCTAGCAGCTCGTTTCATAGCTCGCTCGCATCCCGATTTTGTGCGCTCTGAAACGACTCGATTGCGCCGGCGAGCCAAGTGGCGCGAACCGCTATTGCTGGCCGCTGGTCTGCCGGGGGGCGAGGAGGTCATCCGAACGCTTTTAAGCCTGGATGAGCCAGAGAATCCCGAGTCAACAGAATCTGTCGTCGCGGCAGCGTGCTTGGCCGAAGCGGAGAAGGACTCTAAGTCGGCGCTAGAAGCGCATGATGTGGCCGACCGATTGAAATTGCGGCTTGGTTCCGCTGTTCCCTTGGTCTCGCTGGAAGCTGGCCATGCGCTTCAAATGATTGCTGCTCTGGTGCCGTATATCGTTGGACAAGTCGCTGTCGAGTTGGGCGATCATGCACAGCCTTGGACTCGGTTGTCGGCAGTTCTCCCGAGCCTCGCCTTAGATCAGGCCCTCATCCCAGTCGATTGGATAGTGCATTGGCTGGGGAACTTTGCCAGTTACGTTCCCGAACTTCGACAACCTGGAAACGATGCGATCTCTAGCAATCTACGCGCTTTGGAGAGCGCTGCATTGCCGCACGCTCTGAAACGTGTTGCGTCCGAACTCCCCGAAGAGAAAGCACGGCCGATCATTTTCGAGTTCCTGAAGAAAGCACCTATCTCCCTCAACGCCTACAGTCATATCCGAGAGACCCTCAAAGAGGAGCCGGCGAAGAAGTGGGTGGAAGACGCTTGGACCGAAATGATGGCCTCGACTGCAATCAAAAGCTCGTGGGAAGGGTTTTCGTTCGAGGCATTCCTTAACTTCCCGAACAGAATGCGGGATGCAGAAGATGTCCTCTTCAAGTGCGTGATGGAGGCTTGCGGAATGGCGGACGCAGAAACTGAGTCAGACCAACGTGCCGGATATCCCGAACTAGGCAAGTTGATCGGGTCGATGGGATTGTGGGAAATGGGGCTCGGCGACGTTCTCGTTCTAACCCAGATCGCAACCGCGCCTTTGGTCGCAGTGATCTCCGGCATCATCGAGGTCTTATCGATTGATAAGAGACTGCTCGGTGAAGAGGCTCGATTGATATTGAATGAGCCCGACCAAGAGCGACGCCTGTTCAATGCCATCCGGCAAGATGAGCGTCAGTTTCCTCCGGAGCGGCTCGCGAGCGTTCGTCTCGACCTTCCTCTGCTCGCTAAAGCGCTCGATTACCCCTCTGAACTTGGAGCCTGGAATGCTGCACGACTCCTTGAAGCCCGCACCTTCGACGAACCGGAACAAGAGACTATTCGCAGAGAGTTCTTGGCTGCTGGGCATCAGCTTCGTTACTTCGCGGTCATTGCTGAGCAGGTGTGGGGCGAGAGAGCATTCTCCATCCTCCAAGAACGCCTGTCCGGGGATACGAGTCTCCTTCGAGGAGAGCTTTTCGTCCCACTGTTACGTCTGGCCAACACGGTCGAAGAGGAAAACGAAGCGCTTTCCTATGTGTTGGGAGAACTGAACGCTACTGACCCATCGCTCGCTGCTCTGGCGGGCAAAGCGCTCCGCGACGTCGAGCCAGAGCGCATTCGCGAGCACACTGAAGCAATCCG
The DNA here is from genome assembly GCA_964247595.1 of uncultured Acidobacteriaceae bacterium. Classification (GTDB taxonomy): domain Bacteria; phylum Acidobacteriota; class Terriglobia; order Terriglobales; family Acidobacteriaceae; genus Granulicella. Next base: position 37,462 of record CAXTUW010000004.1, on the reverse strand, counting down.
TCGTAGTCTGGCGCACTGGCGCGAGTCCGGCTCATGGTGTTCGCGCTGCAAGCAGGTGGTGATGACGTCTTCGTGCTCCCGATGCAATATCGTACCTCCGAACCCGAGAGAGGAAATGCTGATTTTGCTTGCAAGAGCCGGTTCGGTGACGCTTTCCGAACTTCTTGAGATCGGTGAAGCGACGGAGTCCCCCGAGCGAAACGTCGCAGTTTCCCGTGCCGCATCCATGGCCTTCGAGGACGATCACTCACTTGAATCGGTCATCAACTTCGTTGAGACTAGAGGCGCCGTCCAGGTCCTTGACGCTCTACTTGTGGAGTTCAGGCGAGAAATGGGCCGATTAGCTCGGTCTTTGAAGAAACTCCTGCGCGTCGCGTTTCCCGATGTGCGAGCACGCGTCACCCGCTCGTTGGCTCAGCACTGGGTTCCGCTAGCAGAAGGACTGAAGTTAGCAAATGAAGCAATCGGCGATGCTGATCCGGCCGTACGCTCGGCAGCAGTGGAAACTCTACGAGAACTTAACCGCGCTGAGCAATAGGCACGCGGTACTTCCACCGATGGTTCGACGCGCGAGACGGAGAACGCAACCCAGCATTGCGTCGTCGATGCCATTCGCGAACAGCTTTGGGTGTTTATTGACCGGTCGGCCGCTCCCACGCCGCTAACGCCAAGAATGTATTAGGAACGGCAAGTCGGCTTCTCGCCAGCAAGCTGCACAGAAGAAGATGCTTGATTGGGTGCGTCCGGACGGTCGATGGGACCAAATGGGCTGAAGTCGGGACACCGAGAGCCAGGCGGGCCTATATCATTGAAAAGAAGTGTTATGTGTACCTATTGCGTTCCAGATGCTTCCCGAAATAGCTGGCATAGATGCCAAACTTTCGTACACGATGAATATTCTCCACATCACGGACCTTCATTTCGGTACTGATCGATCTGTCGCAGAGCGTGACGAGCGCCACTTGGCACTCGAAGAATTGATCGTTACCGTGCAGGGACTAGACCCTAGTTGGAGACCCTCAGTGGTCTGTGTGTCTGGCGATCTGGCATTCTCCGGGCGGGCATCGGACTACTCGCAATTTGGTGACTGGATTAAACGCCTCCTAATGGCGCTCAATCTCGGCGTGGAGCGTCTCGTTGTGTGTCCCGGGAATCACGATATCGAGCGAGCGGTGGCGACGACCTTTGCCCGTCCTGGCACACCTGAGGAGGCGGATCGTTGCCTGTCGGTTCCTTTGGCAGCGCATTATGAAAAAGCCTTCCAAAACTACACAGAGTTCTGCAAAGCGCTGGGCATTCCAAGCCTCGCATTTGGAGATCAAGAAAGCTACCTCACCGGAGTGAGGGTTCTCGATGGCGTTCGCTTCGTCTCCATGAATTCGTCATGGTTCTGCCGAGACGAAACTGACCACCAACAGCTTTGGATCGGCATCCAGCTCCTTCGTCACTTGGAGGCCTCAAACCAGTGGCCCAAACAGGACATTCCCTGTGTCGGGTTGCTGCACCATCCCCGTGAGGATTTCAACCCTCACGAGATTCATGTCTCTGGCAATCGGCCAAACGTCTACGACTACATCTGCGAGCGCTGCGACATCCTTTTGAGCGGGCATACTCATGGCGAGGTAAGGGAGCCTGACCAAATCGCCGGTCGTGCTTTGGTCTTCACAGGTGGGGCCACATACGTCAACACCGAGTACAACAATTCCTTTCAGATCCTTCGTCTTCAAGGAAACTCTTTGGATTACAGGGCGTTCGTCTTCGATCCACGCAAGAGGAACTGGACGTCCTCCGGCGATGCGAAACATCGTAGCTTGGGGAGCCCGCTAGCCAGTTCCAGCTTGGATGCGCCTGCACCTGCTCACCTCGAAGACTGGCGTTCGAAAGCCGCGGGCGATGCACGGCGTGTACGTGATTCAAAATCAAGGGCGGCGAGCCCTAGCGGAAATCTTCCGCCGCTCATCCAGCGAGGCGTCACGATCCTCAGGGTTGAGACGAAAGGGCTCTCCCCAGAGCAAGCGAAGGTGCCGGATCATTCTGAATCCTTTCCGCTTTATAACGCTGTACGCACAACTCGCGGTCGAAAGGTACTGCTCCTCGGCGACATCGGGAGCGGAAAAAGCACGCTCGTCTGCGAGTTTGTTGAACGCAGCTTATTGGAAAGCCCGACGTCCTTAGCCTTTATTGTTCCCGCTACCAGTCTTTCCGTATCTCCCAACGTAACGCTCAAAGCCCTGCTGGGTCAGATGAGCGCATACTTCACCGAACAGATTGCACCAACGTCTGATGCTCTCGATGTCCAAACGGTCTTAGGCCAAGGAACCGAAGTCACACTGGCAGTCGATGGTCTCGATGAAATGAACGTATCATCCTCGTCGCTCCTACTGAGCAGGCTGGCCACGGCTACCGAACATTGGTCGAATCTCCAAATCGTCGCAACGTCGCGACCGATTGAATTGCAAGGCATCGACTACCAAGCTTGGAACGTACTTTCGACGTTGAGCGTGAATGCAGCAGAACGACGAGAGCTTCTGCAAAATGAACTCACATCGCTTGGTAGCACACGCAACATCTCCGAAGAGTCTGACGAGCTTGAATCGCAAATTGCGCGCAGTGAGACCGTGTCAGCCCTGTTCTCCTCGCCTCTGACCATCCGACTCTTTACACCGGTACTGAGAAAATCAGGGGTCTCCGCGACGGTGACTCTCGGTGAAATCCTGCTCGATGTCCTAAACGAACGCCTATCCGGCTGGAATCAGCGCGATCTCAAGCCTCATCAGTTCTCGGCTCTGGAAGCGGCTTTGCCATCTCCAGATTCTCGCCTGCGTCTGCTTGGGGAAACTCTCGCCTCAACTCCTGAAGAATCCGACGTGCGCCGGGATACTTTCATCGCCCGATTCGAAGCGTCGTCAGCTCTCGCAGTGAATCCTGCAAAAGGGTCCGTGGCAAAGGAAGCCTTCGAGTCCTTCGTTCTCGCAGGCATTCTTTCCAACGCGAACGTTGTGAGCTTTCCTCTCCAAGCTTTTCGCGAGATGTGTGTCGCCTATTGGCTAGTCCAAAAGCTTGAAGAAGGGTCTCAGCAGGAGATCATGGGTAGCCGGTGGCGAGACGTTTCCTTTGCTGCAGCCGTGCTTCGCCGTTCCAATTCCTTTTTTAGATATCGAGACGTTTTCGAGCGTTCTATTGCATCCCTGCTCCAGGACGTTTCCGGAGTCTTCGCCGCGGCAAGCGTGGTGCTGGAATCGCAGGATCAACAGCTCGCTCTCGCTTTCATAGAAGGCCTCAAGAAGCTAGGCCAGCATCCGTTCAATCGATCCGGCGGAATCGACCGAGATGATTCTTCGAAAGCCGTGGCCGCAAGCATTCGCCTTGCAGGGAAGGAAGGTTTCGACTGGTTTTTCAGTGAATATCTTGACCCTCGCTATCCTGTGCGCTTCGCTGGCAGCGCAATCTTGGATTGGGTGTTTGCTGAGTGGCTCGCGCAAGTTCGAGACACCCTTACAGCGGGTCAGCTCGACAAATTGAAGACGCTGGTCCGGCCACATATCGAGGCATCCACCTTCCAGGTCCACGGGATCATCGCGCGGCTGTCAACAACACTCCCAGCCGCCTTCACCTCTGAAGAGCGCATCTATTTCGCATCCACGCTCCTCGCAGACATGCGGTACCGAGCTCGCGCACTCGAAGCGATCAACATCGAATTCACGAACGACCCAGCGAGGACTGAGTCCGTTCTCGTGGGGCGTATACATCAAGGCTTTGAGGATGGAGGTCTCGTCGCAGCCATCCTGATTGATCGCCAGCAAGGCGCCCCCCCTGTCGACCTCATCCGAGCAGTTCTCCGGTCTGCCACGAAATCGAGGGTCAACAAAACCATTGAGGCAGCATTAGCCACAATCAAAAATCGACTCACAGAACCGGTCTGGCTCAGATTGTTGCGTTGGCTCACGTTTGACTCCGATCGTTCTGTCGCAGCATCTGCCTCGATCCTCGCGAACGACATAGAACCGCAGCCTTCCGCACTCATCCGAAAACCACTCCTCGATTCTCTTCATGACGGCGCTTACGTCTGGAGAGCTGAGCCCCTTTTGCGCAAAGCGATTGATGAGGGAGGACCGGGACAACTCGATTGGCTTGCGACGCAGATTGCGCACGCAGATCGCATAATGGGCGGACATTCTGGATGGTGGAGAATTTTTCTCACCAATATCGAGAAAGCCGGAGCCGATGCGCCTACCGTTCTGGCAGACGCACTCGGTGGACTCGGCCCATTCCTTCTGGCTCGGAACCCCGAGATCCGTCAACGGTTCAAGGAACTGCTGCAAGGCACTCATGGAGATGCGTACCGAACGGAGTTGGTTCTCAGCTCGACGCAGTTGACCCACGTGTACGCTTGGCGGCCGCAGCGATTCTTACCACCTGCGATCCCAAAGGCGAAGCGAGAGCTCTTCGCATAGCTGTGCGAGCGCAAGACGAGTGGCGCACTCATGATTGGCATGAGTGGTTTGATATGGCTCTGACGTTTTCGTACGGCCCAGGCCCGCTGACCGCGCTCGAAGCTGAGTTACCTCGATTCGGGGACTCCGCAAAAAACTATGCGCTTCGCCTACTCTTCCAGAACGACAGCGGCATCGAAATGCGTCAACCGGATGCACTCGTACACGCGCTGCTCAGCCTGTATTCCACCACGGACAAAGAGCGTGCCTTTCTCTTGTTCTCGCGAGAACGACTCGAAGCTGCTCTCGCAAGCCACGATGGAGATCGCAGCAGGAGGGCCGCTGCACTCTTGCTGGAGCTTGGACAACTGAGGGACGAGGCGGAGGCTCGAGCTTGGATCGCGATGGCCGAAGTATCTCTGACACAGCCGACTTTTGAAAAGGCGGCGCTACGGATTCTGACGGACGACCAGTTCGCGCAAGCGGTTGACGCCGAGGGCAGCCAGTCGATCAAAGACGGCGTAAAACCTCTCTTGCTTTTATTGACGCGGGCTGTGCGCGGAACCGGCTCATGGAAAGATGTTCTTTGGCGCTTTTTCAAATCCACTCAGCCCTCACTCACTCGTGAACCAGAAACCTACGGTCTGTGGGCTCTCCAGTTTGGGAAGGATCACCCAAACCAAGGCGCAGCCATCGGCACCGCCGCCAAAGAACTCCTGGCGGACCCCATGCTGCTCGAAACGCACAACGCAGAGTCCGTTCAGTGGGTTGCCTTGCTTGCAGACGAGTTTGCCAGCACGGAGACCTCGGACCTTGAGAAGGCGCTCACGGTGGGGTATACCATACACAAACAGGTTGCCTGTGCTGTCATTGCAAGGCTTGGCCACACACCGCAGCAATTCCGCGGCCGCAATCGCGATTTTCACATTGGACGTGGTTCCGTCCACTGGCATTCGAAGTCGAAACAGGAAGTCATCGAGACACTGATTCGCTTCTCGCGTCCGGCCGAAGTCCTGCCGGGTAACGCGTGTGATGTCATTCTCGAAGCTCTGCTCGGGGAGCCGCCGGCAGAAGAGGAACTCAAGCTGATTCGCGCGGAGGGAGAGAACGGCGCGATTCTCAAGGTAGCCTTGGCGTTCGGTTTCAACCTCCCACCAGACATCGGCGCGTTGCTGAGCTCGATGGGCAGGGGCATGAGCATCTGGGAGCAGCAAAGCGGATGTTTCCAGACTTTGGTGAGTGTTTGGAGATACGTACTCTGTAGCATTTCAGCAACCGGTTCTCCATACAACGAACAGCTTGTACAAGGGCTCAAATCTCTCCTTGTGCAGCGACGGGAGATGACCCATGCTGCCACCGCGCTCCTGCAGCTCGGGAAACCTCTTCCAATCGACCAGTTGGTGCCGTTGATGGAAGATTTCATTCAGAAGCCAAGCGCCTCGGACGACTTTTTGGACGCGCTGATCCCTTGGCTTCAGTCCCCAACCGAACCGGAAGTTCGGCAACAGCTTTCCGATGCAATCGACCACGCCCTTCGTCTGCTAGATCAAAAGAGCTGGGATTCAACCGAGCTTGGTAATCATAACTACCGTCGTTACCTGACCTTGCCGTTATGCTCGGCCTTCCTCTCGGGAGAATTCAATGCGACCGCGCGTCAGGTGTTTTACCGTGGAGTGAAGTTTGCGGCTACCCATCGTCCACAACCTGGGTTCGGCGATTTCAGCGCTCTCCTCTACCAACTCAGCCCACTCTTGCCGGCTTTGCCGCAAGCAGCCGTCGGCCAGCTTCTTCTCAACGGCAAGCTCCACGAAGATCCGATCGTTCGTTCCGTGTGTGCCGTCATGTTGGCAGCGGGTAAAGCCGCGCTCTCAAACGATCAATCCGAAGACGGTACGTTTGCACTCCGTCGCACCGCGACGAGTAGTCGAGAGACTCTGACGGCAGAAGGAGTTGCCGATTAGTCCTCATAAGTCGGCTTCTGTGTACTAATCACTACTTCAGCGGGATCTCAACTGTGCGAGCAGGCCAATGCGCTCACGAGGATCTCGTAGGCATCAGCAAAGAGAGTCAGTCCTGCTAACCGCGCTTGTCGGCAACGACTGTACTTGACCAGGGCGGCGCGGCACGGTTCATTGGGCACCGTTGAACGCTCGGAGACAGGGCGTTTTTACGTTCAGGCAACAGAATGGTCGTCTGGACTTTTCTTCGGACATCCCTCAGACTGACCTCGAACATTCTCGGATAGCGTTCGAGCCTATCCGATAACCTGTTCGTGTCGTGATTCTGTAACAGCGTTCCTAAGCCGACAGGCTTAGGGATGGTGTCTCTCTCTCTCCCTCTTCCTTCCTCTCTTCGCTTGGGTTGATCCCGCTACCGCGTAGAGTCGGACACGTTCCGCATCTCGCCACCCATAAACGGCGTACGCGGCTAGCGGCCGATGATGGTGGCTACGTAGACTCCACGAGAGACTTTGAGAAGTTCTCCGCCTATTGCAAGGCGCGGAGCGTTCTGGATACAGCTTCCCGATCCGCGAGATGGAGGAACGTCGCCGGCGTGACGGGGTGCCCCTTCGGGTCTGCTAACGATTTCGGCAATAATGGCTTGCCAGTTCAGGCATACCAACAAAACGATAAAGCGTGATTGGGTCTGGCTCCAGTCTGAGTCGATGGTCAGCCCGTCGGGTGGGCAGATTCAGGCGCTCTCGTTCTTTAGAGAGCGACCTTCGGGGTGGGAAGACGGGCGTTTGCGGGTAGAGAAATCCGGGAATGGCAGCGGGAAATTCTATGGCACCCAATTACACCCATCTCGTTTGTGTTTACGGACTGAAGCGGGGGGGGGGAGGCCCCCCCCGAAAAA
>CAXTUW010000004.1:0-30163 GCA_964247595.1 uncultured Acidobacteriaceae bacterium | reverse complement strand
GCGCGCCCCCCCCCCCCCCGCTTCACTACCTAGCTAGCTTCAGCTAGCTGAGGGGCATGTGAGAGTGCGGTGTCGGCCTTGGATTCAAGAGAAGACAAGATGACGGCAGAAGTCTTCTGGATGACCTCAAGACTTTCGGTGAGTAGTGCCGCATTTCCGTGGTACAGCTGAATGTAGTCGGCGGACGCCCTGCCCGTGCTGAGTCCAATAGTCTTGCCCACCACAAAGGCGATGGCCTCGGCCTCTGTCTCCCGCACTGTCTTGGTGGTCGCGGTGCGTCGCTCGGCTTTGTGCAACATCTCATGTGCGAGTTCATGAGCAAGCGTGCTGAATTCCTCAGCTGCGCCCTGACCGGGGAGGATGGCGATTCTGCCACCGTAGCTCATCCCCAACGCTGGCGCGATGCTTTCCTTGAACTCAAGCCGGATGCCCTGAGCGGAGATGAAGTCTAGCAGCCGTTCGCGGTACTCCCCGACATCGCCGGTCACACGTTCGGGGAACTCGGGAAGCTCTTTGCCTTCGGTCTGGGACACATCGAAGACGTAAGCGGAACGGAACCCAACCAACACTGCCTGATTCTGGGTGCGGATGTCCTTCTCGGCTTCGGAATCCTTCTTCCGGCGAATTCCGATCACAGGGGCAAGGATACGGATACCACGCTCGCCTTTCCTGACTTTGCGGCCCAGCTGGTTCCACGCATAGAGGCCAGCGACGCGCGTCGCGTCTGGTCTTTGCCGCGCGATCTCAAGGATGTTGCCGAATGAGTAGTTGTGAAACTTTCCCATTGCGGTGAGGTAGGCCGTCAATCCTTCTGAGTGGCCCTGCTCCAGTTGCTCGATGAGGGCTTGGACGTTGGCGGCGATAGCCTCCTTCGCGGTCTGCTGCTTTGGCTGCGGCTGTTTAGGGTTCTGGGTGAACGGGATGACAGGGTTTGCGGTGGTGATAACGGTGGTGTTCATGGTGCTTCCTCCTTGGCCTTGGCCGTTGCTTTTCATGCCATGCGTGGCATGTACCTACATGCCGAACGCCTCCTGGCGAAGGCGGGGTAGCAAGGTGCAAGGGAGGGGTCTCCCCACCCTTGGAGAGGGAGCCGAAGGCGGAACGGAAAGGGCGAAGCGAAGCGGAGGTCTGCACAAGCGAAGCACGGAAGATTGGGGAAGCCCTTGCCCCGCGCGAGGGCAGCGCCCTTAGGAGAGTTTGGTTTCCCTATTCCGCTCGTCAGAGCACCTGATTTTAGGGTCGGGGTTGCGGGCAGGAACAGGCCCGCAGAAGCGGGTAGCGGAGAACCGCAGGATCGAAGCGCGGGAGGAGGCCTGCTCCCGCCGAACATGATTTCGTATCCATCCCAAGGGGAACGTGCTAACGATAGATGTTGGAAGCGCGATGCCCTAAAAACCCCTACATCGAAGAAGGAAGACCAATAGTGCCACCACTGTTGACACAATTGCGGTGGTCGCACTACTTCCTCATCCTAGACACGGCAAGACCTGGAAGAATGCGAATGGCGGCAAACCAAACACTGACGTTTTGACGTTCCGTTGTGTAGGCTTAGAAGCAAGCCATCACTAATGTCCTCCATGTCAATAACTCCTGAACAACTCGCGCGCGAAGAGATTGACCGCTTGCTCATGCTCGCTGGCTGGGTTCTTCAGGACAAAGATCAGTTTGATCGGAATGCCTCAGAAGGTGTCGCTGTTCGTGAGTTTTCGCTGTCCAATGGGGAATGCGATTACCTCTTATTCGTGGGAGGGAAAGCTGCCGGGGTGATCGAAGCGAAAAGGGCAGGCTCCACGCTTAGCGGGGTGGAAATACAGTCTGAGAAATACATCGCAAAGCTACCGGAGCATCTGGCGCGATGGAGGGATCAACTCGTCTTCCACTACGAATCGACCGGTGCTGAGACGTACTTCTGCGACCGTCGCGATCCTAAAGCCCGTTCGCGTGCGCTGTTTGCTTTTCAGAAACCCGCCACATTACACGCTTGGCTCAAGGACGATCAGACTCTCCGAGGCCGCCTCAGGCAGATGCCTGAACTCGATGTTTCCGGTTTGCGGGACTGCCAAATCGAGGCGGTAAACGGTCTGGAAACTTCATTGGCGCTGGACAATCCGAGAGCCCTGATTCAGATGGCGACCGGAGCCGGCAAGACGTTCACAGCCTGCACGTTCAGTTGGCGCTTGCTGAACTTTGCGAAGGCAAAGCGCGTGCTCTTTCTAGTGGACAGGAACAACCTTGGCGATCAAACGCTCAAGGAATATCAGAATTACGATCCTCCCGGCTCCGGTCGAAAGTTCGATAAGACTTATATCGTTCAACACCTCCATAGCAATCGGATCGATCCTGATGCCAAGGTCGTAATCACAACGATCCAGCGGCTCTATGCCATGCTGCAAGGTAAGGAACTGGACGAATCGGCGGAAGAGGCATCCGCCTTCGAGACATGGACGAATGAAGATGGCGATCTGCGCCCTGTCGCCTATAACCCCGCTATTCCTATCGAGCACTTCGACTTCATCGTCACGGACGAATGCCACCGGTCAATCTATGGTGTCTGGCGTCAGGTGCTCGAATATTTCGACGCCCATCTGATCGGCCTCACTGCCACGCCTTCCTCGCATACGCTCGGCTTCTTCAAGCAGAATCTTGTTTCTGAATATCCTTACGAGCAGTCCGTGGTGGATGGCGTCAACGTCGGCTTCGAGGTCTTCCGCATCCGGACGCTGGTCAGTGAGCATGGCGGCACGGTGAACTCGGAGTATCACGTTCCGGTGCGGGACAGGCGGACACGGGCTATCCGTTACCGCCAGTTGGATGACGATCTGGAGTACACCAAGAAGCATCTCGATGAGGCAGTCACCGTCCCGAATCAGATTCGTGCCGTGCTGCAGTGCTACAGAGACAAGCTGTTCACGGAGCTGTTTCCAGGCAGGACCGGCGAATGGGTACCGAAGACACTGATTTTTGCCAAGGATGACAATCATGCCGAAGAGATCGTCCATGCCGTGCGGGAGGTCTTTGGGCAGGGCAACGATTTCGCAAAGAAGATTACTTACCAGACGACAGAGAAGCCGAAAGAGCTGATCGCTGCCTTTCGCGTCGATCCTTTTCCTCGCATCGCGGTCACGGTGGACATGATCGCTACTGGCACGGACATCAAGCCGGTGGAGTGCCTCATCTTCATGCGAAATGTGAAGTCGGAAGGTTACTTCGAGCAGATGAAAGGGCGCGGTGTGCGGACTCTGAAGGACGCCGATCTGCGCCAGGTCACGCCCGACGCACAGACGAAGACTCGCTTTGTGATCATCGATGCGGTGGGAGTTACGGAGGGCAAGAAGACGATCTCCCAGCCTCTCGAACGAAAGCGCAACGTGGCCTTCGATAGTTTGATCGATCAAGTGGCTCAGGGCCGCCGGGACTTCGACGCTATCTCCAGTCTCGCCGGTCGGCTTGCCGCTCTGGATCGCAAGATCGACGACGAAGACCGCCAACGTCTCAAGGAGCTTGGCTTTCCGGGTGGAACATCCCTCAAGGAAATATCCAGTGCGCTGCTCCAGTCCATCAGTCCAGATGTGATCGGCGCAGAAGTCGTCTCGCGTCACGGCAGTCTTGAGGCGGCCACACCGGCGCAGGTGGAGGCGGTGGAGGAAGAGCTGAAGGATCGGGCGTGCAAACCCATCGATAATGCTCCACTGCGAACGCTCATCAAGGTCTTTAAGCAGAAGTCGGACATCATCATCGACGAGGGAACGGTCGATCAGGTCACCTCTGCCGGGTACGACCTGAAGCAGGCGGAGCTTCGCACCACCAGCTTCCGCGAGTTTATTGAGACTCACAAGAACGAGCTGCTGGCGCTGGAAATTCTCTACAGCAAGCCGTATCCGAAACGGCGGCTGACGTACCAGAGCATCCAAGAGCTGGCCCAGCGGCTCACCGATCCGCCTTACCACCTGACGACAGCAGACGTATGGCAGGCCTATCGCCGTTTGGAGGCGTCGCTGGTGCGTGGAACCCCGGCGGACAAAGTGCTTACAGAGATCATCTCGCTGGTGCGCTTTGCCACCGGCCAAGCCGAGATACTGGAACCCTACGCAGGCCGCGTGACGCAGCGTTTCAATCTCTGGATCGGGCGACAGAAGAACGCAGGCCGCACCTTCACAGAGGATCAGATGAATTGGCTGGAAGCCATCCGCGACTACCTCGCGGTCAATGTGGAGATCGCTCCGGCGGACCTGATGCGGGATAACCCCTTCAGTGCCTGGGGTGGCGTCGTGGCCGCGCGGCAGGTCTTCGGGTCGGAGTTGAACGGCTTGTTGGATGAGCTGAGCGAGGCGTTGGCAGCGTGAGTTTAGGCCATAAAGTTCAGCAGCTCGTATTGGATAATGACGAGGGCTTGACCGGAACGGCGGTCCACTGGGAGCGGGTTCGCCTTGGCGATATAGCTGCGGTCGTCAATGGATTTCCCTTTATATCCAGATACTTCAACAATACCCACGGCACTCCGGTCCTGCGGATTCGTGACATCCTGCATGCCCGAACCGGAACGTTTTACAGCGGGCCAAAGGAAGAAGCTCCAACCGTGGAGGCTGGCGACCTCGTCGTTGGTATGGATGGCAACTTTAATTGCCGAACATGGTCAGGATCGGACGCACTACTAAACCAACGGGTTTGCAAGGTCCACTGTGTGGAAGATCGTTATTCTGATCGGCTACTCGGGTACGTGCTGCCGGGTTATCTAAAGTTGATTAACAATCACACATCTGCCGTTACGGTAAAGCACCTTTCTTCAAGAGACATAGAGGACATCCCGTTGCCGCTTCCCCCACGAGCCGAGCAGGAGAGGCTCGTGTCAAAGATTGAAGAACTTTTCAGCAGCATTGACGAAGGAGAGCGGGCATTGAAGCGGGCTCGAAAGCTGGTGGAACGGTATCGCCAGTCGGTGCTGAAGGCGGCTGTGACGGGCGAACTAACGCGAGAGTGGCGCAAGCAGCAAACAGACGAGTCGGAGTCGGGCGAAGCGCTACTAGCTCGCATTCTCGAAGTCCGCCGCAAAGCGTGGGAGAGTGCCGAAATTGCGAAGGCAACTGCTAAAGGTAAACGCCACGATATTGGGCCATGGAGAGAGAGCTATAAGGAGCCAGCATATTGCTCACACGACGGCTTGCCTGAGCTTCCGAACGGATGGGTCTGGGCCAGAGCTGAACAACTTTGCGGTCCAATTACGAAGGGTACTACTCCTTCCTCGGATGAGATGACCCCAGACGAAGGCCAAGTCCCCTTTGTCAAGGTCTACAACCTCACGTTTCGTTCAACGCTCGATTTCACGCTACAGCCGACATTCATTTCTAAAATGGTTCATGAAACAAAGCTTGGCAGGTCAGTTGTTCTGCCGGGGGATGTTCTCATGAATATTGTCGGTCCACCCTTGGGGAAGGTATCCATTGTTCCTCAAGCGTACCCCGAGTGGAATATTAATCAGGCAGTCGCAGTGTTTCGTCCTCTCCCCGGACTAGACGGCAGCTTTCTCGCTCTTTACCTCCTAAGCCGTGCCGCACAGGATTGGTATTCCACTAAAGCGAAAGCCACAGTCGGTCAAATCAACTTGACCTTAGAGATATGCCGCGACACACCGATTCCATTACCGCCCCTCGCCGAGCAAGCAGAACTCGCGCAGCTAATCGAAGTAGAGAATTCAAGGCTCGATGATTTGGAAGCCTCTCTTAATAAGAATGAGCATTACTCGATTGCACTCAGGCAATCCGTTCTTCGGTCTGCGTTCAGTGGAGCCCTCGTTCCACAAGACAATTCCGAAGAACCCGCCTCCGTCCTACTCGGCCGTATCGCCTCTGAATTCGCCGATGCTGCGTCAGGTGCATTCGTCGCGAAAGAGACAAAGGGCAAGCGCAGAATCCCTTCGGGAATGACAACCAGGGCAGCGGCGACACGAAAAGCGACCACAAGAAAAGGCAAAGCATGACGACCGTCGATTACAGCAGTCTCGTCTCCAAAGTCTGGAGCTACGCGCATGTCCTGCGCGACCAGGGCATAAGCTATGGCGACTACGTCGAGCAGATTACGTTCCTACTGTTCCTGAAGATGGATCAGGAGCGCACGGAGCTACTGGGTGAGCCCTCGATTATTCCTCCGAAGTGGCGGTGGGATAAGATCGCGCCGCTCGCGGGTGATGAGTTGGAGTTGCAATACCGGCACACGCTGGAGAACCTCGGCAAAGAGAAGGGCCTAATCGGCACCATCTTTCGTAAGGCCCAAAACAAGCTGACCGATCCGGCGAAGCTAAAGCGGGTTGTCTCTCTGATTGATGCCGAGACGTGGATCGGCATCGGCGTCGATGTGAAGGGCGAGATATACGAAGGACTGCTCGAAAAGAACGCCGGCGAGGTGAAGTCCGGCGCTGGTCAATACTTCACACCTCGTCCGCTCATCAACGCAATCGTGGATGTGATGGACCCGCGCATCGGCGAGACAGTTCATGACCCGGCCTGCGGGACAGGCGGCTTTCTGCTCTCAGCCTACGACCATATGAAGGGACAATCGCAGGACCGCGGCCAGCAGCGAAAGCTGCGAGAGAAGTCGCTCTCTGGCGTGGACATCGTGGATGAGGTTGTCCGCCTGTGCGGGATGAACCTCTATCTGCATGGCATCGGGAACGGAGAGAGCCCGATCCGGTCGGCAGATGCGTTGGCGACAGACCCTGGCGAACGCTTCAACGTGATCTTGACGAATCCGCCCTTCGGTCGAAAATCCAGCTACCGTGTGATCGGGGAAGACGGCGGCGTCGATACGGAGCGTGAGGACTACGAGCGTGAAGACTTCAAGTTCACGACCTCGAACAAGCAACTCAACTTCTTGCAACACATTATGACAATCATGGACAGCGCAGGTCGCGCCGCCGTGGTGCTGCCGGACAACGTGCTCTTTGAGGCTGGAAGCGCCGGGGAGGGCATCCGTAAACGGCTGCTGACCCAGTTCGACTTCCACACGCTGCTGCGGCTGCCCACCGGCATCTTCTATAAGCCCGGCGTGAAGGCGAATGTACTTTTCTTCGACAAGCATCCACCGCGCTCGGACGGGAAGGCGAATACGAAGGCGCTCTGGATTTATGACTTCCGCACTAACCGGCACTTCACTCTGCGGAAGAATACGCTGAAGGCATCCGACCTGGACGAGTTTCGCGCTTGCTACTCTGCGGGTAATCGAGCAAAGCGCAAAGAGTCAGAGCGTTTCCATCGGTTCTCGGCGGACGACTTGCTCAAGCGGGACAAGATCAATCTGGACATCTCTTGGCTGAAGGACGACAGCTTGGATGATGTCGATAGTTTGCCGCCTCCGGATGAGATCGCAGCCGAGATCGTGGAGAACTTGCAGGCTGCTTTGGAGCAGTTCCTGGCAGTGGCTGAAGCGCTTGCTGCCCCGAAGGGGCAGTAGGCTAGATCAGGATCAACGGATGTGGATTTGTCGGGACGGTCGTTTCGATCATTTCCGCGCTAAATCAGTGAGATTCAAGGCGCGATGCTCTGTCATGCCTTCTCGGCCATTGTCCAGACGACGCTTGGAGAATTGCCCCTATCGTGAACGGTCAGACGGCGTCTGGGCAATTCGAAAGCCGACGTATTCGTCAGACGGTGTCTGACGAATCGCCTGAGATGTCAAATCCCAGACTCTGTCTGGATTAGGTGAGGGTATCTGCCGCCGCGCTCGATGACGCTTGGCCGTCACGCCGCGCTGGGATGAGCAATTTTGGAGGCAATGTATGCTAAATTGGGCTCTCTTCGATTGGCCAGACGCAGTCTGGCTAATGTCGGAATGTGACCTTTAGGGCATGCGCCCGCCAATCAGGAAGCGACTTCGACCGAAACAGATTTGACGAGATCCGAGGCACGGAAGCGCCAGAGTTTGCCCAACTGGTAGCCTCTCACTTCTCCTCTTCGCGCCATGCGTTGGAGGGTCTTGGGGTGAATCTTGAGAAGTGCTGCAGCCTGTTCCGTGTCGATCAGCGGCTCGATATGCGGGGCGCTGGTTGACGAAACCCGAGCGGGTGGTTTCTTTGTGAAGTCCATTGCGAATCTCCCATGATGGGAAGGCCCATTTCGTGCGAATCCCTCATGTCTAGCTTCTTCGAACGTCGAGATTCTGTCCAATGACTATTGCGCACGTCGTTATTCCTCCAACGCATAACGCAGAACGTATTAATCCGGACGAATTCTGCATCGTCAAGTCCTTTCAGACTTCCGCGCGGCTTCTCGCGACCTAACCTGTTCAGGATGAAGCAGTTTTGTCAGCAAACCGGGACCGAGCAATATCTCGGCACTGCTGAGACAATTGCGGCCCATCACCTCATCATCCGCGAGAGCAAGCGGGCGGAAGAGGGTTACTTCTATGTCCGCATGGCCTCCATCTGTCGATGAATGCTTCGCCGGGCTTGCAATGCAATTTCGAACAGCCTTAGCGTCGCCTTATGCTGACGATTCGGGCAATGACCGGCGGCGCTGGCTATGCACAAAAGCATCTGGAACACAGCGACTATTTCGATCAAAGCCGCACCGTGCAGGGTGAGTGGCATGGTCGGGGAGCCGAGTTGCTCGGGCTCAATGGCACGGTCACACACGAGCAGTTCGAAGCTCTTCGTGAGGGCCTCCATCCCCAAACGGGCGAGTTCCTCCGTCCCCGACACAGCGCGGACCGGCTTGCGACTGACGGCGAAGTGGAAAGCAAGGCGCGTTCCCTATACGACCTGACCTTCTCGGCTCCGAAGTCTGTCTCTGTACAAGCTCTGGTGGGCGGAGACGGCAGGCTGCTCGAAGCGCACCGCCACGCCGTGGACGTGGCATTGCAGGAAGCCGAGCGCTTTGCCAGTGCAAGGGTGCGCCTGGAAGGCGCGAACCATGATCGTCAGACGGGAAATCTAGTAGTTGCGGCGTACACACACGACAGCAGCCGTCAGCTTGATCCGCAACTCCATACACACGCGGTAGCCGCGAACTTGAGCTATGACGGAGTGGAGGGCCGATGGAAGGCGCTCCAGGCCTCGGGAATGTATGAGCGCCGTGCCTACATCACTGAGGTTTATCGGAATGAGCTAGCGAAGGAGGTACGCGGGCTTGGATATGAGATTGAGAGCCAGAGGAATGCAAAGGGAGTCGATAACGGGTTCGAGATAAAAGGCCTTTCAAAGGAAGTGCTGGAGCGGTACTCACAGCGCAGCGACCAACGGGATGAATCCATTCGGCAGTTTGCAGCGGAGCATGGGCGGCAACCTACGGATAACGAGGTCGCTGTGCTCGTCCGGGAATCTCGCCCGGACAAGTTGCATGAGATCAGCTCTGCGGAGGTTCATCGCCTACAGGTAGAACGTATCTCCTCACAGGAGCACACAAACCTGCTTGATCTTCGGCAGCGGTCTATCGAGCGTAGTCAAACATTCAGTCCCGAAATAGCCCCAGCCCGCCAATCCCTGCAACACGCGGAAGAGCACCTGTTCGAGCGGAAGACTGTCTCCAAGGATCACGAATTGATGACGGAGGCTCTGCGTCACGGAAGGGGCAAGCTCGATCTTGGAGACTTGCGCGGGAGCTACGAGTTTGAAGTATCGCAGGGCAAACTGCTTCAGGTTGACGGCAACGTGGCGACCCAAACAAGCCTTGAACGCGAGCGCAGCATGGTGGCCGTCGTCGATCATGGCATCCATCGCTACCCGGCTCTGGGTGGCCGCGATCACTTTCAGCCGAAGGCGAGTCTTCGGGCGGAGCAACGTCACGCTGTAGAGACCATCCTTGCGTCTCAGGACTTCGCTATTAATTTGCGCGGTGCCGCAGGGACCGGGAAGACGGCGACATTACAGGAGATTGATCGCGGTTTGTACGCTGCGGGGCATGAAGTCTTGGCAGTAGCTCCAACGCGGAGCGCTGTCCAGGAGCTACAGAAGGTGGGGTTTGGAAGCGCGATGACGATTTCTCGTCTGCTGGAGGACCAAACCGCACAGGAAAGCCTCCGAGGAAATGTGCTGATCGTAGATGAGGCGGGCATGGTCTCAGGACGGCAGATGGTAGGGCTGCTCGATCTGGCCCGTCGCGAGGACGCGCGGATTCTGTTCTCCGGGGACACTCGCCAGATACAGAGCGTCGAGTCCTCTGACGCTTTGCGGATTCTGGAGCGTGAGTCGCGGATAACGAGCGTTTCCCTGACCGGCATCCAGCGCCAATCGAACCCCGAGTATCGAAAGGCTATTGAAACCTTCCGGCAATCGCCCGATCAAGGCTTTGCCAAGCTCCAAGACTTGGGAGCCCTGCGTGAGGTGCCCTATACGGAGCGAGCGCAGGCAGTGGCCGATGTATATCGAGAGATGACGGCAGAGCCTGGTCGCAAGGTCCTCGTCGTTGCGCCGACGCATGAAGAGATTGGGCGCGTCACGCAGGCGATCCGCGAAGATTTGAAGCAGAGGTCTGTCCTGGGTGATGGTGAAACTCTCCAGCGACATATTCCGTTGCAGTGGACGGAAGCGCAAAAGAAGGACATTTCCAACTATCAACCCGATCAGGTGCTCGTGTTTCATCGTGCCTCACACGGAATTGAGAAACATGAGGCACTGACGGTCACTGGCGTTTCGGGTTTAGGCATCCACGCGACGAACGAGCGTGGTGAGGTAAAGCCGGTCAGCCTGACACAGGCAAGGTCGTTCTCCGTGCATGAGCGCACAGAGATTGAAGTCGCTGCCGGGGATAAGCTGCTGCTGATGGGCAATCGCAAAGAGCCGGGGTTCCGCGCAACGAACGGCGAGCTAACCACCGTGCGGAGCGTCGAGGGAGGCATCATCAACCTGGACGATGGTCGAACCGTGCCCGCGACTTATCGTGAGTTCACGCATGGCTACGCTGTTACGGCGCACCGGAGCCAAGGCAAAACAGTCGATCAAGTCATCATCTCCGCTGACGTTATGAAGCAGGAGCTGTTTTATGTCGCCGCGTCGCGTGGTCGTGAGGGCATTGCAATCGTCACTTCAGATGTAGAACGCCTCGGTGAATCGCTGGGTGTCTCGATGGCTCGTCCGTCCGCGATCGAGCTTGCAAACGAGATTTCGCAGTCGAAGCAGTCGCATGAGCATAGTGCAGAGATAAACCCGAAGCAGATCATAGAAGCGCTCAAGCCTGCGCGTGATATTGGGTTTGAGCAGGGTATGGGATTGGGGCTTTAGCGATCCGATCTGACGTGTTGATTTGCTGAACCAACCGGCAGTGGTACCGGCAGTGTACATCAGAGTATCTAAGCTAAAGGCATGTATGTGTACAATTTGTGAAGGATATGAAACCGGCAAAAATCCCGCCGATGCCGACACCCTCTTGGATGGAGCCGATGCTTCCATCGGATGGACGGAGAGCTCTGGAAGATGTTGCCTTTGATCTCATCTCCAGCGCCAATGCTCTCGCAGGACAGATTCATCCCATCGTGACTGAGTCGGTCGGCAATTTGGTTCGGTCGATGAACTGCTATTACTCAAACCTCATCGAAGGACACGACACGCATCCGCGCGACATTGACCGCGCTTTGCATAAAGACTATTCGACCGAACCTCGCAAGAGAGCCTTGCAGCTCGAAGCGGTAGCGCATATCGAAGTACAGAAAGCTATCGACGAAGGTATTGACCCGAAGGACTTCCCGGCCTCCTCGGCATACGCGGTTTGGCTTCATCACGAGTTCTGCCGTCGTCTGCCGGATGAATTGCTTTGGGTAGAAGATCCCGAGACATCGCGTCGCATACGGCTTACCCCTGGGGCACTGCGGGACGGGGAAGTCGTTGTCGGCCTGCACCTGCCGCCACCGGCTGCTGCTCTTCCCGAGTTTCTGAAGCGTTTCGAGCAGGTCTACAGCCCGCAGAGTTTATCGAAGGTGCGACAAGTGACTGCTGTCGCGGCTGCACATCACCGCTTTCTGTGGATTCATCCCTTCTACGATGGCAACGGTCGCGTCGCGCGATTAATGTCACACGCTCTGCTGCGTCGTCTCGGCGTTGGAAATAGTCTCTGGTCCGTGGCACGCGGTCTTGCACGGAGTGTTAGCGATTACAAATCCTTGCTGATGGCTGCGGATGCTTCGCGGCGCGGCGATCTGGACGGACGCGGCAATCTCTCGCAAGCGGCTCTCGATGTCTTCTGCCAGTTCTTCCTGCGCGTCTCGAACGATCAGGTTTCATATATGAGTTCGATCCTTCAGTCTTCTGAACTGCTTCGCCGCATGGAAATCTACGTCGAAGACGAGACACGTGCGGGCCGTCTTCCCAAGGGGAGCTTCCCCTTACTGCGTGAAGCTCTGCTTGCCGGTGAGTTTGAGCGCGGACTGGCTCCCTCGCTTACGGGATACAAGGAGCGGATGGCACGGACGGTCGTATCGAAGCTGCTGGATGCGGGGCTGCTCGTTTCTCCAAGTCATGTTGCGCGTCTGCGACTCGGATTCCCCCTGCCGGTAGTCGAGCGCTGGTTTCCGGCGTTGTATCCATCATCCAGCTATCGCTTCTAGCTCGACGCGATTGGAGCGCTTCAGAAGTATTTTTCGCTAGTTTTCCACAGGCGAATCGTGTCCCTAGAGTTCCCAAGAATTCCTTAGAAGACACTGTAGCGACGATAACGACTTCAGAGCGCCAAAGACCTCTGCCGCAACATGCTTGTAGGCCCATAGACAAATCCCCGACGCACGTTCGATTGTGTGTTCAGGAGGCGTACGAGCCATGTCCGATCTCAAGCTTATTTCTGAGCCGTTCCTGGATAGCGATCAAGCCGCCGCTATCCTTCGCATTCACCCCAAGACCCTTCAGCGTCTGGCCCGACACGGTCGCGTCATCGGCTACCGTGTCGGCAAGCTGTGGAGATTCCACCGCTCCGACCTTGAGGGCCGGAACGACGGCTTCGCTTCCACACTCGACTCCGACACTGCCGAGCGGTACGCTTTAAGTACCACTTGTGTCCGCAACTAACAGGAGGAATATCCATGTTTGTTCGGACACGATTTCAATATGGCAGTCTGCGGCTATGGAAACGCGAGCGGAGTACCGACGTGTGGGAGTTTCGTTATTATGAGACCAGCCCGGTTGGCAAACGGATCAGGCAGAGCGTCCCCCTTGGGGAACAAGCTCTGTATCGGACCGAAGCCGAAGCACGCAAGGCAACGCAAGCGCTTCTGATGCAGCTCAACGAGGAAGCTCCACGCGCCGAAATGGAAGCTCCGACGTTCGGGGCTCTGCTCGATAAATACATCGAGCATGAGTTGCCAGAGCGATACTCCACGCGGAGTTTGCATCTGTCGAACATTCGGAAACACATTCGACCGCGCTGGAACGAACAACCCGTAAACAAGATGAAACCAATGGCGATGTAGCTGTGGCTGCGCGATCTGCCGCTCGCTCCCAAGTCGAAGGTTCATATACGGAGCCTGATGCACCTGGTCTTGAAGTGTGCGGAGCGATGGGGAGTCATTGAAATTGGTAAGAACCCCGTCACTCTGGTGCGCGTCAAGAATGCAAGCAAGCGGCTGAAGCGGCCTCAGATCCTCGAAGTGGCTCAGTTCTTCGAGATGCTCAAGCATCTCGCGGAGCCGTACCGCACGATGGTCATGGTGGCCCAGTGCACGGGACTCGCATCAGCGAAATCCTCGGCCTGCAGTGGGGTGACTTCGATTTCGAAGCGCACACCTTCATGGTTCAGCGCAGCTCTGTCGGTGGACGGATCGACGTGGCGAAGACGGAATACTCCAAGGACTACGTTCCGCTCGACCCGCGTCTTGAAGAACTGCTGCTTCGGTGGCGGAGCTTCAGCACCTATTCCAAGGATGGGGATTGGGTCTTCGCCAATCCGCAGACTGGAAAGCCGTATCACCAGGAGAGTCTCAAGAAGCGCCAGCTTCGCAGGGTCGCCGACATCATCGGTCTGCCAGAAGGGATCGGTTGGCATACGTTCCGCCACACCTATCGCTCATGGCTCGATGAGACTGGCGCTCCGATGAAGGTGCAGCAGGAGTTGATGCGTCACGCCTCTATCCAGACGACGATGAATGTCTACGGAAGGGCGATGACAGACTCGAAGCGCAAAGCCAATAGCCAAGTCGTAGGGCTGGTGTTTGGCGAAACGCTGGACGTGAGAAAGGGGACTTAAACACCACAGTCCTTCAATGAAGAAGGACTGATTAGGAGGAGCCATTTCCGATTGGGGGATAATGGAGTCTTGTTTGGGAAATCGGCGTCTGTAAGTGATTGATTCTTTGGTTGCGGGGGTAGGATTTGAACCTACGACCTTTGGGTTATGAGCCCAACGAGCTACCGGGCTGCTCCACCCCGCACTTCTGAGTATACGAACGATGCTTTTGTACGTCAATGCAGGGTTAGCACCTTTAACTGAGGACAGCTTCGTCGCGAACGGCGCATGCATACGTTCTGGGCGAAGGTGATAGTCAGAACTGTTCCACTGCTGGACAGGATTCATTACAGAATCTGAGTTGCCGATGTATAGAGCGAGGCTGCTCCGAAGTTTGTGCGGGACACAGGACGGGCGCGCAACTTCGACCGGAAC
The DNA here is from genome assembly GCA_964247595.1 of uncultured Acidobacteriaceae bacterium. GTDB lineage: Bacteria > Acidobacteriota > Terriglobia > Terriglobales > Acidobacteriaceae > Granulicella. Next base: position 15,596 of record CAXTUW010000004.1, on the reverse strand, counting down.
TTTCCGTTGCGGATTGCGTCTTTGAAGATGTCAGTGTGCACCTGCGCTCGCGTTTTGAAGCTGCAGGGAGCACCCTGGCCAGGAGTGTTGGCGATGGCAAGACAGAAGGGCAGTCGGGTAGGGGGAAGGACGGTCATCGTCGGCGGTCTCTTATTTGCTTTGTTGCCGCAGCTAGAGCTGCATGCGCAGCAGAATGGCCGCACTGTAGCGATATCGGACGCGCAAATAGAGGCGAATGTGTTGAAGGCACTCGCGGCAGCACCAGAGTTGTCTACCGAAAACATACAATCGTCGACCGTTTACGGGACCGTTACCCTAACGGGCAATGTGAAGGATGAGGCGAAGCGTTCGCGGGCAGAGAACCTCGTCGCGCGCGCCCCCGGTGTGCAGAAGGTGGTAGACGAACTGACGCTCGGGGCCACAACGGCCTCAGCAGGCGGCAGTGATGGACCGCAGACCTCTCAGGACGACAATCAGCAGCCGGTGCTGCAGTCGGATGGGACCTATGCGCCGCCGGCACCCGCCCAACCGGCAACTCCTTATGAGGGTAGGGATGGCGGCAGTGCCCATCCAGCGCCGCCGGGCTATGTGAATGGGCAGGAGGCGTACGGCCAGCCGCAGGCTGGAACGGAGTATGCCCCCGGCTCGCAGCCCGGGTATGGCTCGCAGCCGGAATATGGCTCACAACCGGGCAGTGCGCAGCAACGAGCCTACGGACAGCCGTCAAGCGATAATCACTCCGGTTATGGGCAGCCCGGGGCGGCACAGGCACCCTACGGATCGCAGCAGACCTATCCTCCGCAGCAGCCCTACAACGGTCAGCAGCCCTATCCTCCTCAGCAGCCTGATTACGGCCAAGCGAATGGCCCAGCGAAGAATGGGCAGGGGCAGGCTGGCGCTTCGGGTTACCCTCCACAGGGTTATCCATCGCAGCCGCAGCAACCCTATCCGGGAAATCAGGGGTATGGAGCGCAGGGCGGATACGCGCAGCCCTACTCTCCTCAGGGCGGCTACGCCGGGCCGCAGGGCGGACAGCGTGCGGGCGTTGAGGTGATCGTGCCTGATGGAGCACTACTGCGCGTCCGGATCAACCGTGGTCTCGATTCAAATCATATTGCTGTTGGCGCGCCCTTCGATGGAACCGTACTGAGCGATGTAGCCGCGGATGGGCAGATTGCCATACCCCGTGGAGCTACGGTGCAGGGCGTGGTCATCGATGCCAAGAAAGCCGGCGCACTGAAGGGGGAAGGGCAGCTTGCGCTGCAGCTGACCAATGTAACCCTGGGCGGGGTTATGTATCCACTGAACTCGGATGTGTGGCAGCGAGAAGGCAATGACAAGACGGTTCGAACGGTGAATAGCGCGCTTGGTCTGGGTGCGCTCGGGGCCATTATCGGCGGTGTCGCCGGTGGTGGTGCCGGCGCGGCGATTGGAGCCGGCGTGGGTGCCGGAGCCGGAGTGGCGGGATCGGCCGCCTCACCGGGTGGACGGATCATCGTTCCGCCTGAGGCTGTACTGACCTTTCATGTCGCGCAGCCGGCTGCGGTCAGAACCGTCTCAGAGGGGGAGATGCAGCGTCTGGCTTACGCCGCGGGACCCGGCAACGGGGCGCGCCCTGTAGTGCAGCGCCGCTATCAATATGGCTACCCGCCACCGCCACCGCCACCGGGCTACTACCCTTACTAGGGCAGCCATGACACGGTGACGGTCGCGTTCTTGGTCGCCTCATGGGCGACTGCGCTAGGTTGTGGGTTGTAAGCATGCGCTTTCGTACAGTGCCCAACGATCTATATGCGGTGCAGCTAAGGTCTCAGTCCCAAACTAGAAGCTGTCCCGACACGAGTCCTTCGGGCCGCTTTAGTTTGTAACTAGCTCAGAATCACGAAGCCGTAGCCCCTTGCCGTGGGTGGAAGCCCGCTGCGAACAGTAGAGACCAGCCTTCTTTCACCACTGCTGAACTGCAGATGATTGTGCGTCTGCGGTCATTTATAGTGATTGGGTAGAGTTTCGTGCTTACCAAAGGGTTACTTCGTCGCCGGCAAAGGCGCGGGCGGAAGCGATTCCGGGCACGAAAATCAGACCCGTGTAGGAAGGTCATCCGCCCCATGATTCGTATGTTTCAGCAGGACAACCGCGCGACCAAGCTTGTCTTCGGCCTTGTGATTGGATTTGCCATCATCGCGATGGTGGTCACGCTTGTTCCCGGCATCTTCGATAACGGCACTGCCGCGAATGGTCCGGTGTATGCCACGGTACGTTCTCCAGGTCTCCTGGGTCGCTTTGCGGGTGACGGTACCTCCATCACCAACACGCAGATTGAGCAAACGGCACGAGGCCTGTTACGCCAAAACCAGCTTCCGGAGCAGTACCTGCCCTTTGTGCTGGCACGCGCGCAGACGCAGCAGGTGGAGCGAGCAGTTCTGGTGCGCGAGGCCGACCATCTCGGCCTGCAGGTCAATGATGCCGATCTGCGCCGGGAGCTCCAGTCCGGACCCATCAGCCAGTATCTCTTTCCCGGCGGCCAGTTTATCGGCACGGAAAAGTATGAGAACTTCGTGCAGCAATTCTTCGGCATCTCTGTTGTCCAGTTCGAGACGGAGATCAAGCAGGACCTCGAATTACAACGTTTGCAGGCGCTCGTAACCGGCGGGGTTGTTGTTCCGGAGAGTGCGGCGCGCGAGGCTTACCTGAAGCAGGGCGAGAAGGTGAAGTTCGATTACGCCGTGGTCTCCTCCGCGGATATCAAGAAGACCATCAACCCGACGGATGCGGAGTTGGAGCTTTTTTTTAAGAGCAGTGCCGCCCGCTATGCCACGGCGGTCCCGGAACAACGCAAGATCCAGTTCTTCGCGGTGGACACCTCCAACCTGCCCGGCGGCGCGCCCAAGACAACGGACAACGATGTCCAGGCGTTCTACAACGCACATGCCGCCGATTACAAGGTGCCTGAAGAGGTAAAGACTCGCCACATCCTGCTGACGGTTGCCAAGGGTGCGGACACAAAGACGGACGCGGCGGCAAAGAGCAAGGCTGAGGATCTGCTGAAACAGATCAAGGGCGGCGCTAACTTTGCGGAGCTCGCAAAAGCAAACTCGGACGACCCGGGCAGCAAGGCCCAGGGTGGCGACTTGCCCATGATTCCGACCAGTAACCTCGATCCAGCCTATGCCAAGGCGGCAATGGCGTTGAGTCCGGGGCAGACCTCGGAGGTGGTGCGGTCGCAGTTTGGGTATCACATTATTCAAACAGAGGCCAAGCAGCCGGCGCACACCAAGCCTCTCCCTGAGGTGAAGGACGAGATCGCCGGCAAGCTTTCCGCGCAGAAGTTCGCAGCGGCGCAGAGTGCCTTTGCGAACCAACTAGCAGCCGAGGCCAAGGGCAAAGGCATGGAAGCAACGGCCAGGGCACACAACGTGCCCTTGACGACGACAGACTTCATCGGCCGGGATGGTGCAGTTGCGAGCCTGCCGGATTCGGCGAGTCTGCTCTCGGCGGCCTTTGGCACAACGAAGGGTGCGGCTCCTCAGACAGCCTCCACCGGGGAAGGCAACGCGATCTTTCAAGTAACCGATATGAAAGCCGCGCATGCACCCGCATTCGCAGACTGGAAGAGCCATGTGCTCGATGACTACCGCAACGACCGTGCGCCGGCGTTGCTGAACGCTGAACTTAAGAAGTTGGACGATAGCGCAAAGCAGATGGGCGATCTGCACAAGGCGGCCGCGGCGATGAACGTGCCGGTGAAAACAAGCGACCTGGTTGGGCAGGATGGTCAGGTTCCGGATTTCGGTGCCCTGACCGGTGATGCCGCTTCTCTTTTCACGCTGGCGAAGGGTGGCGTTACAGGGCCGATCAATCAAGGGCCTAACGGCGCGGTGGCTCAGATTGTCGATAAGCAGGAGCCAACGCCAGCGGACATCACAGCACACCTTACCGCGACACGGGATAAGCTGCTCGATGCGCAGCGAGCCGAGGTCTTCAACGTGTTCGCGGGTACGCTCATGGATCGTTACGAGCGGGGGGGTGCGATTGTGTACAGCCGTAAGCCCACGGGACTCCCGTTGGGCAGCTGATCGTTTCGCGAGATGATGGCAGGGAAGGTGCCGGGCCGAAAGGTCCGGCATCTTCTTTTGCAAGCCACACGTCCTAAGGTGTGGCTTGCGCAACGAATTGCGTCCCTGGGAGAACCGATGAATCCTGAGCGCCTTTCCGGTGTATTGTTGCACGTGACCTCGCTTCCTTCGTACGGCGGCATCGGCGACTTTGGACCTGCGGCGTACACCTTTGTGGACTTTCTGGCCGCTGCAAAGCAGAGGCTCTGGCAGGTATTGCCGCTCAGCCCCACCGGCTACGGCAGCTCACCCTATTCGGCGCTCTCCGCCTTTGCCGGCAACTCGATGCTGATCAGCCTGGAACGACTGGTGGATCAGGGCTGGCTGGCGGCGGATCGCATTGAAGGTCTGCCCGGCCATCATGGGCCTTGCGATTTTGGGGCAGCCTGGGAGAAAAAACATCCACTGATCGAAGAGGCTGCCGCGAATTTTCTTGCCAGAGCCGTGCCGGAAGATCGCATGCGCTTCCAGCGATTTACGCAGGAGAACATCTCCTGGCTGACCGATTGGTCGCTCTTCTCACTGTTGCGGCGGCGTTTTGGTTATAAGAGTTGGAACGATTGGCCAACCGAATACAGCTGCCGGCAGCAGGAAGCGATCTCGGCGCTGATGAATGAGCGTGGCCGCGAGCTTGCAGTCGAGCAGGTCATCCAGTTCTTCTTTCAGGAGCAGTGGACCGCGTTGCGGAATTACTGTGCGGACCGTGGCGTACGCATCCTTGGCGACGTTGCCATCTTTGTCTCCTATGACAGCGCGGACGTATGGACACATCCTGAGATCTTCGAGCTGGATGAGAGCCGCAAGCCGATGCGAGTATCCGGTGTGCCGCCGGATTACTTCTCTGAAACAGGCCAGCGCTGGGGCAATCCACTCTATCGTTGGGATCTGCTGGAGGATCACGGCTTCGACTGGTGGGTGGCGCGCTTCCGGCGGTCGCTCGCGCTTTATGACAGCGTGCGGCTGGATCACTTCCGCGGTTTCGAGGCCTACTGGTCCATTGGCGCGGACGAACCGACTGCCGTGAACGGCCACTGGGTGAAGGCACCCGGGCATGCCCTGTTCAATCGACTGAAAGAGACCTTGGGGGATCTCCCATTTTTAGCCGAGGATTTGGGTTTAATCACGCCCGAAGTCGACGAGTTACGCGAGTTTTTCGGTATGCCTGGGATGCGCATTCTGCAGTTCGGCTTTGCTGAGCGGGGCGAGCACTTGTATCTGCCACACCGCTACGTGCCGAACACGGTCGTCTATACGGGCACGCATGACAACAACACGACACTTGGCTGGTGGCGTGAAGATACATCTGCATACGAGCGCACCAATGTGCAGGTCTATACCCGGCCCATTGAGAATGATGGTGAGATCGTCTGGGCGATGATGCGGACGGCGGCGACCTCTGTAGCCAATGTGTGCATCTTTCCCTTGCAGGATGTGCTGCATCTCGGTAGCGAAGCACGCATGAATACTCCAGGCGCGGGTGAAGGCAACTGGACCTGGCGTTTCGGCCTGGACGCGCTACATCCAGACTTTGCACACAAGCTTGCCGAGCTTACCGAGATGACGGATCGGGATGGCCGCGCGAAAAAGGTGGAGGGTGCGATCGCCGGTGGTCCGACGGATGAAGCCCATCTTCGTACGGAAGAGGGTGCCGCGCGATAACGGCGGTCTGGTATGTAGCGCCATCTCTATGGCTACAGCCACGGCATACGTTATGTTTACGGCAGGACGGGGTGCCGCCCTTGCCACAGAATGCGCCTCAAGATTCACCTCGCCAGCGATCCGGATCATTAGGGGTCAGAGCGGGTACACTAAAGCCATACCAAGGAGATTTGCTGTGCCCCTGTCTGGAGAAGCGATTCGCACCATGAACTACGTTGATGACATCTCAACCACCCTGCGCCGGATTCTGTCTGTGATGCCGATTCTGACACCGGAGGAGCGTGAACGGGTGGCCGAGCACATCAAGCAATCGGACCCGAGCTATGCTTCGGTGGTCCAGGCGCTCGAGGCCAAGTAACTGGATCCGATGCGTACGGGCCCAATGAGCACGACGGCGTTGGCCGGGGCCATGGCAGAAGAGCCCATGATTCGCTCTGTTGCGGTGATCGGAGCGGGAGAACAGGGCAGGGCATTCGCGCTTCGCTGTGCACGGGCAGGGTTTACAACCGTGCTCGAAGATGTAATGCCGGCGAAGCTGCGGCAGGCTCAGGAAGCGATGACTGCGCTTTCCGGGGATGATGTGGCGAGCCGGCTCTCGTTCGCGTCGACGGTTGAGCAGGCGGTACGTGAGGCCGACCTGGCCATTGACTTTGTCCCGGATGAACTCGAATCGAAGCTCGAAATCTTCAGCATGATTGATCGCATGGCCCCGCCGAAGACCATCCTGTGCACCCCGACGCGGGCGCTCAGCATTGGCGACCTGGCCGCTTGCACCTATCGGGCGCAGCGATGCATAGCCCTACAGGCAAGCGGGGCTGAGCTGCAGGGAGATCTTCTGCGGCTTGTGCGTGGGCGCTCCACGTCCGCCGGTGTTTTGCAGAGAACACAGCAGTGGCTATCGAGCATGGGGATCGCAACTGAGATTTGCGAGGACGATCACGCGGATGCGCCGGCTGTTCCCGTCACATGAGATCTAAAGGTTCTGCTGTATTTGCCGGTAAGGGAGACAGTGCGCTGTCTCCGTGATGGCTTTCGGGGTATTTTTGCGCATCAGGCGTAATCAAACTGGATAGGAAATAGCAGAGCTCCACCTAAACTTACCTTTGGTTCTCATCCATACCATCTTCGCGGTGATCAAAGCCTGCCTCGCGGCAGCGGTCGCGGCCCTTGTTGCCGGCGTTTCGATCGTTGTCACGATCGTGGTGCTGGCGATCCTTGGTGGCATGGCACTTGCGGGAGTCTTTGGCCTTGGAGGATCCCGTTTCGCCGCGCGAAGGCGGGCCAAACGGGATGATTCATCGGCGGGTTAGCTAAAGCAGATTACGAATGCATGTGCAGCGTCGTGCTGGGGTGTCTCACTAGTTTCAGCTATGGCCCTAAGCTATCAGCTGCAACTCTAAGCTGTAGAGCTTCATCTCTACTTCGGGTTGTCATCCTGAGCGAAGCGAAGGACCTGCTTTTCGACCTGAAGTGCCAACGCACTAGTAACAGGCCCATTCTCTCCCTAGCACAGCATGGCAGTTTACATTGAGCTATTCGCCGACCTGGCCGGTATCGGCGTGATACGGCTTTTGCATTAGCTGCCGAGCCTCGTTGACCGCTCCTTGCGTATTGTCGTTGGTTTGCACGGCCTGACGATACTCGTTCACGGCGCGCTCACGCTGTCCGGTGATGTCGAAAATTTTACCTAGATTGATGTGCGACCAGACCTCGGTCCACTTCGGGTCGCCGTCCCCGCGCAGGGCATCGCGGAAGCTGTTCGCTGCAGATTGATAGTTCTTTTGCATCATGAAGACTTCAGCCAACCGATAGTTCGCGAGCGAGGATCCGCGATTGGAGTCCAGTGCCTTCCCGTACTCCGATACAGCACCGACCAGATCGCCTTGGGCGACGTCCTGCTGTCCGCGCAGCACGGCCACGCGCACCGCAAGATCCGGCGTGGATTTCAGCAGCCAATTATCGGGGTCAATCGTGATGCGGCGCGGACGGCCGAAGGTCTCGATGGTGTAGGGCGATTCGGTGCCCGACAGATCGACACGGCGGTCTTCGGTCTTGCCTTCCGTCTCGACGCGCAGCTGCACCGGCATCCGGAAAAGATCGAGATCTTGGGTGACGGCACCGGTGGTGCGGAAGCCTTTATTGCTGCCGAGCCGGAAAACCGAATAGTTGTCCCCGAACTCCGGTGCGCCCGTGCCGTCCAGCCATTGCGAGAAAAATGAGGTGAGCTGCAGGTTGGACTGAGCCTGAGCGATTGTCTGCAGATCGGACGAACGAAGGCCTTTGTCCGTATTCTGCGACAGCAAAGCGCGCAAGAATTTGGTAAAGGTCTCATCGCCCATCTCCCAGCGGAGCATGTGGAAGACCATAGCTCCCTTGTCCAGCGTCTCATTCTGGAACTGGGGCGAGAATGGGTCGATGCGGCCCAGCGTGGTCAGTGGTTCCGTGTCGTAGCTGAGCGCGGCAGCTTGGGTATCGGTAATAGCGGTCTGAAGCGCCTGCTTACCATTGGCCTCCTCGAGGTAGAGCAGTTCGGAGTAGCGGCTCATGCCGTTCGTGATCCAGGCATCATTGAGCGTATCCGGCGAGACCTCGGAGCCCCACCACTGGTGCGCGATCGTGTTGGCGAGCAGGCGTGTGCTGGCGCGCTCCGGCCTGATAGCGACGACCTCCGGGGCCCAGGCGGCAGAGACGGAGTTCGATGGCAGTTCGACGACGTTGATCGCAGGCGACTCCGCGCCGCCGAACTCGTTTGTCATGTACTCAAATTCTTTGGCGACCGTCACCGCCGTATCCTGCGCCTTCGCCTTATTGACATCGGTGAAGTAGACCTTTACGTTGGGCGCATCGGGAGCGCTGACAGCTTGGAGGAATTTGCCGGCGACGATCGTGCCAGGCAAACCCGGCTTGGTCCAGTTGAAGACGAACTCGGTGCGGTCGCCGGGAAGTTTGTGCTGCGCCATATAGCCGCTGCCGATCACGCGCTCGCCGGATGGTACAGATACGTGGATCTCAGCGGTGAAACGGTCGGTAAACAGGCCCGGCACGGCGATCGGAAACCAGCGGCCAGGGTAGAGCAGGATGCTGACCGGATCGGCAACCTGAACGAAGTCAATACCCTCGACGGGGCTGGTCTCGACGGTAGGCGCGCCGGTGTAGGCGAAGGTCCACGTCGCAGTTGCGCCTTTGGGCACGGCCACGGAGGGACTGATGCGCAGGGTCGAATCGGCCGTGTTGCGCTCAAAGGGAATATTGGCGTTCGCCGCGTCGGTCAGCTTGGTCACCTGCAAGCCGTTATTGAGACCGAAGGTAACGGCGTTGAGATCCTGCAACGCCGTGAAGTTAACGGTCGTGGTCGCCGTCAATTTCCCGCTTGCCGGATCGAGGTCGACATGAATGATGTACCCCGTAACATCCAGTTGCGACCGGGTGATGGGTGCCCCAAAGGCGGACACCGCCGCCGCAAAAGCGATCAGCAGCGTGAGCGGGGCGGAGCACAGGGTGAGTAGGCGAGTGCGCATGAGAGATAGACCCTTGGGACCGACGATAGCGCCAGTCCGGCAATGCGCGATGGCCGGGAAGAAGCACCGCGCAGGCTTGAATGACCGCATACCTATGTTAGACGTTTGAGGGCTTTCTTCGGATCGTACTGCCCTGCTTTGCGACGTTCATCAAGCAGGGTAAGAACCGCTTTGGCCACGCGTTCGACCGCAGTCCCACCAGCGGCGTCCGTTGTCCGCAGCCGCTGGCGAACCTCGGCGAGCCCTGCGAGCTGCCGATCGCGCTCCGGACCGTCGCGCAACAGTGGTGCCAGTTCGGCGGCGACGTTCTCGGCGGTGAAGCGCGCTTGCAGCAGCTCGGGCACGAGGCGCCGGCCGGCGATCAGGTTCACCATGGCCACGGCGAGATTCCCGCTAAGGTCGCGCAGCGGTGGAAACTCCTCGGGGTACGTCACGAGCTTTTTCGCGACAAGGAACGTGAGGGGCGACACACGGTAGACGACCACGAAGGGATTGCCGATAGTGGCGGCCTGCACGGTCGCGGTGCCACTGGCAACCACCGAGGCGCGGGCATGGTGCAAGGCATCGCGGGCATCCGGCACGAGCGTCAAGCGTAGGCTGCGGGCCTCCGGGCCCCAGTAGCGGAGGTGTTCACGATTGAGCTCATCGATGAAGGCGCGGAGATCCGTTTCGCGAAGGGTCGAAGCAACCGGCAGCAAAAATTCATAGCGGGTGTGCGCGGCAGGATTGGCCGGAGTTTGCAGACCGTAGCCGTCGAAGGTGGTACGCAAGGAGGCGGTGGCGATCAGATCGCTCATGGCGAGCTCGTGCAGCGCCGGCAGGTTGGCGCGGATCTCCTTCAGGCGGCTGCCGGGCAGCAGGGCAATCCAGGTTTTCACGGGATCAAGTCCGTTCTGTGCGGCATACTCCTCGCGGGAGATGGTCGGCAGCGGCAGTTCGGCGAGGGGATGGCCGACAAACTCGGCGATCACGTCCCGCTCGCGGTAGAAGCGCTCCTCAAAAGGGAAGATGACCATCATGCGGTCGATCCGCTCCTGCACCCAGTGGAGACGGCTGTGCTTCCAGGCCCAGAGCTGCGGGCTAACGAACCAGACAACCGGCACACCGGCACGACGGAGGTGTTTGGCGAGTCGGAAATTCACGTCTGGGAAGTCGATAAGGACCGCGACGTCGGGCCTTTGCTCGCGAATGGCGCGAATCAATCGGCGATAGCTTGCGTAGATGCGTGGAATGTGGCGAAGGATCTCGGTGACGCCCATCACGGCGACGTCCTCGGCGCGAACGATGCGCTTCTGGCCTGCGGCCTGCATGGCGCGGCCACCCAGGCCGGTGAAGGTGGCCTCTGGGAGGTGTTGGCGGAGCGCCGTGATGAGTTGCGCGCCGTAGGCATCGCCGGAGGCTTCGCCGGCGGAGAGGAAGATGCGCGGGTTGGGACGGCTGGCTATGGTTCTCAGTGTAGATCGGGTAGCAGGGGCGGGGCCTCCGCCCTCCCGTACTTTCTGCGTAAAGTATTCGATTTAGGGAGTTTAAGTCTTTACCTGTGGAGCGGAAGTTTAGACTCTACCGTTTTTGCCGCAAGGTCTGCCTAAAGAAGAAGCGACCTGGAAACGGCTTATAAACGAATGCCCCAAGCCCGATTCTATTGAACGTCCCATAGAAGATGTGCAGCTGGGCAGCATTTGGGGTCCTGTTCAGGGGTGAGCGACGAGGCGATGAGCGATGAGGAGCTCCGTTGATCCCCGAGGCGGCTTGGCCGGGGATAATCCGATTTCGGTGTTCGGAGAGATCAGGGGGCGGGCACCCCTTTCGGAGTTTGTTTTTTGCATGTGCGGGTGGGAGCGACTTCTATCCGCCGGTGGTCCGGTCCCGTGTCGATACATCTTGAGACAAAGTGAAACGGACGGCGAGAATCGCCGTCCGTTGCGTGTTAAGGATGAATTAGAACTCCAGACGAACGCCCCCTTGCAGGTTGCGGCCGCCCACAGTCACGGAGGTGATTTGCGCGGATCCGTTGAAGCTTCCCGCCTGAGAAAAAGGTTGACCGACCAGCTGCCCTGTCCCTGTGTTGAGGTTACCGTTCGGATTTCCGAAGCTAGGGTGATTGAATGCATTCGTTGCATCCAGGCGGACTTGCAGCTTCACATTCTCGTAGATAGAAAACCGCTTACCCGCTGAGATGTTGACATACTTCAGACCCGGACCGTAGAGCGAGTTACGCCTGACGTTGCCAAAGGTTCCATTGTCAGGAAGAGTAAAGGCGGCGGGGTTGTAGAACTCCTGCAAGGTACGCCCGCCTGGCGGCGCAAGCGGTGCACCCGAATAATTTACAAACGGTGCGGATGAGCTTCCCGGCTCGGCAAACGTGTTCTGATTCGTTGCGAACACCGAGAAGGGATTGCCGCTCTGAATCTGAAGTGTGCTGGAGATCTGGTATCCGCCAAGAAGGGCATCCACGAGATAGTTGTGGTTAAAGAACTGTCTTCCGCGACCCACAGGCAATTCGTACACGATGCGCCCCTTAAAGGCATTCCGGACGTCGAAGTTGGAGTTGCTGTAGTTAGACGGGGCATCCGCATATTGCCGGGGTTGGGGACCGGTGTGGCCTCCTCCGGCCGAAGAGTCCTGATCGTCCAGGAAGTGCGACCAGGTGTAACTGAAGTTGAAGCTAAGGCCCTGGGACAAGCGCCGGTCGACCTCGGCCTGCATGGAGTTGTAATTGGAGATCGCGTCGTTGGTGCTGCCATTGATCTGGTTATAGTTCGGGTTGGGACGAGTCGAGTTATTGACAGACAGCAAAGCGGTCGGAATCTGATTGAGATCCGTTGGGAAATTCAAATTGAACCCATGGCTCCCAACGTACGACAGGTTGAAGACCATGTTGGTTCCCATGGCCTGTTGAATTCCAAGATTGTATTGGTAGATCTCCGGGTCTGGGGTGTTGTACTGCGTGTATCCCACATTCTGCCCGTTAAACCGCGTCGGGCTCGTGCCGGGAGATACATAGGGAAGCGGGGCACCCGTAAGATTTGCCGTGCCCGGACCGCCGAACGCGAGACCCGGAGTTACACCGTTAGTCGGGTCGTTGTAGTTGCCGGATAACGTGCTGACGTTGCCGAGGCCTCCCCCATAGGTGTCAACGCTAAGATTGTAGGCGTATATGCCGAATCCACCACGGATCGTCATGTCCGGGTGGGGGAGATACGAGAAGCCGACCCGCGGAAGAACGGTGGTGTATTTGTTCGATTCCAGATTAGTTCTACCGTTCGCGTGGGTCGCCCCGTACCAATACGCACCCAAGGTGTTGTTCGCGGGATTGGTGACCGTGGGATCATATGTACCCACGTTCCCTTTCACTTCGCTGATACCCAGACGAGTCTGATAGCGTAGGCCGAGGTTGAGGGTGAGGTTGGGACGAACCTTGTAGTCATCCTGAAAGAAAACCTGAGGATTTTTCAGGCGGGCACCGTACTCCCCGGAGTTTTGAGCGCTCCAGCTCTGCGCGTCACCCAGAAGAAAGTCGGCAAATTCGGCCCCAGTACTCGAATCGGGCTGCGCTATTCCCTGGGCGTTTAGGGACCAATGCTCCGTATAGACGCCGTTAAACACGAACGTACCGGGATTAATCGCCGGATAAGGCGTATCGTCATTGCGGTAGATACCGACCTCTCCGCCGAAGTGAAGCACGTGCTTGCCTTTGATGAGCGTAACCACGTCCGACGGATCGAAGACGTTCTCCTTGTAGATGAACTGGCCGCCGGACGGCTGAATCCAGGCGTAGGAGTAGTTCCTTTGGAACTGGACTCCCGGAATTTCATCGGCTTTGGCGAACTGCCAGCCGAGCGCCGCCGGGTAGCCCTTGCCCAACGTGCCGTCGCCGAAGAAGTTACCCTGATAGGTGAAGCCGAAGCGGGCTTCATTGATGAAGTGTGAACTGATGGTGTACACGTCCGAGACCTGCATATTCAGCCGCGAAATGTCGTAGCTGGATGTGCCAACGGGAGCGAAGGCTATCTGCGCAGGAGAGAAGGCTGGAATGTCTCCCTCAGTGACAGATCCCGTCAGCCGATTTTTGGAGTTGATGTCATAGTCGATGCGGCCGAAGTAGCGTCTTTGCGGATTACTTTGCGGCACCTGCGCATAGAAATTCTTTTGCGTGATACCGATACCGTTGGTGACACCCGGTAGAAATTGCCCGCCGGCGATGTGGTTGTTGGGCGTTGGAAAGAAGCTTTTAAAGTTCGCGGAGACCTTATCGAAGAGCGCGGCAGGAACGCTGTTGGAACCATACTCGCTGGCGAACGACTGCCGAATCGGATAGGCATTGCCCTTGGCGTCATGCCCGATCGTTTGCGTGGTCGGGTCGTAGATCGTTTGCATATTCGGAGCGGTAAATATGCCGTTCAGAACATCTACGGAAGGGATGTCATTGAGGGCGTTGGTGGCGCTATGGCTGACAATTTGGTCGTAGTCGAAATAGAAGAATGCCTTTTCTCTTAGGCCTGTGTGGGGCACGATAATCGGGCCGCTGACCGAAGCGCCAAAGTTGTTGTAGTGAAGCGACGAGAGGCTATGGGCAAGGCCGCCAAATTGGTACGCATTGGCGTTGAACTGACTGCTTTGGAAGTATTCGTACGCCGAACCGTGGAAGTGGTCGGTTCCGCCCTTGCTGATCTGGTTGAAGATGATGCCGCCGATGCCATACTGCGCGGAGAAAGCGGAGGTAGAGATCTGCACCTCCTGGACCGTTTCAAACACGTTGACGTCCGCGTTGGAGCTGGTGCCGAGGGTAACTGAGGCGCCGTCCGCCAGCACGTTGCTGTAGGGAAGGTTGCCATTGGCGGAGATCTGCTGCCCGGGATTCACGCCGCCGGCGTTCCCCGCCGAGCCGGGAATGAGGATGGCGAAATTTTGCCAGTCCTGGCCGACGTTCGGCAGCACCTGCATGGTTTTGGCTTCCAGGGTCGTTTGCTGTGTGCCTGACTCGGTTTCGAGCAGAGGAATATCGGAGTTCACCACGACTTCCTGCGTGGTGGAACCTACCTGGAGCACGGCATTCACGGTAGAGGTACCGACGGGAAGTGAAATCTGCGGGCGTGAAAACTTTGTGAAGCCGTCCCGTTCAAAGGTCACGCTGTAAGTGCCGACGACAACCGACGAGGTGTCGTATAGCCCGTCGCGGTTCGTTTGCAGCACCTTCGTTACTCCCGTGTTGACGTTCACCACGGTTACGGTCACTCCCGGAATCAGGGCTCCGGTTGAGTCGGTCACCACGCCGCGTATATCGCCAGAGTTGGTTGCCTGGCCGAGCACGGTGCCTGGTAGGAGCAGGGAGATCAGGGTAATAAGGGCTCCCGCTGCCCCTCGTGCCAACTTCATAGTGCCTCCAAAATAGATCAGGTACAGCACTCCAAGTACATGCAGCAGCGCCTATCGCAAGAAGCCGAGCGCTGCCGCAATCTAGAGAGTGGAGTAGAAGCTGAGCTTGATGGAGCGCCGCAGCCTTTGTCAAGCAGAGTGCAATTCGGACCGGGTTTATGAAGGCGTTTACGGAACAGGGTGCCGCTTTTATGCGGTAGCGGTTTCGCCCAGCGGTGTGCCGAGTGCGTGTCCGGGAAGTTCCTGGTCTTTGTATTGAAGGCGATACAGCCGCCAATACAGCCCGTGCAGGGCGAGCAGCTCTTGATGCGTGCCCTGCTCGCGCAGCTGGCCCTTGTGCATGACGAGGATGGTGTCGGCGCGCTGGATGGTGGAGAGGCGATGCGCAATCAGGACGGAGGTGCGGCCGGTGATCATGCGTTCGAGGGCGGCGCGGACGCGGAGCTCGGTTTCGGTGTCGACGGAGCTGGTGGCTTCGTCGAGGATGAGGATGCCGGGGCGGTGGGCGAGGGCGCGGGCGAAGCTGATGAGCTGTTTCTGGCCGGTGGAGAGCGTGGCACCGCGCTCGATGACGGGTTCGGCAAAGCCTCCAGGGAGGGTGCGGATGAAGTCGCCCACATTGACCTCTTCGGCGGCGTTCGCGACCTCTTCATCGGTGATCCAATCTGAGCCAAGCCTGATGTTTTGGGCGACTGTACCCGAAAAGAGGAATGGGTCTTGGAGGACGACGCCGAAGCGGCGACGGAGTTGGGTGAGATCCTGATCGCGGACGTCAACGCCGTCGACCAGGACCTGGCCGCGCTGTACGTCGTAGAACCGCATCATGAGGGCGGTGATGGTGGTTTTGCCGGCACCGGTGTGGCCGACGATGGCGGCGGTGGTGTTGGGGTCGACGGTGAAGGAGACGCCGCGGAGGATCCAGTCGATCTGG
>CAXTUW010000003.1:127476-194615 GCA_964247595.1 uncultured Acidobacteriaceae bacterium | reverse complement strand
ACATCTTCATGGCAGAGGTGCCACGTGTACATGCGGCCCACACGCCACGCTTACGTAACTCATTATAACCATGCGTGACGGATGGCTCCTTTCAGCGCTCTGAGACCCCCTTGACGTCCCTTATTGGGTCCTAATTGGACCCACGACCTCTGCCTGTCCGGTCTCTGCCCACGTTCCCCATGTGCGACGATACTCAAGCCACATGGGGGAGGACGGCAAGACAGTGTAGAAGCTTCTTTGCCACGCCAACAGCAGCATTGCGGTACACCTCTGTGCTCAAGCTGCAACGCGACGTGAAGGGGTTGCTTGTCGTGTGAAACTGCGATTTGACGCTGCTTACCAGTCTTCCGTGGAAGTGGCTGCCCTCTACTTCCTCTCAAAGGCCCGCCAAACCGCTGGCGTTTGCCCAACGAACCGTTTGAAGACAGTTGTGAAGTGTGACTGCGTCTTGAATCCAACACTAAGCGCGATCTCTACGAGCCGATGGTCCGTGGTACGCAACAAGCTTTTTGCTTGTTCAATCCGTTGTTGCAGAAGATACTTGTGTGGTTGTAATCCTGTCGTCCTCCGGAACTGTCCCGCGAAATGCATTCGGGAAAGGCCCGCCACACCAGCTAGGTCTGCCAGTGAGATGTCATGTGATAGATTGGCGTCGATATACTCGCGAACACGATTGAATCTGGATTTACTCAGCGCAGGTGAGGAGAACGGGAATTGGAAGGAATGACTCGAGTAATTGGATAGGAGTCTTGCAGCAATCGCTGTCCCTAGTGAGTCGGCATACAGTCTGCCAATCGGAGCTTCTGAGGTACTTTCTTGCGCAAGCGCATTACACAGGGTAGCTAATTCATTATCGTATTCCACACGCCTTGATCTCAATGCGATCTCTTCTACAGGCATGCTTCCTTTGTATTGATCTCTCAACTCAGCCAGGTACTGGCTCGGAATGGATACATACAGGTGTTCTGTTGGACCGTGAGTGATGATTCGTAGATTCGTGTTTGGCTCTGAGACATGGATCATTCCCGGAACGGTTTTACCGTCATTGAAGTTCCGGCCATTACTGAAACAGGTAAACATCGATGTTTTGAGACACGCCCAGAGACGATGGGTATCCCGCTCCACCTCTTGCTGCATCTCTCTTGTTTCGTTCCTTAAGTCGAGCAGATGCTTCACGACGAGTTCGCTCGTTGAGAAGGTCCTTTCAGGTTGTGCTGCGACTTCACGCCAGTCCCCGTCGTGCTTCACCAAACGTACTCGCTCGGGCTGCAATACGTGTTCTGTTTGCTGTGCGCGCACTATCGTTTCAGGAGGATAAAATGTGTTCTTCTTAAGCGTGGCACCGGCGGTACCTGCGAACCGTTGTTTCATATCCTCACACAGTTTCGGGAGTCTCTCCATATACGCCGCACAAGACGGTGACGTACCCATTTTGTGCTGCTCGCAATCGATCACGTAAATCAACTGTTACGACGGTACCAACGCTGACCTAGGACCGTAGACTTCCCGAACCCGATGACGCCGGTATTCCTATAAAGGACTTGTCATGCCCGCGATCTTCTTGGATGACTCGAGTGGAACTCGACAGCCATTCTCAAATCGATTGACCAGGTTGAACCACGAGATCATCAGAATCAGCTTGCGGGACATAGCATCGCCGTATCGTGCAAGTAGCTCTTCGAGAGTTTCGTCGGCGAGCGTTGCAGACGTAGAAAGTTCGTCTGTTGCTTTGCACAACAGCACATAGTCGGGATCGATACCCTTGACTGGATTGTCACCTGAAGCAGCGATTATCTCAGCATCGCTCAAACCGACGTTCTTTCCGAGTACTGGCCCTATCGCGAGTGCATACTGACAGTTCATGGCTTTCGCCGCACGAATAATCACAATTTCGCGAGTTTTCGCATCGATGCCTTCGGCCGCGAAGATCGCCTTCACCATATTGTTGATTGAGGTATATAGGTCGTCGGTTCCGGTGAACATCTTCAAGACATTCAGGGTTCTTTCAGAGCGATAGTCGCTACCGATGGTCTTTGCTACATGCTGCTCGGTTGGAAGTGGGATCGCTATTGTCGTCTGATTGGCCACGTTGTCCTTTCTCTTGCGAACCGCTGGAGCAGGGTTTTGCGAGCGGCAGGCTGACTCACAGTACGTTCGCGTCGGGGAGATCGTCAGCTTCCAGGAGAGCTCCCTGTCGAGTCAATTCAGCTCGGATAGCTGGATACTGACACTCTCCGGATGAGAACATGGCTGCGGCAACACCTGCAGCTTGCCCCGTCGCGAAGCTCGTTCCCATCACTCGGATAGATCCTCCACCTCCGCCATCACCATCGGCCAGACGCCCGGCGGCAAAGAGATTCGGAGTGTCCACGCTCGATAGTGAACGGAGAGGAATGTCAAAGGTGTGATCGGCCCGAATACTCTTCCAGACAGTCGGCTTTCCTTGCCCGGCATGATATTCCATAGGCCACGCTCCCAAAGCAACAACATCGTCGAAGCGTGCCCCGCCTGTAACATCAGCTTCCGTTAGCTGATATCGTCCATTCACATGGCGGGACTCACGTGTGCCGAACTTCGGGCCGCTGCTGACTATGTAAGCCTTCTTGTACCCAGGAATCGCCTGTACCGCTCGAAGGTAGGCCCAGGCCCGTTCTCGTCCCGTGATCTCGGCATGCGTAATACTCGCGCCGTCCAGCGCATCGTAAGTCGCATCGATGTAGTACGTGATGAGGTCGCCGGAGATGGGCAGCGGAAGGGTGAGTGCACTGTCTTTATCGAGTAAAACCGCGCCATTCTGCTTGGCTTCGCGGATGGCCTCCGTCCACCGTTGCTCGGAGATGTCGGCTCCTGGCTCGATGCCGCCGAATCGAACAGCGAGCGTACCCGCTTGCGCCAAGTTATGGTTGCCATAACGAACGGATGCGCCTCCGTAGGTCGCTAGATCACCCTCACCACTTGCATCGACAAAGACCTTGGCTTGGATCTCTCTGGGCCCCCTATCATCCTGTACCGTGACCGCTGTAATTGCCCCGTCGTTGCGGGCGGCCCCGACTACTACCGTATGCATGAGCGGGATGACGCGTGCTGAAGTCACGATACGATCCAAGGCCAGCTTCACAGCTTCAGGATCGATCACCGCGATCACATGGTTGCTAGGAGCCGGCAAGCGTAATGGGCTCTCTACACCGCCCAACTCCCGCAGGTGCTGCAGCACCTGCAAACCAACACCACCGACAGCTCGCTTCGACGAGTTGGCTTGTGTAAACAGACCGCAGTACGTGAGAACGTTCTTTTGTGTGGCCGCTCCGCCAAGGCATGGGCCACTCTCGATCAGCAACGTCTTTGCGCCTGCTTGTGCTGCGCCAACTGCTGCGCCAACGCCAGCAGCACCGCCGCCCACTACCACCA
This sequence comes from uncultured Acidobacteriaceae bacterium, assembly GCA_964247595.1. Lineage (GTDB taxonomy): Bacteria > Acidobacteriota > Terriglobia > Terriglobales > Acidobacteriaceae > Granulicella. The sequence goes on along the minus strand of CAXTUW010000003.1, from coordinate 191,207 downwards.
CGTCGTATGCGTCTTGCATGCATGCCCCTTACGATGCCGCTTTCGTTCGACGATTATCTTTGCTAGGCGAACTCCTGCGCCCTCAACACTTCATCTTGTAGGTGTTCCTGCCGGAATCAGCCTAGCCATAAGTTCTGGTTTCCATTGCAGGTATTCAACGATCGAGCCGTCCTTATGGCGTGCGTAGAAGAACGTACCGGTCTCCGCTTCGGCATCGTCTTTCACAATCTCGGCCCCTTTGGCCAGGAGAATCGCTTTGGTCTCTTGAAGATCCTCAACGACCAGAGGTCCGTGTGAGCCCTGGTAGGGCTTCAGCACGTCATCGCTACCTTGAACGAGACACACATCTTTGATCCCTGTGATTTCGAGATCGCCCATCTTGAAGCGGTAATCCGGTTCACAGTCGTAAAGCGACCTTAGCAGTTCGAGAGAGCGATCAGTGTCTGTTGTGAAGAGCCTGGCGTAGGTCTTTAGGATCACTGGAGCCTCGTTTGTTCGGGACATGGTGATGTGAAGCAAGCGGCCGACAACAGCAGTCTAGGTGTTCGTCCGTCTCCTCTCTTGCTCAATCGAACGGTCGTTGCCAAAATGCACTTTCCTCGCATCAAGCTCCTGATCAGGTGAAAATGCCTGCCCGATTCCGACTTTGCGCCGAAAGCATTCTGCGTTTCCGAACCGCCTCTCGCGTCCTCAGTGCAAACTTAATGCGGTGCGTCAACTCTCGTCTGCGTCTTGACTCGGGGCGCGGCGCCAGCCGAGCTTGCTCGGTAATCTAGTCTCCAGCGTGCTGGCGTTTCGTCAACTAATCGTTTGAACACAGTCGAGAAGTGGGCTTGGGTCTCAAAGCCGACACTTGAAGCGATTTCAAGAATTGGTAACGAGCTGTCACGTAACAACTGTTTAGCCCGACTAATCCGCATTTGCAATAGGTGCTCGTGAGGGCGCAGTCCGGTTGCTCGGCGAAACTGCGCCGCAAAGTGCATTCGAGACAGACCGAGAACACCTGCAAGGGTTTGCAGAGTGATTGACTCCGACAAATGTGCGTCGACGAAATCCTCAATGCGCCTCATCTGCCAACCAGTGAGGCCATACTGCTTTGCTTCTGGAGAGCCGGGGATCGTCAGGGTCTGCGTAGAATAGCTACCTAGAAGGATAGCCAGGATCGCCTGACTAAGTCCCTCGGTGTAGAGGCTGGCGACTGCATCGGTGCGCGACGAAGCTTGGGAGAGCAGTTTGACCAATTCGAATAGTCTTGTGTTTGGCCGAAAATCTACCTCGTGGATTAGGTCCTGACGCGCTGCCGAATCTCCCAACCCGTTCTCCTCTGCGATGGCCCTGACCATAACCGAAGGAATAAACATGTGGTAAACATCCACCGGGCTGTACTGAATAAGTCGAGTAGCGTCACTCGGCTGAACGAGGTGTACAAATCCGGGCTGAGTATGACCCGAGAAAATCATTCGACCGTTCACAGTGCAATCTAGCCGGCCTCGCAGCTTATTGACACACAGGGTGTAGTAGCGCTCTTTCGGCGCGGACATCCTTTCCACACGCGCTGCGCTGTGATCTTGAAAACGCTTAAGAAACAGGGTGCGAGGCACTTCGGTCTCGGCTACATCGGGGATCTTGCGCCAATCCGAGGCTTGATTGTTAGAACTGATCTGAATCGCGCATACCTGCTTCCGCATGGTGTCTCCTTCGCAACAGCTTTAACACTTTCCTGACTGACCCAACGGTGAAGCCCTTACTACATCCAGTAGATGTGATGCAAGAACACAGGGGGCTTCGTCTAGGCGTGCAGCGGCACTGCTCTGTTCGCGCGCCGGGGCATCGGCATGTACTCAACCCGCCTTATGTCGTGCAAGCCCGGTACGACACGATATCGAGAAGGCACGTTGCTTTCTGATTTGCACGACTTTCAGCGCGGACTACCCTCGAAGCCAGCGCTATGAATCAACCGAGCCTGTGGGATTGCATCCAAAGCCGAAAAGATGAACAAAAGCCAGGAGACCAGGCTTAGGAGGTCATCCGTTGCTGACAGTTGGCCTTGACGCAACTATTTTGTGTGGAGAGCTTTATGACCGTATTGGTCACAGGCGGAGCGGGTGTTCTAGGGCGTTCGATCGTTAGTGAATGGTTGAAGCAGACCAACGATTTCGTTCGCGTGATGACTCGCACCAATTCCCAAATAGCAGCTCCACCCAGAACGGAGTGGGCTGTAGCGGACCTGATAAGCGGCTCGGGTGTTTCCGATGCAGTACGAGGTGTCGACCTCGTCGTCCACGCAGCAACGGACTATGTTACCGACCCGGCTCATGCAGACATCGCAGCAACTTCCCGGCTATTGCGGGAGGCTAAAGCGGCGCGGGTGTCGCACTTCTGTTACGTGTCGATCGTGGGATGCGATCGGGTGCCGTTGCCGTACTACGGAGCAAAGGTGGCCTGCGAACTCCTGGTGAAGGAAAGCGAACTGTCCTGGTCAATCTTTCGGGCAACACAGTTTCATTCACTTGTGGACGTGATCATCCAGGAATATGCGAAACCCTTACTGGTGGCGTTATTGCCGACCGAACTGCGCTTTCAGACTGTGGACTCCGGTGAAGTTGCGGTAGAGCTGGTCAAAGCGGCTATCACGCAGACCTCAGGGAAGATAAGCGAGATGTGTGGGCCGGAGGTGATGACTCTCGGAGAGATGGCAGAAAGCTGGTTCACGATAAAAGGCAGAAAGCCTGCCGTGGTTCCTGTCCACATCCCGTCACGGTTTGAGTCGGAAGCAGATGAGGGTCTGTCGGCCGATCCAGCAATGTGGAAGCTAGCTGACGCATATCGTCGCGGACGTAACACGTGCGCCGAGCCACAAATCACGGGAACAACGACGTGGAAAGGTTGGCTCAGACGGCAGTCATGAAAGGGGCAGACTTCAACTTGCGGTTGGAGCCGCGATCAGTGTTGGATTTGAGCTTTCACGTTCATGTAATGTTCCGGGGGTGTCAAGCCAGCAAATCATTAGGCGTGCCGACATCCAACAACTCCTTATTCTGGAATTTCAAAGTAGGCCGCAACAGAGCTCCGCCGCTTGTCACAGCAGTTCTCTATCGCTACGAATGACGTAGCACAACCGAACGCATCCGCTGCAGCCGCCAGCTGAAGGAGAAGACATGGCAAACAAAGCCCAACCCACGATTACCGCGATCGCGAGCTTTCCGGAGCATTACATGCTTGAGAATCTCGTTGTTCGCGCCGACGGCTCCATCCTGGTCGTCGCCTCGCCCCAACGGCAGGTCTGGTACGTGCCCCCACCCGCACAGGCACCCCTGCTGCCTGTTACGCCGCAGCTGCTCTACACCCTTCCGGAGAACCATCTGGCGCAGTGCTTTGTAGAGGCCGAGCCGAATGTCTTCTACGTCGCCACCTACGGTGTGCCCACACTGTGGCGATTCGACCTGCGGCAGTGGAAGGCGGGCGATCCTGTGAACCCGGTCAAGATCTTCGACTTTGAGTCGAAGGCCGGCCCCAACGGCGGTGGCATGATCGCGCCAGGCACTATGGTGATCTCCGACTGTGTACTAGGCCTGATCTGGCGTGTGGACCTGGCTAAAGACGGACTGAACGCGAAGGCAACCGTGTGGTCGAAGCATCCGTCGATGGCGGCTGGCGGCGGAAAGCCCCCGGTGCAGTTTGCGGGCGGTCAGTCGGTTCCATACCCGGGCATCAACGGCCTGCGCGTAGGGCCGAAGACAAAATTCGTGTACTACAGCACCTCGTCGCAGGAGGTGTTCTACAAGGTGCCGTTCGATTCCGCGACCTCGGAGGCCACGGGTGAAGCGGAGTTCATCGCCAACGTGCCACTGTGTGACGACTTTTGCCTTGACGAAGATCGCGGGTTCGCCTACATCTCCGAACACCCCCGGCACACGATTGAGCGTGTGCCGCTGACCAAGAATGCCCCTGGGCGCGAGGCCGTCGTGGGCCAGCCATTCAACGACCTCATCATCGGGCCGACCAGCACGAGTTGGGGCACCGCGCCCGGCGACTACGGTCACGTGTTCTACACCACCACTGATGGCGGCACCGTACAACTTGCGCCGGATGGCGTAACGCGGCCGGCGCGGCTGATGCGCGTGGAACTGGCTGCGGAGTAGCTCGCTTCTCACACCGTCGCCTGCGGGCCTGCTGCACAGCGGCTTCCACAGGCCACGGAGCACGCAAGCGCTGCTGCACAGTCTTACCCCACGACCCTAGGAGGCAATTCATGAGTACCGAACAGGAGAACCTTGGCGGCCGTCTTCCGCTGCCGTCGACCGAAACTCTTACCGCCCCGCAGCGCAAACTTCATGACCACATGATGTCTACGTGGGTACCATATGCCCGCAAGATCGGCGTCCAAGCGACCACAGAGGACGGTCGCCTTATTGGTCCGTTCAACACGTTTCTGCTGCACCCGGCGATCGCGGAAAAGCTTTCCGACTTCCAGGCGGCCGAGGCAAAAAAGACGACACTGCCGAAGCGCGTCCGTGAGGTCGTGGTCCTCATAGTCGGCGCGGTCTGGCATGCCGCCTATGAGCTCTACGCGCAGGGTCCGGTCGCCCGCGAGATGGGCTTCTCCGACACCGCTATAGCTGCGCTCGGGAAAGGAGACATCCCCGAGGAACTCAACGACGAGGAGAAGCTGGCGGGTCGCTTGGCGAAGCAGCTGGCGACCGAACACCAGGTAGACAGCGCTATTTACGAAGCCGCCGTACGTGCCTTCGGCACGACGGGCCTCTTCGACATTGTTGCTGTCATGGGCGTGTACCACACAGTGTGTGGAGCGCTTGCCCTCTTCGAAGTGCCCGCGCCCGCGCTGGCCTCCAGTCGTAACTAGAGCAAGAGATCTGCATTCATTCTCATTTCAACTGGCACACTTCTCGATCAACCCCGCGTTATAAGGTTAGTAAACTTTCTTGATTCTTGAGGAAGCGATTCGAACAGTAGCAAAGGAGCGTTAGAAATGGATTATCTCGATGACCTGCTGAAGCGTAACAAGAGTTACGCAGCTGAACAAGCTCTTGCGGGCACACTCTTGCTCCCGCTTCCACAAGCACTGCCAAACGTGAAAGCAGTCATCATCGGGTGTGCCGATATGCGAGTGGATCCTGCTCAAGTATTCAGACTTGCGCTAGGTGAGGCTGTCGTGTTGCGCAACATCGGTGGTCGCATCACCCCAGGCTTGCTGCAACAATTGGGCATGCTCGGACGCATCGGACAGGTCGCCGGCGAGACGCCCGGAGGGGGCGGCGAGTTTCACCTGATCGTTCTTCAGCACACCGACTGCGGCATCACTCGACTCGTCAACGACCCAGCAATACTGGCACAGTATTTCCAGATTGCTGAAACGGATGTGGAGGCAAAAGCCATCACGGATCCTCGCCTCGCTGTCGCGATGGACGTTGCGGCGCTACGGCAAATCCCGGCCCTACCAGGAGGATGGCTTTTGTCAGGCCTGGTCTATGATGTCGCAACTGGTCTCGTCGAGGTCGTCGTACCACCAGCGTCGATTCGCACATGAAGTCATTCTTTGCCTGCAAGCCCCGCAACGGAAAGCGCAGAGGCGAAGTAGGCTCAAGCGTAGCGTCTCCTGGCACTGCCCTGAAGGTAGGGCTGCGATATGACAAACCCAGCATCTTTTTAGAAAGTATCGATACGGTTATGCCTTAGAGTTCAGGGGAAGTTCAGTCCATAGTGCAGTGCTTTTTCCTCTAAAGCGCATTGACAGCTGATCTAATCCAGCAAATCTTTTTCCAGGTAAGCGTCTGCATAACGAATAAAGAAGCCGGGGCGAACATGGCAAGTGTTTCCGAGGTACTGGTTGAGACGTTGGCGATCTCAGGCGTGAGCCGGATCTTTGGACTGCCGGGCGATTCACTCAATGGCGTAACAGATTCCATTCGTAAGCACCCGCAGATCGCTTGGATTCACGTGCGCAACGAGGAGGCGGCAGCCTTCGCCGCAGGTGCCGCTGCGCATCTGACGAACCGGCTCGGGGTCTGCGCTGCAAGCTGTGGCCCAGGCAATCTCCATTTCATCAATGGGCTATTCGACTGCCATCGCAGTCGTGTTCCTGTGCTGGCCATTGCCTCGCAGATCCCCACGACTGAGTTGGGCACAACGTACTTCCAGGAGACGCACCCAGAGCAGATCTTCAAAGATTGCAGCCACTACTGCGGCGTCGTCTCGGAGGCCGGTCAGATGCCGCGCATCCTAGCGATTGCGATGCGCACCGCGATCGCCCAGCGTGGCGTCGCCGTTGTTGTCTTGCCGGGCAACGTCGGTTCTGCGGAGTGCCACCTCGCGGCAACCTCACTTGGATTTCTCGTGAACGAGTCGATTCTGTTGCCGCCACAGAACGATCTAGCAACCGCAGCTTCGTTGTTGAACGAAGCCAAGCGCGTCACGATTCTTGCAGGCGCGGGATGCGAGGGCTCTCACGCAGAGTTGTTGCAGATCGCCGAAAAGCTGCAAGCACCGATTGTCCATGCCTTTCGGGGTAAAGAATTTGTTGAGTATGACAATCCATACGATGTCGGGATGACTGGTCTGCTTGGTTTTCAGTCCGGCTACCGCGCCATGATGCATTGCGACACTTTGCTGGCGCTTGGAACGGACTTTCCCTATCCTCAGTTCTACCCGGAAAAAGCGAAGAAGATCCAGGTTGACCTTCGGGGCGAGCAGATTGGTCGCAGAGTCCATGTAGATGTCGGCCTTATCGGTACCGTCAAGGAAACGCTTAGCGCGTTGATGCCTCTGCTCGGTCCCGCAAAAGACAGCGCTCACCTGAAAGATAGTGTGGATCATTACAGATCCAGTCGCAAAGAACTGGATCACCTTGCTGTAGGCAAGCCCGGCACCTCTCCTCTGCACCCGGAGTACGTGGCTCGTGTGCTGGATGAGGTCGCGGCCGAAGACGCCATATTTACGGTCGATGTCGGAACACGAGCATTTGGGCCGCGCGATATCTTCACTTCAATGGCAAGCGAAGGCTCATCGGTTCGTGGTCGCATGGCTCGATGGCATGTGCCATGCCGCAAGCCTTGGGTGCACAGGCGGTCTTCCCACAGCGGGAGGTCATCTCCATGTCCGGTGATGGAGGCTTAGCTATGCTCATGGGCGAGTTGCTGACGGCGGTCCAGAACAAGCTTCCGATCAAGATCGTGGTCTTTAATAATCACGCTCTTGCGTTCGTGGAAGTCGAGATGATGGCGGCCGGCATCATGCCATTCGGTACAGAACTTCAAAATCCGGATTTCAGCAAAGTGGCCGAAGCATGCGGGTTATATAGCGTTCGCGTCACCCGACCGGAGGAGTTGAAAGCCGGTCTGCAAGACGCTTTCGCACACAAAGGTCCCGCGCTGGTCGAGGTGCTGGTGCATCGGCAGGAGTTGTCCATGCCACCGACGATTACACCGCAACAGGCACTCGGTTTCAGTTTGTACCTAACAAAGTGCATCTTGAACAATCGCGGCGATTCGATCGTGGATCTTGCCAAGACAAACCTTCTAAACCGGCTACTTGGCGAGTAGCCGATACGGCGGGATCTGCTATTACGCAGCAAAAGAAGATGGACGCTTTCACACCGCGATTGTCGCAGGGTCACGCGCACAAAACTGCGCGCACATAACAACAGCAACGAGCAAACGACGCGGCCCTGCTTGAGGGCTGACGGCTTTACATCCCCCCTAAGGCAACGCATCCTCCAGAGATACTCAAGTTGTTGACCGAACCATGTTGTTCGATCGCAGCAACTCCTTTACCGTGAGTCTTCAACCCACCATTAATCGCCAGGTTCTGCACAGAGCCACCCGGCTTGACGCTGAGACCGAGGGCGGAAAGGGTTTCGATCACTCCCTTCACTAGCGACTGACCTGTTCCACCGAAGGTCTCGATGCCGCGGTGCACTGTGATGCGGCCCACGGGCTGCGAGATCTGGATACCGATTGCACCATCTGCATGCGTCACAATGCGATCAAACTCAGCCAGTGCCACCGTGCCCGTATACACGTTGAAGCCCCGGGACCCTTGACCGAACGTCTCGACTGGAGCGTTCACGCGAAGCTCTTGAACAGTGCCGAAATTCACAAAGCCTATGCCGCTTGCCCCATAGGTGCTGATTTTGTCCTCAGCGACCCAGCGCTCCACCACGCCCCAATTGTCCAAAGCCATGTCGTTGACACCATACGTTACAACAGGACCCTGGTTCGTCACCTGATCCACATACGCACCAAACACGGTAAAGACGCCGCCGGTAATCTGGTCCGCAGTACCCGCAGCGATCATACCGTTGCTGTAAACAGCGCCGGTCTGAAGGTGCTGCACCGTCAAGCGTCCTCCTTGATCCCCCGAGCCGCTTACAAAGATCCCACTGCCCAGCACCGGGCGCCCGAAACGCCCTGCTGAAAGACCCACTAGATTCGCAGTGATCTCGACAGCCGTATCCGCTTGCATGTTCCAAAGCGTAAAAGCTCCTTGCAGCACGTAAACACCGTACTCATGAGGACGGTCCGTTTCAGCCCTCGCGTCAGCTGAGACAATGTCCAAACCATTCACCTCCAAATGCCCCGCTCGCACCTTATTCCGCGCCAGAATCTGCACGCGTCCTAGCGCAACTAAGCGGGTCAACTCCAGAGTTCCAAAACTCGCCATTGTGTCGTCGTTGAAGATGGCGCGTTTCGCAGGCGTAGCTTCCAGGCGAAGGCACTGGACCCGGTTGTCGGAAGACAGCTGGAGGCCGTCTGCATCAGCCAAAAAGCGCAACGTGGTTTGCTCATCAGCGCCCCGGACCGACTGCCCCGGGGAAAGCCTGATCGACGGCACGTCAGCTAAGCTCTTCTCAATCACAATCCAATGTATGCTGCTGTCTTTGGTCGCTGTGACCAGCGAATCTACGGTTTGGACCACTACTGATGTTGGCAAGATACGTCCTCCGGATGAACCAGCTAAACGCTTATGTGATGCGAAGGCGTACCTCTCACCTCGCGGTGTGCAACTTGAATCAGCACCGAAGCTGCGGAGACGCACTGCCAAGCGCAGCGGCCTCTGTCTCCACGCACTCAATCGAACTCACACTTGTCTGCCGCTCCGTATTGGCTGACGAGTTTCCCGACCTGCGTTCGCATCAAGTTAAGAGGTCGAACTCGCGGCGAAACTGCTCCACGGCCGTTGTAATGTGCGCGGTTCCTGCATCAAAAGACCACTGCTTCAGTTGTAAAGGTGGAGTCAACCCGAGCGCGCTGAGCTGGCGTTCAGCCTCTAAGGCTCCGATGACTCCTCGCAGCATTTCCGAAGCGCTGTACGCCGTCGATTGCTCAGTGTGACCAGCGTCGAGAAGATCCGGTGCGAACGCTACAGTCTTTACTCCAAGGCGAACCGCTTCACGAGCCGCGACCCTTAACGCCCGTTCCAACACCTCAGGTCCTAAAGTTTGTGGGTCGCCAAGACCGATCACCATTACGAGACCGGCAGGTACGCCCTACGGAAGGGAGGTGATAAGAAGTGTCTCCATCTCTTGTGCTCGAAACCATCCGGTTCGCCGAAAGTTGGTCAACGCTCCTCCAAGTGCTTGGTCCAGTTTCAGCAGCCCTCCCGAAAGACTAGTGCCGGGCATCTCACGCTCGAACATACAAGCAAATGACAGCTCCACTTCAGCGTTCGCAGTTGCCCATGCAACTACGTCAAAGCTGATTCCCTCAAGCTCTCCCACGGACAACCGCTGCGGTTCTTGAGCACTCATTTCGGTCTCTTTTGGTGGTTCCATGGCTCCGGAGTCTGTTTTGCACACTCTCTCGACCTGTGTAGCTTCCAGCATGGTTGCTTTTTGTGCTGTTCCATATGGAACAGCACAAGAACCGGCAGCATGTAACCGTAGTTTCTAATGACCACTCCTTAGCGGGACAAATGCTTAGAAAAGCGCGATCATCTCGATAGTCACGAAGCATCTCTCTTCTCCGCATCAAGAGGTACAAAATGCCACAATCATCCATCGTCGGGCTGCACCACGTCACAGCAATCGCCTCTGACCCGCAAAGAAACTTGGATTTCTACACACATGTGCTCGGATTGCGCTTCGTCAAGCGCACGGTCAATTTCGACGACCCCAGTTCCTATCACTTCTACTTCGGCGATGACATGGGGTCACCCGGCACAATCCTCACCTTTTTCGCGTGGCCCAGGGCGGCTCGTGGGCTTCCAGGAGCGGGCGAGGTAACACACACGGCTTTCAGTGTACCCCTACATTTGCTGGATTTCTGGAAGGATCGCTTCAGCACGATGGGTGTCGAGGCGGAATCGACCAGCCAACGTTTCGACGAGACGGTGCTGACGTTTGCGGATCCGGATGGAATGAAGCTTGAGATCGTCGCCCATGGGGACGCGCAGGAAGCGAATCCATCACGCCACTCCTCAGTTCCGCTAGCTCACGCGATACGCGGCTTCTTCGGAGTGACCATGCTGGAAAACAGGATCGGGACAACTGAGCCCATCCTAAACGTGATGGGATTGCGTCGGGTCAGTGAAGAAGGGCAGAGAATCCGTTTCGCCGCTGCGGGGAACGCTCTCGGTAACCACGTCGATTTACTTCTGAACCCTCGCGCACCGCAAGGACGACTCGGGGCAGGATCCGTTCACCACATCGCTTTTCGCACGCCCAACGACGCTTCGCAGTTGGAGTGGAAGTCCGAGATCGAGAAACATGTGGACGTGACACCAGTCCAGGAGCGGACGTACTTCCAATCCATCTACTTTCGTGAACCTGGCGGTGTTCTCTTCGAGTTCGCAACCGACGAGCCCGGCTTCGCCGTCGATGAGACAGTAGCCACATTGGGAGAAGCTCTCTGCTTACCGGACTGGCTAGAACCTAGACGTGCTGAGATCGAACGGCGTCTGCTACCTATAACACTGACCAAGGAACGGGTGTTAGCGTGAGTGGCGATGTCGTGCTTTTTGCCGGTCAGAGTTTGAAGCGCGCCGAGGGAGCTGTTGTGCTCCTACACGGTCGTGGCGGTACGGCCGCAGACATTCTCTCTTTGGCCAAATCTCTTGGCCTGCCGGAGTTCGCGTATATTGCGCCACAGGCACCCAACCTCACATGGTACCCAAATTCGTTTCTAGCGCCGCGCACAGCGAATGAGCCTTGGCTGACATCCTCGCTGAATAGCGTAGGTTCTGTCTTGGCCTCAATCGCAGAGAGCGGGATTCCCACCGATCGTGTCATTCTCGCCGGCTTCTCCCAGGGCGCTTGTCTTGCGTCAGAATACGTCGCCAGCCATCCGCATCGGTATGGTGCTCTGATCGCTTTCACTGGAGGACTGATTGGACCGCTTGGGTCGGATCTTTCTCACCAAGGTGACCTCCTCGGAACACCCGTTTTCTTGGGGAGTGGAGATCCCGATCCGCACGTGCCGTGGCAACGCGTCGAAGAGACCGCTACGGTTCTTGCGGGTATGGGTGCGGAGGTGACGCTCCGGCGGTACCCAGGACGCCCTCACACCATCTCCCAAGAGGAGCTGGACTCGGCAAACAACCTGCTTCAAAAAGCCTTTGTACACGTCCTCCGCAATGGGGCTTGATCGCTGAGTCCGTAGTGTGTCCTTATGCTTTGAAGAGGTCTAAACCGTGCGGGCGTTCATTTTGTCATTCACAGTGGGTGTAGCAATCGGCCTCATCTATGGCTTCATTCGCGTGAAGAGTCCTGCACCGCCGATAATTGCACTTCTTGGATTGCTGGGAATGGTGTTGGGCGAGCAGGTCGCAGAGCGTGTTTTAGTTAAATGGTGAGGTGGAGCTGTGAGCGACGACAGCGCGCGTGCCATCCTGAACGCAAACATCGCAAAGGACGAGCAAAGGCTAAGAGAGTTGCAGGAAAGCGAGGCAAAGCTTCGCGACAAGATACCGCTCAAGGGATTTGCTGCGGCCAGCTCCCGTGCTCGTTTAGAAAGCGAAATGCGGATTCTCGAAACAACGATTTATGAAAACCGAGTGCGACTAGCAGCGTTAGAGTAACCGCTTACGCGCGACGACCAAATAGTTGCGTTCCTTCAGGAGCAGGTCTGCTTCGGTCAACTCTGGGCCCAGCAAACTTTCGTCTTTCAGGTGCAAAGCAATTTTGCATACGTGCGCTGACCTGGCCTGTTACCGAGGGATGATGTCTTTTCGCGAAGAAGAAGAACCAGATGCTGATCATGATCACAAGGACCAGCATGATGACAAGTACCTGAGACCAGAACTTGTCGAAGTTGCCATTCTTCAGAGGATTGCCAGGCTCAAGGGGATCGCCTGCATCGTGATTGTCTCGCTTTATTCTGTGTCCTCTCCCTGACTAAGGGCATGTACAACCAAGAGTCCCACCACATGCGGCACCCAGATTTATCAAATCTTGAGCGGTCACTCCAACTATGGCAAGACAGAGTGTACTTCGGCGATGTAGCCGCCCGGAAACTGTACCATCGCCGCCGATCTGCCAGCAGCAACGAAGGGCTCGACCAGAATCAGCGCTCCAAGATTTTTTGCTTTTGCAACAGTGGTTGCGAGGTCGTCGACTTGGTACCCCGTGGTCTCTCTGCCGAAAGGATAAGGGAGGTGACCGTCAGTCACAATGGCGGTGAGCTTACCAAATTTCGACTCGATGCGGACTCTACGATACTTGGCATCCACCCTTCCGATTTCGAGTCCAGGTGCGGTCCGGACATCCGATACGATCTTGCCGTGTGAGAAGAGTAGGAAACTGCGCAGGAAGGCATTGATCCGGTCCTCTGACACATACACGCGGTTTTCGGGTACGTGGACGAACGGCGCATACGAAGGAGGGGTAGTGTGCACGTAAATCTGGGTGTTTACGCCGCCTGGCCATTGAATCACCGCATCAGCCCCAATGGGGTCGGGAAATGGCTGAACTAGCACATCCGCGCCGCTGGCGCGAGCCGCCCTTATGGCCTGGTCCATGTTTGTTATAAGGTAGCCAGTCCGTTCGGCTCCGAAGGGCGCAGGAATGGGAGTGCTGAAACCAAACACAGACACTGTTCCGACTGGAGTCTGGAGTAGCTGGTTTGTGCTGGTGCTAGGTACGGGTGTGAGGGTTGCAGTCGCTTGCTTCGTGCTCTGTCCGCCGAAGGTGCCGAGAAAACTCGCGATGAACTTATCGAGATCTTTTGGATCCACATATACATGCTGCGTGTCATACTGCGGAGCGACGGCAATCTCAGGCCCTCGATGTGTGACGGCGTGTCGAGCAACCGTCTGGGCTGTAGCAGCATTAATTGACGTTGCGATTACGATCAGGGTATAACTGACGCGCATATGGTTGTCTCCGGAATCAATTCAAAATCCTGAACAGTGCTCGTGGTACAGCCGGCAACGTCCACAAAGCGACTAAAAACTCAAAACACGTAGGCAGCCCAAAACGAAGTGTAGTTCAGATTCTTCGTGTGCCCTGACTGACGTAGGAAAGGACCTGCAAAGAAGACGCCGTAATCGGCTTGAAGATAGGCGTGACGATCAATCTGCCAACGAGATTCAATGCCCGGCCTGTGACCCGTAAAACGGGCCTTACTCATTCCAGAAGGTACGAGCAAATTGCCGGGGACGCCATAAAGTCCGTCGTGCACGCTTTCTCTCCACTGAACTACCCAACTCGCGTCCACGCTGACCCCATGTGGCAAGGTGAGCTTAAGGTCGGGGTGAACATCGATGAAGTTCACCGAGCCCGGGCCGGTATCGGCAAGCACACCAAAGTAGTTACCGATCGGGAACAAGGCGTTGAACGTTTGGAGATTCCTTCCTTTAACGTCGCGATTGCCACTCGAAACGTCAGATCTCACGCCGAGGTGAGGCGTAAAGGGCAGTTTCGGCCAAATTGAGCCAAGCTCAGTGGCAACCGTCCAAGCATGGATCGCCCCTGGTCCAAAAGACCCGAACTGGTACGCAGCTTCAACGTCATAATGTGGAATGAAGGTGTGATCTCCATAGGCAGTCGGCGATGGCGGTGGTAGAGAGGCCCGTACTCCCAACGTCTGCCGCACCTCCCGATGCATACCCGAATCGAATACGGCATTTTTCCGGTCGATGCCGAAGTAATACACGTCTACCAAGTCTCGTCGTTGCGGAGTCACCTTGCGAGTGTTGTAGAGTCCCCAGAACTGTGTCGAATGCAAAGGCACGTTATCGAAGAAGCTCGGATTGTCCACAGCCGGCCTCACCGCAAACCCGTCTGTGCTCCACTTGCCAATCGCTTGGGTGACTCGGAATCCGTAAAACTCTGCCGCACCGTTGGCCCTTCTCTTACGGCGAAGAACCGTCCTGAACCCAAGTTGAACTCTTGTCTGCCGGCTCTCAAGCTGATGGGGTGCTTTGCCGGTCCGATCCCCACATCCACAAAGGCATTTAAGAAATCCAATCTCTTTTCATCAATCGGACGGTAGCCGCCCAGACGGCCTTCTTCCAGGCCGCTCTCGAACTGCAGGAAAAACCGCAAACGTGGCTTGAGGTGCGCATCAACATTCAACTGAATGCGTTGCGTAGCAAACTGATTTGTTGAGTATGGGACACCTATGAAGTTATCGTTTTGAATCCGTTCATAGATCTCCCTGGTCTCGCCGCCTATGGATAAGTAGGCCGCGTCCGATCCGTCCCTACTGTTTAGGGGAATGTATTTAATGGCATCGAAGCGATCGATCCGCTTTGTCGGGTCTTGAAGGAAGCTCCAATCTTCTTGGTAGCGCAGTAGTTGGAACGTAGGTCTCTCGAATGGAGTCGGCACGACCGGCGCGAGAGGCGGCTCTTCAGATTGCTGGCCTAGAGCTAATGAACTCGTCAGGCTCACGACGCCAAGTAGTGTCCCAAGCACTCGAACTATGCGGGCTGATGAAGGCATGAACGGGCACACATTCTTCAAAGCTACTGCTCTGCCTTCTTGCCTGCCGGAAGTGAGCAGCGACGGTGCGGAATCAGTATCAGCCGCGAAGGTGGGACGCAGCAGCCCGCATTCGGCCGCCCCAGCAAATTTAAGGAGAACTGCTCAAGCGGCCGAATCGTGATTAAAATGCAAAGCAATCGCATCCCAGACCCCAGAGCGACTCGCCAAGCTTCCGCCCGGTAGCCGGACGTTGGACGTGTATATGAGATTGGCACGCAGTCCCTGCGAATGCCGCCATCGGCTTCATGGGATTGTAGTACCCACCGTAATGCGTAGTTGGAGCCCAGTCACTGGCGACCGGAAGGGCGGCGGGTGCCAGATCGTCGAAGTCTTTGTTCGCGTAGACGACCTGTCCTCCCAACACCGTCAGGGCCGACTGGAGATCTTTAATTTCTTCCTCAGGAATACTGAAGTAGTCTCGTGTCAACACGGCAAAGTCCGCGAGCTGGCCAGCAAAGAGGCCGCCTTTGAGTCCATCCTCCGTGGAGAACCAGCAACCACCCTGCGTATAGAGCCGCAGCGCCTCTTCTCGGCTCATCCTGTTCTTCTCCGGATAGAGCTCGAGTCCTCCCACTGTCCTGCCGGATGTTAGCCAATAGAGGGCAACGAACGGGTTATAACTCGCAACACGAGTGGCATCTGTGCCCGCGCCAACCGGAAGACCCATCTCAAGCATCTTCCGGATGGGAGGAGTCCTCTTGGCCGCCTCAGCACCATACCGCTTGACGAAGTATTCCCCTTGGTACGCCATTCGGTGCTGCACGGCAACACCGCCATACAAGGCCGCGACTCGTTCCAGATTCTTGTCGCCGATTGTTTCGCAATGATCCAGGAACCAGTGGAATCCGTTGAACGGAACGTCCCGGTTCACCTTCTCGAAAACGTTCATGAAGCGTGTAATGTCCTCGTCATAGGTAGCGTGAATGCGAAAGGGCCACTTCTTCTCCGCAAGTAAACGGATCACGGCCTCCAACTCACTCTCCATGACGCCTTCGAGCTCAGGCCTCGGTTGGAGAAAGTCTTCAAAATCGGCTGTAGAGTACGTCAGCATCTCTCCCGCACCGTTCAGTCGATAATTCTGGTCACCGTCGTAGAGCTTTGCACTCGCGGTCCACTTTTGGAAGTCCTCAAGTTCATGCTTGGGCCTTTGCGTGAACAGATTGTACGCAACGCGCACAGTCATTTGATTCTTCTTGTGCAGTTCTGCGACTGCCGTATAGTCGTCCGGGTAATTCTGTGAGCCCCCTCCTGCATCGATACAGCTCGTGACACCTAGCCGGTTAAGTTCCCGCATGAAATGCCGGGTGGAAATCAGCTCGTCCTCATAACTGAGCTTTGGACCCTTGCCCAGCGCCGCGTACAACAACGCCGCGTTCGGCGTTGCTATGAGGAGGCCGGTGAGATTGCCATTCTTATCCTTTTGGATCTCCCCACCAGGAGGATTCGGTGAGTCCTTTGTGTACCCGACAACACGCATGGCCGCAGCGTTGAGCATCGCGCGGTCATAGAGATGGAGTACAAAAACCGGCGTGTCTGGAGCGACCTCGTTGATCTCTTGGAGTGTGGGCATCCGCCTCTCGGCGAACTGAAACTCGGTCCACCCCCCAACTACCCGGACCCATTGCGGCGCCGGAGTGCGCGCGGCTTGTTCTTTCAACATTCGCATTGCGTCTGCTAAGGATGGGACTCCGTCCCAGCGGAGCTCAAGGTTATAGTTGAGGCCGCCCCGAATAATATGAAGGTGAGAGTCGTTGAGACCCGGAATGACAGTTCGTCCGCCAAGATCTGTGACCTGAGTGGAGGACTCACGAAGGCGCATGATCTCGTCGTTCGTTCCTACGGCGCTTATCTTTCCTTCGTCTACGGCGAATGCTTGGGCGAAATAATTCTTGCCGTTCGTCGCAACCTTTCCGTTATGGAAAACCGCTTGAGTTGCCATAGAAAGCTCCTGTCGGGTTAATGATGTTAAGGGTTCTGTCAGAACGCAATCAGCTATGGGCGCTTGCCCAGAAGCTAGCTAGGTCGTCGGAACAGTCCAGCTTGGGTAAACGGTGGGTGCTTTCTTGTTGACCATGGTGTTCGCGAACTCAACACCCACTCCGTATCCGCCGCCGTGCGTCTTTATGACATCCATTGTGGCTGCATACGTGTCCGCATTGGCCCAGTCGCGCTGCCACTCAAGGAGCACCTGAATCCAGGTGACCGGCTTGGCTCCGGCCTGTTCTACCCGGCGCATCGCGGTTTCATGAACCCTTAGGTCTAGGTCCCCACAGATGTCCTCGACAACATAGACTTCATAGCCATCGTGCAATGCCTGGATAGCAAGAAATGCCACACAGACCTCCGTCCACAGCCCCCCAAGAACCAGCTTCTTTTTGTCTGTTTTCTTGATCGCGGCCACAGCGGGTTCGTCGTCCCAAACATCCATCGAGGTGCGCTCAAGTGGTACTTGGTCGGGATAAATTGCTTTGAGTTGCGGCAACATCTCTCCGCTGAACTGCTTCGACTCAACAGTGCTGAGAATGAGAGGAACATCGAAGATCTTGGCGGACTTCGCAAAGCCGACCACATTATTGATGAGCATCTGTCGATCGATGCTGGTGACGCCGAAGAACATCTCTGGCTGATAGTCGATGAGAACAATGACACAGTTCTCGGGCGTGAGCAGACCTTTTTCACTTCGGGGTTTCAGAGCCATTGCATCTCCTGATGGACTGCTTGAGGGCTAACCGTTGTTGTCTTACAAAGAGCACTTGAGCTGAGATTGTCACCATCTCGATGTCTACGTCTGTTCCTTTCGGAACACCAACGTTCGTTCACTGAGCTTGCAAACGGAAACTTACGAGGATCAGTGCGCTACCTGAGCCAGACCGTATTAAGGACGGCGTTCGACGTCTGCTGCACAAGTTGAGCGAGATGGTGGGCATTTGGCGCAGATGAGCTTAGCTGGACATCCACCAGAGGAAACCTCAAGCCGTTTGAAGGCGGTCACTGGATACCGCAGGCCAGCGCTCTGGTGCCACCACTCGAGAACTTGTCCAACTCTTGACTGGACGTACGCAGTGACATCCGCATGTGCGGCTATAGTTCTGGTCGGGCGTTGCTTCGGTAAAAAACCTTCGTTATCTCGATAGAGACCGTGCAATCGCGACAACAGAACTTTGCCAACTCCTCGACGATTTAGGTGTTGAGTTCTTGCGAGACAAGCACCAGAAGGACTGATTGACGCCGCTGTCTGCATATGCATTCCCCTCTGTTCGCCCGTACATTTGGCAGACTTGCCAGATCGGCCTGCCACTCTACTGCAGATATCCCACATGTCCAGAAATCAAAGCAGCAGAGAATGGCTGGATGCATGCCCTCTGACAAGTCGCCCCCATTCGATCTCGCCAATTACCTCGTGACCGAAGGTCCTGGTCGCAGAATGATGCAAGTCAAACCCAAAGGTACATTCTTCCGTCAAGGAGACTTGGCCAATTCTGTTTTCTTCCTACAGAAGGGTCGCGCTCAACTGAACGTTCTATCGCCTTCCGGAAAAGAAGCCGTGATAACGATGCTCAGGCCGGGCAGCTTCGTGGGAGAGGAAGCGATCGGCCCGCTTGCCAAGTATCGGTTAGCCGCAGCAACCGCAATCACCCCTTGCCTTGCACTGCGGCTAGAGGTGGAAGAGATGAGGCGCGTGCTGGAACGAGAAGGCACTTTTGCCAACCTCTTTATCGGGTTCTTGCTAGCTCGCAATATGCGAACACAAGCTGATCTCGTCGATCAGTTGTTTAACTCGAGTGAAAAACGGTTGGCTCGCGTGCTCCTCCTCATGGCCGAGTTCGGCAGGGTCGACCAAGAGCGAATATTGATCGCTCCGGTGACACAGGAGGTGCTGGCAGAGATGATTGGGGCAACGCGGTCTCGCGTTAGCACCTTCATGAATCACTTCAGGAGACTCGGCTACATCGAGTACAGCGAGCATAACGAACGGATCCGGGTGAATCGATCACTTCTCAACTTCGCATTGCACAATCAATTTTCTAGTGAAAATGCGAAAAGCACACCCTTGCCAAGCATTCCGACGACCGACGTTCCTAAGCATCCGCATGACGATTAGACAAACAGGACTGGAGATCCTCGAAGTGAGCGTTTGCGTTTAGGCTTAGGTCTCCCATCGAGCCTTCAACCTATTCTTTGAGGAGCGACCGCCAGTTGCTGGGCACAAGTTGAGCCGGGCCTGGTGCTGATTGCTGAATGGGGTGGGTTTCGGGAGGTGCAAGGGAGGGACCTTCGATGTATTGCCGCGTTTTGTAATCGTAAAACCAGCCTTCACCAGGTTCAAAGCTCATAATGATGTCGTGTCCAGTACTCGCAGCATGCTTGGAGGCATGCTGATTCGGTGAACTGTCACAACACCCGACATGGCCGCACTCAGCGCAGCGCCTGAGATGCAGCCACCAAGTACGAGCCTTCAGACATTCAACGCACCCTGTGCCACTCGGCTTTGCGCTCGGGTCTATGTGCGGGGAAGATTTCGACATAATAGCCTCGCTAATATTGTGCACTGAACGCGTGGACAGCTGCAGATAAGCCCGCTGGACCTGCCCCGACAATGACGACATCACGTAGCTGCGTCTCGTTGACGCTGCTGTTTAGGCCCAGGCAACCGGCAATCTCGGCGTTGCTCGGATTTCGTAGGACTCCTTGCCGCGGCAGATAAGGACTGGGATGTCGGAACCAGCAATCTTGAACTGATCCAGGACGCCTCGCACATCTACATCTTTGTCGAGATCGATAAACAAATGCGGATAGCCGTTGCGCGTCAGGAACTCGCGGATGCGGAGCGTGCCGGATGAATTAACCGAACCCAGAACCACAACGTCGCCCTGGGATGTAGCAAGCAGCTCTAGCCGTCGCAGAATGAAGGCCCGCATCAACAGCTCGCCAAGGCGGCTATCCGCGTGCATGATCTCCTGAAGACGATCCTGCTGATTGTTATGACCTGTGCTTTGCCGAGTGTGCGCGCTTGCACGAGGCTGGGTCTCCCTGAAAGGAGATGCACGTCTCCGAAAGATGTACTGGGACCATGAGTAGTCACTCTTTCCATCCCGCCGAGAGTTTGCTGCTCCACGCAAAGTTCACCCTCGCTCACCACGACGAATTGATCCATCGGCTGACCTTGCTGGATGAGCACGCTTCCTGCTGACAGCTCAGACGACCGACCGTACAGAGCTAGCTTGTCGATCGCCTCGGGACTGAGGATCGGATTTATTTGAGACTCTTTCACTGAAGCGGGTTTGACTGCGGCGGCTCAAACGTGAGGCACCAGTGCAGATCGATGCGCCGGAAGTTTGCTGTCTGCGTTAGAAATGAGAGCCGGTCCGAAACGAAGCTCTCGGTCGCTGGATTCTCATACCGCTTCTGCCGAGGTAGCTCGAACCCGGACAGAACGCGAGTGTATTAATTCAGGCAGGAACCCTAGGGCAAGCCGCGCAAAGCACCTTCGATGGATCGAGTGCGTGACTCCAGCTCTTCGTCGGTCAGCCCTTCGTCGTCCATCCCCATGAGATCACCGCGCCAGCGTAGATGGTTGCAAATCGACAAAGTAAGCCGCAAATCATCGTGCTTTCAGAATACGGCATGCTAGCCAATAGGCAAACGAGGGCGGGGTATAGGAAGGAAGTATTGGACACATAAGGTCGTGAAGATCAGTATCGCCGTTATGCGGGCCAGAGCCCTCAAAGGGAGTCGAGATGATCTCCACATCATCCAGTGCGCGTAGGATGCCTTTCCCCCCTTCCGCCACTCTTTCGGCACACTGCTGAAGGCAAACGGAGAGGATGTGAAAACCGTTCAGGAGCTCTTACGACACGCGAACAGCAGGATCACCTTGATGTCTATACCCAGGCCGTGAGCTCGCATAAGCGCGCCGCACAGAGCGAGGTTGTGAGCATAATGGTTGCAAACGTGGGTCAGAAAGATCCAAGTTCTTACCCGTAAACGGGCACGTAGCCTCGTTATTGGACCTATATCGGACCCTGATCGGGGTGTCTCTTTTGGTCCCATACCACTCTAAGTGCTTTAGAATGTATGGCGGGGACGACGGGGCTCGAACCCGCGACCTCTGCCGTGACAGGGCAGCGCTCTAACCAACTGAGCTACGTCCCCACGTTGTACATGCACAACATGGTGGTAAAACGCTAAGGAGCAAGTGAGTTTAGCAGCCTTCGCTGTTTTTCTCTCTCAGTCACCTGTTTCGCTGCTTTGACCCGATTTCGCCTGGTACTGAACACCAAACGGAGGTCGAATCTGTCACTGCAACGACTTGTAAAGTCTATCAGAGGGAATGCCACTTTGTATCCAGCTTCCTCGATCACCGCAGACGGTGCAGGTCGGCTGAACCGTGAGGCCGGGCATGCGATCTCACCAGCGTAGCTCTTCGTAAACAGCGCACCGATTAGCTTCAATCAACCTAAGGGAAATTTGAGGGCTTGCCATAGATCTGGGCAAAGTGCAGGGAACTGCATCACGCCCATGCACTGCTCCCCGACTTCACACTTCAAGAGGAAGGAGTTTGGCATCTCCATTCTGTCACAGACCTTCCTCCTCCTTGACGCCCCTCAGCGGAGCGTTTGCCGGAGCGGTTACAAATTCCGCTTGTCGCATTCACAGATAAATGGCTATAAGGAATGCGACGCCTAGGTGCCGATCCGCCCGAATGACCGTTGTGCGGACCGGCTCCTGTGGGTGTAAAGACTCCTCAGTCGTTTTGCTCAAAATTTGTTGAGCGGGTCACAGCTTCCCACGCTGCAAACTCCGACCGAAGTGCAGCAAGTTCCTTCTGCACATGCTCGAAGGCATCGGGGCCGAGCAGGAGATGAAGAGGCGGCTCCGGGGCCGTCAGGAAATCTGCGATCGCTTTACCGGCCTTGGCCGGGTCTCCCGGTTGCTGTCCACTTCTTGCTTTACGCGCTTCCCGGATGGGGTTGAAGATGGCATCGTATTCGGAGATGCTGCGAGCTGAACGCACCATGGAGCGGCCGGCCCAATCCGTCCGAAACATGCCAGGCTCGACCGCCGTGACATAGATACCGAGCGGCCGTACCTCCTTGGCCAGCGACGACGAAATTCCCTCGAGTGCAAACTTGCTTCCGTGGTAATACGAAAGCCCTGGCATCGTCATCAGGCCTCCCATCGAGGTCACATTGAGGATGCGCCCTTCGCGCCGGGCACGCATAGGAGGCAAAACTGCTTTCATCATGGCGACGGCACCAAAGACGTTCACCTCAAATTGCTGGCGCAGCTCGTCCATGGAGCTTTCTTCCAGTGTGCCCTCGTGGCCGTACCCGGCGTTATTGATGAGCGCATACACCGGACCGACATTTTGCTCGATCTCTTCGACCACCGAGGCCAGCCTCTCGGGCGATTCGGTCACATCGAGAATTCGCGCGAAGGCGGCCCCAGGTTTTAGTTGCTCAAACTCCAGCGCTGCTTCCGGCTTGCGAACAGTGCCTACGACCTTGAAGCCGGCCTCAAGGATGGCCTGAGCAGATGCCCTGCCAAGTCCACTGCTTGTGCCGGTGATGATGACGACCCTATTCATTTTCCTCCTCAAGCGATACCGACGGTATCGTTTCCGCAGAATAAGATACTCGCAGTATCGTTAAGGATGCATTTTCTACATGGAGAGCATGAGCAATATGAGGGCAATAGGGCGACCGCGGAGTCAGGCCGCTCATGCTGCCATTCTTAAGGCCGCTCTCCGCCTTGTAGCCAAGCGCGGCTTCCGTGCCGTGAGTGTGAACGAGATTGCAGCCGAGGCGGGCGTCGGCAAGATGACGCTCTACCGGCATTGGCCAAACAAAGCAGCGGTTGTGATGGATGCGCTGCTTGCGTTGATTGGAGAGGAGACAGCCTTTCCCGAGGCGGACAGCGCGCTCGAAAGCCTTCGACGGCAGCTCCATCTGCAAGCTGCCTTCTTCCGCAGTTCCCGGGGCAATCTCATCCGTTCCCTGGTGTCTGAAGCCCAGTCCGACCCGGAGCTCGCGGCAGCTTTTCGTGACCGCTGGCTCAATCCACGGCGGGAAGGTGTTCGCCGAAACGTACAGGCCGCGATCTCGGAAGGTTCTTTACGAGGTGACTTCAACATCGACATCGCAATCGATCAGCTCTACGGATCGCTCTACTACCGGCTGCTACTCGGTTCAGGAGCTATCGATGAAGAGTTCATCGAAGAGACATATCAACAATTTCTGACCGGGCATACAGCAAGGCAGTCTGCTCGGAGATAAAGCTTGAGACTAGATAGTTTTGATCAATCCCTTGAAATGCATACACACAAGGAGCGGCATACCGTCGTCTTCCTTTGCATTGCTGGAGAAGGTCGGCAACGATCAACCTGAGGGCGTCCCTAAGGTGGTATTGCAACAATTTGGATATAGGTCACACAGAATGACAAATTCGAGGCTCTCACCTTTTCTCTCGCTTTTACCTGAATCGTTGCGATCAGCGCCAAATCATCCAACACAACAATCTCTCAAAGTCCATCATGTGTTGGTGTCCACACTTCTCGATCATAGGAAACTTTGTGCCGTGACCCATGGCGGTTGAGCGCTCCCAGGGCAGGTATTGAAGAGCAGGGTATTGAAGCGGTAGTGTCCTACCCAATTCTCCGCAACTCCACTAGGCTTTGTTGCCGTGGTAGAGCGTTGTGCTGGATCCTAACGTCGTACTGGATTGAAGACGCTTTGTGTAAGAACAAACAGCGTGGCGCGAGCACATTACCAGGCTCGCGACCACATCGGGCCTGCCGTTTGGCTATCGCGCAGACGTGCATCAATACCTGCGCGATGCTCGATGAGACGACCGAATAGCCAGAGGAGGTCCGAAAGGCGGTTCAGGTACGCGAGAACGGCAGGGACGACGGGCTCGCCGGACTCGCCAAGACGTACGGCACAGCGTTCGGCGCGGCGGCATACGGTACGCGCGACCTCATAGGCCGCGGACTCACGGTGGGCGCCCGGCAAGGACCAATCCGCTAGAAGGCCCTCGACGGATTCGATGTCATGCACACGCAACGTCAGGCTCTTCACGTCCGCTGCAGAAAGGTCCTTGGCTGCTTTGGGATCGTCGGCGGGGCGGGAGAGCGCTGCACCGACGCGGAACAGTGTGCGTTGAATCTCTTCTGTCCAGGCCCGGACCTCAGGGTCACTGCAAATGCTGCGCGCGAAGCCCATCGCGGTATTGAGTTCGTCCACTGTGCCGTAGGTTTCGACGCGGAGGTCGGCCTTGGAGATGCGTGTGCCGCCGGTAAGAGCGGTACTGCCGTCATCACCGGTTTGTGTTGCGATACTTGCCATGCGTGCGGACGCCTCACTGACAGCGTATCGCTTGCGGCTGTCACCCGAGTCCCTCGCATCGCATCGTGTTTGTGTGTCATGGCAAGCCGATGCTCTGACCACCCCGATGTTCTAACGAGAGCGGGTAGGCAACCCTACTGATTTACCCCGCTGGCGAGAAAACCTCCGTCCACGGCGAGGATCTGACCGGTCGTGAAGGTGCTCGCGTCCGAAGCGAGATAGATGGCTGTGGAGACAAGCTCCTCCGGTCTGCCGAAGCGGCGCATGGGCGTGCGCAGGATCAACTCCTGGCCGCGTGGGGAATCCAGCAGCGCGCTGTTCAGGGCCGTGGGGAATACCCCAGGTGCGATCGCATTGACGAGCACATTGTAGGGCGCCCACTCAATGGCCAGCGACTTAGTAAGGGAACCGACAGCGGCCTTGCTCGCCGCATACGGTGCCACCTCTTGAAAGGCAAGAAATGTCGTCAGGGAGGCAATATTGATAATGCGTCCGGCACGACGCGCCACCATGTCCGCGCCAAATACCTGGCACGACCGCAGCGTGCCTGTGACGTTCACGTCGAAGATGTGATCCCACAGCTCTTCGGTGCACTCGAGCGTGGGGACACGTTTGGTCATTCCGGCACAGTTGACGAGAATATCCACGGCAGGAAATTCGGCGAGCACAGCCTCCCGCAGCTCCTCGATGGATGCGCGTGAACAGACATCCGACGTTTTGCTGACGGTGCGGCGGCCCTTTGCCCGGATCGCCTTTGACACCACGGCTGTGGCCTCTTGGGAGCGTGAGCTCGCGACCACGTCCGCCCCGGCCTCCGCCAGACCCAGCGCCAGTGCTTCGCCGATGCCGGAGGTGCCACCCAGGACCACAACGCATTTGCCTTCAAGTAATTGCTGCTCCATCCGTTCGCCTGCCTCCCGTGCTGTACCTTGGCCGAATAGTATTAGCACATCGCACGGCAGGAGGCCTATGAGCGGCGGAGCGGTCGTGGCAATCAAGCCTGAGATGCACATCGATCTCCGACCCTATACGGCGAGCGACCTTGACGCGATCGCAGCGATGGATGCCTTATGTTTTGAACCGCTATTTCGCTTCTCCAAGGGTGCGATGAGGCGCTTTGCCGAGGCGAAGAACGCGATCGTGCGCTTGGCGGTTCTCTCTGCCCGGGAGACCTCCGCTGAGCGGTTGGCAGGGTTCTGCATCGTGCATCTCGAGCGACCTGAGGGCAATCTTGTGGTGGGCTACATCGTCACTCTGGACGTGGCCCCGTCGCACCGCGGCCAGGGCGTGGGGCACGCCCTTATGCGCGCACTGGAAACCCATGCAGCAGAGGCCGGAGCCGGATCCATGCGGTTGCATGTTTCTGTGCACAACGCGCCGGCGATCCGGCTTTACGAACGGCTTGGGTACAGTCCGGTGCGGGTGGAAGAGGGGTTCTATGCCGAAGGCGGAGACGCCCTGATCTACGAACGAAGGCTCTCCTGAAGAAAGCAATGACAGGCCTGAGTATGGGTCTTTCGCTGTCACTGCACGACGAAGGCAGTGACAGCGAAAGGTGTTGGTATCAGCGCGTTTGTCCGGATGTGACGATACTCCATCCGGGTCGCCTGTTGCGTTAGGTAGCCTTCCGCTGGAAGGCGGTCTTCTTGCCTGTGAAGGAGTTTTTGGCTTTAAACGCAGCAGCAGAGGCTCCGGGCAGTGGTTTGGCACCGCTCTTCGCGTGGGCGGCCTTCTCGCGCATGGCTTGCAGCTTTTGCTGAGCCGGGCTGAGACCGGTTGTTCTTGCTCCGCCGGTTTTCGGTGTGGAATCGCTCATGCAGAAAGTTTCTCACGCCGGCGGAGAGTGGGCCGAGCCCTGTTCTCAGTGAGCGTTAACTACCTGTTGTAAGGCTTGTGTTTTGGTGCCGGGAGGGGGGGTCGAACCCCCACGAGGTTGCCCTCGGCGGATTTTGAGTCCGCTGCGTCTGCCAGTTCCACCATCCCGGCGCGCTTTCGAGTGTACCGCATCCGGCGATTGGAGACTCCGGACGACTTTCATGCCCTTGCTCTCCTTCGTTACTGCACATGCTCGGTAGGGCGCAGTGCGGCCAACTCTATAGCTGCGGCGACGGCTCCTCGTGCTGCCAAGCGAAGGTTGTCAGCGGCCATCCAGAGCCAATGCGCCGTGCCCGTCGAGCTTTCTCCATCGGCATGTACGCTGACAAGAAGATCGCCGGACTCCGCGGCCGCGAGATTGCTGGGCAACGTGTCGTCTTCGGCAGCGATGACACCGCCGTTCAAAGCGAGTCGTACCTCCTCTACACTCACCGGCCGGCCGAAGTCCGCGAGGGCGGAGATGGTGTAGCCGTGAAAAACGGGGGCCTGGACGACATTGAACCGCACGCTGGCCGCACCTTCTGCCGCAAGCAGACGCTGCAGGTGACGGCGAATGGTGGCGTCCACATCGCGAAGCTGAATCTGTGAGGACTCGCCCAGGTCTGCTTGTAGATTGAAGGCCACCTGCGTATCGAAAACCTCCTTGGAAACGCTCTGAAATGAGAGCAGGCCGACGGTTTGCTGATGCAGTTCGTCCAAACCGGCGCTGCCGGCCTGGGATGCAGGCTCAAGCACGGTGGCAGAGAGTCTTTGCAAGCCCAGCTTCGCGAGCCGGTCAAAGGCCATGGCCAACATCAATGCGGCTGGGTGTGCGGCTACCACGCCAGCCGTAGTCAGGTCAGGTTTGGCTCCGCCCGGCAACCAAGGGCAGCGTACGGCAAAGCGCGGCTCCGGCTCCAGTGTGCCGGTGAGATCGACGATCGCCGCTCCCCCGGCGATGACACGATGCCAGTACTCGCGTGTGACAGCCGGATCTCCAGCAAAAAACACAAGATCGGCACCCTCAAGTGCTTCCGCGTTTAAGGGCTGAATGACAACTGCCTCGTCCCCGGCCACCGTGAGCTGAGCTTCCGTGTCGTTGCCCTCATCGAGCAACCGGATGTTCCATGCTGCCGCTGCGGAGTTGTTTAGTTCTTCTGCGAGTTCCTTGCCGCGTATCGTCGATGCACCCACGACGACCGCACGCGTCTGCTTGCCTGCCATAATCACCTTTTAGGATTTGATGCTATTAGCCGGTGGCTGTTGCGGGGCGGCGCTGCCAGGAGTACGCCAAGCGCGCGAATATGCCAGACAGCAGATAACCCATCGCGATCACAATAAGGGCGTACTCCGATTCAAAAAACACCACCGAACCCACCAGAGCAAACAATGCCAGCAAGCGCCCTGGCTGGCGCTGGTTCAGATCCAGTTCTTTACCACTCCAGAAGCGCCAGTTGCTCACCATAAGAAATCCTACCAATGCGATCAGGGCCAACCAAACGACGGAGAGCCATGGATTATGAATGGGTGAACCATCCTCAAAGTGGACCACCGCCGCGACCACGCCGGCTCCGGCGGGTATGGGCATGCCGACAAAATACTTGCGGCCTGGCCGGCCCGGATTGCGTGGCTGAGGATCGATGCTGATGTTGAAGCGGGCCAAGCGACAGGCACCGCAGATCAGGAATAAAAAGCAGATTACCAAGCCGAAGTGCATGAGCCGTGCTTCGATATGCGGGTATGCGGTGGGCCATACCTGGCGCACACCCCACAGGTAAGCCAAGAGGCTCGGCGCGACACCGAACGTGATCACGTCGGCCAGGGAATCCAGTTCGCGGCCAAAGGCGCTCTCGGTATTGGTCATGCGCGCGATACGGCCGTCGAGCGCGTCGAAAAACATTGCAAAGATGGTGGCCAGAGCGGCACGATTGAACGCCGCGGGATCGGCATCGGCCGATCCCCGAATGCTCTCAACCACGGTGTAATACCCAATGGCGATGTTGCCCGCCGTAAACAGTGAAGGCAGGATATACATGCCGCGACGGGCTCGTGCATGCCTTGCTTCGAGCTCGCTTCCAGACATCAGCGTGGCTCGCTCGCAGCACCTATTCCCGCATTCGCCGGGGGCATGTAGGCGAGCACAGAGCTTCCACCCTTCACGCGATCTCCCGCACCCACGCGCAACTCCACCGTTGCGGGCAGAAGGACGTCCATGCGCGATCCAAACTTGATTAGGCCCATGCGCTGGCCGCGTGTCACGCGGTCGCCCTCACGGAGGTTACAGATGATGCGTCGCGCGAGCAGCCCAGCGATCTGCTTGAAACTCACCGTGTACTCGCCGGTATCGACCGTTACCAGGGTCTGCTCGTTATGCACGGCAGACTCCGCATCCATGGCGTTCAGGAATTGGCCTTCACGATACTCCGCGAGCGTCACCACGCCACTCACGGGAACGCGATTTACATGCACGTCGAAGACATTGAGAAAGATACTGACGCGCACACGGCTGCCGGCCTTGGTCTCGATCCACTCCGCCTGCTCCACCTTGCCGTCGGCGGGGGAGACGATCAGCCCAGCCTCGGCCGGGACGGGGCGCGTCGGATCGCGGAAGAACCAGACCAGAAAAGCCGCCAGGAGCAGCGGAAAAATAGCCAAGCTGACGAAATGCGTGCCGTACCAGACGACCGCCGCCACAACCACAAGAGAGATGCCGTAAAGTATGCCGTCCCGTACCATCGGGGTCGATTATACCGTCGCGATTTTGCTTGGCTGGAAGTGCGAGGCCGGGACTGGACGCCTGGCTGGACAGCCGTAAGAACCCCTGCCTTACTGCCCAAGCACACGCCGCATCAGCAGGGCATCCTCGCTCGGTTGCTGATAGTAGCGGGCACGCCAACCCTCCTCCAGGAACCCGAGCGTGCGGTAAAGCTGTTGCGCATGCAGGTTGGAGGCACGTACCTCCAGGACGGCCTCCTGTGCCCCTGCCTCCTCTGCCCATTGCAGCCAGTAACGTGTAAGCTCCCGCCCGAGACCTCCCCGGCGCAGATCCGGATGGACCAGCAACAACTCGAGCTCGGTCGTTGTCTCGGTAAGCGCCACGGCAATCAGACCGGAGAAGCCGCCGCTCTCGCGCCGTTGCGCGAAGATCGCTCGACGCACAGACAATCCCTCATCCTCGGGCAGGACGAAGCTTTTCCACGCTTCCGCCGGCCAGCTTGGGGACTCCGCGCAGGCGCGAACGAGGTGGAGCAGGCTGTCGAGTTGGTGCGCTTGGATTTGCACCATGTCTCCCGCGAGGCGAAGCCTGCCGACGGATACTTCACGAGACAAGATCTTGCCTCACTCGCGCATCGTCTTGCCCAACCCGCACACCACTTCTGCAATAGATCTCTGCCTCGTTCCGGACGTAGTTTGCATCCAGCGATGCGAGGTCGCTGCCGCCCACGCCGAAGCAGGCGAGCACCGCTCCGATTGCATGGCGAGCGGACAGCTGCACAAGCTGGACATTGGCCACGTTGCGAAATTGCTCGGCGAGCTCAAAGGAGCTAACAGCCACCTCGCGCCCGGCGATGGCGTCTTCAAGAGTCACAGTGTCGGCCATGAACTCGTGACCCTTGGTGGGGGAAGTAAGCTCTCGTACGTACACCTGATTTTTTCCGGCTGGTGATAGTGCAAAGCCCTGTCGCAAGCCGGCCGTCTCGGCAAGCACGGCAAGCCGGGATGCGGCGGCTACGGGCAGATCTGCCGCTTCGCAGAGGCCTTTTGCCATCGCGAGCCCGACGCGAACTCCGGTGAACGAACCTGGCCCATTCACAACGCCCACACCGCCTAAGTCGCGAAGAGGGACTTTGTGTGCTCGCAATATGTCACGTATCGCGCTCAACAGGGAAGTCGAAGCCGCTCGCTCCTGGAGGACGGTCTCCGCCACAAGCGATGAACCCCGGAACAGGGCGATCGAGGCATGCTCCCCGCAGGTATCCAACACCAGCACAGGTGTGCTTTGGCTCACAACGAACGGCATAGGCTTGAGCATACCTGCGACCCGGCCGCATCCAAATGCGAATGCCCGACGCACTAAGATTTCTAAGCGGTGGAGTGACCATCCACATGCATGCGCAGGAGATCCTTTCCAAGGATCGGCAACGACAGCATCCGGCCATCCTGCTGCTGCACGGTTCCGGCGGCCATATCGATTTCTGGACGGCGCGTCTGGCACCGTTGCTCAACGAGGCGGGTATCGGTCTCTACGCTCCGCACTATTTCGAGCGGACCAACACCTCACGTGCCGACCTTGCCATGCTTACGGATGGTGTTCACGTCCCGCGATGGATCGAGACCGTCGATGCCGCCTTGAGCTTTGTCGCGTCCAGACCAGCGGTCGATCCACAACGCATTGTGCTCGCCGGTATCTCGCTCGGGGCCTTTCTGGCGCTGGCCCTTTCTGCGCAACTCTCGGCCGAGCGCAAACTCTCCGCCAGCAGGCGCGTGCACGCGCTGCTGGACATCAGTGGCGGTCTTGTCCCTCCCTATGAAGCCTTGGCTACATCCGCTATGCCGCCGACGCTCATACTGCATGGGGCCGAGGACAACGTTGTTCCGGTCTCCTTCGCATACAGTCTGGACCGCAGGCTGACGGAACTCAAAGTGCTCCATCGCACCGAGATTCTAGCCAACGAAGGTCACTGGTTCAGCCCAGCAGCGCAGCCGCGGCTTCTCCTGGCCATTTCAGCATTTTTACAGGAGCACCTGCGGCCATAGGCTACCTAGTCAGTGCTGTAGCTTAAAAGAAGCAAAGCTGGGGCAGGTTCGCCCCAGCTTTGCTTTTGGTTTCCTGCATCCTCAGGCAGCTATCTCGGCAAGCACCTCTTCGCGAGTCTCTTCATCCTGCACAGCCTCTCGCGGTGTCTTCGGCAGAGCCACGTTGAGGACGTCCTCAATGCGCGAAGCGTAGTGGATCGTCATGCCCTCGGTCTGATCCGGCGTGAGATCTTCTTCCACATTCGCCTTCACATCCAGCGGCAGGATCACATCACGAACCCCAGCCCGCTTGGCTGCGAGGAACTTCTCCTTGATGCCGCCGACCGGCAGAACATTGCCGCTCAGCGTGATTTCGCCGGTCATGGCAAGCAGGGGATGCACGGGGGTATCCGTCAGCAGACTGACAATTGCGGTGGCCATCGTCACCCCGGCACTGGGGCCGTCCTTCGGGATTGCGCCAGCCGGCACGTGGATGTGCAAGTCAATGTCCTTTAGAACATCCTCGTCAAGGCCAAGGTCGAGCGCGTTGGAGCGAACCCACGTGAGCGCGGCCTGCATCGACTCCTTCATTACGTCGCCAATCTGGCCGGTAATGGAAAAGCCGCCTTTGCCCTTCATACGGTTGGCCTCAATGAACAAGACATCACCGCCCACCGGCGTCCAGGCAAGTCCCACGGCTACGCCGGCGCGCTTAGTGCGCTCTGCGATCTCCGTATCGACCCGGACCTTGATGCCACCCAGGAACTCATGGATAATTTCAGGCGTGACGACGAGCTTCTCGCTATTGTCCGGATGCAGGCTACCCTCAGCGACGCGCCGCGCTGTTTTGCGCGCCACGGTACCGATGAGCTGTTCGAGCTTGCGCACGCCGGCCTCTCGCGTGTAATGCCTTGCGATCAGCGCTATGGACTCAGTCGGGAACTCCAACGTTGTGGGCTCCAGACCGTTCTCCTTGATCTGCCGCGGCACCAGGTACTTCTCCGCGATGGCGACCTTTTCACCTTCGGTGTAGCCGGTCAGCTCAATGATCTCCATGCGATCCAGCAAGGGAGCAGGAATGGTATCCAGCTGGTTGGCTGTGCAGATAAACAGCACCTTGCTTAGGTCGAATGGCTGATCGAGGTAGTTGTCGCGGAAGGTGTTGTTCTGCTCCGGGTCGAGCGTTTCGAGCAGAGCCGCAGCCGGGTCGCCGCGAAAGTCGCGCCCCAACTTATCGATTTCGTCGAGCATGAAGACAGGGTCGTTTACCTCAACGCGCTTCAGATGCTGAATGATCTGTCCCGGTAGAGCACCGATGTACGTGCGCCGATGCCCGCGAATCTCAGCCTCATCGTGCATGCCGCCCAGCGAAATGCGCGAGAACTTCCGTCCCAATGCCTTCGCGATCGAACGTCCCAGCGAGGTCTTACCCACACCCGGAGGTCCGACGAAACAGAGGATGGGACCCTTCATATCCGGCTTTAAGCGCCGCACGCTGAGGTAATCCAAGATGCGGTCTTTGACCTTTTTAAGGCCGTAGTGGTCCGCGTCCAGAACCTCTTTCGCCTTGGCAATATCCACGGCTTCGGACGAGCTTTTGGCCCACGGCAGAACCGCCAGCCACTCCACATAGTTGCGC
Organism: uncultured Acidobacteriaceae bacterium; assembly: GCA_964247595.1. GTDB lineage: Bacteria > Acidobacteriota > Terriglobia > Terriglobales > Acidobacteriaceae > Granulicella. The sequence continues at coordinate 158,692 of CAXTUW010000003.1, read as the reverse complement.
GTCAGCGAGTAATCGGCAGCCGCCGGATTCATGCGGCTGAGCCGTCCAAGCTCCTTGAGCGCGTCCTTCTTGACCTCGTCGGTCATGCCCGCGTTCTCGATCTTTTCTTTCAGCTCGGCGATGTCTTTCTGGGTGTCGTCCTGATCGCCCAGTTCCTTTTGAATCGCCTTCATCTGCTCGCGCAGGTAGTAATCCCGCTGCGACTGCTGCACAGAGTCCTGAACCTCGCTCTGGATCTTGTTGCGCAGCTGCTGCACCTCAAGCTCTTTGGCGAGCTGCGAGTTCAGCTTGTCCAAACGCGCCTTCAGATCAGTGGACTCGAGCAGCTCCTGCTTCTCCGCCGTAGTGAGGAAGGGCAGGTTGGACGCGATGAAGTCCGTCAGGCGCGAGGGCTCGTCGATGTTGATTGCAATCGTCTGCAAGTCGTCCGATAACGTAGAAGACGAGCTCACGACCTCTTGAAACTGCGCCAGCACATTGCGCTGCAGCGCCTCGAGCTCCGGCGAGGCCTCAGATGAGATCTCCTCCATCGACTCCGCTTCGGCCGTCAGGTAGGGCTGCGTCTGCGTGTAGCTGCCCAGGCGCACCCGCTCCGTACCCTCCGTGAACACAAACAGGCTCTGGTTCGGCATCTTTACGACTTTGTGGACGGTCGCACGCGTGCCGACCTGGTGCAGATCAGCGCCCTCGGGCGCATCCTGCCGGGCATCCTTCTGCGCGACGACAAGAATCGTCTTATCCTCACCCAGTGATTGAATCAGCTGGATCGAGCTCTCCCGACCCACCGTCAACGGCAGTACCTGATGTGGAAACAGCACAGTATCCCGTACGGGGAGAACAGGATAGGCATGACCGCGACCCTCGTCCGGGAGGGTCTTGCCCTGCGAAGGGCGGATGACACTTACAAATTCATTCGGCATGTTGAGCGCCTTTCTATCAACTTACATGCATAGGATGCGCTATAGGGTGAGCTGGTCGCAGCCTCTTGCACGTATTCGGATCTGCCTCTCCTATGACGGTATCGGCAGATTCGGCGTTTTCAATAGGATGTTCGGCTTCCAAAGTATGAAATTTGCCTTGCCCGTGCCAATCTGGGACGGATTTGCCTGATTTTGCAAAGAGACGACACTCCGCATTGCCTGCCTTGCCCGTTCGGGCTACGCTGATGGGGGCGCGGAAGTGGTGAAATGGCAGACACGCAGGTCTTAGAAGCCTGTGCCTTACGGCGTGGGGGTTCGAGTCCCCCCTTCCGCACCAAAAGTGTTTACCCAAAGAAACGAGAAACCCAGGCAAAGCATGAGCGATAACAGCCAAACCTTTACGCAGCCCGACAACACCCGCGTCACCCTGACGAAAACCCCTGAGTACCGCGACAGCTATGCCAACAGCGTGCAGGTTCGCCTGTCTGTATGGGATTTCCATATGGTCTTCGGAACGCTGCAGCAGACCGCACAGGATGCCGTCGACGTAAGCAACTTCCAGGGCATCTATATCAGCCCGCAGCAGGCCAAAGCCCTTCATTCGATTCTGTCGCACAACCTGCAGCAGTACGAGGCCGCTTTCGGTCCCATCTCGCTCGATCCTCCTCAGCAGGGGGGACAGGGTGGACCGCGTGTGGTCGGTGGGCCAGTCCACTAGCCTGTGCCGAACGACGCTCCGGGGGCTGGCCTGCGCTCCTCCAATCATTTCTTCGCATGGCCGGCCCTCGCGCGTTTCCTGCTGTTCTTTCTGGCGTTGGTGTGGGCGCACGCCAACCTGCTCCACCTCCCGTATTTCTGGGACGAGGGTGGGTACTACGTTCCGGCGGCGCTGGATTTCTATCACCGCTGGACACTGATCCCTAGCTTCACGAATGCCCATCCACCGCTGCCGAGCCTGCTGCTTGCGATGGTCTGGCATGTTTTCGGCGTTCATATTTTTGTGACGCGTCTGACCGCCTGTGCCTTCGCGGTTGCCGGCCTCTCAGCCGTTTATGAGTTGACGCGACGCCTGCTCGGTACCGGCATGGCCTTAGTTGCGACGACCCTCACCGCGGTCTATCCCATTTGGTTCGTGCAAAGCAGCCTGGCCCATGCCGACATCTTTGCGGCGGCGTTTACGCTGGGAGGTCTGGCGATCTATCTGACCGCGCCAGAGCAGACGATCAGCTCACCCGGCCTGACCCGAACAAGCAGTCCGCGCCGCCTGAACACTGCGCTGCTGTGCTTCTGTCTGGCAGTGCTGGCCAAAGAGACGGCCCTGCTTCAGCCGATTGTGCTGGCAGCTATCGAAGTCATCTATGTCTTACGCGCGAGGGACAGCGGGGAGCGTCGCTGCCATCTGCGCTGGATCAGCATACTGTGCGTGCCGGTACCGGTGCTGGCGTTGTGGTTTGGCTATCACCGCCTTCTAACCGGCTTCACCTTCGGCAATCCAACATTTTTGCGGTATAACGCGACCGCAAATCTCACGCTTGACCACATTGCAAGCGCCTTTGGGTACCGATTTCTTCATCTTTTCTGGCAAAGAAATATCTGGGTTCCTGTTGTGCTGGCCTTGGCCTGTTTGCTGTTGCCACGCAGGTCCGACCCGGCAACTCGGACGCTTCCGAAACGGGTGCTCTGTGCCATCGCGGTCCTGCTGGGTGCAAACTGGATCGCGTTTTCAGTACTGGGTGGGGCGTTGCTGACACGATATCTCCTGCCTGTTTACCCGCTGACACTGCTCGTCTGCTTGTGGGTTTGGCAGAGCCGCACGCGGTACTGGCCGGGTCTCGCTGCACTCACCGGGGTGGCGTTTGTTAGCGCGCTTTGGCTCAATCCGCCAACGTACTTCGCGCCGGAAGACAATCTCACCTACCGGGACATGATCGTCGTTCACCAGCAGGCGATCGCCTACTTGCAGCAACACGACCCTGCCGCGACTGTACTGACCGCCTGGCCGGCCGCGGCCGAGTTAACGCGCCCGGAGCTCGGCTACACCACACACGCGTTCAGGATCTTTTCCGTCGAAAACTTCGCCGCTGCGCAGATCAGGGAAGCCGCAGGGCAGGCCGGCAATTACGACGCCGCGCTGGTCTTTGCCACGCACTACACCGCCCCTGCACTGCGGCAATACCTGCTCCATCATCCACAGTCTCGGCGGGGCAAGAAGTACCTTCAGCAGCGTGATCTCTCGCCGGCGGAGATCGCAGCCATGCTGGGCGGTCGCATCGTTTGGCAGGATGACCGGAACGGCGAGTGGGCCGCTGTGCTCCATTTTGACCGGCGTTATAATGCGGAGCTTGCCCCATAAGAACCCCAGTACACGCGGCATGGCCGAAACTGTCTACTCGAAGCCCGAGATCCTGCTCTTCTTGGGGAGCTGCTGCAGCTTCATCCATGGATGGCAATCACAGCCTGCTCAGAGCCCGGCGTACCAGTCATAGCCCAGCTCGGTCCAATAGTCATCGGGCTTCGTGTCGGTGTAGGCGATGAGACCGATGCGTTTGATCTGCTTATAGCCGTATTTGGTGGGCATGTGTAGGCGCAAAGGCGCACCATGGAACTGCGTCAGCGGAGCGCCCATCATCTCGGTCACCAGCAACGTCTGTGGATGCCGGCATACCTGCATGTCATAGCCGGTGTAGTAGTCGCCGTCCGGTGTTTCCATGTAGACATAGCGCGGTTCTTTCCCGGCGACGGGTGCGGGTGGGTAGGCGTCAAGGAAGTCTGCCATGCGCACGCCGGCCCAATGCACCACTTGGCTCCAGCCCTCGATACATTTGAACTGCGTGACGAGCTCATGGCGCGGGAGTTCTCTGATGTCATTCATGGTGAGCAGCAGGCCGGGTGTGCCTGGGTCGAGCGTGGAAAAGCTTTCGCCGGCCTCCTCCTTGCCGCGCGGCTTGCGGCCGGTTCTGTTCTCATCGTCCTGCGTCTTGCCGATCATGGGCCCTGGAGCCATTTTGGTGGAGCTCGCCAGCTTTGGGTCGATCTTGGTATCGTGCCCCGCGTTTTCAGCAGAAGGTGCCGCGCTGTACGTGTACTCCCAAGCGGTGACGTCCGGCACGTAGCGTGGATGCTGCGCCGCACCTGCCATTCCGACGAGCTGCAGGCGATAGCTCTCCGGCTGCAGGATCCTCTTCAAGCCGTACACGCCGTTGACACGAAGCGTCTCGGCTCGGCTGAGTGGATACGTGGGCGTGAGGGCGTGCTCGTGAAAGGCGTCCCGTGAGAGCGCGGCGTTCATCTCCAAGCCCTTGCGCAGCGGCGCGGAGAGCATGTCTTGCTGGGGAGCGCGACCGATCCAGCGATAGAAGCCGTATCCCGCCGCGGTGGCCGCGGTCGCGCCTAGAAAGGCTCGCCGCGTTTGACGGCGTGACTGTACCAGCACCTCGGCATCGGCGGCAGTATGGCCCGGCAATCGCCGCTTCATGACATCGTCGGCCGCCGCCGGATCCTCGGGACGTTTCTGCCCGGCATGCGTTGTTTGTGAAGCGGAGCCGGCATCGGCGGGTTCGGCTATCGATTTTTTCGCCTGCTGGTGAAGAGGATCAGTCATGGCCAGCTCCTCCGCTCTGCTTCAAGCGAGGGCGCTTCGACGCGTTGGATCTCCACCCCGCTCACCATGGAACGGAAGTTGTTCCATCCGGCAAGCATGACCTGCACGACGTGAATCACAAAGAACCCAAGAAAAGCCATTGTGATCCAGAAATGCAGCCAGCGCGCCATCTCGTAGCCGCCCAGCAGCGTCGTCAGCCAGTGGGTCTGCGTCGGCTTGTAGATGGCGAGACCGGTAAGGAGCATGCCCGCGCCCATGAGGAGGCAGGATGTGTAGGCGATGCGTTGCGCCCCGTTGTATTTTGTCTGTTCGGGTAGGCCCTTGCGCAGGTGCAGGTCTACCAGGGTTACCTGAATCGCATCGCGCAAGCTGCGCCGCTGCGGCAGCAGGAATCGCCATTCACCCGAAAGCCACGTATAGAGCACATAGGCGATGCCATTGATCGCAAAAAACCACATAAAGAAGAAGTGATACCCGAGCCCCTGCGTCACATGGTAGGGCACGTGCAATCTGGCATAGAACCAATCCGGAAAGAATCGAAAGACGGTCAGCTTACCGATGCCGATGCGGTACACGCGATGGGGATGCTGATACGCGTTGTCGGAATCGTTCCAGTAGATGAGCAGGCCGCTCCAGATCATGGTGAACAGCACAGGGAAGTTGATCCAATGCATCCAGCGAATGGCTAGCGGATGTTTGCGCTGGAGGCGAATGCTGGCACGTCCTAACGTCCCGGCCTCGGTGTCTTCCAAAGAGTTGACATGTTCCGGGCTAGTTTGGCTCATCACGCTCCTCGAAGAGTCGCTCGCTTGGGAGACTCGAAACGCTTGCAGGGAAGAGACTCATTCAAACACGCAGTGTGAGGAGGATCCGTAGAGCAAGCATTCCAGCGAGGCGCAGCTGGCGAACTCACATCCACCATCATTAACCCCAGGAATGGTGGCATCGATCCGCTACTTGACGGCTACCCGGGCCTTCTAGACAGTGTCTCAGGATGAGAATGCTGTGCCTATGCCCATATTTTGGGCGTGGTGCGCAGGTGTGCCATGAAGCGAGAAGGAGAGGTGGTGGAGGCGGCGGGAGTTGAACCCGCGTCCGAAACGACCGTCAGTAAAGAGCTTTCATGCTTTTCCCAGGTTCATCTTTGTCTCGTGATCGGTGCTTAGAACGGGCGAAGATGCACCGGCCACCAGCCTGATTGATCTCGTCGTTGGCGTCCAGACGGAACTCCGCAGACCAGCCTACTGTGCGACGATCGCTTCCGGCCCGTAGGCGAAGCTGGGGCGATCGGCTACTTAATTAATTAAGCAGCAAGAGCGAACTGAGGTTCGGCACTTATAGTTTTGTGAGCGATTACGGGTGTCCACACCCCGGCATGCCTCTTTACCGCAAGCAATCCCGTCGAAGCCGTGACGCCCCCATCTGTGGGCCGGCACCAATATTGCGTTGGGCTGGTATCAAAGAACTAGGTCGATTATAGAGGCTCTTACGTGCCTATGCCGCCCGTGAGCGCACCGATTTCGTGAGACGGCAGGGTGTTTTGTTCCAAAAAAGGACGGCACGGGCGATCTCGCCCGTGCCGGGAGGCCAATGACGCAACTTGGGTCGAACGAGGGTACGTTCGCTCGAACAAGCTCTCACTACAATATGGTTTCCCATACGAAGCAATGATTAACCGTATCACGACTTTTTCAGCTTGCCAACAGTGCCGCAAGTGTGGCGACAGTTTTCGCACTACGATGTTTCGAGCGTCCTGCGCCGTGCCGCGACCCAGCCGGTTTTTATTACCTGCCGTGATCTTCCAATGGCCAGCGCGTCGGAAGGAACATCGGTTGTAATGGATGACCCGGCAGCGACATAAGCGCCGCTTTCAATGCGAATCGGCGCAATCAGAGTGGAATCCGAACCGATGAAGACGCCATCGCCGATGGTCGTGGTGTGCTTCTTTGCGCCGTCATAGTTACAGGTGATGGCACCCGCTCCGATATTTACTCTTTCACCGATTACGGCATCACCGAGATAGCTAAGGTGGTTGGCCTTGGATCCTTTACCCAGCTTCACATTCTTGGTTTCCACAAAATTACCGAGGTGCGCCGCTTCGCCGATGTCGCTCCCAGGCCGGAGGTGGGCGTAGGGTCCGAGAATCGCTCCATCACCAACGTGTGCGCCATCCAGGATGCAACCCTGGCGCACGAGAACGTTATCGGCGAGCGTGCTGTTTTGCAGCACGGAGTAAGACCGGATTCGGCACTCGGCACCGATACGGGTGCTGCCGAGGAGTTGCACGAAGGGCTCGATGACCGTGTCGGGGGCGACCTCGACGGCCGCGTCGATGACGCAGCTTTCGGGACGGAAGATGGTAACGCCTGCAGCCATGAGCCGGCGCGCTGTAGCCAGGCGTAGCGCGGCGTCGAGGTGCATCATCTCGGCGATGGTATTGGCTCCTAGCACCTCGTCCGCGTCCTCAGCGGCGACGGCCACCACTTTCTCACCGGCGGAGCGAAGCAGGGCGGCGATGTCGGTTAGGTAGAACTCGCCGTGCGCGTTGGCAGTCGTGAGCGCGTCGAGTTGAGCGAAGAGGGATTGTGTACGGAAGCAGTAGATGCCTGAGTTGATTTCGGGAGCGCCGCGCTGCTCGGGACGCAGGGATTTCTGCTCGACGATGGCTTCGACGTCGGGACTGCCGGGAGAGGTGCGGAGGACGCGACCGTAGCCGGTGGGGTCGGGCGGGAGCGCCGTCAGGATCGTCATGGACGCCCCCTCGCGGAGGTGCGTGTCGCACAAGCGGGTGAGGGTTTCGGGACGAATCAGCGGCACGTCGCCGGAGAGTACCAGCAGATGCTCCGGGGGGGTGATGTTCCCGGAGAGGAAGAACGCCTTCACCTGCTGGAGGGCATGGCCCGTGCCGCGCTGTTCGGCTTGGGAGACGAAACGTACGCCGGTGTGCTCTACCGCTGCCTGAACCCGCGCTGCCTCGTGGCCGACGATGCAGAAGATGCGCTCGGGGGAGGCTATCGTTTCGGCAGCCGCGATAACATGCAGCAGCAGGGCGCGGCCGCCTACCTCATGCAGCACCTTGGGCCGCTTGGAGCGAAGACGCGTACCCTTACCCGCGGCCATGATGGCAACACCGAAAGAATGGAAATTCATGCACAACGCGGCCTCCTGGTCCGCTCAGGCTCGGGCTTCACGACGTGATGGGTAGCGGTTGACAAAGCGCAATCATCTCCGCGCCATAGCGCGCCAGCTTATCGGCGCTCAGCTCGGCAACACTGCGCAATTCATCGAGGGTTGTAGGACTTGTGGCCGCGACCTTGCGCAAGGCTGTCTCGCTAAGGATAAAAAAGGTAGGGAGGCCAGCCTGCGAGGCCTGTTCGCGACGCCACTCGCGTAAACGCGCGTCGAGCTCAGGGTCGATCTGTTCTCGGGCTGAGGCGCTCGCATCTCTTGCTTTTGGCTGTGCCGATAATAAGCTCCCCGCGACATGAATGGTCTGACGTGGCTCACGCAGCTTCGGCTTGCGGTGCTGCTCGGGCTCCAATTCAGACCTCATCATGTCTGCGCCCAGCTCGGTCTTCGTGACGGGAGGCCTGCTGACGGCAGGAACAGGTACCGGCTTGGGAACGTCAGCCAGCTTGGTTGCCCGGCAGATCGCAAGGATCTCGGCGGCATAGCGATCCAGCTTTTCGGGACCGACTCCGCGCACCGCGCCCAGCGCGGCAACGCCCGCTGGAACTTCGGCGGCGATGGCCCGCAATACGGCGTCCGCAAAGATAAGAAAAGCAGGTACACCGGCAGCTTTGGCTTGCTCCGTGCGCCACTTCTTTAGAGCTTCGAACAGCTCGACCCCTTTTGGGGTGAAGGCGAGCTCTTCGCGGGTGCTGTCCCCCGAACTCTTGCTGTTGCCGCGCGACCGGGACCGGCCCGTGTGGCCGCTCTCCGCGGCATCCGCACGTAACCAGACCGTGGCCAGCGCTGCGTTGTCCGGCGTGCAGCCTTCAGTGGTGAGCGAAGCCTTGCGGAAGCTGATGTCGCGGCCGTCCTCTGTGCGGAAGCTTTCGGTGGTGAGATGCACCAGGCCGGCACGGGCGAGGCCGTCGAGGAGGCGGTCGAAGCGCCTGCGATCTTTGGTGAGGTTGAGCTCGGTGAAAAGCTTGCCGGTAGAGCGGGCCCCCGGCTTGAGGGCACCGAGGATGGCGAGCAGATCGTCTTTTTCGGCGGGGGAGGCCTGCGCGGCAGGGGCTGAGGTGGAGTGTTGCGGGTTGCAGCTGTCGCAGGTGCCGCAGGGGCGAGCCGCGCCGGCGATGTCGCCAAAGTGGCGTACGAGCGCGGACATGCGGCAGCCGGTGCCTTCGGCGAAGGCCACCATGCGGTCCACCTGGCCGCGACGGTGGTTTACCTGCGCCTCGTAGTCGCTTTGCCAGGGGGCATGGCTGTCTGCAGGGGCATTGGCGTAGACGGTGCCGTCCTGTTCGGCGAAGGCCGCGCCGCCCGCGATCAGTTTTTCGATGCCGCGCGCCACCGTCTCCAACTCCATCTTAAGCTGCGCTTGCAGGGCTTCGGCTGTGCCGGGTTCACGCTGCAGTGAGGCGAGGATGCGGCTGAGATCATTGACGGCCGGGTAGTCGCGCTCGATGAAGAAGTCGTGCATCTTGCGGTCGGCGAAGCTGTGCAGAAGGACGGCACGGGAGGGCTGGCCATCGCGGCCGGCGCGGCCGATCTCCTGGTAGTAGGCCTCGACGGAGCCGGGCAGGGCGGCGTGAATGACGGTGCGGACGTCGGCCTTGTCAACGCCCATGCCGAAGGCGATAGTGGCGACGACGACGTCGAGTTTGCCGGAGAGGAAATGGCGCTGGACGCGCTCCCGTGTGCCGGCGTCGAGCCCGGCGTGGTAGGCGGCGGCGGGAAAGCTGGACCCGAGCGCGGAGGCGATCTCCTCGGCGGACTTACGCGAGGAGGCATAGACGATCGCCGGACGTGCCTTGGCATCGGACAGGAGCTTGGCGATAAACGCCGTGCGCTGCGGTTTGGAGAGCTCGGTTGCCTCGATCTGCAGGTTTTCGCGGCGGAAACCGGTGATGAAGACCGCTGGATCCTGTAGATTGAGCGCGCGCAGAATATCTTTCTGGACGGCCGGCGTGGCAGTGGCCGTGAGGGCGATGACCGGTGCCGGGCGCAGGGCAGGGAGGTGCTGGCCGAGCGTGCGGTAGTCGGGGCGAAAGTCATGGCCCCAGGCCGAAATGCAATGCGCTTCGTCGATCGCGATCAGGGCGGGCTTGCGCTTGGCAAGCATCTCCGGAAAGCCGGGCACACGAAGGCGCTCGGGGGCGATGAAGAGGAAATCGAGTTTGCCCGAGAGGTAGTTGCGGCAGACCTCCCGCGAGGCCTCCCGCGGCAGGCCGGAGTGGATGCGGCCCACGCGCAGGTGCAGGGCACTGAGCTTGGCAGCCTGATCGTCCATAAGCGCGATGAGAGGGGAGATAACCAGGGCGGTGCCGCCGCGGGCCAAGGCGGGCAGCTGGTAGCAGAGGCTCTTGCCGGCACCGGTGGGCATGACCAGGAGAACGTCACGGCCACTGGCCGCTGCTTCACAGACTGGCTGTTGGTGCGCCCGGAACTCGCGATGCCCAAACACGCGGTGCAGGAGCTCGGGGAGTGTCGTGGCCGTAGCGGGCATATGCACGGCTAGTTTCGCATAATCTTCGCGTCGTTGTTCGTCAAAAGTTACGGGCAGCGCCGGTTGGCGCTGCCCGTTTTGTGTCATTTCCTGTTGAAATTGTGTCTTATGTACATTTGACTGCTCGAGATCCTGAGGTCGGCATTACTGGAGGCTTGCGCTCAGTGGGTAAAGCAGGTCCTTCGCTACGCTCAGAATGACAGTCTTGGGGATGCAAGCAGGTCCTTCGCTGTGCTTAGGACGACAGGGTTGAAGTTGCGCAGGATGACAGGTTAAAACGGCGCGTTTAGGGAAGCGTTAAGCATTCATCAACTTATCGGGCGTAATCGGGTAGTGACGGACACGTTTGCCGGTGGCGTTGTAGATGGCGTTGGCGATGGCGGACATCGCACCCGTGATGCCGATCTCGCCGATACCACGCGCACCCTGCGGGCTGAACTTCATGTCGGGAATGCCGAGCACCGTAACGTCGAGAACATTGATGTCGCGGCTGACCGGAATATGGTATTCGCCAAGGTTCTCGTTCACGGTACGACCGGTATTGGGGTCGAAATGTGTCTCCTCTTCGAGAGCGAAACCGACGCCCCAGACGATACCTCCCATGAGCTGGTTCAGACCGGTTTTCTGGTTGAGCAGCGTGCCGATGTCATAGGTGGCTACGACACGGCGCACCTTCACCATATGCGTGGATTTGTCGACGGCGACCTCGGCGAAGACCGCTCCCCAGGACATATTGCTTACAGAGGTGTGATCCTCCCCTGGCTCGGCGGAACCTTCTGTTTCAACCGGTTTTCCATTGTTGCGCGTGAGCAGAGTCGTGATGTCCTCGCCCTTAGCGGGATCTTTTTTCAGGAAGACGCGGCCTGCGTTGACCTCAACCTCCTCAGCAAAGGCTCCGTGGACGGGAGATTGGGGGTCGCCTACGGCCAGGTCGCCGACCTTAAGTTTGGCCTGCTTGCAGGCCGCCTCGACCGCAGGACCCACGGAGGCCGCGGATTGCGAGCCGCCGGAGACAGGTGCCTTGGGCAGACTGGAGTCGCCAAGGTGCACATCGATCAGGCCTAGATCCACACCCATTGCCTGGGCGGCGGTCTGCTGCATCACCGTGTACATCCCGGTGCCCAAATCCTGCGTCCCGGAGCCAACGAAGACGCGGCCGTTCGGAAGCAGACGCACGGTTGCGTTTGCCGCGGAACGGTAGGCCCCGTAGATGGCGGTAGCCATACCGTAACCGATTAACTCATTGCCCTCGGTCCGCCCGCCGGGCGTGGCATTCCGTTTGGACCAGCCGAAGCGCTCGGCGGCTTGGCTGTAGCACTCGCGCAGGTGCTTTGAACTCCAGGGCTTGTCCTCGCTTTGATCGCGCTCGGCGTAGTTCACCAAGCGAAATTGGACGGGATCCATGTTCAGCTTTTCCGCCATCTCGTCCATGGCGATCTCGAGCACGGCCGAGCCGGTCGACTCGCCGGGAGCGCGCATGAAGGTGGGAACCCCCACGTTCATCTCGACCACCTTGAGGCTGGTTTCGTTGGAACCGCTCTGGTATAGGGTGCGGGTAACGGTAGGGGACTCCTCGATAAAGTCCTCAAGCACGGAGGTGTTGATGATGGCATCGTGCTGGAGGCCGGTGATCAAACCGTCGCGATTGGCGGCGATTTTGATCATGTTGACGGTGGACGGACGGGCACCGACGGGGCCGAACATCTGTTCCCGCCCCAGCACCAATTTTACCGGCTTGCCGACGATCTTCGAAGCCATCGCGGTAAGGATGACGTGGGACCAGGTTGAACCCTTGGAGCCGAAGCCGCCGCCCACAATGGGGCACATGACATGCACGTCATCTGTGGCAAGATTCAGAAACCGGGCGAGAGACATCTTGTCGCCGTTGATGCCCTGCGTGGTGTCGTAGACGGAGAGCTTTTCGCCCTGCCACCAGGCGATGGTGGCATGCGGTTCCATGGGGTTATGGTTTTGCACGGGTGTGATGTAGGTCTCTTCGAGCTTGACCTGCGCGCCGGCGAGAGCCTGGGCCGTGTCGCCGCGGCGCTTGGTATTGGGCTCGCGATTGCTTGATTTGGGCGGCCGCGCCTCACCGAGGCGTCCCATGAAGTCGAGCTTGGCCGGCTGTGCGGCGTACTTGATGTTCAGCAGGCGTGCACCGCGAATGGCTTCATTCAAAGAAGAGGCAATCACGAGCGCGATCGGCTGGCCGTTGTAATTGACCTCTGTATCCTGCAGCACGCTGAGATTGCGCCGAGCAGGAGGCTGCGGTTTGCCCATCTGTAGCTTTGGAGCGTTGAACGGGGTGAGCACGGCGAGAACGCCAGGGGAGCGCTCGGCCTCCTTGGCATCAATAGAGCTGATCGTGCCGCTCGGAATCGTGGACTGCACCATGTAGGCGTACACGAGATCCTTGTTCGGGAAGGGCTCGGTGAATTCGGCGACGTACTTTGCCGTTCCCGTTACTTTGGCCACGCCCTCGTACCGATGGGCGGGCGGGGGCAGGGTAGGGGGCTGCTGCTGAGAATCTGCTTGCATTTAAGCCTCGACTCCTTTGGTGGCCTGCTGCAGGGCACGCACGATGCATGACTTGGCAAGCTCCACCTTGAACGCGTTGTCTTTGTAGCCGTGTGCGCCGGCTACGGCCAGGGTCGCGGCACGCTCAAAGGTTTCATCCGTTGCGGGCTTGCCGATGAGCGCATGCTCAGCTTCGGGTGAGATCCAGGGCTTGTGCGCCACGCCGCCGAGCGCCAAGCCGGCTGATTTGATCGTGTTCCCGTCGAGTTCCAGAGCCGCAGCTACCGAGACCAGTGCGAAGGCATAGGACTGGCGGTCGCGGGCTTTTAAGTACCACGAATTGCGGGCAAACTGGGCGGAGCTTGCGGGCAAGGTCACGGCCGTGATGAGCTCGTCCGGATGCAGATTGGTATCAAGCGCCGGATTGTCGCCTACCAGACGGTGAAAGTCCCGCACCGGCAGCGTTCTCTTGCCTTTGGGCCCTTGCAGTTCCACCTCGGCACGCAATGCGTACATGGCCACGGACATGTCGGATGGGTTGGTGGCGATGCAGGTATGCGGGTCCGTGGCACCCCGGTCTGTTTGGCCGAGTATGGCATGGATTCGATTGATGCCCATAAGTGCGCCGCAACCGCTGCCCGGCTTGCGCTTGTTGCAGGCGGGGAAGGCGATATCGGTGAAGTAGTAGCAGCGGGTGCGCTGCATCAGATTACCGGCGGTGGTGGCCATGTTGCGCAGCTGCGGGCTGGCACCGGCCAGGATGGTCTGGGAGAGCAAAGGGAAGTGCTCGACGATGCCAGGGTGGTTGGCGAGATCGGAATTTTTCACCGACGCACCAATGTTCGCGCCCGATGCGCTGGCTTCAATCTTGTCGAGGCCTATGTGATTTACGTCGATGAGAGCGGTAGGCAGCTCGACGCCATCTTTCATGAGGTCGACAAGATTGGAACCGCCGCCGAGATACTTGGCACCATGGATTGCGCCGGCGTGGACTGCGGCATCGGGCGAGTCCGCACGCTGGTATGTGAAGGGAATCAAGCCGCACCTCCCATGGAGGCCGCACGCACGGCCGCCACGATGTTGGGGTAAGCGCCGCAGCGGCAAAGATTGCCGCTCATGCGCTCACGGATCTCTTCATCGGTAAGGACCGGGCGCTGGGTCTTGCCTGTCTCCCAGCTCACCTGGGAGAGTTCGCCCTTCTTGGCTTCCTTGAGCAGCGCCGCGGCCGAGGCGATCTGGCCGGGGGTGCAGTAACCGCACTGATAGCCGTCGTGCTCAAGAAATGCTGCCTGAACCGGATGGAGGTTCTCAGGGGTGCCGAGACCCTCGATCGTGGTGACCTCATAGCCCTGCGCGGCGACGGCGAGCGTCAGGCAGGCATTCACGCGGCGACCGTTGAGCAGCACGGTGCAGGCACCGCACTGGCCGTGATCGCAACCCTTCTTGCTGCCGGTGAGATCAAGCTGCTCGCGCAGGAGGTCCAGCAAGGAGGTGCGGGTGTCGACGGTCACCTGCCGCTGCTGCTTGTTGATGGAAAGGCTGATAGGAAGGGTCTGCTGGGCGGCGGCGGCGCGCTGAGCGGCGGCAGAGGGGGTCAACCCGGCGGCTACACCGGCGGAGACGACGCCCGAGGCGGCGAGGAACGCGCGGCGCGTGAGCTGCAAGCTGGCCTCACGCTCCGCCGCGGAGAGCTTCTCATCGGTTACGGACGCTGCTGCGTCGATGTCGAGGACTTCAGAACAGGGACTCAAAGGATGCCTCTCAAAACTTTGTTAAAGGAAGATGAGCGATAAAGGGCAACGAGTGGCGGCTGGGAGCTAAGAACGTTTGCTGGACAATATTTGGATGCCCTATTGGCAACACACGACGCAGCCTTGCCTTCGAGGGAAACAAATTCACTTGGTTTCCAAATAGAAGCGTAGGAAAGCGTAGATAGCAGGTGCGTTGAATCGAGGGCAAGAACGCCACCTTGCCTGTGCTGGTCAAGACCCAAGCACATAACCAACCCAGTCACACGACGCCGCAAGCTTTCGACGGCGGGAAGGCCTCGTAGAGGACCGCCGGGAGAACTAGACTGCAGGTACAGACGTTACCGCGTTGATTCGACGGAGGACGCTCGAACTTTGAGGAGCACGAAAGCGAGATCCGGAAGGGATGGCCTACACGAACGATGTATTGATGGAACCACGCCGGATGCGGTTGAACTCCCTGGATACATGGCGTGGTCTCGTGATCTTCTTCATGATGCTCGACCACGTAAGAGATTTCTTTAATCGTGGCGGGCTTGTCTCGACGCCGACCGAGGCGGGCCATACGACGGTGCTGCTGTATGTGACGCGTTGGATCACACACCTGTGCGCGCCGACGTTTCTGTTTCTGGCCGGGGTTGGCATTCGGCTGCAGTATGAGCAGGCCGGGCCAACGAGGAAGTTGTCCCGCTTTCTGGTGACGAGGGGCCTATGGCTCGTGTTCCTCGATTTTACCGTCGTGAGCATGGCGCTCAGTTTTGGGCGGCCGTACTTTTTCGTGCAGGTGCTGTATGCAACCGGCGCGAGCATGATCGCGATGGCGGCGCTGGTATGGGTACGGCCGCGTTGGGTGCTGGGGGCAGGTGCCGCGATTGTGCTGCTTGCCCCGCTGGCGATTCTCCCTCTGCTGCATGCGACCGGGGCACTGGCACTGCTTCGCTCCTTTACAGTGCTGCCTGGACCGTTGCCGGGAGGGATGGGAATGGTGCTGTATCCCTTCGTTCCGTGGTTGGGCGTGATGTGCCTGGGTTTCGGGTATGGACATGTGTTCCGCCCCCCGGGTGCGGTACGAGACCGGACAATTGCATGGACCGGCATAGGCTCGCTGGTGCTCTTCGGCGTACTACGGGGGTTGAACGGCTATGGCGACCTAAATCCGTGGAAAGCGTGGCCGGATGCGACGCGCGATGTCGAGTCTTTTATGAATGTATCGAAGTACCCGCCCTCACCCGATTATGTGCTGGCTACGATTGGGATCTCGTTGCTCATCTTTCTTGGCATCGAGCGTATGCACGGGCTGCTCTCGCGGCCTTTGACCACATTTGGCCGGACACCGCTGTTTACCTACATCGTCCATTTCTTTGTGCTGCACAGCTTGCAGATAGGCGTCGGGCTCTCGCTTGGGTACCCGCTACGCATATTCCAGAACTACATCGCCTCTGCTGTGGCGATCAGTGCCGGCGGCTCACCAGAGATTGTACATTCGGACTGGGGTTTCCCAATGTGGGGTACATATCTGATCTGGCTGACAGTGGTAGCCCTCGTCTACCCGCTCTCGCGATGGTTTGAAGGTGTCAAGCAGGTCAGGAGTGACTGGTGGCTTCGTTACCTATAGGGGCGTTACGCCTAGGTGACTCACCTAGCTCGTTTACGTCCTTCGCGCGTCCGTGCTGCAAGGGTGATTGTTCTAAATCGCATACTGCGAAACGGTACACGGTACATGGGGCGGTCGTTTCGACGGAACTCGATCTGCACCGGGCTGGAACAAGGTAAGATGAAGTGTTGCGGCTTCGGCATAGGTCAGTACGCGCCGGATAAATCAAGCCGTGGGCGAAAGAGGAACTTTGGATGGCGAAGCGCCGTGGAAATCCTAACTGGGGCAAGCCGGAGCCGATTGGCCCGGTTGTTCCGACCATCACCTCGTTTGAGCAGATTGTAAAGGAGTACAAACTTACGCCGGACCAATATGTCCGCTCGACCCGTTTGCGCGAGTGGGCGCGCCGGAATAAAAACTCAAAGTACATCCCGGAGGCCTTGCTTGAGGCCTGGGGCTTTGAGATTGAGTCGACGCTTTAGAATCCGCCCCGTGATGGGATGACAATGAGAAAAGCCGCCTACCAGCGGCTTTTCTCGCGTCGGCGCTATGCTGGATCTTATTGCGAGGTTGCGTGAGCGAAACGAGAGCCGGATTTGCGTCGATCGGCGAAGCCATTGCGGAGCTGCAAGCGGGGCGGCTGATCGTGGTCGTCGATGACGAAGATCGCGAAAATGAGGGCGATCTGATGGTGGCCGCGGAGTTCTGCACGCCTGAAGCCATCAATTTTATGGCGCGCTTTGGCCGCGGGCTTATCTGTTTGACCCTAACCGAAGAACGTGCCGATTTTCTCCGTCTCGCGCCGATGGTGCAGGAAAACAGTTCGCGCTTCGGTACGGCGTTTACAGAGACGATCGAGGCGCGTGAAGGCGTAACGACGGGCATCTCCGCCGCGGACCGGGCGCACACGATTCAGGTGGCGATCCAGCCCGGTTCGACGCCGAACGACCTGGCCCGGCCGGGCCACATCTTTCCGCTGCGGGCGCGCAAGGGCGGTGTGCTGGTGCGTGCCGGGCAGACGGAGGCTTCCGTTGACCTCACCCGCATCGCGGGCCTCATCCCTGCCGGCGTGATCTGCGAGATCATGAACGAGGACGGCACCATGGCGCGTGTGCCGGATCTGCTGGCCTTCTGCCAGACCCACGGATTGAAGATGGTGACCACGGCAGAGCTGATCCGCTATCGCATGCAGAATGAGCGATACATCCATCGCGCCTCGGAGGGGACTCTGCCGACACCTTTCGGTGAGTTCCGAACCGTGGAGTATGAGAGCGAGGTCGAGGGCGGGCAAGCGCACTTTGCACTCGTGATGGGAGACCTGCAAGGGGCGGCCACGGCCCATGAGGCAGTGCTGGTGCGCATGCAAACGCACTGCTTGGCGGGGAGCGTCTTCGGCTCGGCGCTGTGCGACTGCCGCGCTACCATCGACGCCTCGCTGCGCATGATCGCTCAGGCCGGCCGGGGAGCGTTGATCTATCTTCACCACACCCAGCGCGGGTTTGGACTGGACCGGGGTTCTGATATTACGGAGCCGAAGCGCATGATCTTTCATCGCACCGAAGGACGTGAGCGTGGCGCGGATCCCGAGCAGCGAATCCTGCGGGAGGTCGGCCTGGGGGGACAAATTCTCTCGGATCTTGGCATCTGCCGCATCCGCCTGCTGACCAATCACACCACCCACGTGCCTGCACTGCAGGGGTTTGGGATCGAGATCGTGGAGCGGGTTCCGGTTGCAAGTGCCGCACCGGTGCGATGAGATCGCCTGGCTGGGCTGACTCACTGGACGATGACGGTAAGGGTAACGGACGAACTCAGCTGTAAACCATTTAGCGCGTTCGCAGTGACCTGGTACTGGTAGGTCCCGGCGGGTGTCAGGGCGAGGCCACTGCTGGCAGCGCTGCCGCAGCCGGCGATACCGATCAGTCCCGCGCTCATGGCGACCATGATCGCTACAAGAACGCATCTCCCCAGCGTATGCCGCCTTCGCACCAGCACTGGCAGGGGTATTAGCAAGAACAAGTTCCATAGCGCAAGGGAACTGGAGCGAACGGACGCGACCGTCGTGATGATCGCTGTGGATACAACAGCGCCGCCATGTAGGGCAAATTGCGATCGAAGCAGGGAGCAGCTGGCGTAGGGTGCCGGGGAGAGTGGCTGGCAGGTGAGCGCGACGGAACCCGTGTAGCCGCCCTGCGGGGTCACGGTAAGCTCGAAGTTTGCGGAGGCACCTAGGGGAACCGTAGCGGTGGCTGTGGAGCCATCCTGCGCCGATAGAAGGAATCCTCCGGCCGGTGTGCCGGTCCCCGAAAGCGTGATCCCGATGGGTCCGGCTGGATCGGAGCTGCTGAACGTCAGCGTAGCGCTCTTTACTCCCACCGTTGTGGGAGTAAACGATACCTCCATGGTGCAACCGGCGAAAGGCGAATAGTCGCTCGCCGGGCAAGGCTTCGTGATCGCGAACTCCGCCGCGTTGGCACCGGAGATGGCGTAGCGCAGGCCTGTCAGCGCAGCCGATCCGTTGTTGACCACATTGAGCGTCAACGGTGCCGAGGCTCTAGCGCTTAAGCTACCGAAGTTCAAGGCGCCGGGGCTTATCTGAAGTCTGGAGGCGATTGCCCTCCCGGAGAGTGCCACGGTGAGCGGCGTCTCTGCCGCGCTGGTCGGCAGGCTCAGTGTGCCGACGCGTGTACCGCTGGCTGCCGGGGTGAAGGTGAGAATCAGCGTGCAGCTCTGTCCGGCCGGCAGTGGCGCTCCAGGGCCTGGGCAGTTGGAGGATGCGACTGTGAAGTTGCCCGTAACCGTCGCTGAGCCGAATGTAATGGGCAATGAAGCCGCATTCGTAGCCGTAAGCGCGAGTTGACTCATGCCACCCAGTTCGACCGTACCAAAGTCCAGGCTGAGCGAAGAGAGTACCAAGGGCGAAGGCGTCGACATGCCTAGAATATTGACAAATTCAAGTGCATCAACAGCATTGGACTGAATAGCGAGCGTCCCTGCGCGTGCTGTCGCCGTCGAGCCCTCTCCCGGTATAAAAGTGACAGCAAGAGTGCAGGATGCGCCGGGCAGCAGTGTGGCGCAGGTGGTTGTGGCCGCAAAGTCTGTGGGCGGCAGAACCGCGCTGAAGCTCACGGACGCCGTGCCTGTGTTGAGTACGGTAATGGTCTGTGAGGGGGAACGATTGCCCACCTGGGTGTTGGCGAAGGTCAGCGCGCCTTCAGAGAGCGTGTAAATGGCCACTTTAGGTACGCTGGCCGCGCCAGGCTCAAAAGCCGGTAAGGCGGTTCCGCTCAGGTCGATTGTATCCGGCGAAGACGCGGCATCGCTTTCGATCAGCAGGGTCTCAGCATCCGCGCGCGGCGGCGGTGCGGTAGCCCCACTCGGCACTTCGTACACAGGAGAGTAGTTAACGGTGATCAGGCACGTATCGGAGGGCAGCAATACTTGCCCACAGGTGACAGTAGCGAGGAACGGTGGCGCGCTCATGACGTGCCGTATCGTGAGTGGACCGGAACCTGAGTTTGTTAAGGTCAGGGTCTGTCCCAAGCTTCCTCCGGAGGCGACCGTCCCGAAGTCAACCGGGAGGTTAGGGATGGGCCGGCCGGTGAGGGTGAGCTTGCCGGAAGCCTCGCCATAGCCAAGCAGGTAGCCGATTGCCTGGGAGGTCTCGCCGCTTGCGGAGCTGCCGGTCAACAGCAATGACCCCGTCAGCGCGCCTCCGGTCTGAGGCAGAAAACTTACGGCAAAGGTGCAGCTCGCGCCGGGTGCCAGCGTGGTGCAACCAAATGGCGCAGCGAGCGGAAAGTGCTGTGGCACATTCAGCGTGATCTGTTGGGTGCTGGTTGAGGTGTTCAGCAAGGTTAGCTGACGCGTCTGTCCCAGGGTGCCCACGGCTTGCGAGCCGAAATTCAGCTCCGAGGGCACAAGCAGCAATCCGGCTTCACCGCTAGTGTAATTCCCGGCAAGTGGAACGGTATAGACCATTGTCGAGACCAGCGCGTTCGTCGTGGTTGTGACAGGGATTGTAAGCGTCGCGCTGACCTGATCCATGCCGGGAGTGAAACGTACATTCACCGAACAGATCGCACCAGCTGGAAGCGTGCCGCATGTGCTGTTCGCGGCAAAGCTTGGCGAAGAAGTCGAAATTGCACCGATCGCGATTGGGCTGGCGGACGTGTTGGTCAGCGTCACTGTCGCGTCCGCGGCGAGTGCTGAGCTTCCATTGGCGGGTCCGTTGCTGAATGTCAGTGCAATCGGGTCGATACTCAACATGTTGGTTGCCGCGCCGCTTCCACTGAGGGTCACGCTGGCTGTCCCTGCGGATGTCACGATCGATAACATGCCGGTACGCGCTCCGATAACGGAAGGCGTGAAGGTGATGGTCACAGGACAGGACGCGGTGGAGATGAGCACTCCCGTGCAGGAGGGTCCGCCGATCTTGGTGGAAAGCACGGAAAAGTCGCCCGTGGCCTGGATGCTTTCTATCGTGACCGGGGCACCGGGGGAGAGCAGGTTCGCCAGTGTGAACGTTAGTGGAGGGGAGACGCTCCCCAGAGGCACGGTGCCGAAATCCGGTGTGACCGGTGTCAGCACCAACCCGGTAAGGGGGATCCCCTCGCCCTCCAGCGTGAGCCGGTACGGCGCTCCGCCGGCTCCGGTCGAGAGCGTCAGCGTCGAGCCGGCCGGACCGGCCGTTTGCGGGACGAAGGCGACTCCGAGCCAGCAATTTCCGCATGCCCCAGTGGCCGACGGGGCGAATGCGGAGGCTGGAGCTGAGCCGTGGCCCGTTCCGCTATCCTCGACGATCGCTACGCCGAAGGCCGAGCCGCTGGCCGATGCCGTGAGCGATGATACCGGTGCCTGCACCTTGTACCAGGCGAAGGCGGGTTCGCCCACCAGGCTCTGACCCAGGGAGAGCTCTCCATTACTCACGGGCAATAAGGGAGCACCCACGCCTGTGAGGGGCACCGTGGTCGGGGTGAAATTACTGCCCGTCGTGAGGCTCAGCAGACCGTCACGAACCCCGGGCTGGGATGGCATGAATGCCACGTAGAGATTGCAGCCAGCGCCCGCGCTCAGTGTAGCGGGGCATCCGCTCGTGAACTGGAAATCCCCGATGACCCCGACACGCAGCGGAAGTGCGTCGGTCCCTGTGTTCTTGAGCGCGATGACGCCATTTGTGGCAGAGGTCTCCGTAGTCACCACTGGATTCTCAAAAGCAAAAACAGCCGGTGATACAGCAAGTCCGGGGTTCGCTGCTTGCCCAGGAGCGGACGGTGCTGCGAGCACCTCGCCGATGATCGGTACGCTCAGCCCAGCATCCAGCGTGAGCGTGACGCTATCGGTGGCGGGTGCAGTGCCTTCCGCATAAGTGATCGTGATCCGACAGACGCTCCCTGGCTCCAGGGTGGATGGGCAGCCATCGATCACCGTGAAGGGTGAGCTGGGAGGCAGGGTTACAGGCGTGTGCGCGCTCGGAGTCCTGGAACTGTTTGAAAGATACAGATAACGGGGCAGAGCGGGGGTGATGCCGCTCAGGCGCAGGCCGAAGTCGATGCTTGCCGAGGAGAGCGATAGCGTCGCCGCCTGCGTAATGCCGGTTACGGCGACATCGCGGCCGCCGATCTGCCAGGCCGCGCGCACGGGCCCGTCGTTGGCGGCGTCGGCCGAAGCTGAAAGGCCGAGCGTAACCGTGCACGCACTGTTTGCCGCGACCGTGTGCGCCGAGGCGCTCCCCGCGCAGCTGCTGGCAACCTCAATGAGTGTGTACGGCGGCGATCCGGGGACGCCGTCCGGGGCCGAAGCAAAGCTTTGTGCCTCTCCGCTGAGGTTCGTGACCGTCAGGGTCCGTGTGATGGGGGAACTGGAGGCGGTAACGATGCCGAAGTCGAGTTCGGCTGTGCTGAGGGCCAGCAAACGGGCGGATGCTGAGCTCGCGGGCAAGGGCAAGATCACCGCTGCGGCGTTCGCAGCCGATACCGTGATGCTGCCCGGGCCGGTTCCGGAGAGCGCAATCGCGCATTGCGCCCATGGCAGCAGCGTGCTGCCGCAGTCTGTAGCGACTCCGTAACCGCTGGCTGTAATGGCCAAGTTCTGGGCCGTGCCAGCCCCTAGATTTCGGAGCGTAAGATTGGGTAGATCACCGATCGAAAGGCTAAGCGCCGGTGACACAACGTTGGCAACTACAGTCGCAAGC
This sequence comes from uncultured Acidobacteriaceae bacterium, assembly GCA_964247595.1. GTDB lineage: Bacteria > Acidobacteriota > Terriglobia > Terriglobales > Acidobacteriaceae > Granulicella. The sequence goes on along the minus strand of CAXTUW010000003.1, from coordinate 136,442 downwards.
ATGCCCGTGCTGCCGGTGCACCGGCTTAGGCCGCCGCACGTGGCAGACAACAGATCTGAAGGCTGACTCGGAAGTGCGGTCGATGGTCCGGCAAGAAGCGGGAGATCGAAATGCTCGGTGGGAGCCAGGGCAGCGCCTACACTGGCAGTCAGTGTCGAGGTGAGGGTCGCCGCGCTGCCATCCCCAGTGACGGCAGGTGCTCCAGCCGGTTGGCTGGTCAGACTGGCGTAGTTCCAATCGCTAACGGGCAGGCCGCCAAAACGTGTCAGCATATCGATGCTGCCGGCTTTGGTCGCGTGCAGGAGATAGCTGTCGCCGACACCGTTGGTCGTGTCGAGCGGTACCGACAGCGATCCGGAGATCCAGGCGGTGCCCCCGGGTGCGGCAGTCACGGTGCTCGAGGTGCCGGGAGCGAGCAGGACGGACTCCAAAACATTCTGCCCATCCTCGCTCACCCGCAGCAGTGCCTGATAGGGCATATTCGCGATCGGCCCGGAGACCGTCGCCACGGGAAATTCACCCAGGGCCACGTTCCCGGTCAGCAGCAAGGAGTGTGTCGAGGCGTCGAATGCCAATCCCGTAATCCCGGATCCGGGAATATAGGTTGAGAAGCTGAAGGCATCGCCCGCCGGTGTAAGTTTGGAGAGAAACCCCGCAGTGGCATCGTGCATGGCCGGCTCAAGCGCGGCTACGGTGGGCAGTCCGCCAGCCGAGGTCTCGCCGGCGATGTAGACGTTATCGACTCCATCAGCGGCTAGGGCACCTGGATGGGTATCGCCGTCGGCACCCGTGAGATAGGTTGCATAGACCAAACTGCTGCCGTCCGAGTTGAAGCGCTCGACGAAGCCGTTCGCAACCGATCCGCTCGCCACTTGCCGTTGCACGGCGGCGCTCGTGACAGGGAGGCTACTGCTGTAGGTTACGCCAGTGACAAACACCGCATCGGCGGAAGCGGCGACGCCGGTAACGGCCGTTATCCCCGCACCGAAGAAGGTGAGGAAGAGCAGATGGAAATTTGGGTCGAACTTTGCCACGAAAGAATTTGTGGAGGTGTCCGCCGGTTGTGGAAAGGCCGTTCCCACAGTTCCGGTGAGAGAGCCACTCGTGGATGTGCCGGCGACATAGAGATCGCCGCTGGGATCCTGAGCGAGCGCCACGCCGGTATCCCCGGCCGCACCTAGGATCGTTTGCGCTTCGATCGTGTTCCCTGACGCATCAGTTCGTAACAGCCGAAGACCGTCGCCCTGATCGTAGAGGAGAACCAGGCTGCCGTCGTTCGCATACTGCGCCGCTTTGAAGCTGCCATGGTTCGCCGATCCACGCAGGCCGGCAAGCGTCACGGTTTGCGCAACAAACGGTCTCGCCGCGGTGCACAGCAAGAGCAGGGCAAATGCCCAAAGGCGAAGCGGCGTGCGAAGGTTCTTCATCATGGCACGGCTGCGGCACAGCTCAGAGTGCAGCCCGACCTCATCACCAGGGAAGATGACCTGCCGGCGAACGGCTTCTCGCAAACGTGCCGTCACCCGCCAGGGTTTGGTGTCCCGTTTGGGACGCCAAGGTTGAGCTTAGCGGTTACCGCACGGGATTGCGCTCACACTTTGGTCGCAGGTTCGAGTAGAAAGTCGAGCTGCGCTGCACGCATTCGTTCTAAGAACTCTGCATGGTGGGTGTACTGAATGGCGTGCATCCCGGCCTGACGTGCGGCGGCGATGTTGTCCTCGCGATCATCGATGAAGAGCACATGCGCAGGCTGTACCCCGAGGCCTTCTGCCGCGTGGCGATAGATGGAGAGATCCGGCTTGGCGGTGCGGAGACGGTGAGAGAACGTGAGGTGGTGGAAGCCGCGCAGCCACGGGCAGCGGACCCGCACGCCCTCCTCCATGGCATCGCCGAGGTTGGAGAGAATGCCGGTGCGCACACCGGCCGCTTGCAGCGTGGCGGCCCAGTCAATCATGGGCTGGTTGGGCTGTGTCCAAAGCTCGACATCCGCTGCGAGCAAGGAGCGGAGTGTGACCTCAGAAGGTGTGTGGCCGAGCTCCCGCGCCACCGCATTCCAGTAGCGCGCACCGCTTAAGGTGCCAAGGTCATATTCATGTCGAGGGCGCCAATAGGCGGCGTGGAAGTCTGCCTCTCCTGCGCCAAACAGGGACTTCATGGCTGCCCAGGCGGGCGGGTGCGGCGGGCCGGTCAGCACGAGGCCGTAATCAAACAGTACGGCCTTAATTGTGGGGGTGTGAAGGTTCGAGGACATCCACGCCATAATAAGCGACCGTGCCGGACAGCCCGGTTCAAGAGCCAGCCGCTATGCTTCCATCACGATGCTTTTTTCACGGCGTACCGCCTGGCCTTCCGGTGAGAACGAGTGGGCTCAGGCACGTCAGCGGCTGGCACCGCGTATTGACCTCACGCTTTCAAACCCCACCACCTGTGGCCTCGGACCAGATCCCGAAAGGCTTCTATCCCCGCTCGGTGATACCGGCGCGCTGCGCTACATCCCGGACCCTCTCGGCACGCCGGCAGCCCGCATGGCGGTTGCGGCCTACTACCGCGATGGTGGTGCTGCGGTCCCGATGGAGCGGCTCTGCCTGACCACCAGCACCAGCGAAGCGTACAGCTTCCTCTTTCGCCTGCTGTGCGACCCGGGCGACGAGGTGCTGATTGCGCGGCCAACCTACCCGCTGTTTGATCTGCTGGCGCAGCTTGATGACGTGGTGCTGCGCGAGTACCCGCTGCACTATGATCCCGGGGCGACCGCCTTAACCCAAGACGGCTGGAGCATTGACATCGAGGCTCTGAAAGCAGCGATCACGCCTCGCACGCGTGCTCTGGTGGTCGTTCATCCCAATAACCCAACCGGCAACTACGTCAGCGCGGCCGAGCGGAAGCTCTTGCAGGGGCTCTGCGCGGAGCGTGGCATCGCTCTGATTGCCGATGAGGTCTTTCTGGATTACCCCATCCGCGCTGCCGCGAAAACTTCGCGTGCTGCGCCAAGTTTCACGACGGAAGCCTCTGAGTGTCTGTGCTTTGTCCTGAGCGGCTTGAGTAAAATCTGCGCGCTGCCGCAAATGAAGCTCTCCTGGATTGCCAGTTGTGGCCCTGCGGCCCTTGTGCAGTCCGCAATGGAGCGGCTCGAAATCATCGCGGATACCTTTCTCTCCCTGAATGCGCCGGTGCAGTTTGCCTTGCCGCACTGGCTCGCGGAGCGCGATGCCGTGCAGGGCAGGATCAGGGATCGACTTGGCAGTAATCTGCGGTTGTTGGACGCGAGACTCACAGGCAGCATGGCATCCCGCTTCAGCGTTGAGGGCGGCTGGACTGCCGTGCTGCGGGTTCCATCGACCGTGGAGGGCGAAGAATTTCCACTGGCTGCGATGCGGCGCGGCGTGCTTGTGCAGCCCGGAGCGTTCTATGGACTGCCACCGGGCCGGTGCGTTGTGAGTCTGCTCACGCCTCCGGAGCTCTGGGCGGAAGGGCTCTCGTTGCTGCCCATAGATTGAGGGTAGTGGGCTACTCACTCAGAAACGGATTCGTGGCACGCTCATCACCGATGGTTGTCTCCCTGCCGTGTCCCGGGACCACGACCGTGGCGTCCGGCAGTGGCAGCAGACGTTCACGTATGCTGGCGATCAGCTTGCGATGATTGCCGCCGGGCAGATCCGTACGGCCCACCGAACCCGCAAAAAGCGTGTCGCCCGCAAGCAATAGCCCCTCGTGCGGCAGGTAGACGCACAGGCTCCCCTCCGTGTGCCCGGGCGTGTGCAGAAATTCAGCGCTCGCTCGCCGAAGCTCAACTGTTCCGCATCGGCGGGTGCGTGGTCCGGCGGTGCCACCTCGGGCGTGGCAACGCCAAGCCAGCCGGCCTGAACATCCATCATGGCTACCAGCGGCAGGTCGGCCTCGCTGTACAGAATGGGCGCACCGGTTGCCTCCTTCAATGCCAGCGCTCCGGCGATGTGATCGATATGCGCGTGCGTGACGACGATATGCTGCAGATGAAGATTGTGCCTGGCGAGCACGGCCAGAATGCGTGCAATCTCGGCACCCGGATCCACCACGGTAGCTGCACCGGAAGGGAGGTCTCCCAGCACGGTGCAATTGCACTGCAACGGGCCGACAGGAAAGGTCTCACGGATCATGGGCGCGCTCCTCTTGGCGCTCTGAATGGTGGTTTGGCTAGCGGTCCGGTGTGCCGCGTGGCAAAGGAAAACGCAGGCCGCAGCCTGCGTTCCCCGATCGTAAAGGCGAAGTTACCTCTTGGCGGGGGTCGTCATGCCGGAAGGCGTTCCGGACAGCACCGAACGGTGGCCGCTTGTGCGTGCCATGGCAATCGTAAGGCCGATCGAGGTCAGCATAAACAGCACAGCGCACCATGTCGTCAGCTTGGTGAGCAGGTTCGAAGCCCCGCGCGGTCCAAAGGCCGTCTGCGAACCTGCGCCGCCGAACGCCCCGGCCAGGTCAGCCGACTTGCCTTGCTGCAGGAGAACAACGCCGATCAGGAACAGGCAAAGAATCACGTGAAGAACAACCAGCAGGATGACCATAAACCGGGATGTAACCTTCGGGCTTAGAGATGAAAAGAAGAGCTCGTTGTAGCAAGGGGGGATGAGGTTAACCCTTCGCGCAATCGCCTCTACCAAAACTCAAGTGTAGCATCGCGCTTGCCTGACCTGATTGACTTGACTTGATGCAGTGGATCAATGCCGGCCGGCGTTATGGAACGGCAACAGGTCCCAACAGCGATCCTGTGGAATCGTAGAAGTTCTTATAACGAGGGCTCTCCTCGATCTTGTCTGTCCCAGAGCCGGACAGAATGGGTACGCCGTTCCTTTCAAGTACGAACTCCGGAGTGGATCCAACCTCGAAGGGTGCGGTCATGTCCGAGAGGCCCTTAGGCAGACTCAATGTGGTATGCCTTGAACCCGAGGTCACATGCAGGACAGCCGGTGCCGTGAGTTGGGTGGTCACGTAGATCACATCGGCAACCGGACCATATCGATGATCCACTGGCGGCGTGGGTGCAGCGGCGGAGGCCGCCTGCGTACGATAGAAAAAAGTCAGAGCCTCTCGGGTGATCGGGGGCTGAGTCCCAGTCTTATACCAGCGGATATAGTAAGCCAATAAGGGATCCAGCCCGGCGTGGCTGTGAAAGTACCCCAATGTACCTGGAGGGACACCGGTGCCGCCTAAAAAGTTGGCATTGGAGTAGCGGTTGGGATCGTCAATGGGACTGACATATGTTCCCTCGATGAAGTCATTCCAGGTAATGATCTCGACCCATTCTGGGTGGGTGGAGTCGATGGCATCCTTCCACATCCTGCCCATGCCGCTGCCGCCGCTGTACTCGTAGTAACGATTTGCATTCGCACCCCAGAACCCCAAGCAGATAGGTGCCATGTAGAGCTTGCCGGCACGGTGTAGCGCATCGGCATAGGCTTTGCTGCTCGGCAGCTGGTCGAGACGATTCTGGGATCCGGGTACGCCTGCGATGCCCCAATAGAACGCTCCGTCAAGCGTCGACCGCCATTGCGTCACACCGCTTTGCACGTCCGCTGCCATCGGCAACTCGCCACCCCAAAAGAATGAGGGAACCAGGAAGATGCGCAGGGGGGCATTGTTCGGCGCACCGGCTACCTGTGCCAACGCCGTTGGTTCGAGGGAGTGGGACGGATTTGTGCCGTGCTCCAGGTCCGCCCGGATCTGCTGCCAGGCGGGGACACCCAACTTATCGCCGGCAAAGGTGGTCAGCACGAACCTGCCATCCTGTTTGAAGTAGATATCTCCATAGCGGGAATTACCTGCAAAGCGCCGCATCATGTCTTCAACATCGGCGACCCCGTTTCCGCAGCACATATCCGCCGAAAACATCAGTTTGAAGCCGCTGTGCAAGCGCAGTGCCGCCTCGAAGATCTCGCCGGTAAAGCGAATGTAATAAGTCTGTTGCAGCCAGCCACCGACATTCAGCGCGAAACCATCAATGCCAAGAGCCTGGGCCTGTCGCATCTCGCGCTCATACCCTGCGATCTTCTCTTCCTCGTTGTGGCCATTGTCTCCGACGTAATCGCCATTGGTGACCATGTAATGCGCGAAGACCATCCGCGGCGATTGTGCACGCGTGCAGGTGACCCAGGCTGTCGCCCACAGCAGCACAAGCAGATACCGGGTATGGAACGGCCGAAGTTGCAACGCGCTGTACTTTCTCACCGCACAACGACCGTTTGGCCTTGGCCGTCGTCGCGCAAATCAATCACAGCGGCGTCTCCCTGCATCTGCATCGGAATCTTCTTGGTTCCGGCGAGCGCGCTCCCCTGTAATGGTTTGAGGGTATGTAACTCAAGCCGCACCTGTTTCCACCACGCCGGATAATCGCCCTCATGCGGGGACAGCTTGATATGGAGACCATCCCCTTCGGCGCTGCACGTGAAGCTCATACGCAGGAAATGGCCGTGCTGAAAGGCATAGCTCTCGCCATCATCGAGATACAGGCTGCCCCGGCAGTCCGGGCCCTCAAAGACACGCAACGTGAGCGGACCGACGGGGATCTCGGAGGTGCTCTGCGTTACGGGAGCGATCGGCAGGATCGCGCCACCGCGCACATAGACAGGCAAGTTCGCCAAGGTGGGATGAACCTGCGTCGTGAGGGGAACAGACGGGGCAGGGGGCAGGCCCGTTGGCACGAAATTGATCGTCTGGGGGCGGGCCGCGGCCGGCTGCACGCGCTCACCGGTCCAGTAGTCGTACCAAACCGCGGTGGGGAACTCGACGGTATAGGCGTCCGGCTCCTCGGGATAGGGCGAGGCCGCAATCAAGACGTCATGGCCCAGAAGAAATGTGCCGGCCGACATGGGATCGACGTCGAGTGGATGGCGGTCAGAGGCCGCGTCCGGGTAATCGAGAAACAGCGGCCGCATCATGGGCAGGCCTGTGCGGCTTGTCTCTTCCGCCAGCGTGTAGAGGTACGGCATCAAGCGATAGCGTTCCTCGATGTAGTGACGGCGAATCGCCTCCCCTTCGGGGCCTCCAGCCCAGGGTTCCTGGTCGTTCGTACCCTTCTCGGTGTGGTCACGGTCGATGGGTTGAAACGCACCGATCTCCAGCCAGCGGGTAAGCAGATCCATCGGCGGCGATCCGGCAAAACCGCCGATGTCCGCACCGGCAAAGCTGAAGCCGCTCAGGCCCAGGTTCTTGAGCATAAAGGTATTCAGGCGCAGGTGATTCCATGTGCTCGAGTCATCGCCGGTCCAGGTCACGGCATAGCGCTGACCACCGGCATAGCTGGCTCGTGTGAGCACAAAGGGCCGCTTATCGGGATGAATGCGAAGAAGGCCCTCAAAGGTCGCACGTACGTTCTCCATACCGTAGACGTTATGGATTTCAGCATGCGTGGCCGTGCGCTTGGCAAAGCCAGGCTCATCGATGCGATGGACGACATCCAGCGGCATGGTCTTCGAGGGGGTGTTGAAGACCGAGGGCTCGTTCATATCGTTCCAGAAGCCATCCACGCCGTCGGCCATGAAAGGCTTGTACAGCGTGCCCCACCACGCGCGTGCGGAGGTCTGCGTGAAGTCAGGGAAGACGCTCGGCCCCGGCCACACAACACCCGTGAAGACTGAGCCGTCGGGGTTGTGCACAAAGCGGTCTTCAGCCGTTCCGGTGTCATAGGGCGCGTAGCCCTGGTTTGGCGCGTTCGCGATGTGCAGATCGGTGATCGCGACGGTGTGCAGATGCATCGCCTTCAGCTTTGCAACGGTCCCGGCGAAGTCAGGGAAGGCCGTCTTGTCGATCGTGAAGGGGCGATTCTTATCCTGAAAATCGATGTCGAGATAGACGGCATCCGCCGGGATACTGTCCGCGCGCAGTCGTTCCGCCACATCCATCAGCTTCTTCTCCGGGCTGTAGCTGAAACGGGACTGCTGGAATCCCAAAGCCCACTTCGGGGGCAGGGACGGGGTGCCGGTGAGCCAGGCGTAGGTCTTCACCACTCCCTGTGGCGTGGGCCCAAGAAGGACATACATATCGAGAGGCCCGTCCTCCGCGCCCAGGGTATAGGTGTTGGGGGAGGTTCGACCGAAATTGAAGTCCGTACGCCAGGTGTTGTCGAGAAGCACGCCGCCAGACTGACCGGCACGAAAGGTGAGAAAGAAAGGAATGCTCTTGTAGATGGGGTCTGTGGCCTCCTGAAAGCGATAGGAGTCCGTAGCCCAGAGCGTGAAGGCCTGCCCACGGCGGTCGAAGCCGCCGGTCTTATCGCCCAGCCCGAAGTAGTGTTCGTCGTCGGGCATCACGTTGGTGAGCGTGAACGCGTGACCATCAAAGCAGACCGGCTTCGCCTGCTGCTGGACGATATTGCCGGCCATGTCGCGCACCGTGAGGGTGAGGTCGCTGCGCCGGACGGAGACCTGCATCTGCGCGGTGCGGAAGCCGGCGTCCTCGCCGGTGGTCACGGCCTGAACCGCTACCGAGGCCAAACGCGCGCTGGGCAGCACCGCCCAGGACGCATCCTCCGGCAAGCTACCGGTGCGGGAGATCCGTACGCGGAGCACATCATCGCGCAAGGCCGTAATCTGCTCGACAGCGTCTCCTGCATGCAGCAACATACCATTCCGCAGCGGTTCAATGGAGGTCACGGCACCCAACGAGGTATGGCAGAACGGAGCGCTCTGCGCCCACGACGGCTGACACAGGATCGTGGTGAAGGACCACGCCGCAGCCGGCCAGAGAAGACGAGTCAATTGCTTCATGGATCCTCAAAAAATGCTCTCAACACCTAGCCACAGCCAGTCCACAACACTTCAGCGACCACGAGCCAGATTCTGGAGTTTTAGCTTCTTGCACTATCCGATGCCATACATCGCCATTCAGGCTGAAGACATTCTGCTTGGGAACACAAAATGCCGTGGCCCCCAAAGCTACGCGGCACCGCCCCCGGGGGGGTTGAACTAGGAACAAAGAGAGACCAACCCCCAACC